>NZ_JBEZUS010000016.1:84958-131764 GCF_040636475.1 Streptomyces sp. NPDC037389
CGGGGCCGGAGCTCTTCCGAGCTCCGGCCCCGGCCGGTCGTGTGCGCGATACTGGGATTGAACCAGTGACCTCTTCCGTGTCAGGGAAGCGCTCTCCCGCTGAGCTAATCGCGCGGGAAGGCCCATGTGGACCTGGTGGACGATACTGGGATTGAACCAGTGACCTCTTCCGTGTCAGGGAAGCGCTCTCCCGCTGAGCTAATCGTCCGGGATGGTGCTGCGTACTGCGTGCGCGATACTGGGATTGAACCAGTGACCTCTTCCGTGTCAGGGAAGCGCTCTCCCGCTGAGCTAATCGCGCGGGAAGGTCCTTGCGGACCTGGTGGACGATACTGGGATTGAACCAGTGACCTCTTCCGTGTCAGGGAAGCGCTCTCCCGCTGAGCTAATCGTCCTTGGAGGTGGAGACGGGATTTGAACCCGTGTAGACGGCTTTGCAGGCCGTTGCCTCGCCTCTCGGCCACTCCACCAGGAGTGCGGGGGTTCGGGAAGATCCCCCAACTCGAGCGGACGACGAGACTCGAACTCGCGACATCCACCTTGGCAAGGTGGTGCTCTACCAACTGAGCTACGTCCGCATTTGGCCTCCCTCGGGGGTTTCACCCGAGAGCTGCTCTCCGCCGTTTCGCTTCCGCGTCCCGGCGACGTGTTGAACTTTAGCGGATTCCGGCGCCAGCTCAAATTCCGTTTGCCCAGCATGCTGCGCTGATCGTTCCCGGGGCCGTCGTCCGGCCGTCGTCCGGAGGCCGTCCGCGGGCCCCGCCATAGACTCGATGACGTGCACAGCCTCCTCCCGACGCCCTCCCCGATGGCTCGCTTCGGCGGGCTCCTCGCCACCGATCTGCGCGACGTCACCACCGACCCGGCGGCCCTGGAGTCCACCGGCTGGTGGGCCGTGGTCGCCGACTTCGAGGGAGGGCTGTGCTGCGCCCGCTTCGGCGACGTGCGTCCCGCCCCCGCGCCCGGCCCGGATGCGGGCGACTCCTGGCACGGCCCCGCCCCGGACACCTGGACCAGCTCCCTGGACCGCGACGGCTACGTCGCGGGCGTACGCCGCGTCCGCGAGCACATAGCGGCCGGCGAGGTCTACCAGGCCAACCTCTGCCGGGTGCTGAGCGCGCCGCTGCCCGACGCGGACCGCGCCGACGTCGACGCCCTCACCGCCCTGCTGGCCCGGGGCAACCCCGCCCCCTACGCGGGCACGGTCCGGCTGCCCGCCCACGGCATCGAGGTGGCCACCGCATCGCCCGAGCTCTATCTCCGCCGCGAGGGCACGACGGTCACCTCCGGCCCCATCAAGGGCACCGGCCGCACCGCCGCCGACCTGCTGGAGAAGGACCACGCCGAGAACGTGATGATCGTGGACCTGGTCCGCAACGACCTCGGCCGCGTCTGCGCCCCCGGATCGGTGACCGTCCCCGAGCTCTGCGCCGTCGAACCCCACCCCGGCCTGGTCCACCTCGTCTCCACCGTGCGCGGCGAACTCGCGGAGAGGGCGGGCTGGCCCGAGCTGCTCGCCGCCACCTTCCCGCCCGGCTCGGTCACCGGCGCCCCCAAGAGCAGCGCCCTGCGGATCATCGAGGCCCTGGAGACCGCGCCCCGCGGCCCCTACTGCGGAGGCATCGGCTGGGTGGACGCCGACCGGGGCGCCGGTGAGCTCGCCGTCGGCATCCGCACCTTCTGGATCGACCGCACGGCCACCGGCGGCCCGGTGCTGCGCTTCGGCACCGGCGCGGGCATCACCTGGGGCTCCGACCCGGAGCGCGAGTGGGCCGAGACGGAACTCAAGGCCGCCCGCCTCCTCGCGATAGCGTCGGGCACACATCAGCCGGCAGGAGGGACGGAACGGTGATGATCTGGAGCGACGGCGCGCTCCGCGACGCGGACAGCGCGCGTGTCTCGGTGTTCGACCACGGACTCACGGTCGGCGACGGCGTCTTCGAGACCCTCAGGACGACCGACGGCAAGGCCTTCGCCATGACCCGCCATCTGGCCCGGCTCGCCTCCTCGGCCCGCCTCCTGGGCCTGCCCGAGCCCGACCTCGACGAGGTCGGCCGGGCCTGCGCGGCGGTCCTGGAGGCCAACCGCATGCCGCTCGGCCGGCTGCGCGTCACCTACACCGGGGGCATCGCCCCGCTCGGCTCCGACCGCAGCACCGCCCGGCCCACCCTCGTGGTCGCCCTCGCCGAGCACACGGCCCCGGCCCCCGCCACGGCCGCCGTGACCGTCCCCTGGACCCGCAACGAGCGCGGCGCCCTCGCCGGCGCCAAGTCCACCTCGTACGCGGAGAACGTCGTCGCCCTCGCCCACGCCCGCGCCCACGGCGCCACCGAGGCGCTGTTCGCCAACACCGTCGGCGCGCTCTGCGAGGGCACCGGCTCCAACGTCTTCGTCGTCCTCGACGGCGAGCTCCACACCCCGACGCTCTCCTCGGGCTGCCTGCCCGGCATCACCCGCGCCCTCGTCGTCGAGTGGGCCGGCGCCAAGGAGACCGAGCTGCCCTTCGACGCCCTGGAGCGCGCCGAGGAGGTCTTCCTGACCTCCTCCCTCCGCGACGTCCAGGCCGTCCGCACCCTCGACGGCCGTCAACTGCCCGGCGCCCCGGGCCCGGTGACGGCAAAGGCGATGCGGATCTTCGAAGAGCGCTCGGCCGCCGACATCGATCCGTAGCCCCTCCAATCGACGAGACGTGGGTGACGGCGCGGCCGGGGCCCGGTACAACACCAACGTGACCACCACGCTGCGCCCCACCGCACCCGAGCGTCGAGATCCGGACGGCCGGAGGTCCCGCTCCTACGACATCTGCGTCAACAGCAGGCCCGTCGGCCGGATCGACCTCACCACCGACACCCGCTTCGGCCCGGCCTTCGGCAGGATCGCCCGGCTCGCCGTCGACGAACGCGACCGCCACCGGGGGCGCGGCACGGTGGCCCTGCTGGCCGCCGAGGAGGTGCTGCGCGGCTGGGGCTGCGGACAGGTCCTTGCGACGGTCCCCGCCGACGCGGCGACGGCGCTGGGGCTGATGGGCGCGCTCGGCTACACGGAGCGCGCCCGTGGCATGGCCAAACCACTGGGCGCCACCCCCGGCCTCCCGGCGGGCAGCGCGGCCCGGCCCATGGACGAGGAGTTCCACCGGAGCTGGCGCTCGCGCGCCCGGGCCGCCTACGCCCAGGACTGGGCCGACCGCGGCGTGCCCCGCGACCAGGCCGAGGACCGGGTGGCCCGGGACGACGCCTCGTCGCAGCCCCGGGGGCTGGCCAGCCCGGGCTGCGTCTTCCGCGTCCTCGCCCACGACGGCGTGGACGTCGGCACGCTGTGGGTGGTGCTCCGCGACGGGTGGGCGTTCGTCTACGACGTCGAGGTGGCCGGCGCCCACCGGCGCCGGGGCCACGGCCGCAGCCTGATGCACCTCGCCGAACGCGAGGGCAGGGCGGCCGGCGCCCGCACGATGGGTCTCAACGTCTTCGCCGGGAACGCGGCGGCGCTGCGGCTTTACGAGTCTCTGGGCTACGAGGCCACTGAGATCGACCTGTACAAGCCGTTGTTCTGAGGGGTTGTGGGGCGCCTGCGGGCCGTCCGTGGCCGGTCGCGCCCACGCGGCGGTAGCCGCATATCGAATCTGCCCCGCGCCCCTTCGGGGCGCTCAGCCCGCCAGGAGACGGTCCGCGATCTCCTCGATCCGCTCGCGCAGACCCTCCTGGCTCTTCCCGCCGTCCAGCCGCTCCCCGCCGATCACATACGTGGGCGTGCCGGTGACGCCGATCGCCTTGCCCTCGGCCTGGTCGGCGTCGACGATCAGCATGTGCCGGCCGTCGATGAGCGCGATGTCCACCTCCTCGGCGTCCAGCCCCAGCTCCTTCGCGACCGCGACCAGCACCTGCTCCCCCCGGGCGCCGAGCTCCTCGGTCCGGGCCAGTACGGCCTCTGCGTACTCCCAGCCCTTGCCCTGCTCGGCCGCCTCCTCGGCGGCCTGGGCCGCCGCGTAGGAGTGCTTGTGCTTCTCCAGCGGGAAGTGCCGCAGCCGGATCTCCAGCCGGTCGCCGTAGTGGGCGCGCAGCGCCCGGATGTCGTCGAGGGCCTGGTGGCAGTCGGGGCACTGGAGCTCGCAGAAGACGTCGAGCACGGCGCGGGGGGTGTCGGAATCGCTCATGGGGCCAGTCTTCCAGCCCGTGCCGCGGGGTGCCGTCTCGCCCCCGGGGAGGAGGCGGGCTCCGGGTGACCCGGAGATCTCCCCGATCCCGGGCCTGTTCATGGCCGTTCCGGGGGCGTCCGGTGCACGATGGAAGGCGAAAGGACGTCACCGGCGGGAGGACCCGGATGCTGACCTCGACCGTATGCGCCGCGGTGTCCGCCGCAGGCCTGGGCATCGCCCTGGTGACGGCGTACCGCAAGCGCTTCCGCGCCGCGATCCGCCTGGCGGCGTGGTCGCTCATCCCCGTCGGGCTGGTCATGACGGGCGTCGTCGACTGGCTCACCGGGCTGGTCCTCAAGCCGACCGTGTGGGCGGGCTTCGGTGTGCTGGCGCTGTCGGCCCTGCTCTTCCTCGCCGGGCGGGCGGCCGACCGCCGGGCCGACCGCCGGGCCGGCCGCCGGGGCGGCGGCCGTAAGGAGCGCAAGGCCACTGCCGGCGCCCCGGGCCGTGACGTCGTGGCGCCCGCCGCCTCCGCGCCCTCGCTCGGGTCCGCCCGCCGGGGGAAGCCCGCCTCGGGCGACGAGGACTTCTCCGATATCGAAGCGATACTGAAGAAACACGGAATCTGACGAACTTCTGCCGAACTCCCTCGCATGAGTGACGTGTTGGTGAGCCCGGGCGGCACGGCTACGCCATGATCTCGGGGAGATGAACGACGAACCGGCCGAGATCACCGATGAACCGCGCGGCTGTCTGTTCGCGCTGTCCCAACCGCCGCTGATGTTCTTCCTGGCCTTTGTCGGGACGCTGATCCTGCTGACCGCCGTGCACGACCTCTACCGCTGGTGACGCGCCGCGACCGCCGCCCGGTCAGTCCCCGGCCTCCCGGCGGCGGGCCCGGTAGGCGGCGACGTGCAGACGGTTTCCGCAGGTGCGGCCGTCGCAGTAGCGCCGGGAGCGATTGCGGGAGAGGTCGACGAAGGCGCGTCCGCAGCCCGGCGCCACGCAGCGCCGCAGCCGCTCCAGTTCGCCCTCGACCAGCAGGAACGCCAGCGCCATGCCGCCGTCGGCCGCGAGGTGCTCGGCGAGCGAGGCGCCGGGCGCGAAGTAGTGGACATGCCAGGGGTGGCCGTCGTGGTCGGTCAGCCGGGGGGTGGTGCCCGCCTCGGCGACCAGGGAGTTGAGCAGGCCCGCCGCGGTCGTCGCGTCCTGGGCGTCGAACACCTGGGTGAGCCGGTCGCGTATGGACCGCACGGCCGTCAGGTCCTGCTCCCCGAGCGCTCCGATGCCGTTGATCTCGTGCCGCCCGGCGAACCCCCGCAGCGCGGGCAGGCCGTCGAGGTCGGTGTTCAGCAGATCGACGACGCTGTCGAGCGTGCGCCGGGTGTCGTGGTTGATCAGCACGGATCGTTCGCTCCCCTGGCCGGACGGACGAAGGCGGCAAGTGTTCGACCGCGGGGAGCAGACTTTAGCGGCTCGGGAGCGCGACAGCGCCGTCGCCCGTGGTGGTTCCACGGTGACGGCGCGGTGTCGTGCCCGTACAGGACGGGACATGTGGCGCGTGGCCTCCCCGAGTGGGCCGGCGCGCCCGGTCAGCTCCGGTCCGGCGTCAGCTCTCGGCCAGGATGTGCGAGAGCTCGGTGTCCAGATCGAAGTGACGGTGTTCGGTGCCTGGCGGCACGGCGGCGTCGGTCCGCTTCAGGAACGACTCCAGGGCTCGCGCCGGGGCCTCCAGGAGGGCCTCGCCCTCCGGTGAACTCAGCGCGATGCAGACGACGCCCTGCCCGTGGCTGCGGGAGGGCCACACCCGGACGTCGCCCGTGCCGGTGGGTCGGTGAAGACCCTCCGCGAGCAGGTCTCGGGCGAAGACCCATTCGACCGTCTCTTCGGCTCCGGTGTGGAAGGTGGCGTGCACGGCATACGGATCGGCCGTGTCGTACCGCAGGCCTGCGGGAACAGGCAGTGAGGATTCGCTCGACACAACGAGGCGCAGGTGCAGCTCGCAGCTGACCGTGGTGTTCATAAGCGCCAGGGCCTTTCGCTCAGTGTGCGCTCGGGGATTCGCACGTCGGCGAAATCGACATGCCACCTACGGTGCCGTTGTAAACCCCTCTGACCGTTTTGAGACTGTTCGGATACCTCGGACGGCCGAGTCGTTCCGGCGCGGGTACCGCCGAACCGGTGAGTTCCGGACTTTCCGGTACGTTGGGTCGTATGAACGCGGAGAGTGACCAGCGGACCGCCGCCGGGCCCGAGGGCTCCGGCACCGACCGGGAGCGGCTCGGCTCCCGGGCCCCGCACTTCGTCCGGCGCTCCCGGACCCTGCATCTGAGCTGGCAGGCCGGCGTCTTCGTCGTCGGGCTGGCGGTGGTCGTCGCGGGGATCGTGATGCTTCCCCTGCCCGGCCCCGGCTGGCTGGTGATCTTCGCCGGCATGGCGATCTGGGCCACCGAGTTCGTCTGGGCCCAGCTCGTGCTCCGCTGGACCAGGCGCAAGGTCACCGAGGCGGCCCGGCGCGCGCTCGACCCCAAGGTGCGCCGCCGCAACATCGCCCTCACCGTCGCCGGGCTGGTGATCGTCGCCGGGCTCGTGGCCGCGTACGTCGCCCAGTACGGGCTGGAGATGCCGTGGCGGGCCGGCGGCTGACCCCGGCCGCGCCCCTGACCAGGCACGCGCGGTTCGGAGCACCGTCTGACATGCGGTAATGTTTGCGGTGCGCCCGGGCGATTAGCTCAGCGGGAGAGCGCTTCGTTCACACCGAAGAGGTCACTGGTTCGATCCCAGTATCGCCCACGTAACGGACCGAGGGTCCGCGAGGTTCACCCCTTGCGAACCCTCGGTTTTTCGTATGCCCTGGCAGGCATGCCACGTCGTCGCACGCCCTCCGTGCACCACTACCGCTTCCACGACGAGTGGATCCTGCCCGCGCCGCCGGCCGCCGTCTACGCCGTGCTGGAGGACGCGGAGGGCTACCCCGCCTGGTGGCCCCAGGTCCGTCGCGTCGGGCGCGCCGACGACGTCAGCGGCACCGTGCGCTTCCGCTCCCTGCTGCCCTACGAGCTCGTGATCGCCGCCCGGGAGAGCCGGCGCGACCCGGCGGAGCGGGTCCTGGAGATCGTCATGACCGGCGATCTCGAAGGCTGGGCCCGCTGGACGGTCCGCCCCCACGGCGCCGGCGGCAGCGTCGCCCGCTTCGAGCAGGACGTCGACGTCCGCAAACCCCTGATGCGCCGCCTCGCCCTCCCCGGCCGCCCCCTCTTCCTCGCCAACCACGCCTGGATGATGCGCGCCGGCCGCCGCGGACTGCGGGCCCTGCTGGAGCGCCGGACCCCGGGGATTTGAAGGACGGCCGCCGCGACCTGTATTGTTCAGTGCGTCGCCGGGGGAACCCGGTGCGAATCCCGGGCGATTAGCTCAGCGGGAGAGCGCTTCGTTCACACCGAAGAGGTCACTGGTTCGATCCCAGTATCGCCCACATCACCGGAAGGCCGGTCCGTCAAGTGACGGACCGGCCTTCCGCGTTGCCGGCCGTCCCCGGGGCCCCGGGCCTCACGCCGCCGCCGTCAGCTCCGGCCTCAGCGGCCACGCCGGATCGCACTGTTCCTCGGAACCGTTGCGCGCGAACCACGCCTGGAGACCGCGCGCCTGCGCCGCGTGCCACACCGCCTGCCGGGTGTGCAGCTCGGGCGGGCTCAGCCGCTCCAGGCGCGAGGCGAACCGCCGCCCCACCGCCCGGACGACCTCCAGCGTGGCCGCCGCGTCCGCCGCCGCGTCATGGGCGCCCGTCAGCTCGACCCCGTACTGCCGGCACAGGTCCGACAGGGTGCGACGGCCCTTGCGGTAGCGGTCCAGATGTTTGTCCAGCACCCAGGGATCCAGCACGCACAGCGCGGCGCCCCCCAGATAACCGGCCAGCGACGACGCCCGGTGCCGCCGCAACTCCCGGTCCAGCATCGTCAGGTCGAACGGCGCGTTCATCACCGCCAGGGGTATCCCGCGCGCCGCGTGACCCGACAGGGCCCGGGCGACCTCCTCCATCACCGGCGCCGGCCACCGGCCGTGCCGTTGCAGATGTTCCTCGTCCAGCCCGTGTATCGCGGTGGCCTCCTCCGGCACGGGAACCCCCGGATTCACCAGCCATCGGGTGACGACCGGCACCGCCCCCGGCTGCGACTGCGTCACAAAGGCCGCCGAGACGATCCGGTCCCGCTCCACGTCCACCCCGGTCGTCTCGGTGTCGAAGGCCGCGAGCGGCCCCTCGAACCAGCACGGCATGGCACAACTCCTCGCGCTTGTCCGACACATGGCGTGTTTCCCCTCCCCGCCTGGTGATACCCGGGCATCCCCGTACCCGAACCGCCCCTGTTTGCCGGTGAGTTCGTGTGGAGACAACACAGATGTACGACCCTTTACGCACCCAGCACCGGCGAGCCCGGAAGGTTTTTCGGACATGGCGCTCGCTCAGCCCGACCCGGCCGCCCCCGTGACCCGCCCGCCCGCCGGGCCGCTCACGGCCCGGCGCGGCACCCTCGCCACGACCGCCTGCATGGAGACCCTCCAGATCGGCTATCTGCACGCCGTCGCGGCCGCCGCGGGCTGCTCACTCGCCCAGCCGTTCCCCGACAACGGCATCGACTGGCACGTCAGCCACAGCGCCCCCGGCCATGAAGTCGACGACGAGGTCACCATCAAGGTGCAGCTCAAGAGCACCTACCAGCTGGCCCCCCGGCCCCCCGGCCCGCCGGGCCCGGGCGCGCCCCGGACGTTCGGCTTCACCCTCGACAACGATCACCTGGTCAAGCTGGCCCGCACCCCCGTCTCGGTCCACAAGATCCTCGTCGTGATGATCGTGCCCCGGGCCAGGGACGACTGGCTGCGGGCCGGCCACGACCACCTGGCGCTGCGCCACTGCTGCTACTGGACCAACCTCGCCGGCCACCCCGTGACCGGCAGGAACAGGACCACCGTGCGGATCCCGACCTCGCGGGTCTTCGACGACCGAGCGCTCTGCGAGATCATGACCCGGGTCGGGGCGGGAGGGAGACCCTGATGCACCGGCCGACCGAAGAACCCCCGCACCACCCCGACCCCGCCGTCCTCGGCGCCCTGCTCGCCCGCCACGGCTGGCGGCGGCGCGGGGGAGAGACCGGGCGCTACGGCCGCTGGACGCCCCCCGACGGGCCCGGCACCAGCCTCCTGGTGCCCGAGAGCCGCGCCTATCCCGACAGCGCCGATCTGCTCGCCGAGGCCCTCACCGCGCTGGAGCGCTGTGCTGTGCCCTCCGCCCGGGACATCCTCGTCGCGCTGCGGGTGCCCAGCGACGAGATCCGCTGGTGGCGGGAGGTCCCCGAGACCCGGGCCCCGGCCGCCGCGTGGGGCGCCCAGGAACGGCTGCGCACCGGGGCGCGCGCCATGCTGCTGGCCGCCGCCCAGACCGCCGGGGGCCGGGCCGGGTTCCACGGCGCCCGGCGCCGCCGGCAGGCCGAGGCGGCCCTGGCCGCGGTGCTCGCCGGGCCCGCGGCCGGCGGGCGGGAGCTGAGCGCCTTCGTGCCCGTCGGCGGCCCCCCCGAGGGCGGCCGCGCGCTGGTCGGCGCGCTGCTCAGGGCCCTCCAGGCGGCCCGGGACGCCACCGACTACCGGCGCGCCACCGGCCGGATGGACGCCTTCGACGCCGCTGTGGAGGCCGGGGTCTGCCAGGAGCTCACCCAGGCCCTGGCCACCCTGGTCGGCGGCTCCGAGGGGATCCGGATCGCGGTGGAGTGGGCGCCCGTGGCGGGGACACCGCACGGCTTCGCCACCCGCCCCGAGCCGGTGGAGTTCTCGCCCGGCGATCTGCCCGCCCTGCGGGAGGCCGGGGCCCGCTACATCCGCGACGAGCCCTCGGTGCCCGTCCGCCTCACCGGGACGGTGGTGCGGATGCGGCGCGAGACGCCGGGCGGCGCGGGCGTGGTGCGGCTGAGGGTGCTGGACGGGGCCGATGTCGCCCAGGTGCGGATCACCCTCGACGAGGAGGACTACCGCGTCGCCGGCCACGCCCACCTGGCCGGGGTGCCCGTCACCGTCGACGGCCGGCTGGAGAGCCGGGGCGGCTTCCGACGGCTGGCCGAGGCCCGGGGCGTCCTGCCCGTCCAGGTCGACGAGGCGGAGCGGGACCGGTTGCTGAAGTACCTCCAGGAGAACCTCGACCTCTTCGGGGACCGGCGCGACGCCGATTAGCCCGCCGACGAGCCATAACCATTTAGCGACCACCTGGCCGGGCTCGGTACGATTCAGGCGCGCAGCGACCGCTGTGGCGCCCCAGATGTCAGGAGAGACCGGTGTCAGACGTCCGTGTGATCATCCAACGCGATTCCGAGCGGGAAGAGCGCGTGGTGACGACGGGCACCACCGCCGCCGACCTCTTCTCCGGTGAGCGCACCATCGTCGCCGCGCGTGTGGCGGGCGAGCTCAAGGACCTGGCCTACGTCGTCGCCGACGGCGAGGAGATCGAGCCCGTCGAGGTCTCCTCCGAGGACGGCCTGAACATCCTGCGCCACTCGACCGCGCACATCATGGCCCAGGCCGTGCAGGAGCTCTTCCCCGAGGCCAAGCTGGGCATCGGCCCGCCGGTCAAGGACGGCTTCTACTACGACTTCGACGTCGAGAAGCCCTTCCACCCCGATGACCTCAAGCTCATCGAGAAGAAGATGCAGGAGATCATCAAGCGCGGGCAGAAGTTCTCCCGCCGCGTGGTCACCGACGAGGCCGCCCGTGAGGAGCTGGCCGACGAGCCGTACAAGCTGGAGCTGATCGGCCTCAAGGGCTCCGCCTCGCACGACGACGGCGCGGACGTCGAGGTGGGCGCCGGCGAGCTGACCATCTACGACAACCTGGACGCCAAGACCGGCGAGCTGTGCTGGAAGGACCTCTGCCGCGGTCCCCACCTGCCCACCACCCGGGTCGTCCCGGCCTTCAAGCTGATGCGCAACGCCGCCGCGTACTGGCGCGGCAGTGAGAAGAACCCGATGCTCCAGCGCATCTACGGCACCGCGTGGCCGTCGAAGGACGAGCTGAAGGCCCACCTGGAGTTCCTGGCCGAGGCCGAGAAGCGCGACCACCGCCGCCTCGGCTCCGAGCTGGATCTCTTCTCCATCCCGGAGCAGATCGGCTCCGGCCTCGCCGTCTTCCACCCCAAGGGCGGCATCATCCGCCGGGTCATGGAGGACTACTCGCGCCGCAAGCACGAGGAGGCGGGCTACGAGTTCGTCTACACCCCCCACGCGACCAAGGGGAAGCTCTTCGAGACCTCGGGTCACCTGGACTGGTACGCCGACGGCATGTACCCGCCCATGCAGCTCGACGAGGGCGTGGACTACTACCTCAAGCCCATGAACTGCCCCATGCACAACCTGATCTTCGACGCGCGGGGCCGGTCGTACCGTGAGCTGCCGCTGCGCATGTTCGAGTTCGGGACCGTGTACCGGTACGAGAAGTCGGGCGTCGTCCACGGCCTGACCCGTGCCCGGGGCTTCACTCAGGACGACGCGCACATCTACTGCACCCGTGAGCAGATGGCGGAGGAGCTCGACCGCACCCTCACCTTCGTCCTGGACCTGCTGCGCGACTACGGCCTCAACGACTTCTACCTGGAGCTGTCCACCAAGGACCCGGAGAAGTACGTCGGCTCGGACGAGACCTGGGCGGAGGCCACCGAGACGCTGCGCGCGGTGGCCGAGAAGCAGGGCCTCGAGCTCGTCGCCGACCCGGGTGGCGCGGCCTTCTACGGCCCGAAGATCTCGGTGCAGACGAAGGACGCCATCGGCCGCACCTGGCAGATGTCGACCATCCAGCTGGACTTCAACCTGCCGGAGCGCTTCGACCTCGAGTACACGTCGGCAGACGGCTCGCGGCAGCGGCCGGTCATGATCCACCGGGCGCTGTTCGGTTCGATCGAGCGGTTCTTCGCGGTCCTGCTGGAGCACTACGCGGGTGCCTTCCCGGCGTGGCTGGCCCCGGTGCAGGCGGTCGGCATCCCGATCGGCGACGCCCACGTCGAGTACCTGCAGGAGTTCGCCGCCGATGCGCGGAAGAAGGGCCTGCGCGTCGACGTCGACGCCTCGTCCGACCGCATGCAGAAGAAGATCCGCAACCACCAGAAGCTGAAGGTCCCCTTCATGATCATCGTCGGTGACGACGACATGAACGCGGGCACGGTCTCCTTCCGCTACCGCGACGGTTCGCAGAAGAACGGCATCCCCCGCGACGAGGCCATCGCCGAGATCGCGAAGGCCGTCGAGGACCGCGTCCAGGTCTGACCGGACCGCATGGGCCTCTGACCGGACCGCATGGGCCCCGGAGCGTCGCCGACGCTCCGGGGCCCATATGCTTCACACCATGACGAGTGAGCCGGAGCAGCAGTTCGGAGTGGGGGCGCCGGACGCCTTTCAGCGCCTGTGGACACCCCACCGGATGGCGTACATCCAGGGGGAGAACAAGCCGACCGGACCGGGGGCCGACGACGGCTGCCCGTTCTGCTCGATCCCGGCGAAGAGCGACGAGGACGGACTGATCGTCGCCCGGGGCGAGCTCGTCTACGCCGTGCTCAACCTCTACCCGTACAACGGCGGGCACCTCATGGTCGTCCCCTTCCGGCACGTCGCCGACTACACGGAGCTGGACGAGGCGGAGACCGCCGAGCTCGCGGCGTTCACCAAGCGCGCGATGCGCGCGCTGCGCACGGCCTCGGGCGCGCACGGCTTCAACATCGGCATGAACCAGGGCTCGACCGCCGGTGCCGGCATCGCCGCCCATCTGCACCAGCACGTCGTGCCCCGCTGGGGCGGGGACACCAACTTCATGCCGGTCGTGGGACACACCAAGGTGCTGCCGCAGCTCCTCGCCGACACCCGGAAGATGCTCGCCGACGTCTGGCAGACGGTCTAAGGGGTTCCGTTTAGCCGACCGTTTGCTCCGGCAATAACGGACTTATTTATTCCGAACTTACCTGTCAGTATTCACGCCGCGCCTGTGCGTGGCGTATGCAACTGATAGGAAAGGTCGGCGTGGTGAGAACAGGTGCCTCTTTCGCGTGAGCGAAGAGACAACGGCCTCTGGGTACAGGATTACTGTCCCTCGGGGTGCTTCCCGGGGCGCTTGTCGCGGGTCTTCTCGGGACGAGCCCCGCCACTGCGGCGGAGGGGTCGCCGGCGGCGAATGACCGCGCTCGCGTGGTCGAATTGTGGAAAACAGGTGGCCCGGGAGTTACCGCGGCAGCCGAAGCCGCTCTCACGGGCAACGACGACGACGTGCGTCGCTTCCTGAGTAGCGAGAAGGACATCGCCGAGACGCACGACGACCGCGTACAGACGGTCCAGCTGTTCAGCATCGGCGGCCGGATGGTGAGGGAAGCCGCGCAGAAGGCGCTCGCCGGGTCCCGCGAGGACCTGAGCAAGTTCCTGACGGACGGGTGGTGGGAGCCGCTCGAAAAGGACCAGCGGATACGCGTCACGCAGATCGCGGACGGTGCCGGCAGCAAGGTCCAGGAGGCGGCGAAGGCCGCGCTCGCCGGCACGGCCGGGGACGTGCGCGGCTTCCTCAGTGAGTACCAGTTCACCGCCCGGGAGCAGGACGACCGCGTTCGGCTCGTTCAGATCCTCACGGCCGGCGGCCCGGCGACCAAGGAAGCTGCCAAGGTCGCGCTGAACGGCGATTCGGAGGACGTGCGCGAGTTCCTCGACCGTGGCCAGTACGTGGCGCGTGCCCGGGACGAGGAGCGGGCCTCCGTCGCCGAGCTGGCGCAGCAGGCCGCCGAGGCGGGAAAGACGGCCAAGCGCGAGACCGAGGCGGCCAAGGACGCCTCGGAGCGGGCGGTGGCCGCGTCGCAGCTGGCGAAGGAGGCCGCCAAGGCGGCGTCGGCCGAGACCGAGGCCGCGAAGAAGGACTCCCAGCGTGCGGCGAATGCCGCGGGCCGTGCCGCCAATGCGGCGAGCAGCGCGGCCGAGGCCGCGCAGGAAGCCATCAGCGCGGCCCGTGCGGCGAACAACTCCGCCCGTATCGCGGCGAGCGCCGCGTCCCAGGCCGCGTCCGCCGCGGCGGGTGCCGCCCAGGCGGCGTCGCGGGCCCGGGGCGCGGCGTCGGCCGCGGCCACGGACGCCGGTCAGGCGGCCGCGGCGCGCAAGGCGGCGGAGGACGCCCGTACGGCGGCGAAGGGCGCCCGGCTGGCGGCCCAGGCGGCCGTGCAGGCGGGTGCCGCGGCGACGGCGGCCGGTGAGGCGGCGTCGGCGGCGGCCAGTGCCGGTGCCAACGCCGAGGCGGCGGCTGGTGCCGCGGACCAGGCCAACGGCCTGGCCGAGGCGGCCGGTGCGCAGTCGGCACGGGCCCGTCAGGCCGCCGCGTCGGCCCACCGGCACGCGCGGGAGGCCACACGTGCCGCGGGTGCTGCCGAGTCCCTGGCGCGGGAGGCCGCGAGCGCGGCCTACCAGGCGCGGGACGCGGCCAACTCGGCTGCCGAGCACGCCGAGAAGGCGGCGGACGAGGCCGAACGGGCCGCGAAGTACGCGGGTGACGCGAAGAAGGCGGCGAGTGAGTCCACCGCTCACGCCGAGGCGGCCAAGAAGGCTGCCGATGCCGCGTCCACTGCGGTCGAGAAGGCCCGCGACGTGCACGAGCTGGCGGGCAGGGTCGAGGCCGAGGAGCTGAAGGCCCGTACCGCTGCTGCGATCGAGGAGGCCAGGGACCTCAAGGCCGACGACGAGGACCGCAAGGCCGTCTCCGCCCGCGCCGTCAAGGATGCCAAGGACCTCGACGACCGGGCCGCGGGCCTCGCCGCCGAGGCCGCGAAGCCGGGCTCGGACAGCAAGGACGTCGCCGCCAAGGGCCGCAAGGTGGCTCTCGCCGCCATGAAGGTCCGTGGCCCGTGGAGCCGTTCCGCTGCCGAGGCCGCTCTCGCCGGGACGGACGACGAGGTCCGGGCGTATGTGCAGTCGGGCTGGAACGAGGCCGCTCAGCAGGACGAGCGCGCCCGCGTCGAGACCCTGGCCGGCGAGGCCGACTCGGAGCCGGTGCGCAAGGCCGCGGAGGAGGCTCTCAAGGGCGACGCCGCCCGGATCAGTGAATTCCTCCGCACGGGTCAGCACCAGGCCGCGGCGAACGACTACCGCATCCGCGTGGTCCAGATCGCCAATGGCAGCGACCGTCAGATCCAGCAGGCGGCCCAGGCCGCGCTGAAGGACGGCTCGACCGACAGGCTCCGCGCGTTCCTCAACGAGGGGCAGTACACCGCCCGGGAGTCCGACGAGCGCGTACGGGCCGTGCAGCTGTTCACCAGCGGCGGCGCCGAGACCAAGGCCGCGGCCCAGGTGGCCCTGGAGGGGCCGGCCGCACTGCTGCACGGATTCGTCCAGGCCGGGCAGTACAAGGCGGCCCGCAAGGACCAGCTGACGGCCTCGCACGTCGCCGAGGTGCAGCGCGTCATCGCCGAGGCCGCCGGTGTCGCGGCGACCGCGCAGCAGGACGCGGCCGAGGCCGCCCGCGTCGCGGCCGTCGCCCGCAAGGCGTCGGCCGAGGCGGACGGCTACGCCAAGCAGGCCAAGGAGTCCGCCGACCAGGCCAAGGACTACGCGAACCAGGCCAAGACGTCGGCCCAGCAGGCCGAGGCCTCGGCGGCCGAGGCCGCCAAGTCGGCGAAGACCGCCCGCGAGGCCGCCGCGTCGGCCCGCCGGGACGCCCGGGACGCCGACGACTCCGCCCGCCGCGCCGGAGCCTCGGCCCAGTGGGCGCGTGCGTCCGCCGACGAGGCGTACTCCGCGTCCGGTGCGGCGCGTGCCTCGGCCGCTGCGGCGGGCAAGGACGCCACGGCCGCCGGCACGGCGGCGAAGGAGGCCTTCGCCGTCGCGGTCGCCAAGCAGCGCGCTGAGGACGAGCAGCGCCGCCGCGACGAGGAGGCCCGCAAGCAGCGGATCGAGCAGGCCAAGAAGGAGCAGGCCCGCCGGGAGGCGGAGGAGAAGAAGAAGGCCGGCCGGTGGGGCTGGCTCCGCGAGGGCGGCCACTTCCTGCTCGACGTCGCGGGTGCCGTGCCCGGCCTGGGCACGGTGACCAACGGCATCAACTGCGCCTGGTACGGGGCGGAAGGCGATTACGTCAACGCCGGCATGTCCTGTCTCGCCGCCATCCCCATTGCGGGTGAGGGGGCGACTGCGGCCAAGCTCGCCAGGTGGAGCGAGAAGGGCGTCAGTTATGTCAAGGGCAGCAAGCTCGGTAAGGCGTGCAAGAGGACGGGACTGAAGCGCGGCCTCGCCCGCCGGACGTCGTTCGCGATGGGCTTCGGGGACGAGGACGTCTGCGGCGTTCCGCTGACGCCGCTGCACCCCGACAGCTCGCTTGACAAGAGTTCACTGGACTACTGGCACACGCAGGACACGGACAGCATCGTCAACTCCCTGCGGCCGGGTACCCGCAAGCCGCTGACGGTGAAGCCGAACGGCACCGTCATGGACGGGAACACCCGGATCTCGGTGCTGCGCTCGCGCGGCCACGATGTCGATTCCCTGCCGCGCGAGCTGTACGGTGGCAAGCGCCCGATGACCGACGAGGAACTTTGGGATATCCCTCAATGAGTGTTCAGGATGAGGTCCGATCGGTCCTCGAGTCCCCTCTCCGCGAGACGTTCCTGCAGGCCCTCGGGCACGGGCTTTGCTTGTCCGCCCGGCTGATCTTCAGGGAAGGCGGCCCGGAGTGCCTGGAGCAGGCGCGGGCCTGCAACGAGATGATGCTCGTCGTCTGGGCCCAGTTCTCGGGTTCCGGGGAGGTGCCGGGAGAGGGGTACCCCAACGAGGTGTTCCTCCCGGTCCTCCTCGAAAAGGCCGATGCCGGCGGCGCCCGGCATCACCTCCGCGACGCCGTCGAAGGAGCTCTGCACTTCCTCAGCTACCGGCAGGCCCCCGAGGCATAGCCGGACACCTCGCTACGAAGCCCCACCGGGATCCCTCCCGGTGGGGCTTCGTGCGTCGCAGGTCCTCTGGCGGGGCGTCAGCCGCAGAGGACACGATCCAGTTGAAACGGGCAAATCACACCACTTCTTTTTAAAGAAGCTCTAATAGGACGGTGACTTTCCTTCACCGTCGCACCGTGCTGCGCGCGGCCGCGGGCAGCGCCCTGGCCGGGGCCGCCGGTACTGCCGCCGCGGGCTGCGGCGGGGACCGGACGGCCGCCGGTCCCTCCTCGCCCGCATCCCACGGCACGGGCCGGGGCGCGGCGGCCCGGGCTCCCGCGCTGCCGGGGCCGCCGCTGATCCTGCCCGCGCTGCCGGCCGGGCTGCCCGCGCAGATCGAGCACGGCCCCCGGCGGGCGCACGCGGTGGCGCTCACCTTCCACGGCAGGGGCGACGCGAAGTCGGCGACCGCCGTGCTCGCGGAGGCCGAGCGGGCCGGCGCCCGGGTGACGGTGCTCGCCGTCGGCGACTGGCTGGACGCCGAGCCCCGGATGGCCCGCAGGGTGCTCGACGGCGGGCACGAGCTGGGCAACCACACCATGCGGCACCTGAGCATCTGCTCGATGCCCGCGAAGGCCGCCTACGCCGAGATCACCGAGTGCGCCGAGCGGCTGCGCAGACTGACGGGCGGCATCGGCCGCTGGTTCCGGCCGTCCCGCGCCCGGCGGGCCACCGACCAGGTCGCACGGCTGGCGCGACAGGCCGGATACCCCCACATCCTGTCGTACGACGTGGACTCGCTCGACTTCACCGACCCCGGCGCCGAGGCGGTCCGGCGTACCGTATTGGGCGCGGTGCGGCCAGGTTCGGTCGTCAGTCTGCACTTCGGGCACGCCGGCACGGTGGCCGCGCTGCCCGCGATCCTCGACGGCCTGCACCGCCGCGGTCTGCGCGCGGTGACGACTACGGAGCTGCTGACACGATGAATCGCACCCCGCATCACCGTCCTCGACGCCTCCGGTCCGGCTCTCTCCCGCGGCGTCTCCGGCCGCCCTCCTCCCGCCGCCCGGGACGGCCGCGCGGAGCCGTCCTGCTCACCGCCTTCTGCGCCCTGCTGGCGGCCGGCTGCGGGGGAGGCGACGACAGCCGCCCCGCCGAGCGCCCCGCGCAGGGCCCGCACAGCCAGGGCGCGGCCCGGGGGATGCCCGAGGGGCTGCCGGGCATGCCCCCGCTGCTCGACCCGAACGACCTCTACGCCGCCGACCGGCCGAACGCCCTCTCACCGGTGGTGAAGGACTTCCCCTCCCGGGTGTACGTGCCGAACACGGAGTCCGACACGGTCAGCGTCATCGACCCCAGGACGTACAAGGTCATCGAGACCATCCCGGTGGGCAACCAGCCGCAGCACGTCGTGCCCTCCTGGGACCTCAAGACGCTCTGGGTGAACAACGACCGCGGCCACACCCTCACCCCCATCGACCCGGCCACCGGCAAGGCGGGCAGGACGGTCGACGTCCACGACCCGTACAACCTCTACTTCACGCCGGACGGAAAGTACGCCGTGGTGATGGCGTCCATGGACCGCGAGCTGGTCTTCCGGGACGCCCACACGATGAAGCGGATGAAGACGGAGCACGTGGACTGCCTCGGGGTGAACCACGCCGACTTCTCGCCGGACGGCCGGTACTTCATCGTCTCCTGCGAGTTCTCGGGCGAGCTGCTGAAAGTCGACACGGCCAGGATGAAGGTGATCGACAAACAGAAGCTGCCCTTCGACGGGGCCATGCCCCAGGACGTGAAGATCTCCTCGGACGGGAGGACCTGGTACATCGCCGACATGATCGCCGACGGGGTGTGGGTGCTGGACGGGGACAAGTTCACCGAGCCCTGGCTGATGCCCACCGGCAAGGGCGCCCATGGCCTCTATGTGAGCCGCGACTCCAAGTCGATGTACATCTCCAACCGGGGCGAGGGCTCGATCTCGGTGCTGGACCTGCCCAGCCGCAAACTGGTGAAGAAGTGGGAACTGCCGGACGGCGGCAGCCCGGATATGGGCGGGGTGTCGGCCGACGGCAAGGTGCTGTGGCTCTCGGGGCGCTACAACAGCGAGGTGTACGCGATCGACACCACCGACGGGCACCAGATCGCCCGGATCAAGGTGGGCGACGGACCGCACGGGCTGGCCGTCTATCCGCAGCCGGGACGCTACTCGCTGGGGCACACCGGGATCTTCCGTTGATCTTCCGTTAGGTCCGGTGATCTTCCGTTAGGTCCGGCGCGCCCCGGCGAGGGTCCTCGGGGGCGTCCCGTCAGGCGTTGTAGACGTCGGCCTGGCGGGGCGTGGGGTCCTGGATCGCGCCGCTGAGGTTGCCCGCGCGGCTGGCGAAACGCTCGGTGTCGACGCCGTTGTCGGCGAGGACGCGCAGCGTCGCCTCATGGACGACGCGCAGCACCGGGGTGGCCGCGCGCAGGGCGTCGTCGGCCATGAAGCGGTGGCGCCACGGCTTGTCGGCCCAGGCGTGGCGCAGCCCGAAGGGCTCGGGGAGCACCAGCTTGCCGCCCCAGTACTCCAGCAACGGCGGATACCAGGTCAGCGGCGCCCGGGCGGCGAGCCGGACGACCTCCTTGGGCGGCACGACGGGGAGGGTGCGGGTGTAGGTGTCCCAGAACTTCAGGCCCTTCTTGAAGGTCTGGGTGCGGTTCTTGGGGCGGCCGTTGAAGAGGCCGTGGGTGGGGCCGAGGGCGTGGCCCGTGACCTCGATGCGCAGTGTCTTGTGGAGGACGGTGACATTGACGAGCAGGGTGATGACCAGCTGGCCGTCCCAGAGGACGAACTGGACGCCGAGGTAGTGGCGGTCGCCGCTGCCGAAGTGCTGCTTGTCGCAGATCTCCTGGAGCTGGGAGCCCCTTATCTGGAACGAGGCGTCGGTGCCGCCGGGGCGGGACACGGAGCCCGCGCCCTCGCCGATGGGGGAGACCACCCAGTGCTCGACCTGGGGCGGGGTGAGGCCGCCGGTGTTGATGGGGGTGCGCTCCAGCAGCTTGAGCTGGTCGTGGACCGCGCGGACGATGTCCCAGCTGCGGAAGGGGTTGATGTCCTTCCCGGGGACGGCGGGGACGAGGTCCTCGGCCAGCTGCCAGCTGCCCCAGCGGGTGCCCATCCCGAGGATGCCCTTGGGGCCGGCGTAGAAGGCGATGTTGCTGCGCTGCTCGGCGGAGAGCTTCGCGAGGTTCAGCCGGAGCTGCTCGGCGGCGCTCTCGCCGGGCGTCGAGGGCACGGCCTCGGGGATCTTGGCGGCGACGGTGCCGCCGTCGAGGAGGCCGGTCCAGCGCTCGCGCAGGTCCTTGGCCGTGCGCTCGCAGACGGCCTTGGCCCAGAAGCCGCCGATGAGGGGGGCTATCACCATCGCGCGTACATAGAGATTGAGGAAGCCGCTGAACGGCAGCTTGACCAGGAGGATGGCGGCGACGCCGGCGAGGCCCACCAGCAGCGCCGTGCCGAGCGCACCGGCGCGCTTGTCCTGGGCGCCGGCGAGGGTGCGGCGCAGCTGGAACGCGCCGAGCCAGAGCAGCACGCCGGGCAGGAAGAGCAGCCCGAAGACCACCATGATGAAGGTGAGCCTGGCGTCGCGCTGCTTGCGGATGCGGGACGAGGCCAGGCAGTGCTCGACGATGACCTGCGGTTCGAGACCGAAGGACTGGATGATGGGCTTGCGTCCGCCGCCGAGCATCCGGTTCTGCACGGCGCGCGCGAAGGCCTCGCCGAGGTTGGGCTCGAAGAGGGAGATCCGGGCCTTCTTCACCTCGGAGGTGGCCCAGTCGGAGTTGGCCTTGAGCAGTTCGTCGACCGGGCCGTCCCGGTAGGCCGCCGAGGCCAGGGCCTGGGTCGCCGCGGTCGCCCCGGCGCCGCCGGAGACCGGGATCTGTGCTCCCGGGCTGAAGTCGTACGGATCCCCTGCTGCCACTGCCGCCCCCAATACCGTGCGCGTCCGGTGCGCCGGTGTGCTCCCGACTGCCGCCCACCGCCTGTGTCATGAGTCGCGTGCTCAGCGTAACGGGGCGGGGTGCCGGCTGTCGTGGGAGATCGGAAAGCCGCCCGCACCAGGCGAGTTGATACGGGCGGCTCGCGAACTATGCCCCGTTCTCCGCCTGTTCGCGAATGCGCTCGGCGGCCTGTGGGGGCATCGGTTCGTGCCGGGCGTAGGAGCGGCTGAACCGGCCGGTGCCATGGGAGAGGGAACGCAGGTCCACCGCGTACCGGCCGATCTCGATCTCCGGGACCTCGGCGCGGACGAGGGTGCGGCCCGAGCCGGACTGCTCGGTGCCGACGACGCGGCCGCGCCGCCCGGACAGATCGCTCATGACCGCGCCCACGTACTCGTCGGAGACGAGGACCTGGATGTCCGCGACCGGTTCCAGGAGGTGGATACGGGCTTCGGCGGCGGCCTCGCGCAGGGCCAGGGCGCCCGCGGTCTGGAAGGCGGCGTCCGAGGAGTCCACCGAGTGGGCCTTGCCGTCGACGAGGGTCACCCGCACGTCCACCAGCGGACACCCGGCGGCCACACCCCGGGCGGCCTGGGCGCGGATGCCCTTCTCCACCGAGGGGATGAACTGGCGCGGCACCGCGCCGCCCACGACCTTGTCGACGAACTCGATGCCGGAGCCGCCGGGCAGCGGCTCGACCTCGATCTCGCAGATGGCGTACTGGCCGTGGCCGCCGGACTGTTTGACGTGCCGGCCGCGGCCGGCGGCCCGGGTGCCGAAGGTCTCCCGCAGCGAGACCTTGTGGGGCACCACGTCGACCTGGACGCCGTAGCGGGTGCGCAGCCGCTCCAGGCACACCTCGCGATGGGCCTCGCCCAGACACCACAGGACGACCTGGCGGGTGTGCTGGTTGTGCTCCAGCCGCATCGTGGGGTCCTCGGCGACCAGCCGGGCCAGGCCCTGGGAGAGCTTGTCCTCGTCCGCCTTGCTGTGCGCCTGGATGGCGACGGGCAGCAGCGGGTCGGGCATCAGCCAGGGCTCCATCAGCAGCGGATCGGCCCGGTCGGAGAGGGTGTCGCCGGTCTCGGCGCTGGCGAGCTTGGCCACGCAGGCGATGTCCCCGGCGATGGCCTGGGCGAGCTGGCGCTGCTGTTTGCCGAACGGCGAGGAGAGGGCGCCGAGCCGCTCGTCCACGTCATGGGCCTCGTGCCCCCGGTCCTCCAGGCCGTGGCCCGAGACGTGCACGGTCTCGTCGGGGCGCAGCGTGCCGGAGAAGACCCGGACCAGGGAGATCCTGCCGACGTAGGGATCCGAAGCGGTCTTGATGACTTCCGCGGCGAGCGGTCCGTCGGGGTCGCAGGCCAGCTCCGGGCGGGCCGCGCCGCCGGGGGTGGTGACGACGGGGACCGCGCGCTCGGGGGGCGTGGGGAAGCCACCGGTGACCAGCTCCAGCAGCTCCACGGTGCCCAGGCCCTGCCGGGCGCCGTCGGTCGCGGGAGCCGCGGCCAGCACGGGGTGGAAGCTGCCGCGCGCCACGGCCCGCTCCAGATCCTCGATCAGCGTCTTGACGTCGATCTCCTCACCGCCGAGATAGCGGTCCATGAGGGTCTCGTCCTCGCTCTCGGCGATGATCCCCTCGATGAGGCGGTTACGGGCCTCCTCGATGCCCGGCAGCGCCTCGGCGCCGGGCTCGGACTCGGTCCGGGCACCGGAGGAGTAGTCGAAGACCCGCCGGGTGAGCAGCCCGGACAGTCCGGTCACCGGGCGGTGCCCGTCGCCGGCCTCCCGTCCGTAGTGCGGGAGGTACAGGGGGAGGACGCTGTCGGCGGAGTCGCCGCCGAAGGCGGCGCGACAGGCCTCCGTCATCACCTCGAAGTCCGCCCGCGCGGCCTCCAGGTGCGTCACCACGATCGCGCGCGGCATGCCCACCGCCGCGCACTCCTCCCAGAGCATCCGGGTCGGCCCGGTGATGCCCTCGACGCCCTCCGCCGCCGAGACGACGAAAAGGGCCGCGTCCGCCGCGCGCAGACCGGCCCTCAGCTCGCCGACGAAATCGGCGTAACCCGGTGTGTCCAGCAGATTGACCTTGATCCCGGCCCACTCGACCGGCACCAGCGACAGCTGGACCGAGCGCTGCTGGCGGTGCTCGATCTCGTCGTAGTCGGAGACGGCCGCGCCGTCCTCGACCCGGCCCGCGCGATTGACCGCGCCGGTGGCCAGGGCCAGCGCCTCCACCAGCGTCGTCTTGCCGGAGCCACTGTGGCCGACCAGCACCACGTTCCGGATGTTGCCGGGCCGGTCGGCCGTCACGGCCCTGCCGGCGGCCCCTGGATGCGTACTCGTCTTCTCGCCCATGTGTCTTGCCTCCCGGTCGACACCTGCGGTCCTTCGAGCTTTCCACCGTGGTCACGCTGCGTCCATACGTCGCACACGCGAACGCAACCCGCCAGTCGGCGCGCCCCCGGCCGGGGAGCGGCGTGACCCGCGCCATGGGCCAGGTGCACGACGTGTGCGCGGCGGCCCCCGGCCGCCTGGCTACGATGGGCCAGCCGGTGTCCTTCCGACCATCCGGCCCGCACACGACCCTCCGGGAAGGCCATGCTGAACAAGTACGCGCGTGCGTTCTTCACGCGTGTTCTCACGCCGTTCGCCGCCCTGCTCATCCGCCTCGGCGTCAGCCCCGACGCGGTGACCCTCATCGGTACCGGTGGTGTGGTGGCGGGAGCGCTGGTCTTCTACCCCCAGGGAGAGTTCTTCTGGGGCACGGTCGTCATCACCCTTTTCGTCTTCTCCGACCTCGTCGACGGCAATATGGCCCGTCAGCTCGGCCGGTCCAGCCGCTGGGGCGCCTTCCTCGACTCCACGCTCGACCGGGTCGCCGACTCGGCCATCTTCGGCGGCCTCGCCCTCTGGTACGCGGGGCGCGGCGACGACACCCTGCTGTGCGCGGTGGCGATCTTCTGCCTCGCCAGCGGTCAGGTGGTCTCCTACACCAAGGCGCGCGGCGAGAGCATCGGCCTGCCCGTCAACGTCAACGGCCTGGTCGAACGCGCCGAACGCCTGGTGATCTCCCTGGTGGCCTGCGGCTTCTCCGGCCTCCACAAGTTCGGCGTGCCGCACATCGAGATCCTGCTGCCCATCGCCCTGTGGATCGTGGCCGTCGGCAGCCTGGTCACCCTGATCCAGCGCGTGGTGACCGTACGCCGCGAGGCCGCCGAGGCGGACGCCGTGGCCACCGGCGGGGGCGAGGGCGCGTGAGGGAACGGCTGACCGACACCCTCTACGGGCTCGCCTGGGGCACGGTCAAGAAGCTGCCCGAACCCGTCGCCGCCGAACTGGGCCGCCGGATCGCCGACCTGGCCTGGAAGAAGCGCGGCAAGGGCGTGCTGCGCCTGGAGGCCAACCTCGCCCGGGTCGTCCCCGACGCGGACGCGCGCCGGCTCGCTGAACTCTCCCGTGCGGGTATGCGCTCGTACATGCGCTACTGGATGGAATCCTTCCGGCTGCCCTCCTGGAGCACGGAGCGCCTCCGCACCGGATTCGCCCCCCAGGACCGCCACAATCTGGAGGAGGCGCTGGCCTCGGGCCGGGGCGTCGTCCTGGCCCTGCCCCACATGGGCAACTACGACCTCGCCGGGGCCTGGCTCACCACCGCGATGAACCAGCCCTTCACCACCGTCGCCGAGCGGCTCAAGCCCGAGACGCTCTACGACCGCTTCGTGGCCTACCGCGAAGGGCTGGGTATGGAGGTGCTGCCCCACGCGGGCGGCAGCGCCTTCGGCACCCTCGCCCGGCGGCTGCGCGCCGGTGGGGTGGTCTGCCTGGTGGCCGACCGCGATCTGTCCTCCTCCGGGATAGAGGTCAGTTTCTTCGGCGAACCGGCGAAGATGCCCGCCGGGCCCGCCGTGCTGGCCGTCCAGACGGGCGCCATCCTGCTGCCCGCCACCCTCTGGTACGACCGGTCCCCGGTGCTGCGCGGCCGGATCCACGAGCCCATCGAGGTGCCCACGACGGGCACCCGGGCCGAGAAGGCCGCCGCCATGACCCAGCGACTGGCCGACGCCTTCGCCTCCGGCATCGCCGAGCACCCCCAGGACTGGCACATGCTCCAGCGGCTGTGGCTCGCCGATCTCGACCGGCGTCCCCGGCCCCCCGCCGAGAGCTCCGGAACGGAGAAACCGTGAGGATCGGGATCGTCTGCCCGTATTCCTGGGATGTCCCCGGTGGCGTCCAGTTCCACATCCGGGACCTGGCCGAGCACCTGATCCGGCTGGGCCACGAGGTGTCGGTACTGGCGCCCGCCGACGACGAAACCCCGCTGCCACCGTTCGTCGTCTCCGCCGGCCGGGCCGTCCCCGTGCCCTACAACGGCTCCGTGGCCCGGCTGAACTTCGGCTTCCTGTCCGCCGCGCGGGTGCGCCGCTGGCTGCACGAGGGCGACTTCGACGTCATCCACATCCACGAGCCCACCTCCCCCTCCCTGGGACTGCTGTCCTGCTGGGCCGCACAGGGCCCCATCGTGGCGACCTTCCACACCTCCAACCCCCGCTCCCGCGCCATGATCGCGGCCTATCCGATCCTCCAGCCCGCCCTGGAGAAGATCAGCGCGCGTATCGCCGTGAGCGAATACGCCCGCCGCACCCTGGTCGAGCACCTGGGGGGCGACGCCGTCGTCATCCCCAACGGCGTCGACGTGGACTTCTTCGCCTCCGCCGAGCCCCGGCCCGAGTGGCAGGGCGGGACCATCGGCTTCATCGGCCGGATCGACGAGCCCCGCAAGGGCCTGCCCGTGCTGATGCGCGCCCTGCCGAGGATCCTCACCGAGCGCCCGGACACCCGGCTCCTCGTCGCCGGCCGTGGCGACGAGGAGGAGGCCGTCGCGGGACTGCCCCCCGAGATGCGCGGCAAGGTCGAATTCCTCGGCATGGTCAGCGACGCGGACAAGGCGCGTCTGCTGCGCAGCGTCGACCTCTATATGGCCCCCAACACCGGTGGCGAGTCCTTCGGCATCATCCTCGTCGAGGCGCTGTCGGCCGGGGCGCCCGTCCTCGCCAGTGACCTGGACGCCTTCGCGCAGGTCCTCGACCAGGGAGCGGCCGGCGAGCTCTTCGCCAACGAGGACGCGGACGCCCTCGCCGGCGCGGCCCTGCGACTGCTGGCCGACCCCGCCCGGCGGGCGGAGCTGAGCGAGCGGGGCAGCCGGCACGTCCGCCGCTTCGACTGGTCGACCGTCGGCGCCGACATCCTGGCCGTCTACGAGACGGTCACGGCCGGTGCGGCGTCGGTCGCCGCCGACGAGCGGACCAGTCTTCGGGCGCGCTTCGGCCTCGCCCGGGACTGAGCGGTTCGCGCTCCGCGCGGGGTGCGCGGTCCGGTTCGGTGCCGCCCGGTGGGGGCTGATCGCGCCCACGCGGCGGTAGCCGCATATCGACACTGTCCCGCGCCCCTTACGGGCACCTGGTGCGACCCGGCCGGACCGCCACCCCCGTAGGCGGTCCGACCGGGCCCGTCCCCCCGTCAGGCCCCGATCCGGCCGGGTATCTCCTCGCCGGCCGGCGACTCCGCGGGCCGGACCCCGAAGAGCCCCACCCCATGGCGGGCCTGGAAGCCGCGGCTGCGCCTGATCGTGACGGCCACGATCAGGGCGATCAGGGCGATCGACTGGAACCTGCCGAGCACCGGCACCACATCGACCGGCAGCGACAGCGCCTCCACCGTGCTCAGTGCCGCGTCGAGCAGCTCGATCCCACCCCACAGCATCGTCAGCCCCTGGAGCGCCGCCCGGAACTCCGGCATCCCGTCCCAGAGGCGCTCGGCCTCCTGCTCCGCCGTCGGCCCCCTCAGCCGGCGCCCGAACTGAAAGGCGAAGGGCCGCGCCGCGAACAAGGTCCCCAGGATCCATGTCCCCAGCACCGCCGGGAGCCCCGCGTCCTTCAGCAGCAGCACCCGGGGGCTGCCGCTGATCAGCGACGTCACCGCCGACACCGCGAGCAGCGCCACGATCAGCAGGTCGAAGACCTCCGCCCGCCGCCGCACCACCGCCGTGACCAGCGCGTGCGCCGCCGGTATGGCGCTGCTCAGCAGCAGGGCCTGCCACTGGGCGGTGCCATGGGCGCGCAGCGCGTAGTACACGGCGAGAGGCAGCGCGACGCTGACGGCGAGGGGCACGAGCAGCGCCCGCGCGGGGCGCGCACCACGCGATTCCATTCGGTCCATGAGATGCCTCCAGCGGTTCGGCGGCGAGGCCGGCCGGTACGGTCCGGCGCGGCGATCCGGCGATCTGCTTCGACGTTAGGAGCCGGGCGGGTGGAGACGGATCGGAGCCAGGGCCGGTTTCCCGACCGCCGCCTCCACCCCGCCCTCCACCCCCGGGTGGAGAGCTCCGGCGGCTGCCGGGCATCCGCCCGGGAGCCGGACGGTAACGTGACCCGGCGTGACCACACTGATCTGGATCGCGGCCGCCCTGGTCGTCATCGGCGTCTACCTGAGCTGGACCGCGGGCCGGCTGGACCGGCTGCACAGCCGCATCGACGCCGCCCGCGCGGCCCTGGACGCCCAGCTGCTCCGGCGCGCCTCGGTCGCCCAGGAGCTCGCCACCGCCGGGATCCTCGATCCGGCCGCCTCGATGGTGATGTACCAGGCCGCCCACGCGGCCCGGCAGGCCGAGGAGGAGCACCGCGAGGTCGCCGAGAGCGAGCTCAGCCAGGCGCTGCGGGCCGTCTTCGCCGAGGTCCCGCAGGTGGAGGCCGTACGGCAGGCGCCCGGCGGCGAGGAGTCGCTGGCCGAGCTGACCCAGGCGGTCCGCCGGGTGCCCATGGCCCGCCGGTTCCACAACGACGCGGTACGGGCGGCCCGGGCGCTGCGCCGGCACCGCAAGGTGCGCTGGTTCCGGCTGGCCGGTCACGCCCCCTTCCCGATGGCCTTCGAGATGGACGACGAGCCTCCGGCCGCCCTGTCCGACCGGGCAGGCCACTGACCCCGGATTGGCCCTTTTTCCCGTGCCTCGCACGCCGGTTTGATGACGATGCAGCATCACCGGCCCTTGATAGCGAGGTCACATCGTGTCCACCCCCAGCACGCCCCAGACTCCCGAGACCGGCACCGCGCGCGTCAAGCGCGGCATGGCCGAGCAGCTCAAGGGCGGCGTGATCATGGACGTCGTCACCCCGGAGCAGGCGAAGATCGCCGAAGACGCCGGCGCGGTCGCGGTCATGGCTCTGGAGCGGGTGCCCGCCGACATCCGCAAGGACGGCGGCGTGGCCCGGATGTCCGACCCGGACATGATCGAGGGCATCATCAACGCCGTCTCCATCCCGGTCATGGCCAAGTCCCGCATCGGCCACTTCGTCGAGGCCCAGGTCCTCCAGTCCCTCGGCGTCGACTACATCGACGAGTCCGAGGTCCTCACCCCGGCCGACGAGGTCAACCACTCCGACAAGTGGTCCTTCACCACCCCCTTCGTCTGCGGTGCCACCAACCTGGGCGAGGCCCTGCGCCGCATCGCCGAGGGTGCGGCCATGATCCGCTCCAAGGGCGAGGCCGGCACCGGCAACGTCGTGGAGGCCGTGCGCCACCTGCGCCAGATCAAGAACGAGATCGCCAAGCTGCGCGGCTTCGACAACCACGAGCTCTTCGCCGCCGCCAAGGAGCTGCGCGCCCCGTACGAGCTGGTCAAGGAGGTCGCCGAGCTCGGCAAGCTGCCGGTCGTGCTGTTCTCCGCCGGTGGCGTGGCCACCCCGGCCGACGCCGCGCTGATGCGCCAGCTGGGCGCCGAGGGCGTCTTCGTCGGCTCCGGCATCTTCAAGTCCGGCGACCCGGCCAAGCGCGCCGCCGCCATCGTGAAGGCCACCACCTTCTACGACGACCCGAAGATCATCGCGGACGCCTCCCGCAACCTGGGCGAGGCCATGGTCGGCATCAACTGCGACACCCTGCCCGAGGCCGAGCGCTACGCCAACCGCGGCTGGTAGCACACGCTCATCCCGGGTGGGCGGTCCGCGACGACATGCGGGCCGCCCACCGGGCGTACCACCGGCGGCCGGAGGGTGCGGCCCACCGGCCGGCCCCACCGCCCCGCCGTACCCGACCCGAGAGGCAGACCCACCGTGTCCACCCCCACCATCGGCGTCCTCGCCCTCCAGGGCGACGTCCGTGAACACCTCGTGGCCCTGGCGTCGGCCGACGCCCTCGCCCGGCCCGTGCGCCGGCCCGAGGAGCTCGCCGAGGTCGACGGCCTGGTCATACCCGGCGGCGAGTCCACCACCATGTCCAAGCTCGCGGTGATCTTCGGTCTGCTGGAGCCGCTGCGCGAGCGCGTCCGGACCGGGATGCCCGTCTACGGCACCTGCGCCGGCATGATCATGCTCGCCGACAAGATCCTGGACGGCCGTGAGGACCAGGAGACCCTCGGCGGCATCGACATGATCGTGCGCCGCAACGCCTTCGGCCGGCAGAACGAGTCCTTCGAGGCGTCGGTCGAGGTGGCCGGCATCGAGGGCGGCCCGGTCGAGGGCGTCTTCATCCGCGCCCCCTGGGTCGAGTCCGTCGGCGCCGCGGCCGAGATTCTCGCCGTCCACGACGGCCACACCGTCGCCGTCCGGCAGGGAAACGTGCTGGTCACGTCCTTCCACCCGGAGCTCACGGGCGACCACCGGGTCCATGAGCTGTTTGTGGAGATGGTCCGCGCCACCCGCTCGTGAGATCCCGGTAGGATCTCTGTCGTTCGCTCTGAATTTGGTTACGCGAAGGAGACAGGCGAGATGTCCGGCCACTCTAAATGGGCTACGACGAAGCACAAGAAGGCCGTGATCGACGCCAAGCGCGGCAAGCTCTTCGCGAAGCTGATCAAGAACGTCGAGGTCGCGGCCCGCATGGGCGGCGTTGACATCGAGGGCAACCCGACGCTCTACGACGCCATCCAGAAGGCCAAGAAGCAGTCGGTTCCGAACAAGAACATCGACTCCGCGGTCAAGCGCGGTGGCGGTCTCGAGGCCGGTGGCGCCGACTACGAGACGATCATGTACGAGGGCTACGGCCCCAACGGTGTCGCGGTCCTCATCGAGTGCCTCACCGACAACCGCAACCGCGCCGCCTCCGACGTGCGCGTCGCCATGACCCGCAACGGTGGCTCCATGGCCGACCCGGGCTCGGTGTCGTACCTGTTCAACCGCAAGGGCGTCATCATCGTCCCCAAGGGCGAGCTCACCGAGGACGACGTCCTCGACGCCGTCCTGGACGCCGGTGCCGAAGAGGTCAACGACCTCGGCGAGAGCTTCGAGGTCCTCAGCGAGGCCACCGACCTGGTCGCGGTCCGTACCGCCCTCCAGGAGGCCGGCATCGACTACGACTCGGCCGAGGCCAACTTCGTGCCCACCATGCAGGTGGAGCTCGAGGAAGAGGCCGCCCGCAAGATCTTCAAGCTGATCGACGCGCTCGAGGACAGCGACGACGTCCAGAACGTCTTCGCCAACTTCGACGTCTCCGACGAGGTCATGGCCAAGGTCGACGCGTAAGCGTTCCGGCTGCGGTCGGCCGACGGGCCGGCGGGACACATGTCCCGCCGGCCCGTCGGCGTGAGCGGCCGTTGTCAGTGGTAGCCGATAGCCTGCCCGAGCAGGTGAGCGGAGGGAGGGGCGCGATGCGGGTACTGGGTGTGGACCCGGGACTGACGCGATGCGGCGTCGGAGTGGTGGAAGGCGTCGCGGGCCGCCCGCTGCGCATGGCCGGAGTGGGCGTCGTCCGCACCCCGGCCGACGCCGACGTGGCCGACCGCCTCGTCCTCATAGAGCGCGGCATCGAGCAGTGGCTCGACGAATACCGCCCCGAGTACGTGGCGGTCGAGCGGGTCTTCAGCCAGCACAACGTCCGTACGGTCATGGGCACCGCCCAGGCCAGCGCGGTCGCCATGCTGTGCGCCGCCCGGCGCGGGCTCCCCGTCGCCCTGCACACGCCCAGCGAGGTCAAGGCCGCCGTCACCGGCTCCGGCCGGGCCGACAAGGCCCAGGTCGGCGCCATGGTCACCAGACTGCTGAGGCTCGACGCGCCGCCCAAGCCGGCCGACGCCGCCGACGCCCTGGCCCTGGCCATCTGCCACATCTGGCGCGCGCCCGCGACCAACCGGTTGCAGGAGCTCGCCGCCGCCCACCGCCGCACCCCCACCCCCGTACGCATCCCGAAGGGCACCCGATGATCGCCTTCGTCTCCGGGCCGGTCGCGGCCCTCGCCCCGGACACCGCCGTCGTCGAGGTCGGCGGCATCGGCATGGCCGTCCAGTGCACCCCGGGCACCCTCGCCCGGCTGAAGGTCGGGCAGCCCGCCAGACTCGCGACCTCCCTCGTCGTCCGCGAGGACTCCCTGACGCTCTACGGCTTCGCCGACGACGACGAGCGGCAGACCTTCGAGCTCCTCCAGACCGCCAGCGGGGTGGGCCCCCGCCTCGCCCAGGCCATGCTGGCCGTCCACACGCCGGACGCGCTGCGGCGGGCGTTCGCCGCCGGGGACGAGAAGGCACTCACGGCCGTGCCGGGGATCGGGAAGAAGGGGGCGCAGAAGCTGCTCCTTGAGCTCAGGGACCGGCTGGGTGAGCCGGTCGGCTCCGCCGGGGCGGCCGTGTCCGCTCCTGCGGGAGGGTGGCGGGATCAGCTGCATGCGGCGCTCGTCGGGCTCGGGTACGCGAGCCGCGAGGCGGATGACGCTGTGTCGGCGGTCGCGCCGCAGGCCGAGTCGGTCGCCGCCGAGGGTGGTACGCCGCAAGTGGGGCAGTTGCTGCGGGCGGCGTTGCAGACGCTGAACCGCGCCCGCTGAGCGGGGTTCGGCGCGGGCCGGTGGGTGGGTTTGTGCCCGCCCTCCCCCAGCTACCGCTGGGAGGTGCCCCCAGCCTGCGGAACGCCCGCCCACAAACATCTCCAACCGTGAGGTTCAACTCGTGAACTGGGACGACGAGTCCACATATGCTTCCCCCGCGGCCGACCGCCTCGTCGGTACCGTCGCCGACGGGGAGGACCAGGCGGTCGAGGCCGCCCTGCGGCCCAAGGACCTGGGCGAGTTCATCGGGCAGGAGCGCGTCCGCGAGCAGCTCGACCTCGTCCTGAAGGCCGCCCGCGCCCGGGGGGCCACCGCCGACCACGTCCTGCTCTCCGGCGCCCCCGGCCTCGGCAAGACCACCCTGTCGATGATCATCGCGGCCGAGATGGGCGCCCCCATCCGCATCACCTCCGGCCCCGCCATCCAGCACGCCGGCGACCTGGCCGCGATCCTCTCCTCCCTCACCGAGGGCGAGGTCCTCTTCCTCGACGAGATCCACCGCATGTCCCGGCCCGCCGAGGAGATGCTCTACATGGCCATGGAGGACTTCCGCGTCGACGTCATCGTCGGCAAGGGCCCCGGCGCCACCGCCATCCCCCTGGAGCTGCCGCCCTTCACCCTCGTCGGCGCCACCACCCGGGCCGGCCTGCTGCCGCCCCCGCTGCGCGACCGCTTCGGCTTCACCGGCCACATGGAGTTCTACTCGCCCGCCGAGCTCCAGCGCGTCGTCCACCGTTCCGCCCGGCTCCTCGACGTCGAGCTGGAGGACCAGGGCGCCGCCGAGATCGCCGGCCGCTCCCGTGGCACGCCCCGTATCGCCAACCGCCTGCTGCGCCGCGTCCGCGACTACGCGCAGGTCAAGGCCGACGGTGTGATCACCCAGGAGATCGCCGCCCAGGCCCTCCAGGTGTACGAGGTGGACGGCCGCGGCCTGGACCGGCTGGACCGGGCCGTGCTCACGGCGCTGCTCAAGCTCTTCGGCGGCGGCCCCGTCGGGCTGTCCACCCTGGCCGTGGCCGTGGGGGAGGAGCGCGAGACGGTCGAGGAGGTCGCCGAGCCCTTCCTGGTCCGGGAGGGGCTGCTGGCCCGTACACCCCGGGGCCGGGTCGCCACGCCGGCGGCCTGGTCGCACCTCGGGCTGGTGCCGCCGCAGCAGGGCGGGGGCCCCGGCCAGCGGGGTCTCTTCGGGGAGTGACGGCGCGGGGGCTGGTCCGGTCAGGAACCCCGGTGCCATGCTGGGCGTTGTTCCATAGGCGCGGACTCGCTTAGACTCCGCCGATGCCGCCCGTAATGTGCGGCATACCACCCCCGTAGACCAGGCCGTTTCCCCAGCGGTCGTGTGAAGGAATCCCCGTCCCGTGAATATCGTGACTCTCCTGCCGTTCATCGTGCTCATCGGGGCCATGTTCCTGATGACCCGCTCGGCGAAGAACAAGCAGCGCCAGGCCGTCCAGATGCGCGACCAGATGCAGCCGGGTACCGGTGTCCGGACGATCGGCGGCATGTACGCGACCGTCAAGGAGATCCACGACGACACGGTTCTCCTGGAGGTCGCCCCGGGCGTTCACGCCATCTACGCGAAGAACGCCATCGGCGCCGTCCTGGAGGACAGCGAGTACAACCGCATCGTCCACGGCCTGGAGCCGGAGGAGACCCCGGTCGTGCCCGACGACGCCTCTTCGCTCACCGAGGCCGTCGAGGCCGGCGAGCCCCCGGTCGAGAAGAAGATCGACCTCGGCAAGGACGCCGCTCCGGCCGCGGACGAGACCAAGGACGCCGAGGCGGGGGCCGAGAAGTCCGGCGAGGCGACCGAGCCGAAGGACAAGGACGCGAAGCGGGACGGCGACACCGACGCCAAGTAGCCCTTCTCCGGAACCGCGGAGCACCCACTGAGCGGTGCGCCGCGGTTCCGTTACGGTCTAGGCTCCGGCGGGGGCAGGTCCCCACATCATTTCGTGGCCGCCCGGCGAACACCCGACGCCCGGCGGTTGGACAGGGAGAAACGACAAGGTGGCAGCACCGAAGAAGGGCCGTAGGTCCCCGGGCGGCCAGGGCAGGCCGGGACGAGTCCTGGCCCTGATCCTGATCGCCATGGTGGCGCTCACCGGGGGGATGTTCGCCTCCGGGCACACCACACCGCGGTTGGGCATCGACCTCGCGGGCGGCACCAGCTTCACGCTGGAGGCCAAGAACCAGCCGGGCAGGCCCAACGCGATCAACAAGACCAATATGGACACCGCCGTCGGCATCATCGAGCGGCGTGTCAACGGTCTTGGTGTGACCGAGGCCGAGGTCCAGACGCAGGGCAGCAAGCACATCATCGTGAACATCCCCCGGGGGACGAACGCGAAGCAGGCTCGCCAGCAGGTCGGCACCACCGCTCAGCTCGGTTTCCGGCCCGTCCTCACCGCGACCGCCGGCGTCAAGGCGCCCCAGCCGACGCCCGGCTCCTCGGCCGGCAAGGGCAAGGGCGACCAGGATAAGGGCGACAAGTCCGGCGACAAGAACAAGCCCTCGGGCTCGCCCTCCACGTCCGCCAGCCCTCAGGGCCGTCCCGTGACCGACGCCCTCAAGGCCGACGGCACCCCGACCCCGCAGGCCACCGCGTCCGACGGCAAGAAGGACGATGCCAAGGACGCCAAGAAGGACGACAAGAAGGCGCCCACCCCGACGCCCACGCCGGCCACCGGTGACATGGCCGCCCTCCAGAAGCAGTTCGACGCCCTGGACTGCTCCACCAAGGAGAGCCGCGCCAAGGCCAACGAGGCCGCGTCCTTCGCCAAGCCCACCGACCCCGTCGTCGCGTGCCGCAAGGACGGCTCCGTCAAGGAGATCCTCGGCCCGGTGGCCGTGGAGGGCACGGCCATCAAGGACGCCAACGCCGTCTTCGACGCCCAGGGCGGCAAGGGCTGGCTCGTCCAGCTGAAGTTCGACTCCTCCGGCGCCAAGAAGTTCGCCCAGGTCACCGGCCAGCTGGCCGGCAAGCCGTCGCCGCAGAACCAGTTCGCGATCGTCCTCGACGGCGAGGTCGTCTCCGACCCGTCCGTGAGCACCTCCATCGTCGGCGGCCAGGCGGAGATCTCCGGCGGCTTCACCCAGGAGAGCGCCCAGGACCTCGCCAACGTGCTGTCCTACGGCGCCCTGCCGCTGTCCTTCGACGTCGTCACCGAGCAGTCGGTGACCGCCGCGCTCGGCGGTGAGCAGCTGCGGGCCGGTCTGATCGCCGGCGCCATCGGCCTCGCCCTGGTCGTCCTCTACCTGGTGATCTACTACCGCGGTCTGGCGCTCGTCGCCCTCGCGAGCCTCGCGTGCTCCGCCGCGCTCACCTACACGATCATGGTCCTGCTCGGCCCGGCCATCGGCTTCGCGCTGAACCTGCCGGCCGTCTGCGGCGCCATCGTCGCCATCGGTATCACCGCCGACTCGTTCATCGTCTACTTCGAGCGCATCCGCGACGAGATCCGCGAGGGCCGCACCCTGCGTCCCGCGGTGGAGCGCGGCTGGCCGCGCGCCCGCCGCACGATCCTCGTCTCGGACTTCGTCTCCTTCCTCGCCGCCGCGGTGCTCTTCATCGTCACCGTCGGCAAGGTGCAGGGCTTCGCGTTCACCCTTGGCCTGACCACGCTCCTCGACGTCGTCGTGGTCTTCTTCTTCACCAAGCCCCTCATGACGATCCTCGCCCGCCGCAAGTTCTTCGCCAGCGGCCACCCGTGGTCCGGTCTGGACCCCCAGCGTCTCGGTGTGAAGCCGCCGCTGCGGGCCTCCCGCCGCCGTTCCTCCGCCACCGTCGACCCGAAGGAGGCGTGAGATGTCGCGACTCGGCAATCTCGGCGCCCGGCTCTACCGCGGCGAGGTCGGCTATGACTTCGTGGCCAAGCGGAAGATCTGGTACGGCATCTCGATCCTGATCACCATCACGGCCATCGTCGGCCTGGCGGTGCGTGGTCTGAACTTCGGCATCGAGTTCTCCGGCGGCGCGGTCTTCACCACCCCCAAGACCTCGGTCTCGGCCGAGACCGCCCGCAAGACGGCCCAGGACGTCTCCGGTCACCCCGCGGTCGTCCAGAAGCTCGGCGACAAGACGCTGCGCGTCCAGGTCAGCGACCTCACCCCCGAGCAGTCCCGCAAGACCCAGGAAGCGCTGGCCAAGAAGCTGGACGTCGACCTGAACAAGGTCAACACCGACATCGTCGGTCCCAGCTGGGGTGAGGAGATCGCCAACAAGGCCTGGACGGGCCTCGGCATCTTTATGATCCTCGTGGTCATCTACCTGGCCATCGCCTTCGAATGGCGGATGGCGGTGGCCGCGCTGATCGCCCTGGTCCACGACCTCACCATCACCGTCGGCGTCTACGCGCTCGTCGGCTTCGAGGTCACCCCGGGCACCGTGATCGGTCTGCTGACGATCCTCGGTTACTCCCTCTACGACACCGTCGTCGTCTTCGACGGTCTGAAGGAGAGCGCGAAGGACCTCACCAAGCAGACCCGCTTCACCTACAGCGAGGTCGCCAACCGCAGCCTCAACGGCACCCTGGTGCGCTCGATCAACACCACGGTCGTCGCGCTGCTGCCGGTCGCCGGCCTGCTGTTCATCGGCGGCGGCTTCCTCGGCGCGGGCATGCTCAACGACATCTCGCTCGCCCTGTTCGTCGGCCTCGCGGCCGGCGCCTACTCCTCGATCTTCATCGCCACTCCGCTGGTCGCCGACCTCAAGGAGCGCGAGCCGCAGATGAAGGCCCTGGCCAAGCGGGTGCGCGCCCGCCGTGCCGCCGACGCCGCCAAGGCCGAGACGGGCGGGGCGGTCGAGGACCGCGAGCCGTCCGACGAGGACGACGAGGAGCCGGAGGACGCCTCCCCCGCAGGGGTCGTCACCCAGCGCCGCCAGAGCCGCGGCCGCGGCGGCCGTCCCTCGGGGAAGCGCCGATGAGCGCCCCGCAGGAGCTGCGCGAGCTGCTGCTCAGCCGCATCATCGACGTGCCGGACTACCCGAAGCCGGGCGTGATGTTCAAGGACATCACCCCGCTGCTCGCCGACGCCGAGGCGTTCGCCGCGCTCACCGACGCCCTCGCCGGGCTCTGCGAGCGCCACGGTGCCACCAAGGTCGTCGGCCTGGAGGCCCGCGGCTTCATCCTGGCGGCCCCGGTCGCCGTCCGCGCCGGCCTGGGCTTCGTACCCGTCCGCAAGGCGGGCAAGCTCCCCGGCGCCACCCTGGCCCAGTCGTACGACCTGGAGTACGGCACCGCCGAGATCGAGATGCACGCCGACGCGCTCGTCGCCGGCGACCGTGTCCTCGTCATCGACGACGTGCTGGCCACCGGCGGCACGGCCGAAGCGTCGCTGAAGCTGATCCGGCGCGCCGGCGCCCAGGTCGCGGGCGTCGCGGTGCTGATGGAGCTGGGCTTCCTGCCGGGCCGCGCCCGTCTGGAGCCCGTCCTCGACGGCGCGCCCCTGGAGGCGCTGATCACCGTCTGAGCCGCCCGGTGACGGGTGGGCGCGACGCTACGGCGGGCACCGGGAAGACCCCGGTGCCCGCCGCTGTTGTTCCAGTCGGCGCCCCGTGCGCGGCGGTCCGGTGGCCGGGATCGATACCATGGCAGTCCGGACCTGAACGGGGGGCCGGTACGCATGAGGAGTGCTCTTGCCAGACGAGGTCCAGCCGCTCACCGCCGCTCACGAGGACAAGAAGCCGTCTCCCGAGGCCGCGGCGGTCACGGGCACGCCCTCCGGCCGCCCCGGCGGCGCGGACGGGCCCGACCGGGGCACGGACGGGGAGCGGAGCCGTCCGCAGGCCGCGGGCACCCCGCAGCACAAGGCCGGCCAGCAGCCCACCACGGCCCGGCCCCAGCCGGCGGCCGCCCCGGTCCCGGCGCGCCCCACGCCCCCGCAGGGCCCCGCGCCCCGGCCCGGCTCCTCCAGCCGCGTCCGCGCCCGCCTCGCCCGCCTCGGCGTCCAGCGCTCCAGCCCGTACAACCCCGTCCTCGAGCCGCTGCTGCGCATCGTGCGCGGAAACGATCCGAAGGCCGACGCCGGCACGCTGCGCCAGATCGAGCGGGCCTACCAGGTCGCCGAGCGCTGGCACCGCGGCCAGAAGCGCAAGAGCGGCGACCCGTACATCACCCACCCCCTCGCCGTCACCACGATCCTCGCCGAGCTGGGCATGGATCCGGCCACCCTGATGGCCGGCCTGCTGCACGACACCGTCGAGGACACCGAGTACGGCCTGGAGGACCTCCGCCGCGACTTCGGCGACCAGGTCGCCCTGCTCGTCGACGGCGTCACCAAGCTGGACCGGGTCCAGTTCGGCGAGGCCGCGCAGGCCGAGACCGTGCGCAAGATGGTCGTCGCCATGGCCAAGGACCCCAGGGTCCTGGTCATCAAGCTCGCCGACCGCCTCCACAACATGCGCACCATGCGCTACCTCAAGCGGGAGAAGCAGGAGAAGAAGGCCCGCGAGACGCTGGAGATCTACGCCCCGCTGGCGCACCGGCTGGGCATGAACACCATCAAGTGGGAGCTGGAGGACCTCGCCTTCGCGATCCTCTACCCCAAGATGTACGACGAGATCGTCCGTCTCGTCGCCGAGCGGGCCCCCAAGCGCGACGAATACCTGGCCATCGTCACCGACGAGGTTCAGGCCGACCTGCGCGCCGCCCGTATCAAGGCGACCGTCACCGGCCGCCCGAAGCACTACTACAGCGTCTACCAGAAGATGATCGTGCGGGGCCGTGACTTCGCCGAGATCTACGACCTGGTGGGCATCCGCGTCCTCGTCGACACCGTCCGCGACTGCTACGCGGCGCTCGGCACCGTCCACGCGCGGTGGAATCCGGTCCCGGGGCGGTTCAAGGACTACATCGCGATGCCCAAGTTCAACATGTACCAGTCGTTGCACACGACGGTCATAGGGCCCAGCGGCAAGCCCGTCGAACTCCAGATCCGCACGTTCGACATGCACCGCCGCGCCGAGTACGGCATCGCCGCGCACTGGAAGTACAAGCAGGAGGCCGTCGCCGGCGCCTCCAAGGTCCGTACGGATGTGCCGAAGAACGCCGGCAAGAACCAGGACACCGTCAATGACATGGCCTGGCTGCGGCAGCTGCTCGACTGGCAGAAGGAGACCGAGGACCCGGGCGAGTTCCTGGAGTCCCTGCGCTTCGACCTCTCGCGCAACGAGGTCTTCGTCTTCACGCCCAAGGGCGATGTCATAGCGCTTCCGGCGGGCGCCACCCCCGTCGACTTCGCCTACGCCGTCCACACCGAGGTCGGCCACCGCACGATAGGCGCCCGGGTCAACGGACGGCTCGTCCCGCTGGAGTCGACCCTCGACAACGGCGACCTGGTGGAGGTCTTCACCTCCAAGGCGACCGGCGCCGGTCCCTCCCGCGACTGGCTGGGCTTCGTCAAGTCCCCGCGCGCCCGCAACAAGATCCGCGCCTGGTTCTCCAAGGAGCGCCGCGACGAGGCCATCGAGCAGGGCAAGGACGCCATCGCGCGCGCCATGCGCAAGCAGAACCTGCCGATCCAGCGGATCCTCACCGGTGACTCGCTGGTCACCCTCGCGCACGAGATGCGCTACCCCGACATCTCCTCCCTCTACGCCGCCATCGGCGAGGGCCATGTCGCGGCGCAGGGCGTGGTGCAGAAACTCGTCCAGGCCCTCGGCGGCGAGGACGCGGCCACCGAGGACATCGAGGAGGCCACGCCCATCCGCGGCCGCTCCAAGCGGCGGTCGAGCGCCGACCCGGGCGTGGTCGTCAAGGGCGTCGACGACGTGTGGGTGAAGCTGGCCCGCTGCTGTACGCCCGTCCCCGGCGACCCGATCATCGGCTTCGTCACCCGGGGCAACGGCATCTCCGTGCACCGCGCGGACTGCGTCAACGTCGACTCGCTCTCGCAGCAGCCCGAGCGGATCCTCGACGTGGAGTGGGCGCCGACACAGTCGTCGGTCTTCCTCGTCGCCATCCAGGTGGAGGCGCTGGACCGCTCCCGGCTGCTCTCGGACGTCACCCGGGTGCTGTCCGACCAGCACGTCAACATCCTGTCGGCCGCCGTGCAGACCTCCCGCGACCGGGTGGCCACCTCGCGCTTCACCTTCGAGATGGGCGACCCGAAGCACCTGGGGCATGTGCTCAAGGCCGTCCGCGGTGTGGAGGGCGTCTACGACGTCTACCGCGTGACGTCGGCCCGCAGGCCGTAAACCGCACATGAGTAAGGGGCTCCGGCAATAGCCGGAGCCCCTTACTTCTTGCTTCGTGGCGGACCGATCAGCCGCCGAACTCCTCAAGCCCCTTCAGAGCCTGGTCCAGCAGCGCCTTGCGGCCCTCCAGCTCCTGCGAGAGCTTGTTCGCCTTGGCGTCGTTGCCCGCGGCGCGCGCCTTGTCGACCTGCTCCTGGAGCTTGTCGACGGCGGCCTGGAGCTGACCCGTCAGCCCGGCCGCACGGGCCCGCGCCTCCGGGTTCGTACGCCGCCACTCGGACTCCTCGGCCTCCTGGATGGACCGCTCGACCGCGTGCATCCGGCCCTCGATCTTCGGGCGGGCGTCGCGCGGCACATGGCCGATGGCCTCCCAGCGCTCGTTGATCGAACGGAACGCGGCCCGGGCCGCCTTCAGATCGGTCACCGGGAGCAGCTTCTCGGCCTCGACGACCAGCTCCTCCTTGAGCGTGAGGTTGCCGGACTGCTCCGCGTCGCGCTCGGCGAAGACGTGGCCGCGCGCCTGGAAGAAGACGTCCTGGGCGCCCCGGAAACGGGCCCACAGCTCGTCCTCCGCCTCTCGCTGGGCGCGCCCGGCGGCCTTCCAGTCGGCCATCAGGTCGCGGTAGCGCGCGGCCGTCGGGCCCCAGTCCGTCGAGCCCGAGAGCGACTCGGCCTCGGCGACCAGCTTCTCCTTGACCTTGCGGGCCTCCTCGCGCTGCGCGTCCAGCGAGGCGAAGTGCGCCTTGCGCCGCTTGGAGAACGCCGACCGGGCGTGCGAGAAGCGGTGCCACAGCTCGTCGTCGGTCTTGCGGTCCAGCCGGGGCAGGCCCTTCCAGGTGTCCACCAGGGCGCGCAGCCGCTCGCCGGCCGAGCGCCACTGCTCGCTCGCCGCCAGCTCCTCGGCCTCGGCGACCAGCGACTCCTTGGCCGTACGGGCCTCCTCGGACTGCTTGGCCTTGACCGCCTTGCGCTCCTCGCGGCGCGTCTCGACGGTGGCGACCAGCTTGTCCAGCCGCTCCCGCAGCGCGTTCAGGTCGCCCACCACATGGTGCTCGTCGACCTGGGTGCGGATGTGGTCGATCGCGGCCGTCGCGTCCTTGGCCGACAGATCGGTGGTCTTCACCCGCCGCTCGAGGAGGCCGATCTCGACGACCAGGCCCTCGTACTTGCGCTCGAAGTAAGCCAGGGCCTCCTCCGGGGACCCCGCCTGCCACGAGCCGACGACCTGCTCGCCGTCGGCAGTACGCACGTACACGGTGCCCGTCTCATCGACGCGGCCCCACGGGTCGCTGCTCACAGCGCCTCCTCCACATGATGGCGGGGCCGTCGTCGCGGCCCGCGCGCATCGTCCACAGTTGTTGCCGGGCAGGGCCGCGCCCTGGCCGGTCCGACGGCTTGATCGTTCGGGTGCGCAGAACCGTCGGAGCAGGCACCCTACACAACGCCAACATAGGCGAACGGCGGCCCGGCTGTCCGTATCCCGCGCGACCGAAATTTCGCCGTACGGGCGTCAGCTTCTGGTCACCGCCGCCTTGTCGATGACGACGGTGGCGTTCGGCGCGCCGTCGCCGGCCCCGGACTGCTCACCCGCGGCGGCGATCTTCTTCAGCGTCTTCAGGCCCTCGGCGCCGATGGTGCCGAACGGCGTGTACTGCGGCGGCAGCTGGCTGTCCTGGTAGACGAGGAAGAACTGGCTGCCGCCGGTGTGCGGCTGGCCGGTGTTGGCCATCGCGACCGTGCCCGCGGGGTAGACGTTCCCCTTGAGCTTCGAGTCCTTGAGGTTCTCGTCCTCGATCGTGTAGCCGGGGCCGCCCTGGCCGGTGCCCTTGGGGTCGCCGCACTGGAGGACGTAGATCCCGGCGGTGGTCAGCCGGTGGCACTTCGAGTGGTCGAAGAAGCCTTCCTTTGCCAGGAAGTCGAAGGAGTTGACCGTGTGCGGGGCGTTCGCGGCGTCGAGCTTGAGGTCGATGGCACCGCACGTGGTCGTGAGGTTCATCGTGTACGACGCCGACTTGTCGACCGTCATCTCCGGCTCGGACTTCCACGTCTTGGCGGACGGCGTGCCCGGCGCGGGCTTCGCACAGGGGTCCGGACCCTTCTTCGGCGTGGGGGCGGCGTCGGCGGCGGTGTCCTTCTTCTTGTCGCCGACCAGGGCGCCGGTGGCGTACGCGGTCGCGCCCGCGGCCAGCACCACGGCGACCCCGGCGGCGATCACCGCGTTCCTGCGGTGGGCCTTGCGGCGGGCCGCCTCGCGGCGCTGCTGCTGCCGTTCGAACTTCTCCCGGGCGAGCTGGCGCCGCCGCTGCTCGTTAGTGACCACCGGGTCCTCTCCTCGTGCCGTCGCTGTGCATGTCATGAGCCACGAATCGCAAGTGTCGCCCGTACCGTATACGGGTTCGCCGTGGTGGGAGTGCCGCCGGTAGGCTCTGAGGCGGTCGGGTGTCCCCGCCCGGGGGCGTCCGCCGGAATGACCGCCTGCAAGACCGCCTGCAAGAACTCGCCGATCATTAAGGACGAACGTGCTCATTGCCGGGTTCCCCGCCGGGGCCTGGGGGACCAACTGCTATCTGGTCGCCCCCGCCGCCGGCGAGGAGTGCGTGATCATCGACCCGGGCCACCAGGCGGCCCAGGGCGTCGAGGAAGCGCTCAAGAAGCATCGGCTCAAGCCCGTCGCCGTCGTCCTCACCCACGGCCACATCGACCACGTCGCCTCGGTCGTCCCGGTGTGCGGCGCCCATGACGTCCCCGCCTGGATCCACCCCGCCGACCGCTACATGATGAGCGACCCGGAGAAGGCCCTGGGCCGCTCCATCGGGCAGCGGCTCATGGGCGAGCTCACGGTGGGGGAGCCGGACGACGTCAAGGAGCTCTCCGACGGCAGCCGGCTGGAACTCGCGGGGCTGGAGTTCTCCGTCGCGCACGCGCCCGGCCATACCAAGGGGTCGGTGACCTTCAGGATGCCCGAGACGACCGAGATCCCCTCGGTGTTCTTCTCGGGCGACCTGCTGTTCGCCGGCTCCATCGGACGCACCGACCTGCCCGGCGGTGACCATGCCGAGATGCTCCAGTCGCTGGCCCGTGTGTGCCTGCCCCTGGACGACTCGACCGTGGTGCTGTCCGGCCACGGCCCCCAGACGACCATCGGCCAGGAGCGCGCCGCCAACCCGTACCTTCGGGAAGTGGCCGCCGGCCTCGGAGCCCCGCACCCGGCTCCGCGACGAGGAATGTGACGAGAGTTTCCGTGAGCACCTTCAAGGCCCCCAAGGGCACCTACGACCTCCTCCCGCCCGAGTCGGCGACCTACCTCGCCGTGCGCGAGGCGATCTCCGCTCCGCTCAAGCGGGCCGGCTACGGCTACGCGGAGACCCCCGGCTTCGAGCAGGTCGAGCTGTTCTCCCGCGGTGTCGGCGAGTCCACCGACATCGTGACCAAGGAGATGTACACCCTCACGCAGCGCGGCAAGGAGCAGCTCGCGCTGCGCCCCGAGGGCACCGCCTCCGTGCTGCGCGCCGCCCTGGAGGCCAACCTCCACAAGGCCGGCAACCTGCCCGTCAAGCTCTGGTACTCGGGCTCGTACTACCGCTACGAGCGCCCGCAGGCCGGCCGCTACCGCCACTTCTCGCAGGTCGGCGCCGAGGCCATCGGCGCCGAGGACCCGGCGCTGGACGCAGAGCTGATCATCCTGGCCGTCGACGCCTACAAGTCGCTGGGCCTGAAGAACTTCCGCCTGCTGCTGAACTCGCTCGGCGACAAGGAGTGCCGACCGGCCTACCGCGACATCCTCCAGGAGTTCCTGCGCAACCTGGACCTGGACGAGGACACCCGCCGCCGCATCGAGATCAACCCGCTCCGCGTGCTCGACGACAAGCGCGAGGACGTCCAGAAGCAGCTCGTCGGCGCCCCCATGCTCCGCGACCACCTGTGCGAGGCGTGCAAGGAGTACCACGAGGAGGTCCGCACGCTGCTGACCGCCGCCGGCGTCGCCTTCGAGGACGACGAGAAGCTGGTCCGGGGCCTGGACTACTACACCCGCACCACCTTCGAGTTCGTCCACGACGGCCTCGGCTCGCAGTCCGCCGTCGGCGGCGGCGGCCGCTACGACGGCCTCTCCGAGATGATCGGCGGCCCCGCCCTGCCGTCCGTCGGCTGGGCGCTCGGCGTGGACCGCACGGTGCTGGCCCTCAAGGCCGAGGGGATCGACCTCGAACTGCCCGCCGCCACCCAGGTCTTCGCGGTGCCGCTGGGCGAGGAGGCCCGCCGGGTGCTCTTCGGCGTGGTGACCGAGCTGCGCCGGGCCGGTGTGGCGACGGACTTCGCCTTCGGCGGCAAGGGCCTGAAGAACGCCATGAAGTCGGCCAACCGCTCCGGCGCGCGCTTCGCGCTCGTCGCCGGCGAGCGGGATCTCGCCGAGGGCGTGGTGCAGCTGAAGGACCTGGAGAGCGGTGAGCAGAAGGCCGTGGCCCTCGACACCGTTGTGGGTGAGGTCCTTTCGGCCCAGGGCTGATTCACAGGCTACTGGTGCAGAATGGGGCGGCAACGACCTACTGATGGGATCGACAGCGCTATGACGACTTCGGCACTCGACCGTTCCGACCTCGACGGCACGGAGCGGGACGGCCCCGGCCGTGGTGGCGCGAGCCGTGCGTTCGCGCTGATGCTGGTGATCACTGGCGCCATGGGCCTGCTCGCCTCCTGGGTCATCACACTGGACAAGATCGAGCTCCTCAAGGACCCGAACTTCAAGCCCGGTTGCAGCCTCAACCCCATCGTTTCCTGCGGCAGCATCATGCAGAGCGAGCAGGCCGAGGCCTTCGGGTTCCCCAACCCGATGCTGGGCCTGGTCTGCTACGGCGCGATCATCGCGATCGGGCTGGCGCTGCTCTCCGGCGCCCGCTTCCCGCGCTGGTACTGGCTGGGCATGGAGGCCGGCTGCCTCTTCGGCGTCGGCTTCGTCACCTGGCTCCAGTACCAGTCGCTGTACGCCATCGGCTCGCTCTGCCTGTGGTGCTGCCTGGCCTGGGTCGCCACCATCGTGATGTTCTGGTATGTCACCGTGCAGAACGTCCGGCACGGCTTCATCCCCGCGCCGGACGGGCTCAAGCGGGCGCTGCTGGAGTTCCACTGGGTGCTGCCGGTGCTGCACGTCGGCATCATCGGGATGCTGATCCTCACCAAGTGGTGGTGGTTCTGGACGGGCGGCACGGCCTGATCCGCCCCGCACCAGGCTCGTGAACGATGCCGCCGGACCCTTCGGGGACCGGCGGCATCGCTCGTTCGGGCGGCGTCGTCAGTGGGGTGGCATAGGGTTTCGAGCGTGGAGCCCGACCTGTTCACCGCCGCCGCGGAAGACCGCCAGGAGAAGGATCCGGCGGGCAGCCCGCTGGCCGTCCGGATGCGCCCCCGCACCCTCGACGAGGTCGTGGGGCAGGGACATCTGCTCAAGCCGGGCTCCCCACTGCGCCGCCTGGTGGGGGAGGGGAGCGGCGGTCCCGCCGGGCCCTCCTCGGTGATCCTCTGGGGCCCGCCCGGCATCGGCAAGACCACGCTCGCCTATGTGGTCAGCCAGGCCACCAACAAGCGCTTCGTGGAGCTCTCCGCGATCACCGCCGGCGTCAAGGAGGTACGGGCCGTCATCGACGGCGCCCGCCGCGCCTCCGGGGGCTACGGCAAGGAGACCGTCCTCTTCCTGGACGAGATCCACCGCTTCAGCAAGGCCCAGCAGGACTCCCTGCTGCCCGCCGTGGAGAACCGCTGGGTCACGCTCATCGCGGCCACGACGGAGAATCCCTACTTCTCGATCATCTCCCCGCTGCTCTCGCGCTCCCTGCTGCTGACGCTCCAGGCGCTGACGGACGACGATCTGCGCGGCCTGATCCGGCGCGCCCTCACCGGCGAGCGCGGGCTGGGCGGGGCGGTCTCCCTCTCCGCGGACGCCGAGGCCCATCTGCTGCGCATCGCGGGCGGCGACGCCCGCCGCGCGCTCACGGCGCTGGAGGCGGGCGCGGGCTCGGCCATCGCCAAGGGCGAGGACGAGATCACCCTGGAGACGCTGGAGGACGCGGTCGACCGGGCGGCCGTGAAGTACGACCGCGACGGCGATCAGCACTACGACGTGGCGAGCGCCCTGATCAAGTCGATCCGGGGCTCGGACGTGGACGCGACGCTGCACTATCTGGCGCGGATGATCGAGGCGGGCGAGGACCCGCGCTTCATCGCCCGCCGGCTGATGATCTCGGCGAGCGAGGACATCGGCCTGGCGGACCCCACGGCCCTCCAGACGGCGGTGGCCGGGGCGCAGGCCGTCGCCCTGATCGGCTTCCCCGAGGCGAGGATCACGCTGAGCCAGGTGGCGGTGGCGCTGGCACTGGCCCCGAAGTCCAACGCGGCGTATCTGGCGATCGACGCCGCGCTGGCGGATGTACGGGCGGGGCTGGCGGGGCCGGTGCCGGCGCATCTGCGGGACAGCCACTACAAGGGGGCGGAGAAGCTGGGGCATGGGGAGGGGTATCAGTACCCCCATGACCTCCCCGGCGGGATCGCTGCCCAGCAGTACGCGCCGGACGCGGTTCACGGCAAGCGGTACTACGAGCCCACTCGGCACGGGGCGGAGGCCCGGTACGCGGATGTCGTGGACCGGGTGCGTGCCCGGCTGCGCGGCGAGTGATCTCGCCCCGGACCCCGGTCCTGGGAGGCCGGGGGGGGGGGGGGGGTGAGCGCCGCGCGGGGGGGGTGTGTGTGAGAAACAACCCCGGGGCGCCACGGTGGGTGGGCCCCCGCCCAGAG
>NZ_JBEZUS010000017.1:0-120727 GCF_040636475.1 Streptomyces sp. NPDC037389
ACGTCAGCAGGCGCCGCTAGCTCAGTTGGTTAGAGCAGCTGACTCTTAATCAGCGGGTCCGGGGTTCGAGTCCCTGGCGGCGCACAGACGGTCGAAGGCCCTCACCACACGGTGAGGGCCTTCGATGTATGCCCCGGCCACGGCGGGACGGCCGATGACTTATGTCATCGGCGGCCGGTGATTCCCGGACCTGCCCGCGCACCGCCCGCCCCGGAAGACTTCTTCCCATGACGACCGAGACCATCACCGCCGCCGAAGCGACCACCACCCGCACCGCCGGCACCGCCGTCGAGGCCGGTGAGGAGATCAAGCCGCTCCCCACCTGGTTCTTCTGCTTCGAGGGCCTGATGTCGGCCGCCTACGACCTGTTCAAGGCGTACCCGCAGAGCCTGTGGGTGCTCGGCGCCCTCGCCCTGGTCAACCTCGTCGCCTCGCTGACCGTGCTGCGCTCCCGGCTGAAGCTGGCCAAGCGGCTGTGGCGCGGCAAGGGCACCCGCAAGATCGCCCTCGGTCTGGTCGCCCTGCGCCTCGGCAGCCACCTGGCGCTCGGCGCGGCGGGCCTGGCCGTGACCGGGGTCGCGGGCCACCTCGGCTTCGCCGTCGTGATGGCCGCCACCACGGTCTACCTGCTCTGGTTCGGCCAGCGCGCGGCCCTGCGCGCGATCGCCGCCGGCCGGGCGTGACCCGCCCGGCGTACGGACGCCCCCTACGGACGCCCCCTGTAGACACCCTTTACGGACGCGCGTCACGGCCGACCGTGCGGACGCGCGGTCGCGGGAGGGCGGACGGCCCGTAGCATGGAAGGCCGTCCCCGGCGCCGGTCCCGGGGCGCCCGGCCAGGACAGGGCCGGCCAGGACAGGGAGGAGAGGGCACGTGCCGCAGCACCGCCGCCCGACGGCAGCCGCAGCGCTGCTGCTCCTCCTCGCGGTCCTCTTCGGCCCGGTCGTCTGCGGCGCCGGCTCGTCCGCGTACGCGACGGGCAGCGGCTCCGTCCCGGCCGTCTCCGCCCGGGCACAGCACCCGGCCGTCCCGGTCTCCCCCGAGCTCCGGCCCCGTACCGACGTCACGGACACCGGCGGCAGCTGCCGCCAGCAGGACACGCCCCTCAAGGGCGCCGAGGCCGCCGTCGCGCACGCCCAGGCCGACCCGCTCAGCGCCCCCGGCACCGCCCGCACGGCGCTCCCCCGCGCCCGGGCCCCGCAGGTCACCGCCCCCAGGGCGCCGCCCGTGACGGCGGCCGACCGCGCCGAGCTGCTCCCCGTCCTACGGATCTAGACCGCCCCACCACGGCCCACGCCGGGCCGTGCTCCGGCATACCCAGATTCCGTACGACCCAGGGAGTCCCCTCCTCATGTCCGCACGTCCCGCACGCCTCTCCACGCCCTCCCGCCGCCTGGCGGCCATCGGCGCGGTCCTCGCCCTCGTCGTGGCGGTCGTCGCCGCCGGCATCGCCATCGCCAAGAACACCGGCGGCTCCGGCAAGGACAGGCCCGCCGCCGGCTCCGGGCCGTCCTTCGACCCCAACCAGGCCACCTACGACAAGTTCGAGCAGGCCACCAGCCGCCGCAAGGACGGCGACCCGCTCGCGATCGGCAAGGCCGACGCCCCCGTGGTGCTGGTCGAGTACGCCGACTACCAGTGCTCCTACTGCGGCCGCTTCACCCGGGAGACCCAGCCCGAGCTGGTCAAGAAGTACGTCGACGCGGGCGTCCTGCGCATCGAGTTCCGCAACTTCCCGATCTTCGGCAAGGACTCCGAGCGCGCCGCCCGCGCCTCCTGGGCCGCCGGGCAGCAGGGCCGCTGGCAGCAGTTCCACGACGAGCTCTTCGCCAAGCTCCGCAAGGGCGACGCGCTCGCCGAGGACAAGCTCGTCGACATGGCCGGCAAGGCCGGTGTGAAGGACCTCGGCAAGTTCCGCGCCGACCTGTCCGGCGCCGAGTCCGAGGCCGCGGTCAAGAAGGACCAGGACGAGGGCTACGCCCTCGGCGTGCAGAGCACCCCGTCCTTCCTCGTCGGCGGCCGGCCGCTCGCGGGCGCCCAGCCGATGAAGGAGTTCGAGGCCGCCATCGCCCAGGCGAAGGCGGTCAAGGAGGCCGCCGGGAAGTCGGGCAAGTGACCGACATCGGCTACCTCGCCGCCTTCCTCGGCGGCGTCCTCGCCCTGGTCAGCCCGTGCAGCGCGCTGCTGCTGCCCGCGTTCTTCGCCTACTCCCTGGCGACCCCCACCAGGCTCCTCGCCCGCACCGGCGTCTTCTACCTGGGGCTCTCCACCACGCTCGTCCCCCTCGGGGCCGCCTCCACCGCCGCCAGCCGGCTCTTCAACGGCCACCGCGATCTGCTGATCACCACCGGCGGCTGGGTGGTGATCGCCCTGGGCGCGGCCCAGATCGTGGGGCTCGGCTTCGCCTCCAGGAAGGCCCAGGCGGCGGCGGGGCGGATCACTCCGCGCACGGCCGCCTCGACCTTCCTCCTGGGCTGTGTCTACGGACTGGCCGGCTTCTGCGCGGGGCCGATCCTCGGCGCGGTGCTGACCGTGACGGCCGTGGACGGCGACCCCCTCCACGGGGCGTCGATGCTCGCCGTCTACGCGCTGGGCATGGCGCTGCCGCTGTTCGCACTGGCCCTGCTCTGGGACCGCTTCAAGCTGGGGCAGCGGCGCTGGCTGCGCGGGCGGGAGCTGCGCCTGGGCCGGCTGCGGCTGCACACCACCTCGCTGGTGTCGGGCCTGTTCTTCATCGCCATCGGGGTGCTCTTCCTCGGCTGGGGCGGGACGACCGGGCTGCCGGGGCTCGTCGACGCCGAGCAGGAGTTCCGGCTGGAGGAGCTGGTCTCCCGGGTGGGCGGCGCGGTGCCGGACTACGCGCTGCTGGCCGTGCTCGCGCTGGTGGCGGCGGGCGCGCTGGCGTGGTTCGCGCTGCGGCGCGGGCCCGGCGAGTCCGCCTCCGGCGGACCGGACGGCACCGACGGCCCGTAGGCCCCCGGTGCCGCCGTGGGGTGCCCGGCGGACGGGCACCCCACGGCGGTCCTCTCGGGGACCGTCAGGATCCGGACGTCGGTGACGTCGGAGACATCAGAACTGGACGTCCGAACAGGCGTAGAACGCGTTGCCCGTGTCGGCGACGGTCCAGACGGCGAGGATCAGCTGCTTGCCGCTCTTCCCCGCCGGGAGCGTGCCCTGATGCGTGACCGTGGCGTCGGGGATCCGGCCGCCGTAGGGGACGGTCAGGAACGGCTGGGGGTCGAGGTCGGATCTGGTGAGCGGCCGGTTCGGGTCGTAGTGGTCGTTGGTGATGTAGTAGCGGAAGTCCGTGGTGGCGTGGCGGGCCGTCAGCTTCCAGCGGAACGAGTAGCCCTGCCCCGCCGAGACCTTCGTGGCCGGCCACTCCCCGCCGCGCGGGTCGTCGAGCTCGGCGAAGCGGCTGTTGCCGCCGGCGCAGAGCGTGCCGTCGGACGGGCCGTGGGACGGGAAGCCCTTGGGACCCTCGACGGACTGGGGCTCCCACTGGATCTCACCGCAGTCGCTCACCGCGCCCTGGGCGCAGAACACCTGCCGGCTGGTGGGCGCGTCGGTGTAGCCGTGGCTGTTGGCACTTCCGGTGGAGACGAGGGAGATACAGGCGACGCTCAGGCCGATGATCGCCGCACTGATCCTTTTGCGCATACGTCACTCCTCGAGAACGTGGGGGGTTCTGTGAGCCGAGTGGATTGCGGTCTAGACCAAGAGTGACGCTAGTACCGGCCAACGGTCATGTCCAGGCCAAAATTGGGGTCTTGACGTCACCCTCGGTCGCAGTGCTCCTCATCGCCCGTACAGGTGACCGGCGATCCGGCCTCCTCGTCCCAGCCGGAACCGTCATGGTCGGGCGACTCGATCCGGCCGTACATGCGCGCGTCGAAGTACGCGAGGCTGGAGATCCGCACCCGGGTCCCCGGGCGGGCCGCCTCGACATAGCGCCCGCCGCCCAGGTAGATCGCCACGTGGTGCACCCCGGAGGCCCGGCCGTCGCTGGACCAGAAGACCAGGTCGCCACGGGCGAGGGCGCCGCGCGGAATGCGCCGGGTGGCGCGGTACTGGTCGGCCGCCAGCCGCGGCAGCCGGACCCCCGCCCGCTGGTACGCCTGCTGGACGAGCCCGGAACAGTCCCAGCGGTGGGGGCCGGCGCCGCCGTAGGCGTAAGGGTCACCCAGATGGCCCAGCGCGAAGGCGATGGCGGGCTCCAGCCCGCGGATCCTGGCGCTCTCGCCGGTCCCGCCGCCCTGATCGGCGACGTCGTCGCCGTCGACGGCGGTCGTGTCGTCGGTGTCGGCGAGGACCTCGGGGGGCACATCGGCGGGCAGGTCCTCGGGGGCGGTGTCGGCCGGGCCGCCGTCCGGGTCGTCGGCGGCGACGGCCACCGGGTCCGGGAGGGGATCGGGCCGCTCGGTCGCCAGGGCGAACGTGCCCGTACCGGCGAGCAGCACGGCCCCCGCGGCCGCCATCGCCGCCCGGCGCCCGGTGAGCCGGGGGCGCCGGTGCCGGCCGCGCCCGGCGGGTATCTCCTCGGGCATCTCCCCGCCGCCTTTCCCTCGGTTCCGCTCGGCACAGCTTCTCAGCGGCCAAGGAGAACCGCATGTCGCGAGAGAGTCACCCTCCGTAATAAATATCGCCCGATTTTCGGGCATGGCAGCCACCGCGGTCGGAGGCACTCCCGGGCGTCGGGTAGAGTCTTCTCTGTCAGCAGGCGCCGCTAGCTCAGTTGGTTAGAGCAGCTGACTCTTAATCAGCGGGTCCGGGGTTCGAGTCCCTGGCGGCGCACGCGAGACTCAGGGCTCCTCACCATCGGTGAGGAGCCCTGAGTCGTTCTCTGTTCGATGCGAACATCTACACGCATCATTGATGACCACTTCCGCAACATTCGTAAGCATCTTCGTTCGACGTACCGCTTTGCCCGGTAAACACCTTGTTTCACCCTTGCGATCATGATGCGCGGTCCGAGATCCTAAAGCGCACGACTTCACCCAATGTCACGTCGCCAACGGGGAGTTGGGTGGCGCCGCAGGGAGCCGGCGCGGGGCATGCCCGCGCGCGGCCAGGGGGGGCCGGGGGGCCCGCGAAACGGCACACACGCGCAGTGAGCATGCGTGCGGGGGGAATGACTCATGACGTCCACGCCTGCCGACGCCCGGCAGCAGCCCTACGACCCATCGGTGACGGCACGCCCGCACCTGCCGGCCCCGGCCGGCGCGGACGACCCGCCGCCGGGGCCCCATCCGCCCAGACGGACGTCGCCGCCCCGTCGCCGCGAGCCCCTCCCCCGCTTCGACTACGAGCACTACAGCCGGCTCGCCGGCCCGCTGAGCAGGCCACCGCAGGACCCCGGCCCGTACCGGGTGCGCTACCGCAGCCTCCTCGCCGACGAGCCGCACCGCGTCCAGGCGGCGCTGCTGCTCGGCGCGGCGCCCGTGGTCTCGCTGGGCCTGCTGATCTGGCTGATGCAGCCCGCCCACTGGACCCAGCGGGAGCACGGCACACCGCTGATGCGCGCCCTCGACACCGTGATGCTCGTGTCGATCGGGCTGATCGAGCTCTTCCGTACGCTGAACGTGACGTCCAACGCCCACGCCACCCTCGTCGCCCGCGACCCGATACCGGTCGTCCCCGAGACCGGCACCAAAGTGGCCTTCCTGACCTCCTTCGTGCCGGGCAAGGAGCCCATCGAGATGGTCACCAGGACCCTGGAGGCGGCCGTCAGGGTCCGTCACCGGGGGCCCGTGCACGTCTGGCTGCTCGACGAGGGCGACGACCCCGAGGTCAAGGCCGTCTGCGCGCGCCTGGGCGTCCACCATTTCTCCCGCAAGGGCGTGGAGAGATGGAACCAGCCGAAGGGCCCGCACCGCGCCCGCACCAAGCACGGCAATTACAACGCCTGGCTCGACGCCCACGGCGACGAGTACGACTTCTTCGCGTCCGTCGACACCGACCATGTCCCGCTGCCCAACTTCCTCGAACGGATGCTCGGTTACTTCCGTGACCCGGACATCGCCTTCGTCGTCGGCCCCCAGGTGTACGGGAACTACGAGGCGGCGGTCACCAAGGCGGCGGAGAGCCAGCAGTTCCTTTTCCACGCGCTGATCCAGCGCGCCGGGAACCGCTATGGCGCACCCATGTTCGTGGGCACCAACAACGCCGTACGGATCAGCGCCCTCAAGGGCATCGGCGGGCTCTACGACTCGATCACCGAGGACATGGCCACCGGCTTCGAGCTGCACCGGCACCGCAATCCGGGGACGGGCCGGAAATGGCGCTCGGTCTACACCCCCGACGTCCTCGCCGTGGGAGAGGGACCGAACGCCTGGACGGACTTCTTCACCCAGCAGCTGCGCTGGTCCCGGGGCACCTACGAGACCATCATCAAGCAGTACTGGAAGGGCCCCTTCACCCTGTCGCCGGGGAAGTTCCTCAATTACACCCTGATGGTCATCTATTATCCGATGACAGCACTCAACTGGATGCTCGGAGCGCTGAGTTGCGCGCTCTTCCTGGGGCTCGGAGCCTCCGGCATCTCCATCGATTCCGAGATCTGGATGATGCTCTACAGCGACGCGGCGGCCCTCCAGATCGGCCTCTACATCTGGAACCGCCGGCACAATGTCTCCCCCCATGAGCCCGAGGGCTCGGGCGGCCTCGCGGGCATGGTGATGTCCGCGCTCTCCGCGCCGATCTACGCCCGCTCGCTGACGGACGCGGTGCTGCGCCGCAAGAGCTCGTTCGTGGTGACGCCCAAGGGCGATTCGGCCAGCCCCGACACCCTTTTCGGCACCTTCCGCATCCATCTGTTCTTCCTGCTCGTCTTCGGGGGGTCGCTGGTGGCCTCCTTCGTCCTCGGCCACACCCATGTGGCCATGCGCACCTGGGCCTCGCTCGCCCTCGCGGTCACCGTGGCCCCGATCGTCGCGTGGTCGTGGACGCTGTACCGCGCCAAGCATCCCGAGGGAGCCCGTCAGCGATGAGATTCCAACCGAGCCGCCGCACCCGTCGTACGACGGTGGGTGCGGCGGTCGTGTTCGCCCTGGCGGGAATGAACGGCCCGGCGCTCTGGGACTACACCGCCGACCGGTACCACACATACAAGATCAATCAGCCCGCCTACAAGGCGGAGAACGGCCACTGGGACGTCGTGGACGTCCCCCGGGAATACCGGATCAACACCATTCACGCCGCCCTGCTGCACACCGGCAAGGTGCTCCTCGTGGCCGGCTCCGGGAACAACGCCGCCAATTTCAAGGCCAAGTCCTTCCGCACGGTCCTGTGGGACCCGCGCGGGAACACCTTCAAGAACATCCCCACGCCCAAGGACCTGTTCTGCGCCGGCCACACCCAGCTGCCGGACGGCAGGCTCCTGGTGGCGGGCGGCACCCAGCGCTACGAGAAGCTCAACGGCGACGTCACCAAGGCCGGCGGCCTGATGATCGTCCACAATGAGAACCCCGACAAGCCGATGACCTTCCCGGCGGGCACCCGCTTCACGGGCAAGGCCAATCACAAGACCTTCGAGTCCAAGGACGCCGTCCTCGTGCCGCGCGCCGCCAAGACCGGCGAGGGCGACAAGGTCAAGGTCACGGCCAGTACCGCGCGCGTCTATGTGGAGGCCCTGGACAAGGGCCCCAAGTACGAGACGGGGACCACCGACAACTACCGCATCCAGGGCCTCACCGGCGTCGACGACCGGAACAACTACGGCATCGCCAACAAGCTCTCCTTCGACAAGAAGGATTTCCAGGGCATCAAGGACTCCTTCGAATTCGACCCCGTGGCCGAGCGCTACATCACGGTCGACCCGATGGAGGAGGCCCGCTGGTACCCGACCCTGACCACGCTCCAGGACGGCAGGGTGCTCTCGGTCTCCGGGCTGGACGAGATCGGCCAGGTCGTCCCCGGGAAGAACGAGGTCTACGACCCGAGGACCAAGAAGTGGTCCTACCTCCCCAAGGAGCGGTTCTTCCCCACCTATCCGGCCCTCTTCCTCGCCGACAAGGGGAAGATCTTCTACACCGGCTCCAACGCGGGCTACGGCCCGGCCGACAAGGGCCGCACCCCGGGCCTGTGGGACCTGGAGAGCAACGCGTTCACAGAAGTGCCCGGCATCAGCGATCCGGACGTCCTGGAGACCTCGATGTCCGTGCTGCTGCCGCCCGCCCAGGAGCAGCGCTTCATGGTCCTCGGCGGCGGCGGGGTGGGCGAGGACCGCAAGTCCACGGCCAAGACCCGCATCGTGGACCTGCGCGAGGACAAGCCGCGCTTCCACGACGGCCCCGACCTCTACGCCGAGGTCCGCTATCCCAGCAGTGTCATCCTCCCCGACGACACCGTGCTGACCACCAATGGCTCGGGCGACTACCGGGGACGCAGCCAGTCCAACGTCCTGGGGGCCGAGCTCTACGACCCCGGTGCCAACTCCACCCGTCGCGTCGCCGATCCGCTGGTGGGCCGCAACTATCACTCCGGTGCCCTGCTGCTGCCCGACGGCAGGGTGATGACCTTCGGCTCCGACTCGCTGTTCGGCGACAAGGACAACACCAGGCCCGGTACGTTCCAGCAGCAGATCGACCTCTACACGCCGCCGTATCTCTTCCGCGACGAGCGCCCCGGGTTCAAGGACACCGGCCCCCGGACGGTCAAGCCGGGCGAGCGGACCTCGTACCGCACCAGCGCCCCCGAGGCGATCTCCCGGGCGCGGCTGATCCGGCCGGGGTCCTTCACCCATGTCACCAATATCGAGCAGCGCTCGATCGCACTGGACCTCGCCAAGTCGGCGGACGGTGTGACCGTCACCGTGCCCGGGGACCCGTCCCTGGTACCGCCCGGCTGGTACATGCTGGAGCTGATCGACGGCAAGGGCACCCCGTCCGAGGCGGTGTGGATCAAGGTGCCGGTGGCGGAGAAGGCATCCGGGGAGCAGGGCGGGGAGTGAGCGCGGGCCCGGGCGCCGGCGGTGGTCAGCGGGTGTTGCGGGCCAGCTCCAGGGCGTAGTTCTCCCACCACTGGCCGGCGTCCGGGCCGCCCTTGCAGGTGCCGTCCGACTCCCCGGGCCGTTTGACCCATAGGTAGGCGTCCACCAGCGCGTCCCCCGTCCTTGTGGTCGGGGGGGCGCCGAGGGCGCGGCCGGAGGGGTTGCACCAGGCCTTCTCGTGGCCGCCGGAGAGCGGGCCGTTGCCGTTGCGGCTGGTGTCGATGACGAAGTGCTTGCCGCCCAGTTGCCCGGAGATCCGGTGGCCGTACTCCTTGCTGTCCTGGGTGGTCTGGAAGTTGGAGACATTGAGGGCGAAGCCGTCGGCCTGGTCGATGCCCGCGCGGCGCAGCGGGTCGGCCATGCGGTCGGCGGGGGTCACCCAGCTGGGGTTGCCCGCGTCCAGGTAGACCTTGGTCCTCGGGAGGGCCTTGAGCCTGCCGACGGCGTCCTTGAGCAGCGCGTAGCGCTCCTCGTGGAACTGCTGGGGGGTGCAGCCGTCCTCCATGTGCGGCAGGGCGTCGGGTTCGAGGATGACGGTCGTCCTGCGGTCGCCGATGCCGGCGGCGGCCTTGTCCAGCCAGGCCCGGTAGGAGTCGCCGTCGGAGGCGCCGCCCTGGGAGTACTGGCCGCAGTCGCGGTGGGGGATGTTGTAGAGGACCAGCAGCGCGTCGCGGTCGACGGCCGCGGCGGCCTCGGTGAAGCCGCGGGTCTGGGCGTCCGGGTCGTCGGCGCCGACCCATTCGGCGACGGGCTGGGCGGCGATCTTCGCGATCAGCGCGGCGTCCTGGGCCTTGCCGGCCTTGCCGAGCCGGAGGGCCTCGCGGGCGGCCGTGCCGTCGGGGTTCACCCAGTAGGGAGAGGTGGACTTGGGGAGCTGGGAGGGGGCCTGGACGGCGAGGGCGTCCTTCCTGGGGGCGCCGGAGTCGTCCGAGGAGCCGCAGCCCGTGGTCGCCAGGAGCAGGAGCACCCCCGCCGTCGCTCCCGTCCGCGCCCATGCCCTGCGGCCCCGGCGCGCGCGGCCGGAGTAACTGCGGTACATCCACTCCCCCTTGGGTGTACTGCCTGTGGAGGTGATTGACGGAAGCGCCGTCCCCATGCTGGCACAGACGTGCCCACGCCCGGGGGCAGTCATGCCACGACACGTGGTGGGTCGCTCTGTCGGGCGACCCGGCCGGCGGGTGCCCATGCGCTCGGGCGGGCCGCCGGCCGGGGTCTCAGGCCGCACGGCCGGATCCCGTGGCGGCGGGGTCCGTCGCGCCGGTCAGATAGGCGGAGACGACGACGTTGGCGCTGTAGGTGCGCCGGTCGCGGTCGTAGTAGCCGCCGCAGGTGATGAGGCGCAGCTCGGCGCGGTCCTTGACGCGGGGTCCGTAGGCGCGTGCGGCGTCGAAGCGTTCCTTGGTGAAGACGGAGACGTCCTCGACGGTGAACTCGGCGACGGAGCCGTCGGCGCGGGTGACGTCGACCTCGGTGCCGCGCCGGATGCCGCCGAGCCCGTAGAAGACGGCGGGCGCGTGGTCGGTGTCGAGGTGGCCGACGAGGACGGCGGCACCGGGGCTGCCGGGCCGGGGCCCGTCCCGGTACCAGGCGACGGCGCCGGGCCGGGCGTACGGGGGCGGGTCGACCGCGCCCCGGGGGGTCAGCCCGTGGTCCTCGACGGGGGCGTGGACGTTCATGGCCTTGATGGTCAGGCCCTGGGGGCGGCTCCCGGCCAGGGGGCGGTGGGGCGGTGGCAGCGCGGGGTCGGCGGGCCGGCCCACGGCGGCCACGTCGCCGGTGGTGGGGGCGGTCGCCATGGGCACCTCGGTGATGTCGCGTCCCCACAGCCACAGCGCCACCAGCAGGGCGGCCCAGGCCGTGCCGGTCAGCATCCGGCCGGTGCCGCCGGGGCGGTCCTCGTCCATGGCGGTCGTCCGTCCTCGCCTGGTCAGCGCCGGGCCGCGGCGGTGCGGCGCCGGTGCCAGATCAGCGCGCCGGCGATGGCCGCGGTGGTGGCGGCGAGGACGAGGCCGGCGGTGTCGGGCGGTTCCACGGCGGCCGCGTGGGAGGTGCTGCCGCCGCCTCCGGCGGGGACGGGGGCGACGGGTGAGGAGTGGCCGATCCGGCGGTCGCGGCCGGTGAGGGTGCCGTGGTCGTCGCGGTCGGCGAGGGAGCCGGCGGCTGGGTGGTCGGCGTCGGGGTGGTCGTCCCGGCGAGCGTCGGAGCCGTCGGTGACGACGGTCAGCCTGCCCTCGGCCGTGGCCTCCGTGCCGTCGCAGTTGACCCTGACCGGGTAGGTCCCGGGGCGTACGGCCTCGCGGATGGTGGCCTCGGCGAACAGCCCGGCCGAGTCCTTGGCGAGCTTGGCGTCGGAGACGAACGCCTCGGAGGTGGCGGTCCCCCGCTCGCCGGCGCAGCCGGAGACCCTCAGCTGCACCTCGGCGCCGGGCCGGGTGGTGACGGGGGTGAGCTCCATGGTCCCGGACATGGTGACGGGCCCGTCGCTGGCGTGGGCGGGGCCCGCGCCCGCGACGAGCGCCGCCGCGATCACGGCCCCGCAGAGGGCGGAGCGGACTGCATCCATAGTGAACCTCCTGGTACTCCCGAGGTTCACCCGGCGATGTCCGTGGACGCATCCGCTCCGTAGCCGTATTGCTCCATTTGACGATCATCCAAGCCGGTCGGGTCAGCGCGGGGGCGCGGGCCCGGCCGGGGCGGGGCGTCAGATGAGCTCGACGAGGTCCGCGATGGAGTCGACGACCCTGGACGGGCGGAAGGGGTGGAGGTCGACCTCCTCGGCCCGGGTGAGGCCGGTGAGCACCAGGAAGGTCTCCATGCCGGCCTCCAGGCCCGCCAGGATGTCGGTGTCCATCCGGTCGCCGATCATGGCGCTGGTCTCGGAGTGGGCGCCGATGGCGTTGAGGCCGGCCCGCATCATCAGGGGGTTGGGCTTGCCGACGAAGTAGGGCTCGCGGCCGGTGGCCTTGGTGATGAGGGCGGCGACGGAGCCGGTGGCGGGGAGGGCGCCCTCGGCGGAGGGGCCGGTCTCGTCGGGGTTGGTGGCGATGAAGCGGGCGCCGTTGTTGATCAGGCGGATGGCCTTGGTGAGGGCTTCGAAGCTGTAGGTGCGGGTCTCGCCGAGCACCACGTAGTCGGGGTCGGCGTCGGTGAGGACGTAGCCGATGTCGTGGAGGGCGGTGGTCAGGCCGGCCTCGCCGATGACGTAGGCGGTGCCGCCCGGCCGCTGGTCGTCCAGGAACTGGGCGGTGGCCAGCGCGGACGTCCAGATGTTGCGGACCGGCACGTCCAGGCCGATCCGCTTCAGGCGCGCGTGGAGGTCGCGGGCGGTGTAGATCGAGTTGTTGGTCAGCACCAGGAAGGGCTTGCCGGACTCCCGTAGCCGGGTGATGAAGGCGTCGGCCCCGGGGACCGGGATGCCCTCGTGCATGAGGACGCCGTCCATGTCGGTGAGCCAGGACTCGATCGGCTTGCGTTCTGCCACTGCGGACTCCTGCCGTGCTGTGCCCGTCGCCGGGGACGGGTCGGGGACGCCGGGACGACACCTCCCCCAGCTACCGCTGGGAGGTACCCCCAGGCGTCGCCCGACACCCCCAAGCTTAATCAGCTGCCGGTGGCCGCCTTCCATGCGTTGACATAGGAGGGGAGATTCCTGTCGATGTCGGCCCAGTCGGGGCGGAATATCTCGACGCCCTTCATGAGGTTCGCCAGGGAGGTGGCGCTGAGGTCGGTGGCCTTCACGTCCGTGCGGGAGGAGAATCCGCCGCCGACGCCGGACACGGCCTTCTGGACGGGTTCGGTGAGGAGGTAGTCCAGGAACCTCTTGGCGTTCTCGTCGTGCGGGGCGCCCTTCACCAGTCCGGCCGCGTAAGGCAGGGCGAAGGTGGTGGGCTTTCCGTCGTCGCCGGCCGGGAAGAAGATCCCCTGGTTCGGCATGGACTTCATGTTCGCGAAATTCATCTGGACGTCGCCGTTGGCCACCAGGAGTTCGCCCTTGTCGACCTTGGGGGCGAGCTGGCCGGTCGACTTCGAGGGGCCGACGTTGTTGGCCTGGAGGTCCTTGAGGAAGGCCATGGCCTTGTCCTTGCCGCCCAGGTCGTGCATGGCCTTGATCAGGACGGCGGTGCCGTCGCCCGCGACGCCGGGGGTGGAGTACTGGAGCTTCCCCTTGAACTTCGGGTCGAGGAGGTCCTTCCAGGTCTTCGGCGGAGTGCTCTTCAGTTCCATCGAGTTGTAGATGAAGCAGAGGTAATTGTTGGCGATCGACGTCCATTTGCCGTTCGGGTCCTTGTCGCTCGCGGCGACGTTCTCGGATCCCTTGGGCGTGTAGGCCTCCAACAGGCCCTTGCCGTCCGCCTGCTGGATGAAGGGCGGCAGGGTGACGACCACGTCGGCCTTGGTGTTGGACTTCTCCCGGTCCAGGCGCTGGACGAGCTCTCCGGAGCCGCCCTCGACGTAGTTGACCTTGATTCCGGTCTCCTTCTGAAAGTCCTTGAAGACCTTGTCGTAGAAGCCGGAGCCGTCCTCGGCCTTGAGGCCGTCGGCGCTGTAGACGGTGATTTCCTTGGCGTTCCCCGCGGCGGAGGCGCCGCAGCCGGTGAGGGTCGTGCCGAGGGCGAGGACCGACAGCGCGGCGGCGAGCGCGAGCGGGCGGGGCTTGAGGGAGCGAGGCATGACGTGTCGGACTCCTTCGGGAGATACCGGTGGGGGGACGGTATGGGGAGGGACGGCAGGGAAAGGGGGGTCTAGCGGTAGGAGGCCCTCGTACGGATCCGGGAGACCGCGGTCAGGACGATCAGCGTCGTGCCCATGAGGACGACGGCGAGCGCGGCGCCCGAGAAGAGGGACCCCCGGTCGGTGGCGGCGAAGACCTTGACCGGCAGGGGCAGCCAGTCCGGCGGGTAGAGCATCATCGTGGCGCTCAGCTCGCCCATGGACAGGGCGAAGCAGAGGCCGGCGGCGGCCGACAGGGACGGCAGCAGCAGGGGGAGCTTGACCCGCCGCAGCACATGCGCCGGGCTCGCGCCCAGGCCGGCCGCGGCCTGCTCGTACGCCGGGTCCAGGCGGCTCAGCGCAGCGGTCACGGACTGGTGGGCGAAGGCGGTCACCAGCACGGTGTGGGCCAGGACGACGATCGTGGGCGTGCCGTTGAGGAGCAGCGGCGGCTTGGAGAAGGCGACGAGGAGCGAGAGGCCCACGACCACGGAGGGCACGGCGACCGGCAGCATGAACAGCGTGTCGACGGCCCGGCTCAGCCGGCGGGCCCGGGTGCGCAGCGCCTGGACCGCGAGGGCGGACCAGGTGCCGATGGCCAGCGCCAGCGCGCTCGCCGCGAGGCCGGTCAGCAGGCTGGTGACCAGCGCGTCGAGCGCGTCGCCGCGGGAGACGTCCCGGTAGTGCGCGAGGGTCGCGCCGGAGGGCAGCGCGCCGCTCCAGCCGGTGGCGAAGGAGGCCGCGAGGATCACCAGGAACGGCAGCGCGAAGACGGGCAGGAAGACCGCGGTGAAGGCGGCCCACACGGCCCACCGGGCGGGGCGGCTATGCACGAGCACGTCGGACTCCGTTGGTGGAGACGAGGAGGCGGTAGAGCCCGTAGAGGGCCACCGAGAGGGCGATGTTCACGACCGCGACGACGCAGGCGCCCGTGTAGTCGCCGTCGAGGATCGCCTTGCCGTAGATGAGCGTCGGCAGCGTCGTCACACCCTTGGCTCCGGTGAAGAGCACGATCCCGAACTCGTTGAGGCACATCACCAGCACCAGCGACCCGCCCGCCGCGAGCGAGGGCAGCGCCTCGGGCAGGATCACCCGTCGTACGATCCGGGGCGCGGTGGCCCCGAGCGAGGCGGCGGCCTCCAGCTGCGCGGTCTCCACCTGCGAGAAGGCGGCGAGGAGGGGTCGCATCACGAACGGGGTGAAGTAGGTGACCTCCGCGAGGAGCACGCCCCAGGGGGTGTGGAGGAAGTCGAACGGGCCGTGGGCGGCGCCGGTCATCCCGGTCCACAGGCCGTTGGCCATGCCGACGGTGCCGTAGACGAAGAGCAGGGCGAGGGTGATCAGGAAGGACGGGAAGGAGAGGAAGACGTCGATGAAGCGGCTCAGCGCCTTTCCGCCCGGGAAGGGGACGAAGGCGATGACGAGCGCGAGCGCGAAGCCGAGGGCGACGGCGCCGAGGGTGGCGCCGACGGCGATGAGGACGGTGTTGGTGAGGGCGTCGCGGAACGCGGTCTGCGCGAGGACGTCGCTGTAGGCGGACAGCGAGAATCCGCCGCCGTCAGGGGAGACGGACTCCCGGACGACCAGGGCCAGGGGGTAGAGGAAGACGAGGCCGAGGGCGGCGACGGGCGGGAGGGCGAGGGCCCAGGCGGCCCGGCCGGGCCGGGTCGCCCCGGGGCTAGCCACGCGCCACTCCCGCCGGCAGCAGTACCGCGTCCTCGGCCGCGAAGTGCAGCGACACCTCCGTGCCCAGGGGCGGCGGCTCCCGCAGTTCGCGGACGTCGGCCTTCACCCGGTGGCCGGCCACGTCGACGTGGAGCCGGTGGGTGGCGCCGCGCCACTGGAGCTCGGCGACCGTGCCGCGCAGGGTGTTGGGCCCGGTGCCGAGCCCGACCAGGTGGGGGCGGACGCAGAGCGTGGCCGAGGCCCCGGGCGCGGCGGCACCGGCGGCCACGTCCAGCCGGGTGCCGGCGAATTCGGCGCCGCCGTCCCTGACGGTGACGGGCAGCAGGTTCGCGTCGCCGACGAAGGACGCCGTGAACTCGGTGCGCGGGCGGCGGTAGAGGTCGTGCGGGGTGCCGCAGTCCTGGAGGCGGGCGCTGTCCATGACCGCGATCCGGTCGGCGAGGGTGAGCGCCTCGACCTGGTCGTGGGTGACGTACAGCATGGAGACGTCGGGCAGTTCGCGGTGGAGCCGGGCGAGTTCGGCGAGCATGCCGGAGCGCAGCTGGGCGTCGAGCGCGGAGAGCGGTTCGTCGAGGAGGAGTACGCCGGGCCGGACGGCCAGCGCCCGGGCGATGGCGACGCGCTGCTGCTGGCCGCCGGACAGCTCGCGCGGGTAGCGCTTGGCGTAGGCGGTCATGCCGGTCATCTCCAGCGCCTCGGCGACGCGGGCGGCGATCCCGGCGCGGGGCGCCTTGCGGGCCTTGAGCCCGAAGGCGACGTTGGCGTCGACCCGCATGTGCGGGAAGAGCGCGTACTGCTGGACCACCATGCCGACGCCCCGCCGGTGCGGGGGCAGCGCGGTGACGTCCCGGTCGCCGATGAGCACCCGTCCGGAGGCCGGCTGGACGAACCCGGCGACCGCCCGCAGCGCGGTGGTCTTGCCGGAGCCGGACGGGCCGAGGAGCGCCATGACCTCGCCGGGTTCGACGGTGAGGTCGAGTGAGTCGAGAACGGTGTTCCCGCCGTAGGCGACCGAGACGTTCTCAAACGTGATTCCGGACATCAATCGCCTTCCGCGGCGGACCGCTCGTACGCGGCGATGGCGTCCGGGAGTTCGGCGACCGACCCCAGGACGTGGGTGGCTCCGGCGGTGCGCAGGGCGGGCTCGTCGTGGGCGCCGGTGAGGACGCCGGCCGCGAGGGCGGCGCCCGAGCGGCGGGCGCTCAGCATGTCGTACGAGGTGTCGCCCGCGACGGCGATGCCCCGGACGGAGTCGGCGGCGTGGGTGCGCAGCAGGGCCGTGAGGACCATGTCCGGGTACGGGCGGCCGCGGCCGCCGGCGTCTGCCGGGCAGAGGGTGAGGTCGGCGAGGCCGGTCCAGCCGAGGGCGGCGAGGATCGCGTCCTGGGTGACGCGGGCGAAGCCGGTGGTGAGGACGACGGTCCGGCCCTCGGCGCGCAGCTGCTCGATGGCTTCGCGGGCGCCGGGGATCGGCGCGACGTGCCCGGCGTCGACGAGCTGCCCGTAGGCGGTCTCGAAGGCGGCGTTGGCGCGCTGGGCCCGTTCCTCGTCGCCGCCGAAGAGGTGGCGGAAGACGGAGATCTTCGACTCGCCCATGGTGGCGCGGACGTAGGCCAGTTGCCCGGCGTGCTCGGGGGTGCCGGGTTCGACGCCCAGGGTGCGGGCGGCCGCGTCGAAGGCCCGCTCGACCAGGCCGTCGTCGGCGACGGTCGTGCCGGCCATGTCCAGGACGACCAGGCCGATCTTCTCGTTCTCTCGCATCTCTTTCACCACTCCAGTGCGTCGGCGGTGGTCTCGGCGATCGCCGGGGAGCAGGTCATGCCGCGGCCGCCGGGGCCGGTCACCAGCCACACCCCGTCGCGCACCTGCTCGCGGTGGACGACGCGGGTGGTGTCCACGCACTGCGCGTACACCCCGGCCCAGCGGTGCCGGATCTTCGGCAGCGGCCGGCCGAGGAGCCCTTCGGCGACGGCGGTCAAGTGCTCGTAGGGGTCCTCGACGACGTCGAAGGAGAAGGGCTCGGCGTATTCGTGGGTGTCGCCGATGGTCAGGCCGCCGTCGGCGCGCTGAACCATGAGCAGCTGCATCTTGTGCTCCGCCGCCACCGGGGGCTGGGGCTTCGCCGCCGCCATGGCGTCGAGGCCGGCGCCCGCGTAGGCGGGGTAGTAGCGGAAGCTGTCGGCGTCGGCGACGGAGGTGGTGAGCTTCTCGCCCAGCGGCGCGGTCTGCATCATCTGGAGCCGCACCCGGCGGACGGGGAGCGTGGGCGCGAGCTCGCGGACGAGGCCGCCCAGCCAGGCGCCCGTGCACAGGACGACCGCGTCGCCCGTGTGGAGGTCGCCGCGGTCGTCGCGGACGGCGCGCTCGCCGACGACCTCGCGGACCTCGCGGCCGCCGAGGAAGGTGTAGCGGCCGGAGGCGAGGAGGGCGTCCTTGAGGGCGCGCTGTGCGGTGCGGGGCTCGACGGCCGCGTCGCGCTCGCACCACAGGGCGCCGAGGAAGTCGCCGCGCAGGGCGGGGTTGAGGCCGCGGGCCTCGTCCGGGGTGAGCAGCCCGAAGCCGCGGGCGGCGGCGTCGGGGCGGGCCAGGGCGGCGCGGGCGACGGCCAGTTCGGTCTCGTCGGTGACGGCCGTCAGGGATCCGTTGGCGCGGAAGCCGAGGCCGGGGACGGCGGCGCCGATCTCCTCCCACAGCTCCCGGGCGCGCAGGGCGGTCTCCAGCTCCTCGCCGGCCGCCCGGCCGCCGACCCAGACCAGGCCGAAGTTACGGACGGAGGCGCCCCGGGCCTCGGCCTCCCGCTCGATGTGGACGACCTCGTGGCCGCGTTGGACTGCCTGCCAGGCGTGCATGGTTCCCAGCACCCCGGCTCCGACGACTATGACTCGCATGACTCGAACAGTCGTCGGGCGCGGTGTCGCCAATGCAGCCGTACGGCGACGCGGCGGTGAACGAGCCGCCAAACTTGGCCTAGACCCGTTATCGTTCCGTTATCACCCCTCCCGGCCCTCGCCCCGCAGGTGCGCGGTGAACGAGAACCGGTCCCCCCGGTACAGCGACCGCACCCGCTCCAGCGGGCGGCCCTCGGTGTCGCGCGAGACCCGGTGGATCAGCAGCATGGGCAGCGCGGGCGGCGTACCGATCAGCAGCGCCTCGCGCGGGGTGGCCAGCACGGTCTCCAGCCGCTCGTCCGCGTCGCCGAAGGAGATGCCGAGGCGCTCGCGCAGATAGCCGTAGAAGGACGAGTCCGGGGCGAACTCGGCGTCCAGCGACGGCACTCGCGCCACCGCCACGTACGTGCTCTCCAGCCCCACCCGTTCGTCGTCCGCGAGCAGGACGCGCTCCATGTGCCACACCGGCTCCCCCGCCGCCACGCCGAGATCGGGGGCGAGGCCCGCCGGGCAGGAGAGGCGGTCCAGGCCGATCAGGGCACGGCCGGGGCGGCGGCCCTGACGGCGTACGCCCTCGGTGTAGCTGGCCAGGGACAGCGGCTGCTCCAGCTTGGGCCCCGCGACGACCGTGCCACGCCCCATACGGCGCAGCCGCCCCTCCAGCAACAGCTCGCGCAGGGCCTGCCGCACGGTCTCGCGCGAGACCTCGAAGCGCGCCGCGAGCTCGCGCTCGGTCGGCAGCGGTCCGCCCTCGCCCAGCTCGTCGAGGAGCGCGGCCACGCGTGTCTTGACCGCGTAGTACTTGGGGATCCGGCCGTGTTCCGGGATTCCCGCGCGGATGGGGGCGCCGGGCCGCTGACCTGCCATGTCATGGGGGTGCGTGTGCGTGTTGTCCACGGCGCGATCCTCGCACCCCCGGGTGACGCCCCGGTGCCGGCGGGCGCCGGCGGTTCGGTCAGGGGGCGTCAGCGGTTCAGTCGTCGTGCCCCGACCACCAGCGCCGTCCCGGCGACCAGCAGGGCGAGGGCGGCCGCGCCGACGGCGAACACGGGCCGTTCGTCACCGGTGTCGGCCAGTCCGGGCGGCTCCAGGTGCGCGGCGGCGTCGGGCCGCGCGGGAGCGGTGGCGGCCGAGGGCGTCGCGGCTCCGCCGCCGGCCCCGACGGCGAACGTGTAGTCGTCCGACTCCCCCACCCACGCGCCGTCGCCGCCGCGCTTCTGCACGGCCGTCACGTTGACCGTGACCGGCCCCTCGGGGGCGTCGCCGGCGAAGCCCAGCCGCAGGGGCACGGTGAGCGAGCCGTGGGCTGGCACGGTGAAGCCGGGGAAGGCGGGCGCCTCGCCACCGGGTGCCGGTGAACCGCCGTCCAGGACGCCGACGTTCTCCGCCTCGTCGGTCCGCTCGAAGCGTACGGGCAGCCAGCGGCCGTCCCCCGGGTCCTGGAAGTCCAGGTGGAAGTCGGCGGGTTCAAGGGCCCGGCCCCGGTCGGCGAGGACCGCGACGGGGTGGATGGCCCGGCACTCGGTGGCGGTGGCGTTGCGCAGCTCCAGCCGCCAGGCGCGCGGGGTGCCGCCGCGCTCGTATCCGGCGGGACCGCCGGCGATCCGCGACGTGATCGGGAACTCGGCGCTGTGCGGGTCGCCGCACTGCTGCCGCCCCGGGTCGGCGGGCGGACGCGCCGCGCCGACGGCGCCGAGCGCGAGCACGGCGCCGCAGACGAGCAGGGCGCGGCGGGGGGCGGAGCGGGGCGACGGCTTGGGGGGCCTGTTCATGGCGGGCCTTTGCGGCTGGGGGCTCCGGTCGTCCGCAACCTTCCACGGCCCACGCCGTCGGGGGCGTACGGCACGGGCACGTACGGCCGACCGGGCGTCAAACGCCGCCCGATGAGCCGACAGTCGTTTGATCCGGTCGGGTCATTCGGCCGAGCGGGTGAGCGCTGCCGGAGCGGCGGGCGCCAGGGCGCGGCCCGCGCCGAAGAGCGGCGCGAGCACGAGTTCGGCCGCACCCTCGGCCACGGCGCGCTCCCCGCCGGGGGCGACGGCCACGGGCACGGACGCGGGGAGCTCGGCGCGTACGCCCTGTACATACGGGTCGGGGTCGGCCAGCAGCGTCCGGCCGCCGAGCAGCACACGGTCGATGTCCAGCAGCTGGACGAGGTTGGCGGCGCCGACGCCGAGCAGGCGCGCGGCGAGGGCGGTGTCGCCGTCGGCGACGGCCCGCAGGCACAGGACTTCGAGGCAGCCGCGTCTGCCGCAGGGGCACGGCGGCCCGTCGAGCCGCAGCACCTGGTGCCCGAACTCCCCGGCGCCGGTCCGGGCGCCCCGGTGCACCTCGCCACCGAGCACGAGCCCGGCGCCGAGGCCGGTGCCGAGGTGGAGGTAGGCGAAGGAGCCCGGCTCGCGCGGGGCGGACCGCAGGAGGCCGAGCGCGGCGGCGTTGGTGTCCTTGTCGAGGACGACGTGCCGGCCGAGCCGCTCGGCCAGCACCTCCCGCAAGGGGAAGCCGCTCCACTGGGGGAATCCGGTCACGTCCCGCAGGACGCCGCCGATGTGATCGAGCGGCCCGGGGGCGGCGACGCCGACGCCGAGGAGGGAGGCCGCCGGTGGGACTCCCCCGCCTTCCAGCAGCGCCCGCACCTCCCCCACGACCACGTCGGCCAAGGTTTCCGCTGTCGCGCCGAGAGAGAGCGGCACCGTGCGAGTCGCGACAGCCGATCCCGTGAGGTCCACGACCGTGACCGTCACCGCGTCCCGGTCGACGTGCACCCCCACCGCCCGTCCCGCCCCCGGCACCAGCCGTAGCGCCGTCGCCGGCTTGCCGCCCGTGGAGACCCGTCGTCCGGCCTCGGCCGCGAAGCCCTCCGCCCGCAGCCGTGCCGTGATCTTGCTGACGGCCTGGGGCGTCAGCCCCGACCGCGCGGCCAGCTCCGCGCGGCTCGCGCCGTCCTCGCCCGCGTCGCGCAGCAGTCCGAGGACCACGGCGGCGTTGTGGTCGCGCAGCGCGGCGAGGTTGGCTCCAAGATTGCTCACAGACCCCATTCTCCCCTCCACTTGCGCTTACGCAACAGCGTTGCCAAAGTGGAGGGCATGAACACCGGCATGGACACCGCCCCCTTCCGCGTCGGCCTGATCGGCTACGGCCTCGCGGGCTCCGTCTTCCACGCCCCGCTCATCGCCGCCGCCGACGGGCTCACCCTCGACACGGTGGTCACCGCCAACGCCGAGCGGCAGCGGCAGGCCGTGGCCGAGCACCCCCGGGCCCGTACTGTCGCCACCGCCGAGGCGCTCCTCGCCCGTGCCGCGGACCTCGACCTGGTCGTCATCGCCTCCCCCAACCGCACCCACGTCCCGCTCGCCCGCGCCGCTCTCGAGGCCGGGCTGCCGGTCGTCGTCGACAAGCCGCTGGCCGCGACCGCCGCCGAGGCGGAGGAGCTGGCCGCGCTGGCCGAGACGCGCGGGCTGCTGCTCAGCGCGTTCCAGAACCGCCGCTGGGACAACGACTTCCGCACCGTCGCCAAGCTGGTCGGGGGCGGCACGCTCGGCAAGGTCCGGCGCTTCGAGTCCCGCTTCGAGCGCTGGCGGCCCCGCCCCAAGGGCGGCTGGCGCGAGTCCGGCGACCCCGCCGAGATCGGCGGCATCCTCTACGACCTGGGCAGCCACCTCGTCGACCAGGCCCTCACCCTCTTCGGCCCGGCCGTCACGGTCTACGCCGAGTCGGATGTGCGCCGGGCGGGCGCGGAGGCCGACGACGACACGTTCATCGCCATCGGCCACGCCTCCGGCGTCCGCTCCCATCTGTGGATGAGCGCCACCGCCGCCCAGCTCGGCCCGCGCTTCCGGGTGCTGGGCGACACGGCCGGCTATGTGAAGTACGGGCTCGACCCGCAGGAGGGCGCGCTCCGCGAGGGGCTGCGGCCGGGCTCGGCGGCGTCCTGGGGCGTCGAGGCGGAGTCCTCCTGGGGCCGGCTGGGCGCCGGGGAGTCCCCGCTGACGGGCGGCGGCGAACCGGTGCCGACGCTGCCGGGCGACTACCCCGCGTACTACGCCGCGATCGCCGAGGCGCTGCGCACGGGCGGCCTGCCGCCGGTCACGGCCCGGGAGGCGGCGGCCGCGCTGCGCGTGCTGGAGGCGGCGAAGACCTCCGCCGCCGAGGCGCGTACGGTCACGCTGAACGGCTGACGGACAGCGGGGCCCGCTCGCGCCACCGTGCGACGGCGGGCTCCAGCATCGCCCCCATCTCCGGCATCGTCGGCACGAACGCCAGCGCCCCCACCACCTGGAGCAGCCGCGCGCCCTCCATGACCTCCAGGAGGGCGGGGTCCACGGGCCCGCCGCCGGCGCGCTCGTACGCCTCGATCCCGTGCGGGCCGACGAGGGTCAGGTCCCACTCCACGGGTCCGAGGGTGACGTCCTCGAAGTCGCTGAAGAGCCGGCGACCGCCGGTGACGCGCAGCATGTTGTACGCGGGGGAGTCGCCGTGGAGCGGCTGGAGGCGGGCGCCGGGGAAGTGCGCGGACAGGTCGGCGGCCAGCGCTTCGAGCGCGGCGTACTCGCTCTCGGCCCGGTCCAGGTCCGCCGCGGTGAGGCCGTCCGGCCGGTGCTTGCCCAGCTCGTCCAGCAGGGGGCGCAGACCGGGTACGAGCGGGGAGAGCACGGGCAGTTCGCCGGGGTAGCCGGCCAGGAGGGCGTGCAACTCGGCCGCGTTCCCGGTCTGTTCGGCGAACCGTTCCTGGAGGTCCTCGTCGGCGGCGGGCTTCTCCTCGCTGACGAACTCCCAGAACGTCAGCGACGTCCCGTCGGTCACGACCGGTTCGCGCGGCACCAGCGGGCTGGGCCGGACGACCGGGGCGCCGATGTCCGCCAGCCAGCCCGCGACGGCGAGTTCGCGGCGCTGCTTGCGCGCCGGCTCCTCGGCGCCGGCGAAGCCCAGGGACGGCACCCGCACGACGACGGGCTCGGGCGCGAGGTGCACCAGCACGTTGAACACGTCGTGCAGCACGCGGGGTTCACGGGCGTGGAGCCCCAGCCGGAGCCCGGCCCGGGTCGCGATGTCCACGGCGCGTCGGGCGCGTTCGCTGAGGTTCGTCATGAAGGTGATCATGCCGTCCGGGTCGGGCCCTGTCGAAGAGATTTCCCGCGATCTAAGCTCGTGACAGCATGATCCAGCCCAATGGGGAGGACTGACCGATGGATACCGCCGAGACAGCCGGGATAGCCGAGATCACCTCGCCCGAGGAACTGCGCGAACTGCTCGGCGAGCCGACGGCGGCGGCCCTCGGCAAGGTCCGTACGCGGCTGCACGATCTCGACAAGGAGTGGCTGGCGCGTTCGCCGCTCTGCCTCGTGGCGACGGCGGCGGCCGACGGCACCTGCGACGTCTCCCCGAAGGGCGACCCCCATGGCTTCGCGCTCGTCCTCGACGACACCACCCTCGTCATCCCGGAACGCCCCGGAAACCGCCGCGCCGACGGCTTCTTCAACATCCTGAGCAACCCTCACGTCGGGCTGGTCTTCCTCATCCCCGGGCGCGGTGACACGCTCCGCGTCAACGGCCGCGCCCGGCTCCTGCGCGACGCGCCCTTCTTCGACGAGCTGGTGGTCAAGGGGCACCGCCCCCGGCTCGCGCTCCTCGTCGAGATCGATGAGGTCTTCCACCACTGCTCCAAGGCCTTCCTGCGGTCCGCCCTCTGGAAGCCGGAGACGTGGCGGCCCGAGGAGATGACCTCTCGCGCGCGGATCGCCAAGCGCCTGGAGCGCCCGGAGACGCCGCTGGAGGAGCTGGAGAACTACTACGGCCCGCGGTACGCGGACGGCCTGTACGGCTGAAATGGCCGGAACACTCCGAATCGGAGTGAACTGGAACCAGTGCCCTCTTTTGCGGCGTCGTGAGTGATGTCCTGGCCGCAACTGGAGAGGAAACCGAGACGTTGGAGACCACAGGGGCACACCCGTCGCGCCGCGCCATGCTGGCCCTCGGCACCGGGGCCGCGCTGGCCGCCACGCTGACCACGGGCGGGAGCGCCGTGGCGGCCACGCCGCGGCGCGAGGACGAGATCGCCCGACGGCTGAGGGAGCTGGAACGGAAGCACTCGGTCCGGATCGGCGTGTACGCGCGCGACACGGCCACGGGCCGGACCGTCGAGCACGGCGCGGACGACGCGTTCCCGATGTGCTCGGTCTTCAAGACCCTCGCCGCGGCGGCCGTCCTGCGCCAGGACCGGCGCGGCGAACTCCTCGGCAAGCGCCTCCGCTACACCGAGCGGCAGACCGAGGACTCGGGCTACGCCCCCGTCACCGGCAAGGCCGAGAACCTCGCCAACGGCATGACGATCGCCGAACTGTGCGCCGCCACCGTCGGCGAGAGCGACAACGCCGCCGCGAACCTGCTCCTCCGCGAGCTGGGCGGCCCCAGCGCCATCACCCGCTTCTGCCGCTCGATCGGCGACGGCACGACCCGCCTCGACCGCTGGGAGCCCGAGCTCAACTCCGCCGAGCCGGACCGCGACACCGACACCACGACCCCCGCCGCCATCGGCCGCACCTACGAACGGCTCGTCCTCGGCGCCGCGCTCCCCCGCCGGGACCGCGAGCGCCTGACCGGCTGGCTGATCGCCAACACCACCAACACCGAACGCTTCCGCAAGGGCCTGCCGGGCTGGACCCTCGCCGACAAGACCGGCGGCGGCTCGGCCTACGCCGTGGCCAACGACGTCGGCATCGCCTGGCCCCCGCACCGCCGCGCCCCGATCGTCCTCGCCGTCCTGACGACGGCCCTCTCCGCCACCGCCCCGACGAACAACGCGCTGGTGGCCGAGGTCGCGGCACTTGTGGGGACAGCCCTCGTCTGAAGCGGACCACGGGCCACCGGGGCGGCCGGGACCACCTGCGATCATGGCGAGGAACATTCCTTCGCCCGCGAGGTGATTTTTTGAAAAAGGTGGCACTGCGTTCCCACGCACTGTTGCCTCGGCGGTACGACGACCGAAAGGTCCTGGCCACCACGGTGGACGCGTGGGGCAGAGCCCTCTGGCTCCCCTGCCCCGACGCGGAACTCGTACCGAACCCGTACGGAAGACCCAGTCCCGTCCCCCGGCGCCACCCGTATGACGCCCTCCTGGTCATCAGCGATGCCGGTGCCGTCCAGGAGCGCGTCCTCCGGAACGTGACCTTCCGCGTCTACGGCCTGGACGCGTTGCCCAATGGACGGATCATCCTGAAGGGCTACGGCGGCCCGGACGCGCCCAACGCGCAGATCTACGGCCGCGAAGGCCGGCTCCGGCGCCGCCTCTCCATGGGACGCGCCATGAACTTCCTGATGGCCGACCGGCTCAATCACTTGTGGAGCGCGTACGGCGACGAGAGGGTCTTCGTCGACCCGATCAGCTCCGCGGGCCTGGTCCGATGGGACAGCGGCGGCAACCGGCGATGGGGCTACACCCCGCCGGAGGGCGTCCAGCACATCGTCGACGTCCACGCGCTCAATGTCGACGCCGGAGTTGCCCACGCCGCCTACTACCCGACGTTCCCCCTGCTCCAGGCCCATGCCGATGGACGGATCCACGTGCGGAAGAGCCAGGTCGCCGCGCCCTCGGGCCTGGCCGTCCACGGGGACGACGTCGTCGTGCTCGGCGGCAACGGCCTACGCGACCGGCTCTTTCACTGCCGCATGACGAACCACGAGGTCCTGGTCACCGACGAGTCCGAGCTCGTCGCGTCCTACCCCTCGATCGCCAGGCGGATCGCGAGGTCCCTGATCGGTGAACCGCGCCGCAGTTCTCGTCCCCTGAGCTCCGCCACAAGATGGCGGGACGAGCCGTGACAGCGCATCCACTCGGGCGCCGTCCGCTCGGCCGCCAGCAGGGCACGCGTCGCCTCGCCGTCACGACGCATCTCCGCGTAGGCCTGAGCGCGGTCCAGATGGTGGCGGGCCTGCCAGGTGGGCGGCAAGCCCGACAGGTCCGGGATGCGGACGGCATGCGTCAGGGCCTTGTCGGGCTTACCCATGTCCACATACGCGTTGACCGTGGCGACCCCGGCGTTCGTCGGCCCGAAAGGAGTCGCGTAGTCGAGCCGGTCGACGCCGATGCGGGCCGCTGCGGCTGCCGCCAGCGACAGCAACTCCTCTGCCGTATCCACGCGTTCGGCCCGTACAGCCGCCGTCGCGCCACGCAGCAGGAGAATGCCCCAGAGGGCGAGATCAAGAGGGGCCGAGCGGAATCCGGGCTCGATGCGCTCGGCCATCCGTACGGCCACACGCTCCGCGTCGGAGATGCGCCCCTGCTTGGTGAAGATCCACGACAAGGTCGAGACGCCGATGGTCTCCAGGCGAGGATCGTCGGACCGGGCGGCGGCCTCCATGGACCGTTCCAGCGCGGTGTAGGCGGCGTCCTCCTTGCCGAAAGCGGTCAGCGTCGTGGCCGCCACCTGATACGCCTCCGCCAGCACGGCGTACGACGCCGCCCGGTCCGCACCGGTGTAGTGCCCGGCCGCCGCGCGGGCGTCGGCCAGGAGCGTGGGGAGCACGGCCGTGATCTTCGTCAACTCGCCCTGTCGCCGGACCTTTTCCGTACTGCGGATGCTGTCGCGCAGCTCGCTCACGGAAGGAGGGGGAACGTCATCCTCCGCACCGAGTCCCGGAAGCCCCGGGAAGCCGGACAGCGGTGTCACCGCCTGGCGCAGCGCGAGGATGCTGGGCGACTCGGCACCGCCGGAGGTCTCCAGGACCGCGGGCGGACCGAGCAACGCCGAGGTCTCGACGTCGAGAGCGCGCGCCAAGCGGTTGAGCGTGCTCATCCGGGCCGTGAAGCGCTGGTTCTGCTCCAGTTCGCGGATCGTGTCCACGCTCAACCGAACCTTCTCGGCCAGGCCTTCCTGGGTCAGGCCGCGCCGTACGCGCAGCTCGCCGAGCCGGTCCCCGAGTGTCACCGCCATAGCCCCGCCCGCCGGGAGAGTGGAACGCCTCACCCCACAGTACGCCCGCTACGGGAGGGCCCCTCACGCCCGGAACGTCCTCCGGTACGCCCCCGGTGAGACGCCGATCGCCGTGTGGAGGTGCTGTCGCAGGGTCGCGTCCGTGCCGAAGCCGACGCGTTCGGCGACGCGGGTCACCGGGAGGTCGCTGCTCTCCAGGAGGTGGCGGGCCAGGTCGACGCGTTGCTGGGTGAGCCACTGGCCGGGGCTCAGGCCCACCTCGGCGCGGAAGTGGCGGGTGAAGGTGCGCCGGCTCATGCCCGCGTGCCGGGCCAGGTCGGTGAGCTGGAGGGGCTCGTGGAGGCGGTCGAGGGCCCAGGCGCGGGTCCCTGACGTGCCGGTGTCGGCGCTGTGCGGCACCGGGCGTTCCACGTACTGCGCCTGGCCGCCCTCCCGCTGCGGGGGGACGACGCAGCGGCGGGCCACGTGGTTGGCGACGCCGCTGCCGTGGTCCCGCCGGATGAGGTGGAGGATCAGGTCGATGCCCGCCGCGGCCCCCGCCGAGGTCAGGACGCGTCCGGCGTCCACGAAGAGGACGTCGGGCGCCAGGGCGACCCGGGGGTACAGCCGCTGGAAGCGGTCCGCGTGGCACCAGTGGGTGGCCGCGCCCTTGCCGTCCAGCAGGCCCGCGGCCGCCAGGACGTAGGTGGTGATGCAGATCCCGACGATCCGGGTCGCGGGCCGGATCCGGGCCAGCGCCTCGGCCACGGGGGCGGGCAGCGCGTCGCTGTCGACGATGTCGGCGAACGCCTCGGACGCGGGGATCACCACGGTGTCGGCCGTGGCCAGCACCGACGCGTCGTGCTCGACGCTGATCGAGAAGTCGGCGCCCGTACGGACCGGGCCACCGTCCGGCGAGCAGGTCAGCACCTCGTACAGCTGTCGGCCATCCGGGTCGACAGCGACGCCGAACAGGCGCGACGCCAGGCTCAGCTCGAACGGGATGACGCCGTCCAGCGCCAGGACCACCACACGATGCATGGCCCGATTCTTGCATGTCATGGCCTCCGGGCCACTGTCGATCACGTTCCGGGCCGGGAAATCCTTACGTCCATGAGCAAGAGCACGATGAAGGCGATCAGCCAGAACAGCTACGGCGGCCCCGAGGTCGTCCAGATGGTCGAGACCGAGCGGCCGGTCCCCGGCCCCTCCGAGGTACTGGTCCGCGTCCGCGCTGCGGGCATGAACCCCACGGACTGGAAGCACCGGCAGGGCGCCGGCTTCCTCGACCGGCTCCCCCTGGTGCTGGGCTGGGACGTGTCGGGCGTCGTCGAGGCCGTGGGCGTCGGCGTCACGCTGCACGAGCCCGGGGACGAGGTGTTCGGCATGCTCCCCTACCCCTACGGTGTGGGGTCCTTCGCCGAGTACGTCGCCGCCCCGGCCCGCGCCCTGGTGCGCAAGCCGGAGGGCGTCGACCACGTCCAGGCGGGCGCGATCCCGCTGGCCGCGCTGACCGCCTGGCAGGTGCTGGTGGACGCGGCGGACGTCCGGCCCGGGCAGCGGGTGCTGATCCACGCCGCGGCCGGTGGCGTGGGCCACCTCGCCGTGCAGATCGCCAAGGAGCGGGGCGCGTATGTGATCGGCACGGCCAGCGCCCCCAAGCACGCGTTCCTGCGGGAGCTCGGCGCGGACGAGACGATCGACTACCGGAACCAGGACTTCACCGAGATCGACCCCGTCGACCTGGTCTTCGACACCATCGGCGGCGACACGGCCGACCGCTCCCTGGACGTCCTCAAGCCCGGCGGGCAGCTGATCAATATCGCCCTGCTCTCCTACGCCGAGGACCTTCCCGAGCGGGCCGCCGCCCGGGACGTGCGCTTCCGCCCCCTGCTCGTCGAGGCCGACCAGGAGGGCATGCGGTCCATCGCGGACCTGATGCGCGCCGGCAAGCTGAAGGCGGCCGTCGAGGCGGTCTTCCCGCTGGACCGGGCCGCCGAGGGGCACGCGCTGGGCGACACCAACCGGGTGACCGGGAAGGTCGTCCTCACCGTTTCCTGACCGCCCCCTGCCCCTGCCCCCTCAGCGTCTGCGGTAGGCCAGGCGCAGGTTCTGGCCGCCGCGCCGGGCCCGCCGCAGGTCGAAGGCGTCGGCCCGGCCGAGCGCGGCCATGTGCCCCCGCCGGAGCAGGGGGCGCCAGAGGAAGAGCACGAGCTGCCCGCCCGGGCGCAGCACCCGGGCGGCCTCGGCCAGCGCCGTCTCCGGGTCGGCCATCTCCTCCAGGCTGTAGCTGTAGAGCAGCGCGTCCAGGGTGGCGGAGGCGAAGGGCAGGGCCAGCCCGTCGCCGCCGACGTGGACGGTCCTCGCGCCCGGGCCCGTACGGCGGTGGGCGCGGGGGTCGTGGGCGGCCGGGTCGAGCGCGATCAGCAGGCCGCCGGGTCCCAGGTGGGCGGCGAGGGCGGGGGTGTAGTACCCGCCGCCGCTGCCGATCTCGGCGCAGCGCATGCCCGGTCCGGCCGCGATCCAGCGCACGTCGCGCCGCGGATCGTCGCCCAGGACGCGGCGTGCGAGGCGGAGGCTGACGACTGGGTAGCAGCCGCTGGGGGTACGGGGCATGGGAGACCTTTCCGCGAGGCCTGTCCGTGTGGGTCCGCGCTCACTCCGCCACCCTCATCCGGGTCCGGAACAGCACGACGAGGGCGAGTCCGGCACCGGCGGCGACGAGGGCCGTGCCCGCCGCCATGTACGCGCCCATCGGCGGTCCGGTGCGGGCCAGTTCATGGCCGTCGCCGGCGACCGGCGCGTCCTGGACGGGGGCCCAGGAGGCCCCGGGGGCGCCGGCGAGGCCGGCCGGGCCGACGGCCGGGGCGGCGGGGCCGCTGGGCACCGGCAGGGGCAGGGGCTCGCCGGAGTCGGCCGGGTCCGCGGGCAGGGTGGTGCCGCAGTCGGGGAGGGAGCCGTCGAAGGGGTAGGCGTGGAGGGCCTGGCCGCCCGCGCCGGGTCCGGACTCGTGGATGAGGGAACCGGCCGTGAAGAAGCGGCCGTTGATGCCCGGCAGGGTGACCCGGGTGACGCTGGAGCGACGTCCGACGAGCACGGTGCCGTCCAGCTGGCCGCCGCCGGTGAGACGGACCTCCTTCGCGTCGGGGAAGTTCCACAGCAGCCGCTCCCGCCGCACTCCGGTGAGCCTGCCGGAGGACGTGCTGACGGCCCGGGCCGTACCGCCGTCGGGGTTGGTGACGTTGACGAGCACGGTCGCCCCGTCCGGGACGTAGCGGAACAGCAGTTCCTGCGCGCCGCCGCCGGGGGCGACGAGGTCGAAGGGGGCGTTGAAGACCTGGAGGCGGGAGCGGCCGTCGCCGGTGAAGACCGTGGCGGCACCCTGGTTGACGGCCGTGCCCGTGCTGCGGCGGGCCACGCCCCGCTCGTAGGCGTAGCAGTTGCTGGCGGAGGTCAGCTCCTCGCGCAGGGGCCCGTAGAGGGCGACGGTGCCCACGTCGCGCACGGCCTTGGGGCTGACCGTGCCGGTGTGGACGCTCCCGGCGTACGCCACGGTCCCGCTGACCGGGCCCTGTTCGGCCACGAGCCGCTGCCCGGCGGCCACCTTGAGGTCGCCGCCGATCCTCAGGAACGGCGAGCCGTTCTCCGGCGGCACCCGGGAGCCGGTCCCGACCACGCCCACGTTGTAGGCGGGCGGGACCCCGGCGGCCTTGGAGACGTCGAAGTCGCCCAGTACGACGATCCGTCCCTCGGCGTCCGCCGCCGCCTGGCGCACGGTGTAGTCGCCGCCGACGAAGATGTTGACGCCGTTGTCACGGCTGGTGACGGGGCCGTTGTTCGGCTCGGGGTACGCGCCCGGGCACGTCCCCGGGACACAGGGACCCGGGCCCGCCACGGGCGCCGAGTCCTCGGTGCCCATCATGCTGAAGGCACAGGCCAGCAGCGTGCCCCCGATCAGGGACAGCAGGGCCATCACCGAGGCCGCCGGGCGGTTCACCCGGAGCCATCGCACATACTCCTTGTGCTGCATGGGCCGGGGGTGCTGCATGGGGTGCATATCCGAAAATATGCCTAGTAGGGGTGCCGGATCGCCGCAGCACACGCCTCCGTGCCCCCGGACGGCCCACGGCCGGCGCGCCGGTGGGCGCTAGGCGCCCTTGAGCCGCTGCCGCTGCCGGCCCAGCCCCTCGATCTCCAGCTCCACCACGTCCCCGGCCCGCAGATACGGCTTGGGCTCGGGCCGGGCCAGCGCCACGCCCGCCGGGGTGCCGGTGTTGACGACGTCCCCGGGGTGGAGCGTCATGTACTGGCTCAGATGACGCACCAGATGCGCCACCGGAAAGATCTGCTCCGCCGTGCTGGAGTCCTGCATCAGCCGGTCGTTGACCCACAGACGCATCCTCAGCGCCTGTGGGTCGGGTATCTCATCGGCCGTCACCAGCCAGGGCCCCAGCGGATTGAACGTCTCGTAGTTCTTGCCCTTGCCCCAGGCGTTGCCCCACTGCCCGCCGTTGCGCCCGTTCTGGTACGAGCGCTCGGAGACGTCGTGGGAGAGGACATAGCCCGCGACCGCCGCCAACGCCTCCTCGTCCGTCCGCAGATAGCGCGCGGTGCGGCCGATGACGACGCCCAGCTCGATCTCCCAGTCCGTCTTCACGCTGTCGCGCGGCACCAGCACCGTGTCGTCCGGGCCGACGACCGTGTCGGGCGCCTTGAGGAACACCACCGGCTCGGCCGGTGTCGCCACCCGGCTCTGGGCGACGAGATCCCGGTAGTTGACCCCGATGCCCACGATCTTGCCGATCCTGGCCAGGGGCGGGCCGGTGCGCAGCCCGGCCGGGTCGAGGACGGGCAGGATCCGGGCCCCGACGGCCGCCCGGACGCGGTCGAGGGCCGCGGGGTCGCCGAGCAGCGCCCCGTCGACGTCCGCGACCAGGGGCGACAGGTCGCGCAGCGTCCCGTCCTCCTCCAGCAGCGCCGGGCGCTCGGCCCCGGCGGGCCCGACCCGCAGCAGTCTCATCACCACACCCCCCCCCACATGATCGAACAGGACCGGAGGCTGTCTCCACAAGCCCCCTTTCGGCCCCTGGTCCCGATACGGCGCCCTATGCGGCGGAAGTCCTTCCCTTCCGCCGCGTCGTCCCCTTGGCCGGGCCCTCGGCCGAGTCCTTGGCCGGACCCTTCGCCGGATTCCCCGGCACCGTCTCGCGCGGGGTGCGCAGCGGCTGGAGCAGCATCCGCTCCACCGCCGTCCACGTGGTGGTCGTCGCCAGGTACAGCCCGGCCGCCAGCGGCACCACCGCGGCCGTGACCAGCGTGCCGAACGACAGCAGCGGCAGCACCTTCGCCATCGCCGCCATCCCCGGCACCTGCTCGTCGCCCGCCACCGGCGCCGGCAGCGCGGCGGCGGTCTTGCGGTTGCGGAGGAACGTCCACGTCGCCACGGCCGCGATCAGCGCGAACAGCCCCAGATACACCAGCCCCTGGGCGCCGAACGCTCCCCCGTGACCCAGCGCGCCCGCCCAGCGGCCGCCCAGGGGGGCGCCCAGCAGCGTGTGCTCCAGCAGGTCCCCGCCGTCGCCGGTGGAGAACAGGTGGTACATCACATAGAAGACCGGGAGCTGGGCGAGCGACGGCAGACAGCCGGCCAGCGGCGACGCCCCAGCCTCCAAGTACAGCTTCGCCCCCTCCTCGCGCAGCCGCTCGGGGTCCTTGCCGTGCCGGCGCTTCAGCTCGGCCAGCCGGGGCGCGAGCTCGGCCCGGGTGCGCTCGCCCCGCGCCGCCGACCGGGCGAGCGGGAGCAGCGCGAGCCGTACGCAGCAGGTGAGGACCACGATCGCGGCGGCCGTGGCCGAGGCGCCGAAGAGCGGATCGAGCGCGTCCGCGAGATGGGTGAGAAGCGAGCCGAGATTCGAGAAAAGCGGTGAGAGGAAAGACATGGCGAGTGAGCCCTCCACGGGGTCCCGTCGTGACCGAACGAAGCCAAAAGAGGCGAGGGGTTTCGGTGTGACGAGCCGCGCGGGCACCCCCACGGGGCGGTGAGAGCCCGGGTGTGCGCGCCTACGCGGCCGTCAGGACGGAACGGCCGGGCGCCCGGGGCCGGCGACGGCCACGGGCATCGGGATCGCGCTGGGCGAGGAACGCCGTCCGCAGCTCACGGTCCCGTAGCGCCGTGCGTATCCGGGTGGGGGTGAGCGGGCCGGAGGACCGGGCGGCGACGGCGGCCAACAGCAGCGCCGCGGTGGCCACCACGGAGGTGGCGACGGTGAGGGCGACCGAGGCCATCAGGCCGCTCAGCCCGCTCTCCGTCAGCCACAGCTCGGCGAGCAGGAAGAGGAGCATGCTCATGTGCGTACGGAAGACGACGCTCATCACTGCTCCCCCCTGCTGAACCGGGCTCACGATCAGGCGAACACCTGATCACATCTCAACTGCCGTCGATACTAGTCCCCGCCACTGACAACGGCACCGGCCGGGGCGCCGTCCCGCTCCGGATCGCGGCCCGGGTCCCGGGCCAGGACCTCGTCGTCGGGCCGGGCCGCCTCGGCCGGTCCCGGCCGCGGGCCCCACCACGACACCGCCAGCGCCACCAGCACGTTCGCCACCAGTGCCAGGGCTCCCGCGTTCACCCCCCACACCGGGTCGTGCTTGGTGAAGACCAGCGCGCACACCAGCGTGCCGCCCACCGCGAGCCCGCTGAGGGCGCCCCACAGCGTCAGCCTCCGCCACATCAGCCCCAGCAGGATCATGGGAACGAGCTGGGCCATGCCCTCGTACGAGATGAGCGACAGCCGCACCAGCGTGTTGGGCGCGGTGTACGTGAGCAGCAGCGCCAGCGCGCCCGCCCCGACCACCACGGCCTGCGCCGCCGCCTTCTGCCGTTCCGGGCGCTCCGCGAGCCGGGGGATCGCGCCCAGCACGCTCCGTCCCCACATCGTTCCGATGACCAGCATGAACACAGCCATCGGAACGATCGACGAGAGCGCCCCGGCCACCCCGATCACCCCGACCGCCCACGCCGGCAGCGAGTCGACCACCAGCTTGAACAGCGCCAGGTTCGAGCCCGCCCCGGTGAGCCCGGGCACCACGAAGATCGCCGCCATGCCCAGCAGCATCGGCACGAACAGCAGCACGTTGTAGAAGGGCAGCAGGATCGCGTTGCGCCGCAGGGCGTCGGCGTTGCGGGCACCCAGATAGCCCGCCACGGTCGTCGGGAAGATGACGACCGTCAGGGAGTTGAGGAAGCTCGTCGTGACGAACCAGCCCCCGGCCATCCCGCTGCCGCCGTGCCCGGAGAAGGTCAGCCAGTCCGGCTTCTCCGCCACCATCCGGTCCAGGAAGGGGCCGTAGCCGCCGAAGTAGTGCAAGGGGACGTAGACGGCGAGGAAACCGAGGGTGCCGATGACGAGGATGTCCTTGAGCACGGACACCCACGCGCTGCCGCGCAGGCCGCTCACGACCACGAAGGTGGTGGTGACGGCGAAGGCGATGAAGTAGGCCCAGTTCAGGCTGATCGCGCCGTAGGAGATCGTCGAGACGACGACCCCCATCCCGGTGATCTGGAGCTGGATGTACGGCAGCAGGCACACCGTCGCCAGGACCGCCACCAGCGCGCCGGCCCACGGGCGGCCGTAGCGGTGGGCCACCATGTCCGTGATGCTGACGAGCCCGTGGCGGCGGGCGTACGCCCACAGCGTCGGGCCGACGACGTAGCCGATCGCGTAGCCGCAGGAGAGGTACGCGACGACGTAGAGCACGGGCGCGCCGTAGTTGTAGCCCCAGCCCGCCGCGCCGAGGTAGCTGAAGCTGGTGTAGCCCTCACCCGCCATCAGCACCCAGATGAAGACCGTGCCCAGGCTGCGGCCGCCCACCGACCACTCGGCGAGCCCGCCGCCGCGGCCGTGCCCCCGGACGGCCAGCAGGCCGAGGGCGACGGTCAGGAGCATGAAGACGCCGAAGATCGTCGAGGCGACGGCGGCGTTCCCGCTCATGCCCGCCCCCGCGCGCGGTCGCCGCGCCAGGCGAGGAAGACGGCGACGGGGGTGAGGAGGGTGGCCAGGAGCAGCCAGAAGAACAGGAAGGGCAGGCCCATGACGGTGGGACGGACGCGGTCCACGAGGGGGAGGGCGACCAGGTAGAGCACATAGGGGGCCAGGAGCCACAGGAGAGTGGGACGTTTCTTCAGCACGCCCCCGACCCTAGGGGGTGGGAGCTCACGCCCCCAGGCGCGCGTCCCCATGGCTCACAACCCCATGGCTCACGCCCCCAGCAGCCGGAACGCCGTGTAGATCAGCAGGCCCGCCAGGGCGCCCACCACCGTGCCGTTGATGCGGATGAACTGGAGGTCCCGGCCGATGTGGGCCTCGATCTTGCGGGAGGTCTGCTCCGCGTCCCAGCCCGCCACCGTCTCCGTGATCAAGGCGGTGATCTCGTCCCGATAGGTCGTCACCACATAGACGGCCGCGTCCTCCAGCCAGCCGTCGACCTTCCGGCGCAGCCGCTCGTCGTCCGTCATCCGGGCGCCCAGCGAGAGGATCGAGGCGCGGACGCGCAGTCGCAGCTCGCTGCGCTCGTCCTCGGCGGCGGCGACGATCATCGCGCGGACCGAGGACCAGACCGAGGCGATCACATCCTGGACCTCGCCGCGCCCCAGCACCTCGGACTTCAGGCGCTCCACCCGGGCCCGGGTGTCCTCGTCGGACTGGAGGTCGCGGGCGAAGTCCGTCAGGAAGCGGTCGACGGCGCCGCGCGCCGGGTGGTCCGGCATGTCGCGCATCTCGGTGACGAAGCGCAGCAGTTCCTTGTAGACGCGTTCGCCGACCTTGCGGTCGACGAAGCGCGGCGTCCAGCCGGGGGCGCCTCCGGTGACGGCGGACATGACGGAGTCGCTGTGGGTGACGAGCCAGTCGTGGGCCCGTACGCACACCAGGTCGACGACCCTGTGGTGGCCGCCGTCGGCGACGACCTTCTCCAGGGTCGCGCCGATGCCGGGGGCGATCTCGACGGCGTCCGCGCGCCGGGTGATGGCCTCGCCGACGACCGCCTGGACGTCGGAGTCGCGCAGCACGGTCAGGGCGCCGCGCAGCGCCGTGGCCAGCTCGGCGGTGACCCGGTCGGCGTGCGCGGGGTCGGACAGCCAGACGCCGAGCCGGGAGCCGATGCCGACGGCCCGCAGCCGTACCCGCACCACGTCGCCGGAGAGGAAGTTCTCGCCGACGAACTCGCCCAGGCTCTGGCCCAGCTGGTCCTTCTTGGTGGGGATGATCGCGGTGTGCGGGATGGGCAGGCCCATGGGCCGCCGGAAGAGCGCGGTGACCGCGAACCAGTCGGCCAGCGCGCCGACCATGCCCGCCTCGGCGGCCGCGGCCACGAACCCGGCCCAGCCGCCCGCGCCCGCGGACTGCGCCCACTTCGCGAGGGCGTACACCAGGGCAACGCTCAGCAGCAGCCCCGTCGCGAGGGCCTTCATCCGGCGCACGCCACGCCGTTTCTCCTCGTCCGCCGCGCTGTAGGTGAATCCGGCCGCCGGCCCGGGCAGCATCACTCCGTCGGCGGCATTCGCGCCGCCCCCGGCGGCAGCCGGCTCCTCTTCATGGAACCGTTTCATCGACACCACCCGTTCCGAACTGTCCTCGCTGTGCATTGTCCCTACCCGACGTACTCGGGGAACGGACGAAGAGTTCCCCGGCGTCGTTCCCCACGTCGTTCCCCACGTCCGGCCGTCGTCCGCCGTCGATCGTCCGCCGTCGATGTGTCCCCGGGAGTTGTCCGCGATGAACAGGCCACCCCTGTCCCGTGGCGCCGCCCACGCCCTGCTGGCCGCGCTGGCGGCCCTGGTCGTGGCCGCCTCGCTGGCGATATTCACCGGCGTGGGCGGGGCGGACGGCACGGCCGACGAGGCGCTGCGGTCCCCGCGCCCGGCCCCGCCGACCGCAGCGGGACGCTGGATCGGCTCCTGGTCGGCGTCCCCGGCCGCCGCCGAGCCGGGCACGGCGCGCGGCTACCCCGGCCGGTCCATCCGCAACGTGGTACACACGACGCTGGCCGGCGGCATGGCCCGCGTCCAGCTCTCCAACCTCTTCGGCGGCGCCCCGCTGACCGTCGACCACGCCTCGCTCGCCCTCGCCGCGACCCCCGGCGGCCCGGCGGCCGCGCCGGGCGGCATGCGGGAGCTGACCTTCGGCGGGGAGCGCTCGGTGACCGTCCCGGCCGGACGGGCGACCTACAGCGACCCGGTCCGCCTCCCCGTCGCCGCCCCCGCGGACCTGCTGATCAGCACATACGTCTCCCGGCCGGCCGGCCCCGTGACCATCCACCCGCACGCCCGGCAGATCTCCTACCTCGCCCCCGGCGACCGGACGCTGGACGCGGGCGGCGCCGCGTTCACCGCGAAGAGCCTGTTCTGGCGCTATGTGACGGCCGTCGACGTCTGGACCGCCGAGGCCACGGGCGCGGTGGTGGCCCTCGGCGACTCCATCACCGACGGCGTCTCCGCCACCATCGGCGCCGACCGCCGCTGGACCGACTTCCTCGCCGGCCGGCTGCGCACCGAGCGCGGCGCACCGCGCCTGGGCGTGCTCAACGAGGGCATCAGCGGCAATCGCGTCCTCCTCGGCGGAATGGGCTCCTCCGCCGTCAACAATCCCAGCGCCCTGGACCGCTTCGACCGCGATGTGCTCTCCCGTTCGGGGGTGCGCGCTGTCGTCGTCGAGCTCGGCGTCAACGACATCCTGCGCAGCCCCCGCCAGACCGATCCCGCGCGGATCGCGGCGGGCCTGCGGACGCTGGTCGAACGGGCGCACACGCGCGGGCTGCGGGTGACGGGCGCGACGCTGTCGCCCTTCGGCGGGCGGACGGGCACCGGACCGGACCAGGAGCTCGTCCGTCGCGGGCTCAACGCGGAGATCCGCTCGGGGCGCGTCTTCGACGACGTCGTCGACTTCGACCGGACGCTGCGCGACCCGGCCGACCCGCAGCGCCTCCTCCCGGCGTACGACTGCGGGGACCATCTCCACCCGAACGACGCCGGCTATCTGGCGATGGCCCGGACGCTGGACGTCGGTGTGCTCAAGGGGGAGGTCAGGGCGGCGCTGTGACCACCGGGCCGGCGGCTACCCCGGGGTCTTGCCGCCGCCGTCGCGCCGGTCGTCCCACTCCAGCCGCTTCTGCTCGCGCAGCCGGTCCCGTTCGTCCCGGGCCGCCTTGCGCTCGACGCCGACGCCGCCCCAGAGCGCGAGGCCGGTGATCCGCACCTTGGGCGAACCGGGCGTGCCGGGGCCGGTCGCCCTGTCCCCGAAGCCGCCCATGATGCCGATGCCGCGCACCTCCACGTCGAGGTCCGGGGGGACGACGACGCCCATACCGCCCATGAGCGCGAAGCAGCGGATGACGACCTCGCGGTCCTCGAAACGGGCCTCGCGCAGGTCGATCTTCCCGCCACCCCACATGGCGAAGGCGGTGAAGCGCCGTCCCACGGTCCAGCGGCCCGCGCGGTTGAAGCCGCCCCAGATCGCCATCGCCCAGGTGGAGGTGGCGGGCCCGCCGACGCGCTCCGCCCAGCCGCCCCCACCCTCGGGCACCGGCGCGGCAGCCGCCCGGCCGGCGCCCGAGGGCACCGGCAGGTCCCGCACCAGCGGGGTCAGCTCGGCGTGCGTACGGGCCTTGTAGGCGGCGTCCAGACGCTCCTCGAACTCCTCCATGGTCAGCCGGCCCTCGGCGACGGCCTCGCGCAGGACCTCGGCGATCCGTTCGCGCTCCGCGTCGGAGGCCCGCATCTCAGGAAGTTCGTTCATCATGGCGGACAGATTAGATGCCCCGACCGGATGGCCACAGCACGCGTGCGCCACCGGCGGCCCCACGCCCGCTACAGCGCGGAACGATCCGGCGGGGGCTTGGGGGTGTCCCCCATCGGATACAGCATGGTGGCGATGACCTGCTCGATGTCCGGTTCCCGCACCGACAGGTCCACCAGCGGATAGCGCTCGGCCACCGCCGCCACGACGGGCGCCGCGCTGTGCGTGGCGGCGAACGCCAGCCACTGGCGCGGCCCCTCGACCCGCACCACCCGGGCACCGGGGACGCCGGTGACGGGCGGGAACTCCCGCTCCAGGTCGACGACGAGCATCCGCTCGCTCTCCCCCTGAGCATGGAGGCCGTCCAGCCCGCCGTCGTAGACCAGCCGGCCATGGTCGATGACCATCACCCGCTTGCACAACTGCTCGATGTCGGTCAGGTCGTGGGTCGTCAGCAGCACCGTCATCCCGCGCTCGGCGTTGACGTCGCGCAGGAACTCCCGCACCTTGGCCTTGCTCACCACGTCCAGTCCGATGGTCGGCTCGTCGAGGTAGAGCACCTCGGGATCGTGGAGCAGGGCCGCCGCGATGTCCCCGCGCATCCGCTGCCCCAGCGACAGCTGCCGCACCGGCACGTCCAGCAGCTCTCCGAGGTCGAGGAGCTCCACGCAGCGTTCCAGATTGGCCCGGTAACGGGCGTCGGGAATCCGGTACATCCGGCGCACCAGACCGTAGGAATCCCGCAACGGCAGGTCCCACCACAGTGTGGTGCGCTGCCCGAAGACGACCCCGATCCGGCGCGCCAGCCGCGAGCGGTCCCGCGAGGGGTCGATGCCCGCGACCCGCAGCCGGCCCGCGCTGGGCGTCAGGATGCCCGTCAGCATCTTGATCGTGGTGGACTTGCCCGCGCCGTTCGGCCCGATGTAGCCGACCATCTCCCCGCGCGGGACACGGAAGCCGATGCCGTCCACCGCGCGCACCCGGTGCCGCTCCCGCCGCAGGAACCCCGCCCTGCGGCGTACGTCGAAGACCTTCTCGACGTCCTCGAGAACGATGAGATCATCCACCGCGAACCGTCAACTCCCCGTACTTCGATAGCCCCTGAGCCCCACCCGCCAGGCCAGGCCCGCCAGCACCCAGCACACCATCGCCACCAGCGGCGACGCGAAGTCCACCCAGCCCGGCAGCCCCAGCGGATCGTCCCGTCCCAGCACCCTCAGCGCCGGCAGCCAGTTGACGAAGGCCAGCGGCACCACGAACGTCACCCCGCGCACCAGGTCCTTGGCGAACACCGACGGCGGGTACTGGAGCAGCGTCGTCCCGCCGTAGGTGAACGCGTTCTGCACCTCGGCCGCGTCGACCGCCCGGAACTGGAACGCCGCGCCCACCACGAACAGCGCCCCGAAGATCACCGCACCCGTCACCAGCATCACCGGCAGGAGCAGCACCGTCACCGGCGTCCACGCCACGTCCAGCCGCGACAGCGACCACCCCAGCAGCAGCGCTCCCTGCGTCACCCGGCCCAGCCGGCGCAGCGCGAACCGGTCGGCGGCCACCTGCGCCAGGACCGGCGCGGGGCGCGTCAGCAGCGTGTCCATCGTCCCGTCCCGCACCCGGCGCCCGACCCGGTCCAGATTGCCCAGGACGAGATCCGCGAGCCCGAAGGACGTGCTCGTCGTGCCGTAGAGGAAGGCCACTTCCGGCAGCGTGAATCCGCCGAGCGCGTGGATATGGGAGAACATGAAGGCGATCGCGACGAAGTCGAGGGCCGTCGCCGCGAAGTTCCCCACGGTCATCATCACGAACGACACGCGGTACGCCATCGTCGACCGCACCCACATCCGCACGACGAGCCCGTAGGCCCGCCCCCCGTCACGGGCGTGGGCGGACCAGCGCGCGACCGTGCCCCCGCCCCCTGGTGGCCCATACGCCTCAGCCACCCTGGACCACGACCTTCCGAGTGGCCGCCGACTGGAGCGCCCGCCCCGCCAGCAGCAGCGCCACCGCCCACGCGGCCTGGAACCCCAGGGCCGCCGCCAGCCCCGCGCCGGTCCGCCGCTCCAGCAGGACGTCCGCCGGCACTTGCAGCATCGCCGACCACGGCAGCGCCCGCGCGACCTCGCCGAAGGCGCCCGGGAAGACGTTGAGCGGCAGCAGCGTCCCGGAGAAGAAGATGCTCAGCAGGGCGAACGCCATGTTGACCCCCGCGCCGTCCAGCAGCCAGAAGGCGCACAGCCCCACCAGATACCGCAGCCCGAAGCTCACCAGCAGCCCCAGGAGCACCGACAGCAGAAAGGCCGGCCAGGTCAAGGACAGGCCGGGCAACGCCAGTTCGAAGCACAGGGCGCCCACCGTCAGCGGGACGACACCCCGCCCCAGCAGCTGGAAGAAGGCCCGGCCCATGTCACTCGCCAGCCACCACAGCTGGAGATCGGCCGGCCGGTAGAGGTCCACCGCGATGTCCCCGGTGCGGATCCGCTCCTGCAACTCCTCCTGAAAACCTCCGCCGATCAGGCACGCCGCGCCCAGCAGCGCCTGACTCGTCCACACGAACGTCAGCGCCTGTTCCCGGCCGTAACCGCCCAGGTGGGGACGCTCGTTCCACAGCGCGATGTAGGTGTACGCGAGGATGAAGCCGAAGACGGTGTTGGTGAACACCCCGGCGGCCGTGGCCACCCGGTACGTCGCGTGCCGCCGGAAGCCGCTGACCGCGACCGCCGCGTACAACCGCATCCTGGCGTCCCCCTCCTCGTTGAACCCGGTCGAGCGTCCTCGCGTCCCCCCGCACCGGGCCGCGGTCGCTTCGGGCCGCCGCACCCCGAAGCGCAGGAGCCTAGCCGCACACCACGTCCAGGAACCATGGATTTTCACTCCATGGAGTGGTCGGACTGGCCCGAACGGCCCTTCCGGGCCCCCCAACGGTGCGCTGGGCCCTTCCGCCGGAACGCATGATGCGACAGTGTCCTCCGGGGCCTACGACGCAGTCCGGACCCGCCCGAGACGACACCCCTCCGCCGAGGCGGCACAACCCCGGCGGCGGCCGAGGAGTCCCTAAGACATGAGCGACGAGCAGTCACAGCGGCGTCCCGCCGGACGCGGCCACGCGCCGCCGGGCTGGGCCCCCAGAGGCCCGGCGCACGGCGCGCCCCCCGCCGGACCGGGCGACGGCCCCGGCCGGGACGGCCGGCCCGGGCGCCCCCGCCGGACGGGCTGGCGCCGGCTCGTACCCACCTGGCGGATGATCCTCGGCGGCTTCCTGCTGATCGTCCTGATCATCGTCGGCGGCCTGATCGCCGGCTACATGCTCGTGAACATCCCCCCGGCCAACAAGGCCGCCACCGCCGAGAGCAACGTCTTCCTCTACTCCGACGGCTCCCAGCTCGCCCGCGACGGCGAGGTCAACCGCGAGAGCGTGCCGCTCAGCAAGGTCCCCAGGGATGTCCAGCACGCCGTCCTCGCCGCCGAGGACCGCGACTACTACTCCGAGTCCGCCGTCAACCCCGAGGCCATGCTGCGCGCCGCCTGGAACACCGTCACCGGCAAGGGCAAGCAGTCCGGCTCCACCATCACCCAGCAGTACGTCAAGAACTACTACCTGGGCCAGGAACAGACCATCAGCCGCAAGGTGAAGGAATTCTTCATCGCCATCAAGCTGGACCGCGAGGAGAGCAAGAACGACATCCTCGAGGGCTACCTCAACACCAGCTACTTCGGGCGCAACGCCTACGGCGTCCAGGCCGCCTCCCAGGCGTACTACAACAAGGACTCGGACAAACTCACCACCGCCGAGGGCGCCTATCTGGCCACCCTCCTCAACGCCCCCAGCGCCTACGACGTCGGCGCCCACCCCGAGAACAGGCCGCGCGCCGAGGCCCGTTGGCGCTACGTCCTCGACGGCATGGTCAAGAAGAAGTGGCTCAGCCCCGCCGACCGGGCCGCGATGACCTTCCCCACCCCCGGCAAGACCAAGCCCCGGCTGAGCATGTCCGGCCAGCGCGGCTATCTCGTCGAGGCCGTCAAGGACTACCTCACCGGCAACAAGATCGTCGACGAGAACACCCTCGCCGCCGGCGGCTATCGCATCACCACCACCATCGAGAAGAAGAAGCAGGACGCCTTCGTCGCCGCCGTCCGCGACCAGCTGATGAGCGAACTCAGCGACAACCGCAAGGTCGACCGCTACGTCCGCGCCGGCGGCGCCTCCATCGACCCCAAGACCGGCAAGGTCGTCGCCCTCTACGGCGGCATCGACTACACCAGGCAGTACGTCAACAACGCCACCCGCCGCGACTACCAGGTCGGCTCCACCTTCAAGCCGTTCGTCTTCACCTCCGCCGTCGACAACCACGCGAGCACCCTCGCCGGCCAGACCATCACCCCGAACACCGTCTACGACGGCACCAACAAGCGCCCCGTGCAAGGCCCCGACGGGCCCGTCGGCTACGCCCCCGAGAACGAGGACGGCTACTCCTACCCCCACATCACCGTCACCCGGGCCACCGACCTGTCCGTCAACGCCGTCTACGCGCAGATGGCCCAGGACGTCGGCCCCGGCAAGGTCAAGGAGACCGCCGTCGCCCTCGGCGTCCCCGAGAAGACCCCCGACCTCACCGCCACGCCCTCCATCGCCCTGGGCCCCGCCACCGCCAGCGTCCTGGACATGGCCCAGGCCTACGCGACCCTCGCCAACCACGGCAGGCACGGCCCGTACACGCTGGTCGAGAAGGTCTCCAAGGGCGGCGAGGAGGTCCAGCTGCCGGACGGCGAGGACACCCGGCAGGCCGTCTCCCGCGAGGCCGCCGACACCACCACGTCCATCCTCCAGAGCGTCGTGGAGGCCGGCACCGGCCGCCGCGCCCAGTCCGCGGGCCGCCCGGCGGCCGGCAAGACGGGCACGGCCGAGGAGGACAAGGCCGCCTGGTTCGCCGGCTACACCCCCGACCTCGCCACCGTCGTCGCCGTGATGGGCCAGGACCCCGACACCGGCGACCAGAAGCCGCTGTACGGAGCCACGGGCGAGGACCGCATCAACGGCGGCGGCTACCCGGCACAGATCTGGGGCGCCTACACCGCACAGGCCCTGGAGGGCACCGAGGCCACCGACTTCGACCTGGAGCTGGAGAACGGCGCGGCCCCGCCGACGCTGGAACCCTCACCGAGCGCCGCGCCCCCGTCGTCCACCGGCCCGCCGTCCTCGGCCCCGCCGACCGGCCCGCCGTCCCTCCCGGTGCCCAGCCTGCCGCCGACGATCCCGACGCCCCCGCCGGTCACCCCGAACTTCCCGACCCCGCCGGGCCCGCCGACCTTCGGCCCCCCGGGCGAGGGCAAGTCGGACCGCCACGGAGACCTGCTGGGCTATGAATACTGACCGTGACCGGGCATGGTCCGTCAGTGCCCCGACGTCGCTTTCAAGCCGACCACGGCCACCAGCAGAAGGGCTATGAAGAAGATCCGCGCGGCGGTCACCGGCTCACCCAGCACCACCATGCCGAGCACCGCCGCACCGGCCGCGCCGATGCCGACCCAGACGCCGTACGCCGTGCCGATGGGCAGCGTCCGCGCGGCCTGGGACAGCAGCATCATGCTCGCCACGATGCCCGCGGCCGTGAACACGCTCGGCCACAGCCGCGTGAAACCCTCGGTGTACTTCATGCCGATCGACCAGCCGACCTCGAGCAGACCGGCGACAGCGAGCAGAACCCATGCCATGACGGCACCTCCGGTGAAAACGACTCTCCAGGGGTGCGTCGTCTTGTCCTGACCCGGTACGGCGCGTCTCGTCGGGTGTCTACGAGGGTAGCAACTACAGATACAGCCCCGTGGAGTCCTCGGACCCCTCCAGCCGCTCCGCCGCCACCGCGTGGAGATCCCGCTCGCGCATCAGCACATAGGCGACACCGCGGACCTCCACCTCGGCACGGTCCTCCGGGTCGTACAGCACCCGGTCACCCGGCTCCACCGTGCGTACGCTCTGCCCGACCGCGACGACCTCGGCCCAGGCCAGCCGGCGGCCCACCGCCGCCGTCGCCGGAATGACGATCCCGCCGGTGGACCGGCGCTCGCCCTCGGGAATGTCGGTCCGGACCAGAACCCGGTCGTGGAGCATCCGGATGGGCAGCTTGTCGTGGGTGGTATTCGTACTCACGACAAGACCGTACCTGCCCGAAGGCGGCACCGAGGCCACTGGGCGGTCATCCGGCCCGAACCGGCCACCCGGGCGCCCCGCACCATGACTAGCGCTTGCGGCGCCCCGTCGCCTTGGCGGCCTTCCCGCCGGACCTCGACGAGGACACCAGCAGCCCGATCACACCCACGGCCACCATCGCCACCGGAACGATTCGCTCCAGACGAGGCTCGCCCTCCTTGGTGACAAAACCGGAGCGCACCTCCGAGACGACCCGGTTGGCCGCCACACACGCCCGGCCCGCCACATGGTCCACCTTCGAGCTCACCTTCGCCCGGGCGTCCCCGATGATCGTGCTCGGGTGCATCCGCACCCCGATCTCGTCGAGCACAACGGCGAGCTCCTGCCGCCGGCGGTCGATGTCCGCCTCGATCTGCGCAGGGGTCCTGGCTTCCGCCACCGCGCTGCCTCCGTCTCGTCGATAAGAATGAAGAGTGATGACTACAGTCTGTCAGCTCCCCGGGACCACCGCCCCGCGGCACCCCCGAACCGTGACCTGGCTACCCTCGGGACCATAACCACCGACTGTCGAGGAGAGCCATGAGCGAGCGACTGACGCCCGGCGACACCGCCCCCGCCTTCACCCTGCCCGACGCGGACGGCAAGCAGGTCTCGCTCGCCGACCACAAGGGCCGCAAGGTCATCGTCTACTTCTACCCCGCCGCCCTCACCCCCGGCTGCACCAAGCAGGCCTGCGACTTCACCGACAACCTCGACTTCCTCGCCGGCCACGGCTACGCCGTCATCGGGATCTCCCCCGACAAGCCGGAGAAGCTCGCCAAGTTCCGCGAGAAGGAGAACCTGAGCGTCACCCTCCTCGGCGACCCCGACAAGGAGGTCCTCACCTCCTACGGCGCCTTCGGCGAGAAGAAGCTCTACGGCAAGACCGTCACCGGCGTCATCCGCTCCACCGTCATCATCGACGAGGACGGCAAGGTCGAACGCGCCCTCTACAACGTCAAGGCCACCGGCCACGTCGCCAAGGTCATCAAGGACCTGGGGCTGTAGCCCCCGGCGCCAGCGCGCCCCGGCACACCGGACGCTCCCCCTCCGGCACGTCCTCGGCCTCCGGCAGGTCGAGGACGGCCCGGGCGCCACCGCCCGGCGCCGCACCGAACACCAGCCGGGCACCCAGCACCGCCGCCTGCCCCACCGCGATCGTCAGCCCCAGACCGTGCCCCGTCCCCCGCTCCGGCGCGGCCGTACGGAACCGGCGAGGCCCCTGATCCACCAGACCCGGCGGAAAACCGTCCCCATGGTCCCGGATCACGATCCGCGTACCGTCCACGGTGATCTCGATCGGCGGCCGGCCGTGCTTGGCCGCGTTGGCCAGGATGTTCACCAGGATCCGCTCCACCCGACGGGCGTCCGTCGCCACGATCCGGCCCTCACCGACCACCTCGACCGCCACATCGTCCACACCACGCTGACCACGCGCCCGCTTCACGATCCCGCGCACCAACGACGGCAGCTCCACCGCGTCCAGCTGAGCGCTCTCCACCCCCGCGTCCAGCCGCGAGACCTCCAGCAGATCCTCCACCAGCGCCCGCATCGTCTGCGCCCGCTCCTGCACCATCTCCACCGCCCGCGGATGCGGCAACAACTCCGCCGACGCCACCAGCCCCGCCACCGGCGTCCGCAGCTCATGGGCCACGTCCGCCGTGAACTGCCGCTCCGCCGACACCCGCCCCGCCAACGACGTCGCCATCTGATGCACCGACCGGCCCAGCTCCGCCACCTCGTCCCGGCCACCGGTGTCCAGCCCCACCGCGTCCAGGGTCTCCCCCGCCGCGATCCGCCGCGCCGCCGCCGCACTCAGCCGCAGCCGCCGCGACAACCCCTGCGCCACGAACCACGCCACCACCGCCATCAGCGCCACCGTCGCCGCACCCGCCACCACCAGCGCCTTGTCCAGCGCCGTCTGCAACGGATCACGCGCCGGATACGACGCCGAGATCGACAGCACCCGGTCCCCGGCCACACCCGTAGCCGCCCACACCCGCGGATCCTCACCACCGCTGATGTACGTACCCGACTGCCCCCGCGCCACCGCCTGCGACAACGTGAACGGCAACGTCGAATCGTCCAGCTGCGCCCCCAGCGCCAGCGTGCCGTCCCGCTGATAGATCTGAAGCGCCGAACTCAGCAACCCGTCCTGATACGCCTTCGCCTGCCGGTCGCGCTCCAGCCCCGAGATGTGGTGCACGGCCACACCCAGGACCACCACGGCCAACGCGGTGACAAAAGAGATCGCGAACGCGATCCGGCCACGAATACCCATCACGCGATCGGGAGCACCTCTCGGTGCTCACCGGAAGGGGTGGCACCCGTATAGACGACCTCCAGCGCCGTGAACGCCACCGAGCCGTCGACCTCCTTCGGCCCGTACAGCCGCAGCTTCGCCTGGAACGACTTCGCCGCCGCCCCCGACGCACCACCCGACACCTGCACCACACCGCTGCCGTTCGCGCCGTCCTCCGTATAGGCATCCCACCGGATACCACTGGCCACCCGGCCCGACGTCGAACAATCCAGCGTGATGATCGTCGGCTCCTGCACCGGCTCACCCATCCCGCAGTCCCGCACCCCCGGCAACTCCCGCGCGCCCGAATCCTCCGGCTCCACCTGAGAGTCCTGCCCATCGGCCCCCGACCGCTGCGCCGCCGCGGTCTTCGGCGCCTCGTCCACCATGCTCGCCCGGTCCGTGACGTTCTCCAGCCACACCCCACCCGTCACCAGCACGGCCACCCCCACCAGGATCGCCACCACCCTGCGCCAGCCCGCCCAGCGGGCCACGGTGCGGTCGGTCATCGGGCTCTCTTCCTTACTCACAGGCAGCTGTTCGTCCACGGGCCTGTCCCCTTCCCCGCCCTGAGTGACGGAGAAAAAAGGCCGCGCGTTCCCGTTTCGCCCTACGGACATGTGTGGCGTAACCGATCACGTAACCGATTCCGGGCACGCGCGTTACTCCATACGAGGCCGCCGGTCGGTGGCCGTACCCAGGGACGCAACCGTCCGAGTCACAGCCTTCGGGGCTCGCTCGGCGGGAACGGGGTACGGCCGCCGGCCGTGCCCTTTTCCCGCCGGGGGCCACGGGGTGGGGAGGGGAACCATGCCGGTCAGTCCGTATACGCGAGAGCGGCTCGCCACGGCGGCGGAGTCGTCGCGGACGCTGTCGGAGGCGTTGAGCAAGCTCGGGGTGGACCCGAGGAGCTCGTCGCGGCGGTACATCCACGAGCGGATGAAGTCGATGGGGATCGACACATCGCACTTCGCACGCGAGGGGGCCCGCTGGACCAAGGAGATCCTCGAAGCCGCAGTCGCCGCGTCATCGAACATGAACGATGTTCTGCGGCATCTGGGCCTCGAAGCCGTCGGAGGGCACCACACCCACATCAGCCGACGAATCCGTATGTTCGGCATCGACACCTCGCACTTCGACCGTCGAGGCCGGTCACCCAATGGCAGGCGACACCGCACCACAGCAGAGCTGCTCGTCGAACAAAATCCTTCCAACGCCCGGCGCGAGCAGAACGACCGACTCAAGCGAGCCATGCGGGAACTCGGCGTCCCGGACCGCTGCGCGTTCCGCGGCATCAAGACCATGTGGCAAGGACACCCCCTGCCGCTCGAGGTGGACCACATCGACGGCGACTGGCGCAACAACCGAATCGAAAACCTCCGGCTGCTCTGCCCCAACTGTCACTCGACAACCGACACCTATCGCGGTCGCGGCAAAAGCCGTCGTCCTGCGGCCTCCCAGTCGTCGCGGACAGCCGGTGGCGTTCGATGAGCACGGGCAACCACTACGCAAAGGAACGCCTGGCCGAAGCAGCTCGGCAATGCGCGGACATCGACGAGGTCATCGCGTTCCTGGGCACTCGTCCCTACGACACGCTCTCCCGGTACCTCTACAAGCGCTTCGCACACTTCGGGATCGATATCTCCCACTTCCGCCGCAAGTACCGCAAGAACGGACCGCGACCGTCCTCAGTCATCCTGAGCAACGCCGTAGCGAAATCCTCTTCCATCGCAGAGACGCTGCGCCGCCTCGGCCAGCCGGACAACGGCCGCCAACGCGCTCTGCTGCGCCAGTGGATCGCCGAGGACCGTCTCACGACATCGCACTTCCTAGGGCAGGCTCATCAGCGGGGCAAGCCCGGCCCAACACCCCGGAAGCCTGCCGAGGACGTGCTCGTGAAGCACGCCAGCAGCAACCGCACGCGGGCCCACATGCTCCGCCGTGCGCTGCGCTAGACCGGCGTACCAGAAGAATGCGCAGGTTGTGGAACCGCCCCCTCATGGCATGGCCGACCCATGACGCTCGAAGTGGACCACATCAACGGTGATTGGAGCGACGATCGACGAGAAAACCTCCGGCTGCTCTGCCCCAACTGCCACGCCATCACGGATACCTGGTGTCGAGGTGGCCGACGACGGCGAGAGCTTGGGTAGCGCTGTAGCTGCTCCCGTGCGACCGGTAGCATGACAGGGCTCGCGGCCGTGGTGGAATGGCAGTCACGCAGCACTTAGGATGCTGTGGGAGAAATCCCGTGTGGGTTCGAATCCCACCGGCCGCACTGCCCTTAGATTCGAAGGGGCCGGTCCGTTGCTCAACGGACCGGCCCCTTCGGCGTACGGTCACCCCAAAAGCTCCCGCACCACCGGCACCAGCCCCCGGAACGCCTTCCCCCGGTGGCTGATCGCGTTCTTCTCCTCCGCCGTCAGCTCCGCGCACGTGCGCGTCTCGCCCAGCGGCTGGAGGATCGGGTCGTACCCGAAGCCCCCCGAACCCGCCGGCTCGTGCCGCAGCGTGCCCTCCAGGCGGCCCTCGACGACGCGCTCCGTGCCGTCCGGCAACGCGAGAGCGGCGGCACACGCGAAGTGGGCGCCCCGGTGCTCCTCCGCGATGTCGGAGAGCTGGGCCAGGAGGAGGTCGAGGTTGGCCTTGTCGTCGCCGTGGGCGCCGGCCCAGCGGGCGGAGAAGATGCCGGGGGCGCCGTTGAGGACGTCGACGCAGAGGCCGGAGTCGTCGGCGACGGCGGGGTGGCCGGTGGCCCGCGCCAGGGCGTGGGCCTTGAGGAGGGCGTTCTCGGCGAAGGTGACGCCGGTCTCCTTGACGTCGGGGATCTCGGGATAGGCGTCGGCGCCGACGAGTTCGACGTCAAGGCCGGCCGCGGCGAGGATCGCGCGGAGCTCGGTGACCTTGTTGGCGTTGCGGGTGGCGAGGATCAGGCGCTTCATGGGTCCTGATTATCCCGGGGCCGGGGGCCCGGCAGGGGCCCCGGGCACCCGGGGAACAACTACAGCGTGCGGGCCAGGGCCTCGCGCTGGGCCGCGTCCAGGGAGGCGCAGCCGGCGACGGCGAGGTCGAGGATGTTGTTGAGCTCGTCGCGGTCGAAGGGCTGGGCCTCGGCCGTGCCCTGGACCTCGACGAAGCGGCCGTCGCCGGTGCAGACGACGTTCATGTCGGTCTCGGCGCGGACGTCCTCCTCGTAGCAGAGGTCGAGGAGGGGGACGCCGTCGACGATGCCGACGCTGACGGCGGAGACGGTGCCGGTGAGCGGCTTGCGGCCGTGCTTGATGAGCTTCTTGCCCTGGGCCCAGGTGATGGCGTCGGCCAGGGCGACGTAGGCGCCGGTGATGGCGGCGGTGCGGGTGCCGCCGTCGGCCTGGAGGACGTCGCAGTCGAGGACGATGGTGTTCTCGCCGAGGGCCTTGAAGTCGATGACGGCGCGCAGGGAGCGGCCGATGAGGCGGGAGATCTCGTGGGTGCGGCCGCCGATCTTGCCGCGGACTGATTCGCGGTCGCCTCGGGTGTTGGTGGAGCGGGGCAGCATCGCGTACTCGGCGGTGACCCAGCCCTCGCCGGAGCCCTTGCGCCAGCGGGGGACGCCTTCGGTGACGCTGGCGGTGCAGAAGACCTTGGTGTCGCCGAAGGAGACGAGGACGGAGCCTTCGGCGTGCTTGCTCCAGCCGCGCTGGATGGTCACGGGGCGGAGCTGGTCGGGGGTACGGCCGTCGATGCGAGACATGGTGATGAGCCTATAGCGACGGCAGAGGGCCCCTGTTCCGGTTGTGGGACAACCGGGTGGGGGCCCTCGTGGGGAGCGCGTGGCTCAGCTCACATCATGTCTTCGATCTCGGCGGCGATCGGGTCGGCGTCGGTGCCGATGACGACCTGGATGGCGGTGCCCATCTTGACGACGCCGTGGGCGCCGGCGGCCTTGAGTGCGGCCTCGTCGACGAGACCGGGGTCGTTGACCTCGGTGCGGAGGCGGGTGATGCAGCCCTCGATCTCCTCGATGTTGTCGATCCCGCCGAGGCCGGCGACGATCTTCTCAGCCTTGCTGGCCATGTGCACTCCTGGTTGTCTCGGCCCCTCGGCGGTATCGCCGACCGGCTTTCACACGGTAAACCACGTATAGCCCAACTATGCGGGCGTATGTCCGCCATCTCACGAAAGATGGCGACCACCCGGACTGCGTTCCGGGGGGCCTCGCACCGCCCATAAGTGGTCTACACCAGTATGCCAGCAGCCGGAGGACGCACATGAGTTCGGTCGCCGCGGCGGCGCCCCGGAAGAAGTGGTCGCAGGGCCTCTTCCAGGGCCTCCAGAAGATGGGCCGCAGCCTCCAGCTGCCGATCGCGGTGCTGCCTGCGGCCGGCATCCTCAACCGGCTCGGCCAGCCGGACGTCTTCGGCAAGGACGGCCTGGGGTGGACGGACGTCGCCAAGGTGATGGCCGGGGCGGGCGGGGCGCTGCTGGACTCGTCGCTGGGGCTGCCGCTGCTCTTCGCGGTGGGTGTGGCGATCGGGATGGCGAAGAAGGCGGACGGCTCGACGGCGCTGGCGGCGGTGACGGGCTTCCTCGTCTATTACGCGGTGGTGCACCAGTTCCCGGAGACCTGTCCGGGCGGTGGCCGGTTCACGGGGCTGGGGCTGCTGAGCGGGGTGTGCGTGGGGACGGCCGGGCCGGCGGGCCCGGCGACGTACCAGAATCCGGGGGTGTTCGGCGGGATCGTGATCGGGCTGCTGGCGGCGTGGTTCTGGCAGCGTTTCCACCGGGTGCGACTGGTGGACTGGCTGGGGTTCTTCAACGGTCGCCGGCTGGTGCCGATCATCATGGCGTTCGTGGCGATCGTCTTCGCCGCGTTGTGCCTGTGGATCTGGCCGCCGGTGGGGCGTGGGCTGACGAGCTTCAGCCAGTGGCTGTCGGATCTGGGCTCCTGGGGTGCGGGCATCTTCGGTGTGGCCAACCGCGCTCTGCTGGTGATCGGCCTGCATCAGTTCCTGAACGTGTTCGTCTGGTTCCAGTTCGGTTCGTTCACCAAGCCGGACGGCACGGTGGCGCACGGCGACATCAACCGCTTCCTGGCGGGCGACCCGCACGCGGGCCAGTTCACCTCGGGCTTCTTCCCGATCATGATGTTCGCGCTGCCGGCGGCGGCGCTGGCGATCACGCACTGCGCCAGGCCGCACCACCGCAAGGCGGTGGGCGGCCTGATGCTGTCGGTGGGCCTGACCTCGCTGGTCACGGGCATCACCGAGCCGATCGAGTACTCGTTCCTCTTTATCGCCCCGGCGCTCTACGCGGTCCACGCGGTGCTGACGGGCGTCTCGATGGCGGTCACCTGGGGGCTGGGGGTGCACGACGGCTTCAGCTTCTCGGCGGGCCTGATCGACTACATCATCAACTGGGGACTGGCGACCAAGCCCTGGCTGATCATCCCGATCGGGCTGTGTTTCGCCGCCGTCTATTACGCGGTCTTCCGTTTCGCGATCACCTTCTTCGACCTGCCGACCCCGGGCCGTGAGCCGGAGGAGCTGGCGGAGCAGATCGAGAAGGACAACATCAAGTAACCACCTGTTAATCAACGTCCCGTAAGGGTGGCGTGACGCAGCGCTGAGCGCTCACGCCGCCCTTTCTTCTGTGGCCCAGGCCACTTGGAACGATGGATTCCTTTATGCCCGACTCACGTGCTACAACAGGTCTAAACCAGTAGTGGTGTAGACCAAATTGCGGGCCGTCCCCCTTCCCCCCGAGCGCCCGCCTCACCTGGAGGAATCCGATGAGTACGGCAGCCAAGGCGGCGAAGAAGGCGCCTGGAAAGGCCGAGAAGGCCAAGAAGGAGAGCCCCGCCAAGGAGAGCCCCGTCAAGAAGTGGGGCAACACCGTCCTGCAGGGCATGCAGAAGATTGGTCGCAGCCTCCAGCTGCCGGTGGCCGTGCTGCCCGCGGCGGCCATTCTGCTCCGCCTGGGCCAGGACGACGTCTTCGGCAAGGACGGTCTGCAGTGGGGCAAGGTCGCAACGGTCTTCGCCACCGCCGGTGACGCGGTCTTCGCCAATCTGCCGCTGCTGTTCTGCATCGGCGTCGCGATCGGCTACGCGAAGAAGGCGGACGGCTCCACGGCCCTCGCCGCGCTGGTCGGCTTCCTCGTCTACAAGAACGTGCTGACGGCCTTCCCCGCGGACGGCACGATCACTGCGGCCCTCCCCAAGGGCAAGCCGCAGGACCCGGGCGTCCTCGGCGGCATTCTGGTCGGTCTGGTCAGCGCCATCGTCTGGCAGCGCTACCACCGCACCAAGCTCGTCGACTGGCTGGGCTTCTTCAACGGCCGGCGTCTCGTGCCGATCCTGATGGCCTTCATCGGTGTGCTGTTCGGTGTCGTCTTCGGTCTCGCCTGGCAGCCCGTCGGTGACGCCCTCACCGACTTCAGCGACTGGCTCACGGGCCTGGGCTCGGCCGGTGCCGGTATCTACGGTGTGTTCAACCGCGGGCTGATCCCGGTCGGCATGCACCAGTTCCTGAACACCTTCTTCCAGCAGCAGGTCGGCAGCTTCACGGACTCCGCCGGCCAGGTCTGGCACGGCGAGATCCCGCGCTTCTTCCACGGCGACCCGTCCGCGGGCCAGTTCATGTCCGGCTTCTTCCCGGTGATGATGTTCGGTCTCCCGGCCGCCGCCATCGCCATCGCGCACTCCGCACGCCCCGAGCGCCGCAAGGCCGTCATGGGCATGATGATCTCGCTCGCCCTGACGTCCTTCGTCACCGGCGTCACCGAGCCGATCGAGTTCACCTTCCTCTTCATCGCCCCGCTGCTCTACGTGGTTCACGCGTTGCTCACCGGTATCTCCATGGCCGTCACCTGGGGCCTGGGCGTCCATGACGGCTTCGGCTTCTCGGCCGGTCTCATCGACTACCTGCTCAACTGGAGCAAGGCCACGAACCCGCTGCTGATCATCCCGATCGGCCTCGGCTTCGCCGCGGTCTACTACGCGGTGTTCCGCTTCGCGATCACCAAGTTCAACCTCCCCACCCCGGGCCGTGAGCCCGAGGAGGAGCTCGAGGACGTCACCAAGGCGTAAGCCCGTACGCCCGGTATCGAAGCCCGAAGCCCCCGGAACCGTCAGGTGTTCCGGGGGCTTCGTCACGTCCGGGGGACGCTACAGCTCGTACACCGCCCCCGCGTGCGCCAGCTCCGCCGGGCCGTCGTAGACCGAGCGCGCGTCGCGGAGGTTGGTGAGGGGGTCCGTCCACGGCGGGACATGGGTGAGGACCAGCCGGCCGGCCCCGGCGGCGGCGGCCACCTCGCCCGCCTCCAGGCCGTTGAGGTGGAGGTCGGGGATGTCCTCCTTGCCATGGGTGAACGACGCCTCGCACAGCAGCAGGTCCACGCCCCGGGACAGCTCGTCCAGGGCCTCGCAGGGGCCGGTGTCGCCCGAGTACACCAGCGACGTGCCGTCGTGCTCGACCCGGAAGGCGTACGCCTCCACGGGGTGGCTCACCCGGGCCGTACGGATGGTCAGCGGGCCCAGGGTGAAGGTGCCCGGGTTGAAGGTCCGGAAGTCGAAGACCTCGCTCATGCAGGCCTCGTCGGGGACGTCGCCGTACGCGGTGAGCAGCCGCCGCTCGGTGTCGGCGGGGCCGTACACGGGGATGGCATCGGCCCGGCCGCCCTCGTGGCGGTAGTAGCGGGCGACGAAGTAGCCGCACATGTCGATGAAGTGATCGGGGTGGAGATGCGACAGGAGCACGGCGTCGAGGTCGTAGAGACCGATGTGGCGTTGCAGCTCGCCGAGGGCGCCATTGCCCATGTCGAGGAGGATCCGATAGCCGTCGGCCTCCACCAGATAGCTCGAGCAGGCCGATTCCGTGGACGGGAACGAGCCCGAGCATCCGACGACGGTGAGCTTCATGCGGGCCTGAACCTCCGTGGGCCGGTTACGGGGGGCCATCCGGTGCAGTCGAGGGTAAGGCGAGAGAACGGGCCGTGACTCCTCCGGGACGGTGCGTGTGGGCGGAATCACCAGGACGGACGTGGCCGGGGCGGGCCTCCGCGGCGCGGCCGGGACGCGCCGGAGCCCCGGTCGCGCTGCCGGTGGAGTGTGATCGGGGCCCTGCGGAACGAACGGACGGAGCGGAACGAACGGCCGGACGGCGTGCGGGGAAACACGCGGCGGGACGTGCGGCGGAACGGCGCGGCGGACGGGCTACAGCGGCGGCCGGTGGGCCTCGGCGCGGTCCAGGGTGTCCATGAAGCGCTGGAAGCGCTCGGCCGACTCCTTGCTCCCGGCCGTCACCGTGAACACGTCCGGCGTCATGAACGCCGCCAGCCGCTCACGCGTCTCAGGGGCGAGCGCATCCCAGGCCGCTCGATCCAGCCGTGACTGCGCCGCAGCTTCCGCACTGCCAGTTTCCATTGTTGAGTTGCCTCATGTCCGAAGATCCACATGCGGGACAGTTCATGTGCGTCTCCTAAGTGATGATGTCAGCCGATTCCCAACATCGGTAGTGCAAGTTCACCCGTGCACAGTTCTGTTTTTAATGGACCGGCGCGCTCGGACGGCGCGTTGGGACTACGCCCAGAGCTGGCCGTGGAGGGTCTCGACGGCTTCTTCCGTGGTGGCGGCGGTGTAGACGCCGGTGGACAGGTACTTCCAGCCGCCGTCGGCCACGATGAAGACGATGTCGGCCCGCTCCCCCGCCCGTACGGCCTTCCGGGCGACGCCCAGCGCGGCGTGAAGCACCGCGCCGGTGGAGATGCCCGCGAAGATGCCCTCCTCGGCGAGGAGTTCGCGAGTGCGGCGGACGGCGTCCTCGGAGCCCACGGAGAAGCGGGTGGTGAGGACGGAGGCGTCGTAGAGCTCGGGCACGAAGCCCTCGTCGAGGTTGCGCAGGCCGTAGACGAGGTCGTCGTAGCGCGGCTCGGCGGCGACGACCGACACGTCCGGCTTGTGCTCGCGCAGATAGCGGCCGACGCCCATCAGGGTGCCGGTGGTGCCGAGTCCGGCCACGAAGTGGGTGATCTCGGGGAGGTCGGCGAGAATCTCGGGGCCGGTGGTCGCGTAGTGGGCGCCGGCGTTGTCGGGGTTGCCGTACTGGTAGAGCATCACCCAGTCGGGGTGCTGCCCGGCCAGTTCCTTGGCGATGCGCACGGCCGTGTTGGAGCCCCCGGCGGCGGGCGACGGGATGATCTCGGCGCCCCACATGGCGAGCAGGGAGCGGCGCTCCTCGCTGGTGTTCTCCGGCATCACGCACACCATGCGATAGCCCTTGAGCCTGGCCGCCATGGCGAGGGAGATGCCGGTGTTGCCGGAGGTGGGTTCGAGGATGGTGCAGCCGGGGGTGAGCCGGCCGGCCTTCTCCGCCTGCTCGATCATGTGGAGGGCGGGGCGGTCCTTGACCGAGCCGGTGGGGTTGCGGTCCTCCAGCTTGGCCCAGACGCGGACGTCCTCGGCCGGGGACAGGCGCGGCAGGCGGACCAGCGGGGTGTTGCCCACCGCGGCCAGGGGGCTGTCGTAGCGCATGCGGGGCGCGCCGGGATCAGACCGCGCCGCCGGCCACGGCCGGGAGGATGGTCACGCTGTCGCCGTCGCCGAGCTCGGTGGTGATGCCGCCGAGGAAGCGGACGTCCTCGTCGTTGAGGTAGACGTTGACGAAGCGGCGGAGCTCGCCCTTTTCGTCGACGAGGCGCTCCCGGATGCCCGTGTGCCGGGTCTCGAGGTCCTGGAAGAGCTCTTCGATCGTGGCGCCGCTGCCCTCGACGACCTTCCGGCCGTCGGTGTGGGTGCGGAGGATGGTCGGGATGCGGACCTCGATGGCCATGGGGTGCTCCTGTCGGAGTGTGGAGAGGTGCCTGGTTCCAGAGGGAGAACGGTGGGCGCATCGTATCGATTCCCCGTGCGCCAGCCGTATGTTCGTCCCGGTATGCGGGATACGCGGTCTCAGCCCTCAGTACGCCGGGGCGACCTTCACGTCCTCCTCGGTGACCTCGCCGCCGACGATGCGGAACGAGCGGAACTGGAAGGGGCCGGAGCCGTCGGTGTCGGCGGTGGAGACGAGCACATAGTGGGCGCCGGGCTCGTTGGCGTAGGAGATGTCGGTGCGAGAGGGGTAGGCCTCGGTCGCGGTGTGCGAGTGATAGATGACAACCGGTTCCTCATCACGGTCGTCCATCTCGCGATAGAGCTTGAGCAGGTCGGTCGAGTCGAACTCGTAGAACGTGGGCGACCGGGCGGCGTTCAGCATGGGGATGAACCGCTCGGGCCGTCCGCTGCCCTCGGGTCCCGCGACCACGCCGCACGCCTCGTCGGGGTGGTCGGCGCGGGCGTGTTCGACGATCCGGTCGTACAGGGCCTGGGTGATGGTCAGCATGCGCGCCAGGATAAACGCGGAACAGGCCCCGTACCGAGGGCGGTACGGGGCCTGTTCATTCAGGATTTACGCGGCCGGGGCTAGGCGGCCGGCGTGTAGTCCTTGCGCTCGAACGCCTTGGGGTTGCGCTTCTTGAGCACGAGGTAGGACACCCACATGATCGCGGCCCAGCCGGGCGCGCAGTAGAGGGAGACCCGCGAGTCCTCGTCGATACCCATGAGCACGATCACCATGCCGATGAAGGCGAGGGCGAACAGGCTGGTCCAGGGGGCGCCCGGGGCCTTGAGCTCGGACTGGGGCAGCTCGCCGCGGTCCGCCTTGCGGCGGTAGCGGAGCTGGGCGACCAGGATCATGATCCAGGCCCACATACCGGAGATGGTCGCGAAGGAGACGACGTAGTCGAACGCCTTGCCCGGCCACTGGTAGTTGATCCAGACGCCGACGAGCATCAGGGCGGCGGAGAAGGTCGTGCCGCGGAACGGCAGGCCCTTCTTGGACAGCTGGCCGAAGAACTTCGGGCCCTGGCCGTTGAGGGACAGGTCGCGGAGCATGCGGCCGGTGGAGTACATACCGGAGTTGCAGGACGACAGCGCCGCGGTGAGCACCACGAAGTTGACGATTCCGGCGCCGGCGGGCAGGCCGATCTTGGCGAAGGCCGCCACGAACGGGCTGACGCCGGGCATGAACTCGGTCCAGGGGACGATCGACAGGATGATGATGAGCGCGCCCAGGTAGAAGACGGCGATGCGCCACGGCACGGTGTTGATGGCCTTGGGCAGGGTCTTCTTGGGGTCGGCGGCCTCGCCCGCCGTGACGCCGACGAGCTCGACGGCCATGAAGGCGAACATCACGATCTGGAGGGTCATCAGCGTGCCGCCGATGCCCTTGGGGAAGAAACCGCCGTGGTCCCACAGGAGGTTGAAGGAGGCGGTGTCACCGGCCTTGGAGAAGCCGAGGGTGATGACGCCGATGCCGATCAGGATCATGCCGATGATGGCGGTGACCTTGACCATCGAGAACCAGAACTCCAGCTCGCCGAAGAGCTTTACGGAGATCAGGTTGACGAAGTAGAGAATGACGGTGAAGACCAGCGCCGAGGCCCATTGTGGAATGCCCTTGTTCCAGTACTGGACATAGGCGGCCGCCGCGGTGACTTCGGTGATGCCGGTGACGACCCAGAAGAGCCAGTACGTCCAGCCGGTCACATAGCCCCAGAAGGGGCCGAGGAACTCTCGGGCGTAGTCCGAGAAGGAGCCCGAGACCGGGCGGTACATGAGCAGCTCACCGAGCGCTCGCATGATGAAGAAGATGACAAGGCCTGCGATGGCGTAGGCCAGGATGAGGCTGGGTCCGGCCTTGGATATGGCCTTGCCCGCGCCGAGGAACAGACCGGTGCCGATGGCGCCACCAATGGCGATCATCTGAATCTGTCGGTTACCGAGTCCCCGCTCGTAACCTTCGGAAGCTTCCTGTCCGCTTCCTTCTCCGTCCCGCACTGCGGTGCGGTCCGCGACCTGCTCAGAGGTCATGGTGGTGCGCCTTTCTCCATACCGATCCGGTTGCTCCGGATCGGGTACCGATCCCCCCGGATGGAGTCCTGCTAGGTGCCGACGGTCGGCCGGCTCAGCGCCCCCGCCGTGACAGGGGTGGCGTCACGGAGGCAGGTCGGCAAGAAGTATCACGTCTAAAGGCGAGATCAATGTGAGTGTTGTGGCGCATGACACAAATAAACCAGGACAAAAGCAAAGACGGCGGCTTAATTGCCGCCGCCACAGTGACGTGATCGTTATTCGGAATTGAGCGTTCGGTGAGCGAACGCCCTAAGGGTCCTCCGAATACCGGAAAGTAACTTCAGGAAGTGAGCGCCTCCACCAGCGTCTCCTGGAGTCCGCCGAGCCAGAGGTAGGCCATCACCATGGGCTTGCGCGGGTCGCCGTCCGGCAGCCGGTAGAGGGCGTCGCCCTCGTCCTCGTCGCCGATCTCCAGCCGGGACGCGATGGTCAGCCGGAGGTCGTTGAGCGCGCCCAGCCACTGCCGGCAGCCGTCGGGGTCCAGGCGCAGCACGGCGCCCCCCTCGCCGCCGGGGGTGAGCGAGTCCAGCGAGCGGACCACGCCGAGGGCGTCCTGGCGCTTGCGCTCGCGCAGGTCGTTCTCGGTGTAGCGGCGGAATTCGGCCGCGTGGGCGCGCTCCTGGCGGTCCTGCTCGGTGCCGGGGGTGCCGTAGGCGTCCGGGAAGAGGCGGGCCAGGGCGGGGTCGGACGGCGGCTCGCTGGGGCCCTCGGCGAAGAGCCGGGCCAGCGGGTCGGTGGCCTCGGGGCCGTCCGCGTCGCCGGGGCCGATCAGCTCCAGGAGCTGGACGGCCAGGCTGCGCAGGATGGAGATCTCGACCTCGTCCAGGGCGACGGCGGCCCCGCCGCCCGTGAGCGGCTCGAAGTGCCCCGCCATCAACGGTCCTGCGAGAGGGTCGCCCAGAGCCCGTAGCCGTGCATCGCCTGCACGTCGCGCTCCATCTCCTCACGGCTGCCGCTGGAGACCGTCGCACGGCCCTTGTGATGAACGTCGAGCATCAGCCGGTGCGCCTTGTCCTTGGGGTAGCCGAAGTACGCCTGGAACACGTACGTCACATAACTCATGAGGTTCACGGGGTCGTTATGGACCAGGGTCACCCAAGGGACGTCGGGTTCAGCGACAGCGAAGGGCGATTCGCCCGTCTCGGGCCGTTCGATCTCGACCGGTGCAACACTCACGCTTCCCATGCTGCCACCCCGGCCGCCCCGACGCACAAACGCCCCCCGTCAAACGCCCCCGTATGAACGGCCACCAGAAATCGTCACTCTGACGAGTACCGGGTAGCATCTGATCCCATGAACGCTGCGGACCTGAGGCTCCCGGTCGATGTCCCCTCGACGGCCCTCTTCACCGACCGGTACGAGCTCACGATGCTCCAAGGCGCGCTGCGGTCCGGTACGGCACACCGGCGCTCGGTCTTCGAGGTCTTCACCCGCAGGCTGCCCGAGGGGCGCCGCTACGGCGTCGTGGCGGGCACCGGGCGGGTCCTGGACGCCGTGGAGAACTTCCGTTTCGACAGCGGGGTGCTGGAGTTCCTCGCCGACCGGAAGATCGTCGACGAGGCCACGCTCGGCTGGCTGGCCGACTACCGCTTCCGGGGCGACATCTGGGGCTACCCCGAGGGCGAGGTCTACTTCCCGGGCTCCCCGGTGATGCGGGTGGAGGGCACCTTCGCCGAGGCGGTGCTGCTGGAGACCGTGATCCTGTCCATCCTCAACCACGACTCCGCGGTCGCCGCGGCGGCCTCGCGGATGTCGGTGGCGGCGGGCGAGCGGCCGCTGATCGAGATGGGCGCGCGGCGTACCCACGAGCTGGCGGCCGTGGCGGCCGCGCGCGCCGCCTTCGTGGGCGGCTTCACCTCGACCTCGGACCTCGCGGCCGGCTTCCGCTACAACATCCCGACGGTGGGCACCAGCGCCCACGCGTTCACCCTGCTGCACGACAGCGAGCGCGACGCCTTCCGGGCGCAGGTCGACTCCCTGGGCGAGGGCACGACGCTGCTGGTGGACACCTATGACGTGGCCGAGGCCGTCGCCATGGCCGTGGAGATCGCGGGGCCGGGCCTGGGGGCCGTCCGGATCGACTCCGGCGACCTGCTGCTGCTCGCCCACCGGGTGCGCCGGCAGCTGGACGAGCTGGGCGCCAAGGACACAAAGATCATCGTGACCAGCGACCTCGACGAGTACGCCATCGCCTCGCTGGCCGCCGCTCCCGTGGACGCCTACGGCGTGGGCACCCAGCTGGTGACCGGCAGCGGTCACCCGACGTGTTCGATGGTCTACAAGCTGGTCGCCCGGGCGGACGAGGACGGCGCGGACGCGCCGCTGCGGCCGGTGGCGAAGAAGTCCATGGGCGGCAAGGCGTCCGTCGGCGGCCGCAAGTGGGCCGCGCGCCGCCCCGACGCGTGCGGGGTGGCGGAGGCCGAGGTCGTGGGCACCGGCGAGGTGCCGGCGGAGCTGGTGGACCGGCAGCTGCTCGTACAGCTCGTCCGGGGCGGGCAGGTGGTCGCCCGGGAGCCGCTGAGCGCGGCGCGTGACCGTCACGCGCAGGCGCGCGCGGCGCTTCCGATGTCGGCGACGCAGCTGTCGCGCGGTGAGCCGGTGCTGCCCACGGAATACCTCTGACCGGGCGCCCGAGTGCCCCTCCCATTACGGAACAGGACTCACTACCCTCGGTCACGTAAGGCTGATCCGCACAGCCGGCCGAGGGTTCTCGACAGAAGGATCCGCACCATGACCCGTGCACTGATCATCGTCGACGTGCAGAACGACTTCTGCGAGGGCGGCAGCCTCGCGGTGGCCGGCGGCGCCGACGTGGCCGCGGCCATAACGGACCTGGTGGGCGAAGCCCCCGCCGGGTACGCGCACGTGGTCGCCTCGCGCGATATGCACATCGACCCGGGATCCCACTTCTCGGACCGCCCGGACTTCGTCGACTCCTGGCCGCGGCACTGCGTGGCCGGCACCGAGGGCAGCGGCTTCCACCCCAATCTGGCGCCCGCCCTCGCCTCGGGCGCGGTCCAGGCGGTCTTCGACAAGGGCGCCTACGAGGCGGGCTACAGCGCCTTCCAGGGCGCCGACGAGAACGGCGCGGGGCTGGCGGACTGGCTGCGGGGGCGCGGGGTCACCGAGGTGGACGTGGTCGGCATAGCCACGGACTACTGCGTACGGGCGACCGCGCTGGACGCCCGGCGGGAGGGGTTCGCCACGCGCGTGCTGCTGGATCTGACGGCGGGGGTCTCCCGGGAGACGACGGACCGCGCCCTGGAGGACTTCCAGGAGGCGGGCGTGGAGCTGAGCGGCAAGCCGGTGGTCCAGGGCGGGTAGCCGCCCCGGACCGGTGGTCCGCTAGCAGCCTGACGGGCCGGCTCCGGCCCGTACCAGCCGTGCGATCGGGTGCCAGGACTCCGTGTCGTCGTGGACGACCGGCTGCCAGACCATCCCGTCGGGGTGGTGGAGCACGGCCGTGATCTCGTCGGGGGTGGGCGGCTCCGTGTTGCCGCGCAGATAGACGGCCCGCAGCCCGAGGTTGCGGAGCCGGGTGAGCGCCCGCTGGCGGTTGACCGCGTGGACCAGCACCCGGACCCGGGTGTCCGGTGGGGCCGCGCCGCCGGGCGGGGCGGTCAGGGACAGGGCGACGACCACACTGCCGTCGGGAAGCCTGGCGTATCCACCGCCTGCCATCAGCCTCTCGTCTCCCTTGGGACCAAGGGCGTCAATAAGACCATCATGAAAGGCATTCTCAAGCCGGACGGCCGCCGTCCGCCAGGGGACGACGGCCGCCGGTGGCTACCGCGGGGTCACTTGCCGGCCGGGCCGACCTGGAGCGTCATCGAGGAGCCGTTGAGGGCCTCGGTGAGGATGCGGATCCGGGTGTTGGTGTCCGTGATCTTCACACCGCCGGTGGGGTTCGCCGGGTCGAAGTAGGTGTTCTTGTGGTCGTCGAACACCGGGACGCCCAGCTTGCCCTTGACGCGGGTGGCGACACCGTTGTTGTGGGCGGTGAAGCCGTCGGTCGGGTACCAGCTGAAGGTCGAGTCGTAGGCCTGGAAGCGGTTCTTCATCAGCGAACCGTCCGCCCACTTCTCGGCCTTGGGGTGGGCGTCGACGGGCAGGATGCGGCCGGTGCCCGGGTGGACGCCGACGTTGTTGTCCGCCTGCGAGGTGTCCCACTGCCAGATCAGCAGGCCGTTCTGGTACGGGTAGTGCTCGACCCAGCCCGGCTTGGTGTTCTTCCAGCCGAAGTTGTACGGGCCGACCTTGAGGGTGCGGTCGTACGACACGTACTGGCGGTTCTCGGCGATGTAGTACTGCGGGTAGTCCTTGCTGAAGGACGCGCCGATGCGCGAGAAGCCCTTCGACGTCCAGCCGTTGTCGCCGTTCTCGGCGCCGTCGGCGAAGACGTTCGCGCCGTCGGCGGTCAGGCTGATGGCGTCGGCGGTGAAGCCCTTGCCGGCGGTGCCGCCGTCGGTGGCGTAGCGGAAGCGCAGGTCGATCTTCTTGCCCGCGTAGGCGTCGAGCGGGAAGGACAGCTTCTTGTACGCGCCGGAGACCCCGGTCAGGGCCGGCTTGTCGCCACCGTCACGGGTGATCGTCTTGCCGTCGGCCGTGCCGTCGACGGGCGTCCAGTTGGCACCGCCGTCCGTGGACACCTCGGTGTAGAGGTAGTCGTAGTTCTCCTCGATGTCCCACCAGCCGGACAGGTCCAGGGTGGCCTTGGACTTGCCGGTGAGGTCCACCGGGCGGGAGAGGGTGTTCTTCAGGTCGTCGCCCTGGCCGCTCCACCACTGGGTGGCGCCCTCGGCGGGCTTCACCACGTCGGTGGTGACCTTCTTGTCGGGGAGGCCGACGACGAGCGCCTGCTTGTCCTTGGTGTTGTACTCGGCGACGCCCAGCTTGTGGGTCGACTTCGTCGCGGCCTTGGCCTTGTCGTAGTTGAGCCAGCCCAGCTGGAGCTTGTCCCAGGCGCTCATGTCGCCGGGCATGTCGCCGATGGTGTCCTTGCCCTCGCCGAGCCAGGAGCCCGAGGACATCAGGGACCAGTAGGCGACGGAGGACTCACCGGTGCCGGTGGTGTCGTACTCGTCGGGGAGGCCCAGGTCGTGGCCGTACTCGTGGGCGAAGACACCGAGGCCGCCGTTCTCGGGCTGCATGGTGTAGTCGCCGACCCAGATGCCGGTGTCGCCGATCTGGGTGCCGCCCGCCTTGTTGTCCGCGGGGCCGGTCTTGCCCGCGTCGGAGCCGTAGGCGTACCAACGGTGGGCCCAGATGGCGTCCTTGCCCTGCGCGCCGCCGCCCGCGGACTCGTCCTCGCCGGCGTGGACGATCTGGAAGTGGTCGATGTAACCGTCGGGCTCGTTGAAGTTGCCGTTGTGGTTGTAGTCGTTGCGGTCCCACTGGTCGTACTGGGCGAGGGTCGCCTTGATGTCGGCGTCGCTGCGACCGGCGGCCTTCTGGTCCTTGACCCACTGGTTGACGGCGTCGCGGATCAGGTCCCAGGCGCTGGGGCAGTTGGTGGAGCCGCAGTAGTTGGAACCGTAACGGGCCTCGTTCCACGGGACGCGGACCCAGTCGGTGACCTTGCCGTCGACCGAGTAACGGCCGGACGACTGCTTCTCGTAGTACTTCGCCAGGGACTCCTTGTCCTTGTCCTTCGAGAAGTACAGGTCCTGGAAGTACTGGCGGTTGTAGTCCTTCTGCCAGGCCGTGCTGTTGTCCTTCGCACGGTCCGGCTTGGCTATGGTGTTGTGCGCCGGGCCGGGCGTGCCGCCGTACTTCTTGACGGGCGGCTTGGGGCCGTCGGGCCCGTCCGGGTCGTACATGGTCGTGTCGTCGACCTTGTCGCCGAAGTCGACCAGGATCGTAAATATCTTGTCGGTCTTCTCACGGCCGAGCTCGACGTACTTGCCCTTGCCCAGCTGGACGACCTTGGAGGCGCCGCGCTGCTCCGGCTTGGCGTCACCGGCGACGACCTGCTCCACCGCCGCCTTGCGCTGGGCTTCCTGCTTCTTGCTGAACGGGCCCTTGAGGTCGTGCTCCACACCGGGCTTGACCTGCGCCGGGTCCTGGCGCTGGACATGGGTGGGGCCCTGGTCCGCGCTCGACGGGTTGGTCACGCCCGCCGCCTGCGCGACACCCGCCGCCAGGGTGCCCGTACCGAGCGCCGCGACCACGACGGCCGCCGCGGCGGATCGGACGACCCTCCGATGGCTGATCTTCACTTGTGAATGTCCTCCCCAGTAAGAACTGTGGAGGTATTTGACCTGAGTGACGCAAGAAAAGACAGATCTTGACCGTGGCGAGCAGAGCAAGTACGTTATCCGGCCTTTAAGTTGCGGATAACGGGCGTCAATGGGCGAGACCGGGCGCGCTCGACTCACTTGACGACATGCCAAACGCCCCCGTGCGCCCCTTTCGCTCCGGGCACCGTGGGTTAGGTCACGCTTACCGCCAGTTCCCCCAGGGCAGAGAGCACCGTAGAGTCGAAGTGCGGTACGTACCAACGGCACGTACCGCCAGACTCCGGCCCCCTATATCCCCCCGCATATCGATGCCTTGAGGACGGATACCGCCATGCCGCGTCCGACTCCTGCACAGATCGCCTACGGATCGGCCACCGTAGTCTTCTCCAGCGCCGCGCTCCTGCTACTGACCCCCACCGGGTCGACACTGATGCTCGGCGCACTGGCCCTTGCCGCGCTCGTCCTCGGCTGTGCCGTGGCCGTCACCGTCCCGGCCCGGTCCCGCCGGGAACGCCAAGCGGCGGGCGCCGCCGCCCGGTTGCCCGAGCAGCGCACGCCCGCGCACGCCGGTTCCGCCGTGGGGGAGCACTCACTCCACGGTTGAGACCACCACGGTCCTGGCCGCCTTGTCGTGGACGCACTGGTGGTACGGCTGGTCCCAGGTGCACCACAACACGTTCACCAGCCAGAAGACGAAGCCGCAGCACGGCACGATCTCGGGCAGGGAGTAGACCGCGGCACGCGTCCACCCCGGCCGCCCTTCCGGGATCGCGCCGTTCTCCAGCATCGCGACCCGGATCTTCATCAGCATCTTGCCCACCGTCTGACCACGCGTGGTCAGCATCAGGCCCTCGTACACGAAGTAGACGACCGCGATGATGATGGACAGGCTGGTGGACCGCGCCTGGTCGTTCCAGGGGTCGAAGTTCCGCGTCGAGAGCGAGAAGATCACGCTGATCGGGATGCTCACGATCAGCCCGTCGACGATGCGGGCGACGAGCCGCTTGAAGCGGTTCGCGAGCGGGGGCATGCCGGCGAGCGGATCGGGCGCGCCGTACGGGCTGCCGCCCGGGGGGCCGCCGTACGGGCCGCCACCCAGGCCTCCGTACGGTCCGCCACCGGGATACGGGCCGCCCGGGGGCGGACCGGGGTACGGCCCCGGGCCTCCGGGGGGCGGTTCCTGCGGCGAGGGCGGCGGCTGATCGGTGCTCATGGCCCGAGTAGAACCCAGGGGTCGGGCGACTGCATCCGCCACTGTGCCGTTCGGGGGGGAGCTTTGCCCCTGTCCCGCCCTTTCACCGTCTCCCGAGGGCTCCGCCCCCGGACCACCGGTCCTCAAACGCCGGACGGGCTGATCTCAGCCCGTCCGGCGGGGTTGGGGCCTACTCCCCCGCCGACGCCACAAACGTGCGCGCCACCTTGTCATGCCAGCACTGCCGCCACGGCCGGTCGAAGAGGCACCACGCCACGTTCAGCAATCCGACGGCCACCACGCCGAGCCCCCCGTACACCAGCCACCGCCGCACCGCCGCCCCCGTCGACGCCGTGTCGTGCGACTCGATGTCCAGCACCCGCACCCCGAACAGCTTCTTGCCCAGCGTGCGTCCCCACTTCGCGGTGGGCAGCGCTTCGTACAGCAGCCCGGCGACCAGCAGCACGCCCAGCACGATCGCCAGGTACGTGCCCGTCGTGCCGTCGAGGAGCCAGACCGTCACCGTCCGGCCGGTCTGCCGCGCCTGCTCCACCTTCCCGTCGATGTGCTCGACGGACTTCGCCCACAGCGGCACCGCGACAGCGCTGACCACTCCGCCCAGTACGGCGGAGTCCAGCAGCCGGGCGGCGAGCCTGCGGCCGAGGGCTGCGGGGCGGCCCTGCGCCTGGGCCGCGCGCAGGAACGGGTCGTCCTTGGGCGGCTTCCGCCACGCCGCGGCCGGCCCGTTCGGCTCGGCGACCGCACCGCCGGGCACGGCCTGCGGCCCCTGCTGGGCGAGCTGGTGCACCTGCTGGGCCCAGCCCACCGGCTGCTGCCGCTCCACGGGAACGGGCGCGGACTCCGGGCGCCGGGCGGGCAGGGCGGACCCCTGGGACCCGGCCGGGGCGACCGGGACCGGAGCCACGGGGGCCACCGGAGCGACCTCCCTGGCGCGCTGGGCGGGCCACGCCTGACGGGCGACCGGCGCGTCCGCCGGCAGCGGCGCGGGCGCCCCGCCGGGCGCCGCTCCATGGGGCTTGGGCCGCAGGTCCAAGGTGCCCTGGCCGGCTACGGGACGCTGCGGGGCCACCGGCTCCACCGCCGGCAGCTCGGGCAGCCGCGGGTCACGCGCCTGGGGCAGCGCGGCGGGACCGGAAGCGGCGACAGCGGCGCCACCGCCCCAGGAGACCCGCTGGTCCTGGCGGCCGTCCGCCTGCGCCTGCCATGCCCCACCGCCCACCGGCCCGGGCTCCGGCTCCTCGTCCAGGAACACCGGCCCCGTCTCGTCCGCCGGCCGCCCCGCCACCGCCCGCTGCGCGACCGGCTCGGCGGACGCTGCGGACACAGGCGAAACAGGCGAAACAGGCGTCATGGGCGTCATGGGCGGGACCGGCGCGGGAGGCCGCGCGGCGGCCGCCGACGGCGGCGGCGCGGGCATCGGCTCGCCCGCGGCGGGCGCCGGCCGGCTCGTACCGGGCACCCAGGCGGCACCGCTCCAGTAACGGATGTAGCCCGGAATTGACGGGTCCGGATAAAAGCCCTGAGGGGGGCTGCCGTCGGCGGATCCCGAGATAGGTGCGCTCATGGTCTCCGGTGTCCCGTATCTGCTCGGCCGTACGTAAGGGGTGGTCACCAGGTCTACCAGAACGCCCCTTCCTCTGTGACCGCCACGGGGCCGGTCCACTCACACGTGCGACCGAGGCATGGCCGCGCCGCCCGGCACGAAAATCTTGAAACTGTTCGCCGAAACCGCGTAATGAAACCCGTCCGGCGCACTCTCTCCGCCCGTAACCGATCCCGAGCAGAGAGGGGTGCGCCCATGCACACCGAGGTGGTACGAGACCTGGAGACCGACCTGGTGCTGTCGCCGGAACACAGTGTTCCGGTGCCGGCCCGGCTGACCTACCGGACGGAGGACCCCTACGCCGTCCAGCTCAGCTTCCACGTCACCTCGCCACGCCCCGTGACCTGGACCTTCTCCAGGGATCTACTGATCGAGGGGGTGTTCCGGACAGCCGGTGAGGGTGATGTGCGGATCTTCCCCGGCAAGGTCGGCGGACGGTCCGTGGTCTGTCTGGCGCTGTCCTCGCCGGAGGGCCGGGCTCTGGTGTCGGTGCCGGTGAAGGAGGTGTCGGGCTGGCTGGAGCGGACGTTGCGGCTCGTGGCACCGGGCCTGGAGGGCGAGTGGCTGGCCCTCGACGAGGCCCTGGAGGAGCTGCGGACGTCCGGTGCGTAGGACGGAAGGCACCGTTCGGGGAGGGCAGGGCGCGGGCGGGCTACCCGATGGAGTGACCGCCGCGCCGGCCCCCGGGCCCATGAGGTCACGCCGGCGGGTCGAGGACCTTGCCGGGGTTGAGCAGCCCGAGCGGGTCGAAGACGGCCTTGATGCCGTGCTGGAGCTCCATCGCCACCGGCCCGGCCTCCCTGGCCAGCCAGTCCTTCTTCAGCAGGCCCACTCCGTGCTCGCCGGTGATGGTGCCGCCCAGCTCCAGCCCCAGGGCCATGATGGCGTCGAAGGAGGCCCGGGCGCGGCGTGTCTCGTCGGGGTCGGCGGGGTCGAAGCAGACGACGGGGTGGGTGTTGCCGTCGCCCGCGTGGGCGACGACGCCGATGGTCAGGCCGTGTTCGCGGGCGATGGCGGTGGTGCCGTCCAGCATCTCGGCGAGCCGGGAGCGCGGTACGCACACGTCGTCGATCATCGTGGCGGGACGCAGCCGCTCGAGCGCGGGCAGGGACATCCGGCGGGCCTGCAGCAGCAGTTCGGACTCGGCGGCGTCCTCGGCGGGGACGGCCTCGGTGGCCCCGGCGGCGCGGCACAGCCCGGCGACGGCGGCCAGGTCCGCGGCGGGGTCGGGGGTGTCGAAGGCGGCGAGCAGCAGGGCCTCGGTGGTCTCCGGGAGGCCCATGCGGGCCATGGAGTTGACGGCCCGTACGGTCGTGCCGTCCATCAGCTCCAGCAGGGACGGCGCGTGTCCGCGCGCCATGATGTTCCGTACGGCCTCGCAGGCCGCGGCGACGGAGGGGAACTCGGCGGCGAGCGCCAGTTGCGCGGGCGGCGCGGGCTTGAGCGCCAGGACGGCCCGTACGACGATGCCGAGGCTGCCCTCGGAGCCGACGAAGAGACGGGTGAGGTCGTAGCCGGCGACGCCCTTGGCGGTGCGCCGGCCGGTGGTGAGCAGCCGTCCGTCGGCGAGGACGACGTCCAGGCCGAGGACGTATTCGGCGGTGACGCCGTACTTCACGCAGCACAGCCCGCCGGAGGCGGTGCCGATGTTGCCGCCGATGGTGCACTGTTCCCAGCTGGAGGGGTCCGGCGGGTAGTACAGGCCGTGTTCGGCGACGGCGCGGGAGAGGGTGGCGTTCACGACGCCGGGTTCGACGACGGCGATCCGGTCGACCGGGTCGATCTCCAGGACGCGGTCCATCTTGACGAGCGAGAGGACGACGCAGCCGTCGGTGGCGTTGGCCGCGCCGGACAGTCCCGTGCGGGCGCCCTGTGGAACGACGGGGACCCGGAGAGCGGTCGCGGTGCGCATGACGTGCTGGACCTGCTCGACGGTGCGTGGCAGGACGACCACGGCGGGCGTCCCGGCGGCGCAGAAGCTCGCCATGTCGTTGGCGTAGGACGTCACCACGTCCGGGTCGGTGATGACCGCCTCGGTGGGCAGCGCTTCGCTCAGGAGCTCGATCAGATCGCCCATGCCCCCACCCTGCCACCGTGCGGTGGCAGGGGGAAGATCGCCGCTGCGGTCCGGATCGCTCCGGTGGCGCTCGGAGATGACGCTCAGAGATTGCCGCGCTTCTCCTGCTCGCGCTCGATCGCCTCGAAGAGGGCCTTGAAGTTGCCCTTGCCGAAGCCCATGGAGCCGTGCCGCTCGATCATCTCGAAGAAGACCGTGGGGCGGTCCTGGACCGGCTTGGTGAAGATCTGGAGCAGATAGCCGTCCTCGTCGCGGTCGGCGAGGATCTTCAGCTCGCGGAGGGTGTCGATGGGCACCCGGGTCTCGCCGACCCACTCGCCGAGGGTGTCGTAATAGGAGTCGGGGGTGTCCAGGAACTGGACGCCCGCCTCCCGCATGGCCCGTACGGTGGCGACGATGTCGTTGGTGGCCAGCGCGATGTGCTGGACGCCGGGGCCGTTGTAGAACTCCAGGTACTCGTCGATCTGGGACTTCTTCTTGGCGATGGCCGGCTCGTTGAGCGGGAACTTCACCTTGCGGGTGCCGTCCGCGACGACCTTCGACATGAGCGCGGAGTACTCGGTGGCGATGTCGTCGCCCACGAACTCCTTCATGTTGGTGAAGCCCATGACGTTGTTGTAGAAGCTCACCCACTGGTCCATCTTGCCGAGCTCGACGTTGCCCACACAGTGGTCGATGGCCTGGAAGCGGCGGGGGGCGGGTTCGACGACGGGCTCGGCGGCGACGTAGCCGGGCAGGTACGGGCCGGTGTAGGCGGAGCGGTCGACGAGCGTGTGGCGCGTCTTGCCGTAGGTGGCGATGGCGGCGAGGACGACGGTGCCGTGCTCGTCCTTGAGCTCGTACGGCTCCTGGAGCCCGGTGGCGCCGTGCTCGATGGCGTAGGCGTAGGCCGCCCGCGCGTCGGGCACCTCGATGGCGAGGTCCACGACACCGTCGCCGTGCTCGGCGACGTGGTCGGCGAGGAAACGGCCGTGCTCGGTGCTCGCCTTGATCACGGTGGTGAAGACGAACCGGGCGCTGCCGGACTCCAGGACGTAGGCGGCGGTCTCGCGGTTGCCGTTCTCCGGTCCGGAGTAGGCGACTCGCTTCATACCGAAGGCGGTGGAGTAGTAGTGGGCGGCCTGCTTGGCGTTGCCGACGGCGAAGACGACCGCGTCCATCCCCTTGACCGGGAAGGGGTCTGCCTGCCGTGCGGTGTGCGGGGTGTGATCCGTGGTCTGAGTCATGGGCGAAGAGTCTCTCCGAACCACAAGGTGCGCAATAGTTTGCGATTTCACTGGGCATTATGCATAGAGGAGGTCGAGAAGCCCCGGACGTTCTGTGCATGATGACCACGAAGGGAGCAACAGGGTGATCGATCGTTTGGACGGGCGGCTGATCGAGCTGCTCGCGGGGGAGCCGCGGATCGGGGTGCTGGAGGCCTCGCGGCGGCTGGGCGTGGCGCGCGGCACGGTGCAGGCACGGCTGGACCGGCTCCAGTCGCAGGGGGTGATCAGGGGCTTCGGCCCGGACGTGGACCCGGCGGCGCTGGGCTATCCGGTGACGGCGTTCGCGACACTGGAGATCAAGCAGGGGCAGGGCGCGGACATCCGGACGCATCTGGCGTCGGTCCCCGAGGTGCTGGAGCTCCACACCACGACCGGGCACGGGGACATGCTGTGCCGGCTGGTGGCCCGGTCGAACGCGGACCTCCAGCGGGTGATCGACCGGGTGGTGGGCTTCGAGGGGATCGTCCGGGCGTCCACGGCGATCGTCATGGAGAACCCGGTGCCGCTGAGGATCATCCCGCTGGTGCAGCAGGCGTCGGAGGACTGACCGCGCGGCTTTTCGCCTTACGCCGGGCAGGAGGGCACGCTGCCCCCGTCCTTCAGCGCCTTCAGGGAGGTGACGGCGTCGGTCAGCGTGGTGACCGGGATCAGCCGCATGCCCTTGGGCAGCTCGGCCCCCGCGTCGGAGCACTCGTCCTTCGGCACCAGGAAGACGGTGGCGCCGTCGCGCCCGGCGGCCTGGGTCTTGAGGGAGACGCCGCCGACCGCTCCGACGGTGCCGTCCGGGGTGATGGTGCCGGTGCCCGCGATGGACCGCCCGCCCGTCAGGTCACCGCCCCGGCCGTCCCCGTCGATCTTGTCGATGATGCCCAGGGTGAAGAGCAGCCCGGCGCTCGGCCCGCCGACGTCGGCGAGGCTCAGCTCCACCTTCACGTCCTTGGGCGAACGGTGGAGATAGCGCAGGGCGGCCTCGGCCGCCGCGTCCTGGGACTTCTTCATCTCCGCGACGTTGTGCTGCTCGATCTCCTGGTCGGACTGTCCCGCGGGGTAGACCGCGTCGCGCGGCATCACGGCCCGGTCCGTACGGAACCAGCTGTCGACCACGTCCCCCAGACCGATCTCGGTGTCCGGCCCGGTGGCCTCGATGGTGGTCATGCGCAGCTGCCCACTCGTGCCGCGGGTCGCGACACCGGAGATCGTGATGACGGGCTTGTCCTTGTGCAGCCCGAGGACGTTCGCGGTCGTGGAACCCGGCTGGGCGATGACGAACGGCAGGGGGACGAGCGCGGCCACGGCGATCAGGGCGACGACGGGTGCGGCGCAGACGGCGAGGACGCGGGTCCGGGTGGGGGCTGGCATGCTGCGAATCTAATTCACGGGTGGGGTGTGCGCGGCATCCGGGGCGGCGCGGCTCGCCATGGTGGGGGTCGGGGGCGGGGCGGGGGTCGGGAGCGGGGCGGGGCGGACGGGCCCTTACGGGGCTGAGCTCTTCGCGGTGCCTGCCATCACATGACGCGAGCCCCGCACGGGCTCCAGCGGCGAAGAGCTCTTTACGCCCCTGCCAGGGCCCATCCACCCCGCCCCACCCCCTCACGCCGGTGGGCTACCGCAGCGCGTCGGCCACCTCCTTCGCGGCCTCCATCACCCGCGGCCCGACCCTCGCGGGCACGGAGTCGGCGAGCATCACCACTCCCACGCTCCCCTCCAGCCCGGACACCCCGAGCAGCGGCGCCGCCGCCCCGCTCGCCCCGGCCTCCAACTCGCCATGGGTGAGCGCGTACCCGGGATTGTCGACCTCGCCGCGGCGGGCGGCGAGGATGGCCCGTCCGGCCGCGCCGCGGTCCAGGGGGTGGCGGAATCCGGCGCGGTAGGCGACGTGGTAGTCGGTCCAGGTCGGCTCGACGACGGCGACCGCGAGCGCCTCGGCGCCGTCGACGAGGGTGAGATGGGCGGTGGCTCCCAGATCCTCGGCGAGCGAGCGCAGGGCGGGCAGGGCCGCTTCCCGCACGAGCGGGTGCACCTGCCGCCCGAGCCTCAGCACCCCGAGGCCCACCCTCGCCCGGCCGCCTATGTCCCGGCGGACGAGCGCGTGCTGCTCCAGGGTGGCCAGGAGCCGGTAGACGACGGTCCGGTTGACGCCGAGCTTGGTGGACAGCTCGGTGACGGTCAGTCCGTGGTCGGTGTCGGCGAGCAGTTTGAGGACCTTCAGTCCCCTGTCGAGCGTCTGCGAAGTCTCCGCGGTCACGACGCCCCTCCTCCGATGAGTGGCGGCTCCCTTCGCGGTGGGGTCGCGGCGCCGGTCCCGTTCCGGCAGCGCGCGAGGAGAGGCCGCCGGCGGCTTGTCGTATGGTCCGGCTGCGCTCCGCGGCGGCGCTGCCACGGGGCGTGTGCGTGACCGGCACGGTAGCGCCGCCGGTCCGCTCAGCGGAAGAGTCTGCCCACAATCCGGGCACCACACAGGGGAATTGCGCAATCCGCTTTGTGGACAGGGCAATCCAGGGGGGCTATTGGCATTGCGGGGCTTTAGTGTGATCGCCATGCAGATTTCCCGAATAGCCACGATCGTGGCGGCCGGTGTCATCACCCCGGCCCTCTTCCTGGCCACACCCGCCGTCGCGGAGGAGTTGCCGGCCACGGCGGGACAGACGACCGGGCAGACGACGGTCGAGCAGCCGGGCACGAACCCGGCGCCGAAGGCCGACATCGCCGACAAGGGCGGTACCACAGAGTTCCGCAACCCGGTGAAGGTGGAGGGGCTCAAGCCCCTCCAGGCGGGCAGTGGCAAGTGGCTGGTGTTCGACATGTCGTTCGACAACAAGAGCGACAAGGACGCGGCCTTCGTGCCTTACGTCAGCTACATCCCCGAGAAGCCCGATATGAATAAGGCCGAAGACTACGCACTGGAGCTGGAGTACCGGACGGGCTCGAACGGCGAGTGGCTGTCGACGCGCAACAGCCTGAAGCCGACCCACAGCGTGGACGGGACTTCCTTCAGCATCAACGGCCTTCTCGGCAAGGACGACAAGCCCTTGATGGTGGAGAAGGGCTCGAAGGCGTCGTTCGAGCTGCGGCTGCGCTTCGGCAAGCAGACCCCGGCCCACGACGCCTATTTCCGCGTGACGGACAGGACGCTGGACTCGCCCAAGACGCCCGCTTGGTCCCAGCAGAAGTTCTCTGTGAAGGCCGCCAAGGTCACCCCGGAGCCGAGCAAGAGCGCGACCACCTCCGCTTCTCCGAGCGCGACCGAGTCCGGTAAGGCGACCGCCAGCCCCAAGCCCTCCACGAGCGCCAGCGCGAGCGCCTCCGCCTCGGCGAGCCCGAGCGCCTCGTCCTCGTCCTCCGCCGCAGGCGCGGCCTCCGGTTCCGGCTCGGGCTCGTACTCCGGCGGCACCTCCGCCACCGGCAGTCGCACCGAGCTCGCCGCGACCGGCTCCGACCCGGCCACCCCGTGGATCGCCGCGGGCGGCGCCGTGGCGATCGTCGCGGGCGCCGGCCTGGTCGTCGCGACCCGCCGCCGCGCGGGCGCGCGCGGCTGACCGTACGCGCCGACGCGCCGGGCAGGCCGGGCCACCCGGCCCGCCCGGCGCAACCGTCACCGGAAGACCAGCGTCAGCGAAGCCGCGTAGCCCACTCCCGCACCTTGGTGATGCGCTCCGTGAGCTGCCCCGCCGTGGCCTCCGCGCTCGGCGGGCCGCCGCACACGCGGCGCAGTTCCGTGTGGATCACACCGTGCGGCTTGCCGCTCTGGTGGACGTACGCACCCACGAGCGTGTTGAGCTGCTTGCGGAGCTCCAGGAGCTCCTTGTGCGTGACGACCGGCCGCCGCTCGGCGGGGATTTCGAGCAGGTCCGCCTGCTCGTCCGGCTTCCGGCGGCTGTGCGCGATCTGCCGGGCCTGACGCTTCTGGAGCAGCAGTTGCACCTGCTCCGGCTCCAGCAGTCCGGGGATGCCGAGGTAGTCCTGCTCCTCCTCGCTGCCGGGGTGGGCCTGCATGCCGAACTCGGCACCGTCGTAGAGCACGCGGTCGAAGACCGCGTCGGACTCCAGCGCCTCGAAGGGCAGCTGGTCCTGCTCGCCGGTGTCCTCGTCCTGCTCCTTGTTCGCCTCGTCCATCTCCTTCTCGGACTCGGCGTAGGGGTCCTCCTCGCCCTCCTTCTTGGGCTTGTCGAGGACGTGGTCGCGCTCGACCTCCATCTCGTTGGCGAAGGTCAGCAGCGTCGGGATGGTCGGGACGAAGACGGACGCTGTCTCGCCGCGCCGGCGCGACCGCACGAAGCGGCCGACGGCCTGGGCGAAGAACAGCGGCGTGGAGATCGTCGTGGCATACACGCCGACCGCCAGGCGGGGCACGTCCACGCCCTCCGACACCATGCGGACGGCGACCATCCAGCGGTCCTCGGACGCCGAGAAGTCGTCGATGCGCTGGGAGGCTCCGCTGTCGTCGGACAGCACGAGCGTCGCGCCCTCGCCGGTGATCTCGCGGATCAGCTTGGCGTAGGCGCGCGCCGACTCCTGGTCGGAGGCGATCACCAGCGCGCCCGCGTCGGGGATGGACTTGCGGACCTCGGTCAGCCGCCGGTCGGCGGCGCGCAGCACGTTCGGCATCCAGTCGCCGCGCGGGTCCAGGGCGGTGCGCCAGGCCTGCGAGACCGCGTCCTTGGTCATGGGCTCGCCGAGCCGGGCCGCCAGCTCGTCGCCCGCCTTGGTGCGCCAGCGCATGTTGCCGCTGTAGGAGAGGAAGATCACCGGGCGGACGACGCCGTCGCCGAGCGCGTTGCCGTAGCCGTAGGTGTAGTCGGCGGAGGAGCGGCGGATGCCGTCGTTGCCCTCTTCGTAGGTGACGAAGGGGATGGGGTTGGTGTCGGACCTGAAGGGCGTGCCGGTGAGGCAGAGGCGGCGGGTGGCCGGCTCGAAGGCCTCCAGGCAGGCGTCGCCCCAGGAGCGGGAGTCACCGGCGTGGTGGATCTCGTCGAGGATGACGAGCGTCTTGCGCTGCTCGGAGCGGTTGCGGTGCAGCATGGGGCGGACGCCCACACCGGCGTAGGTGACGGCGACGCCGTGGTACTCGCGGCCCAGCGGACCGGCGCTGTACTCGGGATCGAGCTTGATGCCTATCCGGGCGGCGGCCTCGGCCCACTGTTTCTTCAGGTGTTCGGTCGGCGCGACGACGGTCACCTGCTGGACGACGTGGTGGTGCAGCAGCCACGAGGCCAGGGTCAGGGCGAAGGTGGTCTTTCCGGCGCCCGGGGTGGCGACGGCGAGGAAGTCGCGGGGCTGCGTCTGGATGTACCTCTCCATGGCGCCCTGCTGCCAGGCGCGCAGCTTGTTGGCGGTACCCCAGGGCGCCCGGCCGGGGAAGGCGGGTGAGAGATGGTGATTCGCGGTGGTGGTAGTCACGGTCTCCGTCGGCGGGGTCGGCGGTCGGCAACCGCGCAAGCCTACCCGCGTCGACGGGTCGGGCCGGGGGTCACGGGCCGGGTCCACCCGGGGGTGGGACGGACGTCACAGACGGGCTGATCTTCAGCCCGTCCGGCCTTCGAGGGGATCGGCCGCCGCAGGGCCTACCCCCGCGCCTTCAGCCGCGTCGTCACCCACGCCCCCGCCAGCGCCGCCACCGCGGAGAGCGCGAAGACCGCGACGAACGCCCCCGCCGGCGCGGCCGTACCGTGCGCGGACACGGACGAGGACTCCCCGCCGGCTGTGGCGAAGAGCACCCCCGCCAGCCCCACCAGCACCACGCTCCCCAGTGCGTCCGACACCTGGAGCGAGGACGCGTTCGTGCCCTCCTCCCCCGGCCGCGACAGCCGGAGCGTGAGCACGCCCACGCTGGAGATCGTCAGCCCCATCCCGTATCCGACGAGGAGCCAGCAGACGGCCACCAGCCACACCGGCACCGCGTCGATCAGCACCAGCGGCACCACCGCCACGGCGAGCGCCTGGACCGCCATGCCCAGGCCCATCAGCCGCTCGCGGTGGGGTTCCAGGCGGGCGCGGCTCAGGGTGTACGAGCCGAGGGCCCAGGTCAGCCCGCCGCCGGTGAGCGACAGCCCGGCGAGCGTGGCCGACAGCCCGCGCTCGGTGACGAGCATCAGCGGGACGAAGGTCTCGGCGGCCAGGAAGGAGCCCTGCGCGAGGCCGCGCAGCAGCACGACGGAGGGCAGCCCGCGCCCGGCCAGGAAGGTACGGGTGGGCAGCAGCCGGCGTACGCACGGCACGAGGAGGGCGAGCCCGGCGACCGCGGGGAGGAGGGAGAACGGGCGGAGGTCCTGCCCGGCGTACTGGAGCAGTCCGGCCCCGGCTGCGACGCCGAGCGCGAGGAGGATCCGGCGCCGGTTCATCGTGTCCGCGTTCTTCCCCGGCGGCAGCGCGCGCAGCGCGGGGAGCATCACGGCGAGCGGCAGCAGTATCAGCACGGGGATGGCCAGGAACACCCAGCGCCAGCCGAGCGTCTCGGTCACCGTTCCCGCCACCAGCGGCCCCACGATCACGGGGACCACCCAGGCGGCGGAGAAGGACGCGATCACGGCGGGCCGCAGCCGTTCCGGGTAGGCCCGCCCCACGACCACGTACAGGGCGACGATCACGAGCCCGGAGCCGATGCCCTGCATGCCGCGCGCGGCCACGAACATCCACATCTCCTGCGCCGCGCCCGCGCCCACCAGCCCGGCGCCGAAGGCGGCGATGCCGGTGAAGAGGGGCACGAGGGGGCCGGCGCGGTCGCACCACTCCCCCGACAGCGCCATCGCGAACAGGCTCGCGGTGAAGAAGGCGGAGAAGGCGAAGGCGTACAGCCCGATGCCGTCAAGCGCGCGGGCCGCGACGGGCATCGCCGTATTCACGGCGCTGGCCTCGAAGGCGATCAGTGAGACGACGGAGACGATGCCGAGGGTGAGGGCGCGGTAGCGGCGTCCGAGAACGCCTTCCACCGTGTCCGTCGCGGCCTGGGTGGCGGATATGGAATCGGCGGAGGTCATGGCCTTCAGAGTAAGTGGCGAAAGCCGGTTTGACCCCTGTCGTGCGGAGGAGATCGACTCGGCCTTGAGGCCTAGTCGCACGGTCGGTCGGGACTCGGCCACGAGTCGGACACGGGTCCGTCGTGATTCGGTCGCAGTTTGATCATGGCCATGCAAATGGTCGACTTTCCGCCATGTTCATGCCCATAGGCTTCCGGCCGGTTCACACGTTCAACCAGTTCGACCAGTTCAACCAGTTCGACCCGGCGATCGGCGCCGGGCAGCACCAGGGGGATCCCTATGTCCATTCGGCATGTCGTCGCGGCCGCGCTGGTCGTCTCCGGCGCACTCGCACTCACCGCCTGCGGCCCCACCGACGACGGCGGGAAGAACGACGACAAGGGCTCGGCGGCCGGTGCGGCCCCGTCACAGAAGCCCACCGACGGCAAGGGCAAGGACAAAAGCGGTTACAAGGACCCGTGCGCGCCGCTGCCCAAGGGCCACAAGCTCATCAAGGTGACCGGCGTCGAAGGCGCGATGAACAACATCGTCGCGCAGGACGCCAAGGTGTCCTGCAACACGAAGATGGACGAAGGCGCCTTCTACCGTGCCGAGGGCGCGACGAACACGTACGCCTTCGACAACGAGAACGCGAAGGTGACCGTCCTCGGCCAGAACGGCCCCGAGGTCCGCCCGGCGCGGCCGACCGACAAGGTCCTCTCCGGGATCGGCCACGTCAAGGAGTGCGCGGACCCGAACCACCAGCAGTACGACAACCAGAGCAAGGCCGACCACAAGGAGTGGTGCACCGGCCAGAACTACTACAACGTGACGCTCGGCCCGGGCAACAAGATCACCGAGATGGTCGAGGTCTCCGGCTCGTGACGCGGCGTGGGGCCCGGCACCGACCGGGCCCCACGGCATAAACCCCACACCGCACTCCTCACATAGTGAGCAGCACGCCCCCGTACGACACCCCCGCGACGACCACCCACGAGCACAGCCCCAGCGCCGCGACCCGGCCGCCCGTCCGTACGAGCGAGGGCAGGTGCACCGCGCTGCCCAGCCCGAAGAGGGCGGCGGCGAGCAGCAGCTCCTGCGCGTGCGCCGCCGCGTCCAGCGCGCCGCCGGGCAGCCACCCTGTGGTACGGACGGCCACCATGGCGAGGAAGCCGAGGACGAAGAGGGGAACGAGCGCGGGCCGCTTGCCCGTGGCACCAGTGGCACCGGACGCGGGTATCCGCCTCCGCTGCCGTACGGACACCGCCACCGCCGCGACCAGCGGCGCCAGCAGCGCCACCCGCATCAGCTTGACCAGCACGGCCTCGCCGAGGGCGGCGGGCCCGGCGGTCTGCGCGGTCGCCACCACCTGCCCGACGTCGTGGACGCTCGCGCCCACCCACCGTCCGAACTCCGCGTCGCCGAGCCCCAGCGGGTGGTGGAGCAGGGGCAGTACGGCGATGGCGAGGGTGCCGCACAGCGTCACCAGCGCCACGGACGTCGCGACGTCTTCCTCGTCGCTGCCCGACACCTCGCTGACGGCGCCGATCGCGGAGGCCCCGCAGATGGAGTAGCCGGTGGCGATCAGCAGCGGCTGGTCGCCGCGCAGCCCGAGCCGACGGCCGAGCCACAGCGTCCCGAAGAAGGTCGCGGCGACCACCGCGACCACCATCGCGACGGTGGCCCAGCCCAGCCCGAGCACGTCGTCGAGGCTCAGCTTGAGCCCCAGCAGCACGATGCCGACGCGCATCAGCCGCTTCCCCGCCGCCGTCAGCCCCGGCTTGCCGACGCCCCGCACCCGGGCCCGCACGCCGGGCAGATGGGCGGCGGCGATGCCGAGGACGACGGCGGCGGTGAGCATGGGGACGGCGGGTACGAGCCGGTGCGTACCCCAGGCGAGGGCCACGCCGGCGGCGGCCATGGCCAGCCCGGGCAGCTTGCCCGGCGTGGCCTTCGCCCGGGGCGCGGACGTCGGCCGGGTGGAGGTCTGTGAATCGACGACCGCCATCAGAACTCGTCGGCGGGCAGGTCGTACACGCGCCGCACGCTGGAGCCGAGGCGGGAGACGTCGGCGCCGTAGACGTGCAGGGAGATGGCGACGGTCGAACAGGCGTTGCGCACCCGGTGGATGTCGCCGGGCGGCGCGAAGCCGCAGACGTCGCCCTGCCGGTTGACCACGTCCTCGGTGGCGATCAGGCGCGCGGTCGGGACGTCGGGGACGAGGCGGTAGCGGCGCTCGCTCTCGGCGCCCTGGTGGACGCCGGTGACGCACCAGGAGACGTGGTCGTGGATGGCGGTCCGCTGGCCGGGCATCCAGACGAGCGCGACGACGGAGAAGCTGCCGTCGGCCTCGGCGTGGAGGATGTGCTGGCGGTAGCGGTCGGGGTCGCCCTCGCACTGCTCGGGGGTGAGCAGGTCCGGGGCGCCGAGGTGGGCGGCGAGGCGCTCGCCGACGAGGTAGGCCGTCGCGTCGGGCGCCAGGCCGCGGCCGACGGTCTCACGGATCTCGTCGACGAGCCGGCCGAGGCGCGGGGTCGTCGCTGCCGTCGTTGTCGTCGGGGGTGCGGTGGGGGTGGTCATGGGTGCAGCGTCGGGGCGCCCGATCCATCACGTCCAACGACAGTTCTTTACGAGACTGCCAACACCCGCTTATGGATGCTTACGGATGCGCGGGCACCCGGAACGGGAACTCAGCACCCGACCCGCCGCGCCGCGACGGCCTTGAGCTCGTCGAGGACGAGCGCCGTTGCCGGAATGCGCAGGTGCTCGCGGAGGACATAGGCGGAGACGTACCGCCGGCAGGCCGGGTCGAGGGCCCGTCCGGTGATCTTGTCGTGCCGGAGGAAGGACAACACCAGCCCCGGCATCATCGCCACCCCCAGCCCCTCGGCGACGAGCGACTGCACGACGAGGTTGTCGTCCGTTGTGAACGCGATGTCGGGAGCGAAGCCCTGCTCGGCGCACTCGTGGAGGAAATTGGTGCGGCAGCGCAGACAGCCGGCGATCCAGCGCTCCTCCGCCAGGTCGGCGAGTTTGACGGCGCGGCGGCGGGCCAGCGGGTGGCCTATCGGCAGCAGCGCCATCAGCTGGTCCTCGAACAGCGGTATCTCGACGAGCTCGTCGGGGACCTGTTCGTGCAGGCCGGGGTAGGTGAAGGCGAGGGTGATGTCGCACTCGCCGCGCACCAGCCGGCGCAGCGAGTCCGGCGGCTCGCCCTCCTGGAGCTCGACCCGCACCCCCGGATGGTCGGCCGCCAGCCGGGCCAGCGCCTCGGGTATGAGGGTGGCCCCCGCGCTGGGGAAGGCGCACACCCGTACCCGCCCGGCGCGCAGCCGCGTCAGGGAGCTCATTTGCCGTTGCGCAGCGGTCAGGCTGTCGAGAATGACCTCCGCGTGCCGCGCGAGGGCCTCGCCCGCCTCGGTCAGCCGCATCCTCCGCCCGACCCGGGTGAACAGCGGCGTTCCGACGGCACGTTCGAGGGCCTTCATCTGCTGGGTGATCGCAGGCTGCGTATACCCCAGGGCCCTGGCGGCAGCCGAGTAGGACCCCGCGGTGACGACCGCGTGGAAGGTCTTGATGTGCCGGGAGTCGAACACGCCGGAATCATAAGCGGAATTTGGGATAGGGGGACGGGGACGGGTGGCTCGCTTCTGGATCACTGACCATTTCCGGCATGGTGGACTTATGACTCGTTACACCTCATACGACTCGGTGGAGCCGGCCTACCGGGTCCTCGGCGAGGGCGCCGGCCCGCCCGTCGTCTGTCTGGCCGGCGGCCCCGGCCGCGACGCCGCGTACCTCGGCGACCTCGGCGGACTGGACGCCCACCACACCCTCGTCGTCCCCGACAGTCGCGGTACGGGCGCCTCCCCGCCCTCCCCCGACGTGGCCGGCTACGCCTTCCCCGCCCTCGCCGAGGACGTCGAGGCGCTCCGCGTCCACCTGGGCCTGGAACGCTTCGCCCTCCTCGCCCACGACGCCGCCTGCGCCACGGCCCAGGCCTACGCCGCCGCGCACGGGGAACACCTGACCCACCTCGTCCTGGTCACGCCCGGCTCCCGCCTCCAGGGCGAACTCCCCACGGACGCCGAGGAGATCTTCGAGTCCCGCAGCACCGAGGACTGGTGGGTCGACGCCTACGTGGCCGTCCACTCCCTGCGCGAGGCCGGCGACCTCGCCGAGGTCCGCTCCCTCCTCCGCCGCGCCGCCCCCATGGCCTACGGCCGCTGGGACGCCGAGCAACGCGCCCACGCCGCCACGGAGCCCGACCAGCTCAACCCCGTCCCGCGCGCCGCCTTCTGGCAGGGCGTCGACGAACCGTTGCGCCTGGCCCTGCTCCACGGCCTGCGCGAGGTCCGCTGCCCGGCGCTGGTCGTGACGGGCGACCTGGACGCCGTCACGGGCATGCGCGCGGGCGAACTCGTCGCCGCCTCCTTCCCGAGGGGTGTGGTCCGCCCGCTGCACGGGGTGGGTCACTATCCGTGGGTCGACGAGCCGGAGATGTTCCGTCCGCTGGTGGAGGAGTTCCTGCGGGGAGTGAGCGCGTGAGGGCGTACGGTCGTCCACGGTTCGCGGACATGACTGGCGCATGTCCGCCATATGACAGTGGCCTCCGCACCATTGAAGCGGGGCCGGGGTGAACGTATGGTCGTAGCCGTCGGGGAGGTGCACGAGACTCCCATCCGGCCGTGTGCCCGAGTGGCTTAGGGGCTCGCCTGCAAAGCGAGTTACGCTGGTTCGATTCCAGTCACGGCCTCTTCAGGTCTTGAAATAGGTACCGCTACTCAGGCCGTACTCAGACCGTACTCAGGCCGCTTTGGGTGTGCGAGCACTCCCGGGCGGGGCCCTTCGGCGTGTGTGATCGTCGCATGACGACCGAACAGCTTCCGTACCGCGTGCCTGCCCCCGTTCCTGTGCGGGCCGAGAACCGTTCCATGACCGTCCTGGCGGCGATCCTGTGGACGATCACGGTCATGGCCGTCGGGCTGTGCCTGGTGGTGGTGCTGATGATCGCCGTCTGGGGCGCGGCGGCGGAACACCCGGCCGAGGCCGGGAGCTTCCTCCTCCAGGTCGCGGGAGTCCTGGCGCTGGCGGCAGCCGTCCTGACGGCCGTCTGGTACGCCCTGAAGCTCCTCCGCCTCGGCCCGGCCACCCGCTGGGCCATCACCGGAGCCCTGGCCTGCCCGGGCCCGGTGGCACTGGCGCTGTACGTCTACCTGGGGCGATGAGGAGACCGCCCACCCGGCCCGGGGACCCGGCTCAGCGCCCCCAGGGGATGTTCAGCCAGGGGCTGGCGGGGTCGGTGGTGAGCACGCGGTGCGCGGCGAGCGCGTCCTCGTACCACTTGCCGAACTTCTCCTCGTCGAAGTGCAGACAGCGCGCGAGGACGTACCCGGCGGAGAACTCCTCCCACGAACCGTAGGCGCCCTTGGCCGCGATCCCGGCGCGCAGCACCGCCTCCTCGGCCTCGTGCAGGGTGCAGTACCGCGCGGCCAGCCCCCAGCGGGCCATCCCGGCGGCGCGCCCGTAGTCCCATGCCGCCGCCGTCCGCACGTACGCGCCCTCCGCCAGCAGACCGTCCGCGCGGAAGCGGGCCTCGTAGCGGGCGATCCGCCCGATCAGCTGGTGGATCTCCGCGATGTACCCCTCGACCTCGTCGTCCGGCAGGGCCTCCCCCCGGGTCACCCCCTCCAGCGTGATCCGCACCTCCCCCGCCTGCTCGGCCCTGCGCCGCAGGACGCGCTCGGCCGCCCGGCGCCAGTGCTCGACGTCGACGAGCCCGGGGAAGTCCATCGCCATGGCACGGCGGACGCCGAGGGCGAACTCCCACGAGCCGCTGACCATGTCGGCGTCCAACAGCCCCTCCTGGGCGTTCCGCCAGCCCTCCCGGTCGGTGACCCCCCACCACTCCTTGAGCCGGTCCTTCTCGTGGAAATAGCCGCCGCCGTGGTAGGCCATGGCGTTCCACAGCTCGCCGTTGTCGACGAAGAGCAGCGAGGTAAGGGCCAGCCCGTGCGCGAGCGGCCCGTGCAGGGGCCCGCCCGTGTGGAGGGCGCGCAGCCGGCCGTGCCGGTCCGGGCAGCCACAGGAGGACGTACGGACGCGCTCGGCGTGCCGCTGCCAGATCTCCCGCCCCGCCGGGTTCGCCGGGAGGGCCGCCTCGCAGGGGCTGCCGGGGTTCACCACCAGGTACGGCGGGTCGCCGGGCTCCCACACGCGGGCGTACCAGCCCAAGGAGTACCCACAGAAGACGGGGTCCTCGGCGGGCGCGGGCAGCATCCCCTCGGTGAAGACCGCGAGGCAGGGGGTGCCGGTCTGCGGGTTCCAGTAGGGGGCGAAGGGCACGGTGCGGGTCTCGGCGTCGGCGTTCGCCCGGGGGACGGCGAGGAAGAGCCTCGTCTCGGCCAGCACATGGAAGTACGCGTCCCAGTCGCCGCGCACCCGCGCCTCGTACAGCTTCTGCTCGACGTCGCTCGGCGCCTGCCACGGCACGTCGGCCGCCCGCGGCACGGCCCCCGCCGGCGGCGCCCAGCCCACGGGCCGCTGCCCTGCCGTGCCTGTCGTGTTCCACAACCCCATGGCCTGACCCTATCGAGCACTGTTCGAGTGACTTCGGGGTCACCCGGGAAGTCACTCAAGGAGTCACCCGGCGAGTCACCCGGCGATCGCGGACACCACAGCCCACGCGGCGACCAGCATCCCCATCGCGAGGGCGTAGACCCCCTTCGCCCTGCCTCCCTGGGCCGCCAGCCCGTAGGTGCCGAGCACGGCGGCGACGGGCGCGGTGACCATCGGTATGTAGGCGACGGCGTTCTGCCCGGCGACGGTGCAGATGGCGCGGGTGTCCCCGTCGAAGCAGCCGTCACTGGCCATGACGTTGAGGGGGAGGAGAAGGAACGTGAACGCGGCGAAGACCCACAGCGCGACCCCGCCGAGGTACTTCATCACGAGGAGGGTGGGGTCGCTGCCGGGGTCGATGTCAGTCGTGTTCATTGCCATGCGGCCGACGCTATGGCGGGCGGGGTGGCGGGCGTATCCGTAGCGGTACTCAGGTGTACTGCCACATACTCAGGCACGAAGTGCCTAGAGCACCCCGAGGTCACGCAGCTCCTTGTGCAGCTCGGCACGGGGACCGCCGGGAGTCGGCTCGCCGTTCGTCTTCGGCTTTCTCGGCGCACTCGGCTCCTTCGCCCGCCGGTCGCGGAAGACCCAGGCACCCACGATGCCGCCGATGAGCCCGCCGAGGTGCCCGAGCCGGCTGACGCCGGGCGTACCGGGGAGGACCCCGGTGAAGGTGTAGGCGAAGGAGGCGGCCATGACCACGCCGACCAGGCTGTCGATGAGATGCCGGTCGAAGAAGCCACGCACCACGACGTACCCGAAGTACCCGAAGACCAGCCCGCTGGCCCCGACCGTCCCGACGCCGGGCCGCTCGAGGAACCAGATCGTCAGCCCGCTGACGAAGGCCACCAGCAACGTCAGCCCGAAGAAGCGGGCCACCCCGCGATAGGCGGCGAGGAAGCCGAACACGAACAGCGGCCCGGAGTTGGCCTCGATGTGCGCCCAGCTCCAGTGCAGCAACGGCGCGGCGAGGATGTCGGGCAGCCGCCCCGGCTCGCCGGAGATCACCGCATAGCCCTTGGACAGCCCGTAGTCGCCGGCCCAGTTCGCCAGCTGCACCACCCAGACGAGGGCCAGGAACCCGAACATCACGAAGAACGCCCTGCGCGCTTCCGCGACCATCCACTCAGCGCTGACCGGCGCCGCTGCCCTGCTCATCCCACTCCACTCATCGCGGGGAGCCACGCCCCCGTGTGTGCGTACCCTACGAAACGATGACGCATCCGGCACGCGGCGGCTGACGGCGACCGCCTCACGACCGGCACGCGAGGACGTACACGCGTCGCCGCCGGGACCACCACCTCCCCCGGCTCATCAGCTCGGCCACGCACCGGGCCGCCGCACGGTCGGCGGCCCGGGGATCACGCGGGGTCGATACGACGCGGTGCGGCAGGCCGGGCGGCCGCAGGGCCCCGTAGTCGGCGAACCGCCGCACTCCGCACGTCCGGCAGCGCCGCCCGACACCACAAAGGCCCGTCCTCGCTTCACAGCCCGGCATAGCGCTCCGCCGCCTCTCGCGGGAGTACGGCCCACAGCCTGCAGCCGGCGAGCGGGCTCTCCGCCGCCGCGAGCCCGACGAGTCCGCCGCACTCGTCGACGACGGCCTCCAGCATGGCCAAGGCCTCCCGCCGGTACGCCCGGCACGCCTTGCCGGCCTCGACGGCGTGCTCCTGATGCTCATCGAACACGGTCAGCCGCAGCACGCCGAAGCGCCAGCGGACGGCGAGGCTGACATCACGGCCCGGGGTGAACGTATAGGCGTTCCCGAGCAGTTCGGACGCGGCCAGGGCCCCGAGCTCGGCGAGGCCGTCGAGGCCGTGCTCGGTCAGCAGGCGTTGGACGACGGTGCGGGCCATGCCGAGACAGTAGGAACCTCCGGGGAGGCCCAGGGAGTAGTTGAGATTCGCGCGGGTGGGGGTGAGCGGTGGTGCGGGTGGACGGGATTCGGGCAGGCAGGAGCGATGAGGAGCACTCATGCGCGGACTCCAAGCACGTTCGAATGGTGGGGAGTTCGAGTACTTCGTGACTCGCAACGCGTACGGCGACCGGTGGCCCGCCTCCCTGGGCGCGAGCACACCTCACCCCAGGGAAGGCGGGCATGCTCGCGCGGTGCTCTTCCGGCGCCACGGCGTGTGAGTCAAGCGATACCGACGGTAGCGCATCGAGCGTGGGACCTTCTCTCGGAATCAGGGAACCGTTCCCCATGTAGATCCGCCGCCTCGACGCGGGCACACTGTGGCCGTACGGAAAGAGGTGACATGCCGCCAACCAGCCCACCCACCGTTCGACAACGCCGACTTGGCGCCGAGCTGCGCAAGCTCAGAGAGGCAGCAGGGATCTCGACACAGGAGGCCTCAGCTCTCCTCGGCGTCAACCGCACACGCGTCCCCAACATCGAGGCAGGACGCTTCAGGACCAGCCCGGACCGCGTTCGCGCGCTCGCAGGGCACTACGGCTGCACGGACACGGCCCTGATCGACGCCTTGGCCGCCATCGCTCAGGAGCGCAACAACCAGTGGTGGGAGTCCTATCGGGCGATCCTCCTTCCGGCATTCTTGGACGTGACCGAACTCGAGCACCACGCGATCGCCATGCGGGTGTTCGTCATGGTGCACATCCCTGGACTGCTCCAGACGGCCGAACACGCCCGCGCGGTCTTCGAGGGCTCGGACTTCTCCTACCCGCCGGACGAGCTTGAGGTACGAACCCTTCACCGCATGCGACGGCAAGAAATCCTCACCCTTCGCCGGAACCCACCGCAATTCACCGCGATCATTCACGAGGCGGCACTGCACATCCAGTTCGGCGGCCCGAAGGTCGCCCGGGACCAGCTCAACCACCTCCTTGCCATGAGCGAGCGCGACCACATCGTCATCCGCGTTATCCCTTTCGAAGCCCATAGCTTCTCAGGCCCCGGCCAGCCGATTCTCTATGCCGAAGGTCCGGTCCCACAGCTGGACACGGTTCAGCTCGACGGATATCACGGCTCCACCTTTATCGACTCGCATGAGAGTCTGGCAAGTTACGGGAATCTGCTCGCCAAAATGGAGCACCTGAGCCTGTCCGAGGACAAGACACGCGCCCTCATCCACAACATCTCCCAACAGCTGTGAAGGCGAGCACAAGATGAGCGAGACCCAATGGCAGGAACCAATCTGCGGCGCAGGCGGCGGCAACACCTGCCTCCAGATAGGCCACACCGCCGCCGGCACCCCCGTCCTCCGCGAGACGACACAGCCCACCGAACTGATCACCACAACCCACCAGGGCCTCCGCAACCTGATCGAGGCAGCAAAACGGGGCGATCTAGACCATCTCCTCTAGGCCTGTAGGGTGCACGCCAGGCATTGAACCGAGGGGAATCGCATGAGTCACGGGGAACTCTGCTTCGTGCGCACAGCACGCACGTCGCGCCCGGGCACCGGGGCGGGGATCTAGCGATGGGCCTCCGGGACAGATTGCTGGGCACCACGTACCCCGAGAACGATGTCGTACCGCGTTCAGCCGCGGAGGTACGGGAATCGCTGCTCGCGATCGACGGTACGGACACGCCGTACCGCATACGCAAGGCCAACCCTTCCGAAAAGGCCGACGTGGTGGCGGAATGGTGGATCCCGCCTCGTTCGTCGACCCGTGAGCAGGTGGATCGCAGACTCAGGATCCGGATGCGTCTGGATCCGCACGGGCGCGAGGTGCGGATTCTCCAGGAACAGTGGACTTCCACCAGGCAGGGGCTGTCCAGGTCGCACGGGTACAGCCGCGGATGGGGGTTCGCGGTCGAACGGGAATGGGCCTACGAGCGGGGGCCCGACGGCCGCCGACGCAAGGTCGAGACATACCGACTGGACACGCGTGACATGAGGAACACCCTGCGGAAGGTGGTCCTCAGCGCAGGGTGGACCTGGCGCGGGGTATTCAGGCTGTGACCGGGCGGGCACGTTCCCACCACTCCTCGAACTCGTCACGACCGACCTCCTGACTGACCGGCTCAGGGTCGAAGAGGTCGACTACCGGCGGCTGACGAGGCAGCGTCCCCATCACCCACCCGCCCTGCACGGCTCGCCCTTCCCCACCCCCACGGCTACGTTCGAAACGGCTAGCCGATCAGTAACGGACGGGAGCACTCCATGGCCGGTCTCGAGCACAAGAGCTTTGACGCGCCAGAGGAAATCCGCCCTTTCCAGGGGAACAAAGGGCGAATGGAGCTGGTGACCATGAGCGTCGGCTCGGTCGGCCGGGCGACATTCGAACCGGGCTGGCGCTGGTCCGATCACGTCAAGCCGATCGCGGGAACCGACAGCTGCCAGGCCTCCCACGCGGCCTACGTCATCTCGGGCCGCATGCATGTCGTCATGGACGACGGCGAAGAGGCGGAGTTCGGCCCGGGCGACTGCATGATCTGCCCACCGGGCCACGACGCCTGGGTCCTCGGCGACACCCCCTGCGTCATGGTCGACTGGCAGGGCGCCACGAACTACGCCAAGGGCTAGCGGGCTACGCCAAGACTCCGTCGCATGGCGCGACGCATCTCGTTCAGCTGATCCCAAGCCCCATTGATCTGAGCGCGGGCCTGCTCCAGGGACTCCCCCTCCCGTCGCGGCGGCATCCCGCCGTCGAGACGCTTGAGGACCCCGTACACCCGGCTGAGCCCGAGGTTGACTTCGTGGGCGGCGGCGAGCACGTCGTCCGGCACACGCATCTGCGCCTCGGAGTGCCGCGCGCGATGCTCGCGCCGCGCGTCGTCCAGGCGCGACCGCAGCTCGTCGCTGACGCGGCCGGCTCGGAGTGCGTACCAGAAGTTGTTCAACTCGGAGTGGTAGTCGAGAGAGGCGGTGTTCAGCGTGACGTAGCAGGCCCGAAGAGCTTCGGCCGTCGCACGCTCCCCCTCGTACCGCCGCTCGTCCACGCGCTGCCGTTCCGCGTGCTCCAGCTCCTTGGCCTTGGCCTTCTCCGCGAGCCGCTGCGTCATGAGCCCCGACGCGAGCGTGCCGAGGATGCCCAGAAACGCGATCACCAACGGGGCCACGGTGCTGCCCATCGGGAAACCCTCCTCTTCCCCGCCGCGAGTATGGCGGTACAACACTGCCGGAAACCTGAGGCCTCATCGGCCGCCTGAACTGGCGTCTGTCAGGGTGCAACCATGCCCGCCGTCCGGCTACGTCCCAAGGACACTCCCTAAGGCTCGGCCCGGCAGTCACCGGTGACTCGGCGACTCGTACGCGGCCAGCTCTTCCGAAGTACCGACGAAAGCAGGCCCACAGTTGGCGGGCAGCCGCTCGACGACCATCGCAACCGCCTGCTCAGCGCTGGTGGCCATCCCGACCCTCTCCGATCGCGAGGGTCCCAAGACGTGGTACCCCCGACGTGCAGCCGCCCGGCGGCCGAAGGCCAGATGTACGGAGCATCCCATGTCCACCGCTGCTCGGTGCACCGACTGAAGTGCAGCTCCCACATACCTGTCCACGGATACAGCTGGCGCAACCGAGGCTCGGCATACGCCGCAGCCACGAGCTCCTCACTTACATCCTCACTCAACAGCTTCTGCCAGGCCGCTTCCACGGCCCCTGCACCCGCATCCCTCATCGCCTTCTCGACCACGACTTCCCGGCCCCCGGATCACAATTCGTACGGAAACAGTTCGAGGCCAGAGACGACGAACTTCAGCCAGTCCCCATAAGCGACCTCTCCTGCGCCGTCCGGCATCTCAACCATAAGAACGTCCGCCTGGATTCTCAGCGTGACAACGGAGTCGTCATCGATCCGCTCCACGACTCCAGTGATGGAAAGGCCGGCCCCATCAGCATCTTCGATACCCCACCCCGGCGACGGGACAAGACCCCACGACCGCACCACATCGGGAACTTCGAACTCGACGTCATATGCCTTGGTCTCCGGTGGCAACGCCCCTCGCCACACGCCTCGACCGACTCCCACCGGCGATGAGAAACAGACAACGGTCCCACTCTCCGCGTCCAGGACCCTGGAGATCTCGACACGGACCGGCTAATCCCGCCCCTTCGCCGACGCGGCCCTGCCAGACCGTTTCAGCCGACGAGCGAGGTCGACAACGTCCCGCAGGCGCAGTACACGATCGCTGCCCCCGGGCAGAGACACATGCAAGGGACCCGTCCAGCGCACGGGAATCGCGTCGAGCCCATAGACCGCCCCAGCGAGACCTCCAGTGACCGCAGCGACGGTGTCCGTATCACCACCGAGGTCAACGGCCGCGCATATGGCCTCCTCGTAGGAGCCAGTGGTGCGCAAGGCCCAGATAGCCGAAGCGAGACAAGGCCAGACGGCGCCGTTGAACTCGGTGGCATCGTCGGGATGCCAGCCGGGCGCGAGAACCATGGCGTTCCGCTCACGATACTCAGGATGAACGTGCGCGACAGTATCCACCACCACACATCCCTCCCCCGCACCCAGGAAACGGAAAACGTGAGGAAAACGCTGCCGGAAGCCCGAACTCAAAGGGAACCCCGAGCGCATCCCCCACAGCCGACCCGACGACTGCCCCCACGGACCGCATCTATGGGAGTGTCATGAATTAGGTGGGTTCCTTCCTCGAAGGAGTCATCTGGTGGGTACGACGACGAGTCACACGATGGGGATGGCCAGCGGTGTGTCGCTTGCCAGGGCTGATGGGACTGTTGAGGGTTCTGGTGTGAAGTCGATGCCGGTATCCGAGAATGGCCTGTCGGTCGAATTGCTGGAGGAATTGTCCGCGCTCGCGGCGGAGAAGACTGCGGCTGGCGGTCTCCGTTTGATGGGCGAGGGCGGGATTCTTCCGGAGCTGGCTCAGCATTTGATGCAGGCCGCGCTCGAGGCCGAGATGGACCTGCATCTGGCTGATGAATCGGTCAGGGTCGGCGGGCGCGGGTCGCGGTCGGGTGGCAACACGCGTAACGGATACCGGGCGAAGAAGGTGATGACCGAGGTCGGTCCGGTGGTCGTGAACGTGCCACGGGACCGGCTCGGCACTTTCCGTCCAGGCCTGCTGCCGAAATACGCCCGGCGGACCGGCGCCCTCGATGAAATGGTGCTGTCCTTGACCGGTAAAGGGCTGACGTCCGGGGAGATCGTCGCTCATCTTGCCGAGGTCTACGGGATGACCACGTCGAAGGAAACGGTCTCCACGATCACGGACAAGGCGCTGGAATCGATGGCGGAATGGCGTACCCGGCCTCTCGATTCAGTGTATCCAGTGGTGTTTATCGACGCGATCCACGTGCGGATCCGGGACGGACAGGTCGCCAACCGGCCGGTCTACGTGGCGATCGCGGTCACCGCGGACGGATACCGGGAGATCCTGGGGCTGTGGACCGGGCAGGGCGGCGAGGGCGCCAAGTACTGGCAGACCGTACTGACGGAGATCCGAAACCGCGGCGTCAGGGACGTTCTCATGCTGGTCTGCGACGGCCTGACCGCGCTGCCTGAGGCTGTCGGCACGATCTGGCCCCAAACTGTCGTCCAGACATGTGTGGTTCACCTGATCCGCAACAGCATGCGTTACGCATCACGGCGGGATGCGGCCGAGATCGCCCGGGACCTCAAGCCGGTCTACACGGCCGTCGACGAAACCCAGGCCCGGAGCCGGCTCACCGAGTTCAGCGAGAAATGGGACAGCAGGTATCCCTCGATCACCGGTATCTGGGAACGGGCCTGGAACGAGTTCGTTCCTTTCCTGTCCCTGCCACCCGCAATCCGTCAGGTGGTCTACACGACCAACGCGATCGAGAGCCTCAACGCACGCTACCGGCGGGCAGCACAAGCCTGCGGACATTTCCCGAACGAGACCGCGGCCCTCAAACGGCTCTACCTCGCCACTCTCGCTCTCGATCCCACCGGCCGGGGCCGTCAGCGCTGGAGTAACCGCTGGAAGGCCGCCCTGAACGAATTCGACGTCCTCTTCGACGGCCGTCTTACCGCCAATCAGGCATAGGCCGCACAGCCCAAGAAAGAACACGTAGACCAAACAGACGAACCACACCTAATTCGTGATAGACCCTCAAAAACTCAAAGGGTTCTATTCGAGGGTGTAGCGGACGTGTGGGCCGCCGAAGTAGCTGCGGATGATGTGTGGTTGGCGCTGGCGGCGGTGGAAGAACCTGCGGGTTTCGGCGGCGAGCCGGCCCTGGTCGCGGGCCCGGCTGTGGTGGGGCAGGCTCCGCTTGAGGTCGGCGTTGACGAGTTCGTCGGGGTTGAGCTCGGGCGCGTACCCGGGCAGGAAGTGCAGTTCGACCCGGTCGGGGTGGGTGGCGAGCCAGTCGCGGACCTTGCGGGAGCGGTGGGCGGAGTGGCCGTCCAGGACGAGGTGGACCTTGCGCTGGATGTGGCCGGCGAGCCGGTCCAGGAAGCGGCACATCACCGTCGCGTCGAAGGTCTCGGTAAACACCATGAAGTGCATGCGGCCCTTCGTGCTGATCGCGGACATCGCGTTCACCGAGAACCGGTTGCCGGTGCGGCGCACGACGGGGGTGCGCCCCTTCTCGCCCCAGGTGCGGCCGGTGATGTGGTCGGAACGGACGCCGACCTGGTCGGCGAAGAGCACCTCGGCGCCCTCGGCCCGGGCCTTCGCCCCGGATCGCCGGCCATGTCTCCTCCCGCCAGACGCGCACCGCCTCCCCGTCCTGTTCCACGGCCCGCTTGTCCGGGCGCTGGAAGGACAGGCCCCAGCGGCGGAGGTACTTGCCCACCCCTTGCCCGGTCAGGCATACCCGGTACAGCTTCGTGATCAGCGCCCCCACCTGGCCACGCGTCCACAACTGCCCCGAAAGCCCCAGCTCACAGGGCTGGTGGTCGAGGATCGCCTGCCGCAGCGCGGCCTGCTCGGCCCCGGAAAGGACCTGATGCTCACCGACCCGCTTGCCCCGCGGGCGCACGGAAAGGGCCTCCCGGCCTCCCGACACCCACTTCGCCCACCAGCTGTCCACGGCCTTGAGCGAGACCTTGAACATCACCGCGACATCCTCACGGCGGTGCCCTGCGGCCAACGCGGCCACCGCCCGCATCCGCAACGCTTCCTGCGCCGACGGCGACAAGTGCCGCGCGTCCCCCACCAGATCACTCACACAGCGATCAACGACTCAGAACCCCAGCCGTTTCGGATCAATAGTCCCCCGCCGCCAACGCCTCCCCAGTCTGGGCCAAAAAGTCCAGGATGCTTTCCATATCCGCCGTCGCTGCAGCACAGAACGGCTGATCGGAAAGCGTGATCGACGCGACTACATCAGAAAAGCCGGGCCTTCCCGTTTCAGCCACACCTGCAAACAGGCGCGACGGAGCAAGGACCCAGTTCTTCCCAGAGGTATCGAGCATCCACTCGACCCTACCGGAGGCTTCCTTGATTGCATTTTCAAGAAGATCCTGAAGCTCCTTGCGAGGCGATTGAAACCGCCAAGCAATAAACGGAGCCTGCAGGTACCCCTCCAGGGGATGCCTACCCATTGACACTTTCATCCAGCCAACAGGGTCATAAGCTCGCAGGATCTCCAGGATCCGCTCAGTCGCCATGGCCGATTTCACCCCTCCCCACCAAGACAGCATCACCAAAGGGGGCCACTGTAACCTCCTTCGTTCGTCAATATTTTTTTCCCTGGATTTATGAGCCGCAACGCCCTTTTATAGTCACCCAGCGGAACAGGGCTCTCACCGAAGGCGGGATCATATACGTATCGACCATCCGTGTAAACGTCATGGTACCGATATTCTTCGATGATCGCTCCACCGGATTCAGGGACTCTGATCACCGGGTCCGAGTGACTGGTGAAGTTTATAATCTTCCCCTCCCCTCCGGAGTCCTTCAAAATCCATTCGGCTATCTCGGAGCAGTCGAGATTTCCGCCCAAGGGTATATTGTTCATTATTTCGACAGCACCCTGATTGGGTGGATGGTCAGGATTGGGGCCGCGCATGTCAAACGGACCCCTCTGGGGTGCGTTTTGGCCACATTCAGGCGCCAGTCCAAGAGAGTCGGTCCCTGTCAGCGGATTGCGTACATAGGCCACCGGATTGGGCGCCGCCGCCAGTCCCAAAGGATCCGCCGACGCGTAGCGCGCCGTCTCCGGGTCGTAGTAGCGGTGGAAGTTGTAGTGGAGGCCCGTCTCCGGGTCGTAGTACTGACCCGGGAATCGCAACGGCGTATACGCCGTGCTGTCCGAGGCCCAGGTCGTCGTGCCCCAGAGGGTGGTGCGCGTGCGCCAGGCAATGTCGCCCGATTCGTCCACCAACTCGCTCGGTGTGCCGACCAGGTCGGTGACGATCGCGAAGAAGCGGCTGTCGATCTCGGCCTGTGAGGCGTCCGCCGCCGAGATGCGCTCCGTCTGGGCGACCGGGCGGAGGCCGTCGTGGTCCCAGGTCAGCGTGACCGGGTTCGGGAGATCGGACGAGACCGTCGTCTGTTCGGTGAGTGTCGGGCCGTCCCAGGTGAAGTCGGCCTGTTCCAGCACGCCGCCCGACTCGTCGAGGCGCTGCTTCGCTATGCGGCGGCCCAGCGGGTCGTACAGGTAGCGCCACCGCGCCCCGTCCGGTGTGATCACCGACCGCAGGCGGTCCTCCGCGTCCCACTCGTACCGCCAGGTGTCCGGCTTCCGCGACAGCCGGACCTTCTGACGCAGGACGACGCGCCCCTGTTCGTCGTGCTCGTAGCGGATGCCGCCCGCGCGGGTGATGCGCGTACCCGTGTACGTACGCGGGCCCTGGGCGTCCGTGCCCGGGTGGTCGGACGGCCATGCGGCATCCGTCTGGTTGCCGGCGTCGTCGTAGGCGTACCGTTCCTGCCAGCCGGGGGCCGTGACGGTCGTGACCCGGCCGACCGTGTCCAGTTCGAAGGTACGGTCGTCGACGGCCGTCAGGTGGCCGTCCCGACGGTAGGTGTAATTCCGGCGCAGATGTTCTTCGGTCCCTGCCAGCGTCTGGGACGTCAGGCGGCCCGCCGCGTCCCACTCGTGCGTCAGCGTGACGCCCTCGCCGAAGTGCCGTGCGATCTCGCGGCCCGCTGCGTCGTGCTCGATGTCGAAGACATGGCCCGACGCCGTCAGCGACGTACGCCGCCCGGCCGCGTCGTACGCCCACGTGCTGACGGCCCCGCCCGGCGTGACCCGACGCGTCCGCCGGCCCAGCAGGTCGTAGGCGAAGGTCAGCGTCCGGCCGTTCATCGTCTCGGACTTGACGCGGCCCAGCCGGTCGCGGCTGTACGTCAGCGTCGCGTCGGGGCCGACCGCCTCCAGCAGCCGTCCCGCCGCGTCATGCGCGTACGTCGTGACAACACCATCCGCGTCCTTCGCCACCACCCGACCGAGAACATCGTGGTCGTAAGCGATGGTCTGCCCCAGCGCGTTCGTCCGGGACGTGAGCCGGCCCGCCGGGTCGTGCGCGTACGTCAGGGTCCGGCCGTCGAAGTCGGTCTCGACGGTCAGTCGGCCCGCCGGGTCGTAGGAGTACGACCACTCCAGTCCCTGCGGATTCGTGACCCGGGTCAGCTGAAGCAGCGGGTCGTGCGTGAACTCGTAGCGGACGCCGTCCGGGCCGGTCTGCGCGGCGAGCTTGTCGAAGTGCGTGTACTCGTACGTGGTGACGTTGCCCAACGCGTCCGTGTGCGCGGTGCTGTTGCCCTCCCCGTCATACGTCCACGACTGCTCGGCGCCGTCCGGGTCGACGCGACGGAGGAGCCGACCCTCCACGGACCACTGCATACGCGTCATCGCACCGAGCGGATCGATGACGGCCGTCACGCGGCCGAAGCCGTCGCGGCGATAGCTGGTCACTCCGTCGAGCGGATCGACGACCTCCGTCACCAGTCCGGACGCGTCGCACCGCACGCGCGAGGTGTTGCCCAGCGCGTCGGTGACGGACGCCGGATGGCCGGCTTCGTCGTAGGTGTATTGGGTGACCGCGCCGGCCGGGTCCGTGGCCGAGGTGCGGTTGCCCGAGCCGTCGTAGGTGTGGTGCCAGGCGGAGCCGTCGAAGGCCGTGACCGTTTCCGGGAGCCCGAGTGCGTTGTACGTGGCCGTGGCCTCGCGTCCGTCCGGACGGACGACGGTGGTGAGCCGCCCGTCGACGTCGTAGCGGTACTCGGTCGTTCGGCCCAGGGGGTCGGTGCGGGACAGCAGATGGTTCCGGCGGTCCCACCGCATGAGGGTGGTGGCGCCGAGCGGATCGGTCTGGGCGACGGGCTGAAGCGCGTCGTTGAAGACGTGGTGCCAGGTGTGGCCGAGCGCGTTGGTCAGCGTCGTCGTCCGCAGACCGGATTCCGGGTCGGGCTCGCCGTATTCGATGCCGACCCGCATATGGCCCGCGGCGCCACCCTCGAAGACGCAGCGGTCCTGGTCGTCGTAGGTGTAGCTGTAGTGACTGCCGTTCCGGTCGGTCCAGGAGGTGACGCGGCCCCGCTCGTCGTATCCGAAGCGCAAGGGCTTGCCGGATGAGTTGACGATGTCGGTGAGGTCGCCGTCGGTGTAGCCGTAGCGGATCATTTCCGCGTTCGATCCGTCGGCGGCGGCGCCTACGAGATGGAGGGCGGTGATACGGCCGGACTCCGTGGTGACGGCGATGCGCTGACCCGCGCTGTGCGCGATCGCGGTCGGGGTGCCGTCGGCCTCGTACTCGAAGGTGATCCAGTGACCGTTGCGGTCGGATATCTGCTCCAGCAGCGCGAGCCCGTCGTCGTACGGAGCGAAGTACGACGTCCGTCCGCTGATCGGATCGGTGATGGCGTACCCGCCGTCGTCCGTGCGGCTCAGCGGCCGGCGCGGGCCGTGGGTCGGGAGCGTCGGAACGCCGGGCACGGGGTGGGGATAGGACAGCAGCATGCCGTCCTCGCAGACGAAGACGACGCCCTCGGAGTCGATCTCCAGACGCTGATCCGCCGTGCTCGCCCAGGACGGGCCCAGCCAGCGGCCTACCTGGTAGCCGGATCGCACATGGCGGACGAACGACAGCGGCAGCGCTCCCGGCAGCAGTACATCGGTCTGCGGCAGGAACATCTTGCCCGTGGCGAGGTCGACGGGGTCGGTCTCCCCGGACTCGACGGCATTCTTCGGCCGCGCAGGTTCCTGCGGGTTGTCGTTGACGTGCGTCCGCGCCGCGTTCTGCTCGGCGCTCTCGGCCGCTTCCTGCCCGGCGCGCGAACCCGCCCGCGCGCCCGCGCTCTCGGCGCCTGCCGCTCCCGCGCGCTCCGCCGCACTCGCCGCGCCCCGCTCGGCCGCCGCGATCGCCGTACGTTCGGCCGCCGCGGCGCCCGCGCTGCCGCCGCCCGTGGCGACGGCCAGCCCTACGTTGCCGAGGAAACGGCCGCCGGACTCGTAGGGGTCCTTGCCCCAGCCCTCGCCGACCAGAGTGGCGGGCAGGCGCTCGGGGTGGGAGGCGAGGGAGAGCATGCCGGCGGCGGTGTTGGAGACGGTGCTCAGGTAGTCGGCGGGGTGGGTGACGTTGTAGATGTCGAGGGGGTTGAGGCCGCGGGCGAGCTTCATCGCGTCCGTACCGGACCGGAGGACACCGCCCTCGAAGTGCATGAGCTCCATCGCCCCGCCGTCCTTGAGGTCGAGGGCGTTGGCCTTCATGCGGTTGGTGAAGCTGGGCTTCTCCGGGGCGTGCGAGACGGCCGACGCGATCTTCGTCTGGGCCTCGGCGGCGGCCGTGTTGCGCTGCTTGCGGGCCTCGGAGAGGAGGCGCTGAGCCTCCTTCATGTCCGCGTCGCCGGGGTTTCCGGGGTCGACGGGCTTGGGGCCGGGCTCCTGGCGGTTGTCGATTTTCGCGTTATAGGCGTGGACCTTGGCTTTGTAGTCGTCGAAGGCCTTCTTGTTGGTTTCCTGGCCCCTCTTCCAGAGCCGGATCGCCTCCTTGGCCTGGTTCTGCGCCCAGGTGACGGTGTGGGCGTACGAGTCGAGGACGCCGGCCGCCGCCTCGAAGGCGTCGGCGGCCTCGGCCCACTTCTTCGGCTGCTCGACGAACTTCGTGGTGAAGGCGTCGGCGCCCTCGCCCTTCCAGTCGGTGGCACGGACCTGCTGGAGGGCGGAGTGAGTGGCGTTGAAGGAGGAGTGGAGGCTGCGCAGGTGCTTTGCCGTGGCCTCGATCCGCTTGGGCTCGCCGTGGACGAGATCCTTCGGATTCTCGGACTGGCCCAGCTGGTGCTCGCCGACCTCGGCGCCGAGGCTGGAGGCGATCGCCTCACCAGCGTGATCGACCTTGCGGGCCGCGCCGTGCAGGCCGACCTTGTCCAGGCCCTCGGCGGCGATCTCGGCGCCCTTGTGGATGGCCTTACCGGCCGCCTTCTCGGCCTGGCCGAGTTTCTTCTCGCCCCACTCGCCAAGACTGTCGAACGCGTTCATCAGTAGTCCTCGATCTTGCTGACCGTCCGGACCGCCACGCCGAGCGGGCCCGGCCCGCCGGTCTTGGCGCTGTCCATGAGGTCCTTGCCGGTCTTCGACCAGGCGTCCTTGGCGCCCTCGCCGGCCTTGGCGAAGGAACCGAGGCTGTAGTCGGCGTCGCGGGTCTGAGTGAACGCGTTGTCGGACAGCACCTCACTGACTGACTTTTCCTTCACCTGATCCTCGGTCAGATGCGGATTTCCCATGGCTGCGTTGGCGACGACCTTGAAGGTGTCCGCTATGTACCGGTCGCGCTCGTGGTAGTAACCGGCCGCGAGCCCCACGCGCTCCGCGAACTGGTCGGCGTCCTGGATGAGCGCGCGTACGCCCCAGTCCCAGCGCTCGCAGAAGCCCTTGAGCGAGGCGGTCAGACCGCCGTGCCCGAGCTCCATCCCGGAGAGCGCGAGGTCGTCGAAGCCCCGGCCCACGGAGGCTCCGCCCGCGGTGCCGATGTCCTTGAGCTCGCCGATCGCCGCGTTGATGCCCTTGGCGACGTTGTCGAGCGCCGCTTGGCTCGCCTGTATGCCGCCGGCGCCTCCGCCCCCACCTCCGCTGCTCATGGTGCTGCCGCCTCCCTCTCGTCAGGTCCGCTAGATCCGTCAGGCTCGACGGAGAAACGATTCTTCGGCGCATCCAGCGCCACATCATCCGGCACGATGCCATGTACGGGCGGGAACATGACGGGGCGTTCGCCGGCGATGTCCAGGGCGACTCCGGCGGGGGCACCGATGGCCGGGACGACCACGTCGAGGAGGCGCGCGCCGAGTACGGAGCGGTACTCCCATTCCTCGTCCTCGGCGATTCCCCGCGCCACGGCGAACCGTGCGAGCGCGGCCATGTCCGTGAAGCCGCAGATCCAGCGGATGCCGTGCATCCCCACGGACCAGAGCCCGCCGCTCTGGTCGAGCGGCACGAGCACGGCGGTGCGGCGGAACTCGCCGACGAGGGCGGCCGGATGTACCGCCTCGTCGTACATCGCGGCGATTTCTTTGGCGAGTCGGCTGGAATCGGCGGAGGCGGGTGCGGAGGGCGTCTGTGACTCGGTCCCTGGGGCGGGGAGCGGGGCATGGGTCATCGGATGGCCTCGGGGAGGAGGGGACGGTTTCGGAACGTAAGGGCTCAGCCTAGCCAGGCAACGGTGGCTGCCCAACGGCGATTTCCCTGTGCCACATGCGGGCGATCAGGCCCCCAGCCTCGCGGCCTGTGCTCACCATGAAGACTGCTGGGGCGCTATCCGCAATCGCCCAGCAACACGCCCGACCCTGCGGCGGAGTACGCCTCGTACAGCATGATCAGCTCCATCGGTATCGCCAGGAGATTGGGCCATACGCAGACGAAGGCCACGAGCCCCGGCCACCGCCGCCAGAGCGGGACATTGTCCCGACGGTGGATCCGTTTACCCACCATCACGCAGGCGACCACGGCTACCACTCCAAGGGCCACGCCCAGCCATGCGGCGGCGTATTCCGTCACGGGAAAGGGCATGTGCCGGCATGCGCGCTGTTGCCGCCAGGACCAGTCATTCTCGATATCCTGTGCCTGCAAGGAACTGACAACGCCGGCAACGGTCATGACGGGCACCAGCAGCGCCCCAATCGCCATGCCGGGCGTGATCGGGTGCTTCTGCGGGGTGGCCTCGAACGTATCGGAAGCGGGGGGAGTGGCCATCAGTACCAATTCGGTTTCGGTCGGACAATGCGGATGCGCTGTTCCCCGTTGTTCCTGTCGGCAACATGCAGCCGACTGTCAAGGCTCACGTTCTGAAACGAGCTGGTGTGCTGGGCCAGTTTGATGTCGCCATCAGGTGTGACTGAGGTGACCACGGCGGCGTGGTGGGTCTCCCCCTGGGCCGTCTTAGTACCCGAAGCCACCTGCTCGTAGAAGATGACGTCACCGGGGCGCGCTTCCGACCTGGGGATCTCCTCGCCGCCGTTGTGCAGCAGGAAGTTTTGCAGGCCTTCGGCTCGTGCCCATGAATCGGAGTGGAAGAGCTTCTTGTCCACCCAGTCGAACCCGGAGCCGTCCTTCTCTCGGCCCCACGTGTTGTCCCCGTGGAGACCCCACCAGGAGTCGAGCTTTTCCTCCATACCGCCAGCTTCCAGAGCCGACGAAACGAAATTAGTGCAGTTGCCCTGGTCCTCTCCGTAGTCCAGGTCGTCCTTCTTGTTCCAGTGGTCCAGCGCGTACCGCACCATCTCGACCCGGTCGATCTTGCCATCGCGTCCCCGGAGCTCCTCATAAGCATCCTCTGGCAGGCCACCGAGGTCATGAAGGGTCACGGGGTCGGCCCGCATCAATGCCTTCTGCTGGTCCGGCTTCAGCCCGTCCCACCAGGCGCGGACGAGGTGGGGGTCCTTGCCGACCGGAATGCTCCCCCTGAGGATGTCGAATTCGACGTTGGAGGCGTCGACCTCGAGCTCGTTGTGTGCCTTGCTGGTGTTGGCCACGTCGACGGTCTTCGCCAGCTTGGCCAGCTCGGCGGACGCTTTCTCGTCGGCCTGTGCGGCCTGGCGCAACGATTCTTCTATCAGGCCGTCGATCTCGGATATGTGCGCCGACTCCTTCGCGTAGGCGTCGCGCACGTCCTGTGGAACGTTGGGGCCCGTGGGGGCGGCGCCGGTATAGGCGCCGACGGCACGGCCGTCCTGGATGCGGAGCCCGTACTCGTTCGCGAGCTCGGTCGCGTGGAACAGTGTGCGCTGGGCCCATTCCATGGAGTAGGCCAGGCCGTCCAGCACCATGGCCACGCCCTTGGTGATGTCGCCACCGGCCTCCAGACGGTTGGCGATGTCCTCCAGGCGCTTGCCCGCCTTCCTGCCTGTGGCGTCTGCCCAGTGCTCGTCGAGCGGCTTCTTGCCCTGCGCCCGGATGTCCTCGGCGGCGGACTCGGAACGCCGGGAGAGCGCGACCCAGTCGTCGGCCGCCTTCTTCCATTGGTCGACGCGGCAGCTGTACAGGTCGTGATACGAGACCACCGGTTCAGTTCCTCCCGAATTCCGAGAGCCCGTGCTGGAGACGGGAGAAGCCGTCCTTCGCCTGAAGGTCGGTGGTGTCGTAGGCGTTGGCCGAACCATGGAGGTTCTCCGCCAGGGTGGTCATCTGCTTGGCCAGGTCGACCATGTGATTCTCCCAGGCGGTGGCGCATTGCTTCAGGGCTGCGGCGGAGGTCCAGCCGTGGTGGCCGTCGGCGGCCGTGTCGCTTGAATCGAGAGATCGGCGGAGGTTGTCCAGCGCGGTGTCGACCGCCGCATGAGCCCCGCCGGCTCCCTGCCGCACGTAGTCCGTCTTGATATTTATGTCCATCGACTTCCCCCTGGGAGACGCGAGCAGCCTAGTCGGCGTCGAGAAATGGCAGCAGCTCAGACGGGTTGGGGCCCGATTGTGGTGGCCCTGTTGTCTGCCTGACCGAGCGGGTGGTTGGGCACCTGGAACCAGGACCGTCTACTTGGGCTGCGTCCTGCGGCGGCGTTTGAGCAGGACGGATGCGCCGGAGGCGAGGATTACCGCTGCGGCGACGCCCACGGCCAGTACGTTGCGCTGGGAGAGCAGGCTGCTGCCGTCCTTCTTGGGCTCGGCTGCTTGCCGGTGCGCTGCGTCCTCGCCGCTGCTCGCGGTGCCGGCGACCGGGGACTTCGCTGCCGCGAGCTCGGGGAGGGGGCTGACGTCGGCGGGGCCGGGATCGCCGGGGCTCTGGAGGGCGATCCGGGGGCGGACCACGCCGTAGCCGATGGAGTCGCTGCGCTTCTCACCGGTCTTGGGGCCGCCGGCGGTGTTGATGAGGACGCGGAGGACCTGGTTGGCGGTCCAGTCGGGGTGGGCGGACCAGAGGAGGGCGGCGGAGGCGGAGGTTAGGGCGGTGGCGTCGCTGGTGCCGTGGCTTCGGCAGAGGCCGGTGCCGCCCTTGCAGGTGGCGACAATGTTGTCGCCTGGGGCGGCGAGGTCGACCTGGGGGCCGTGCTGCGACTCTGCGGTCGCCTTGATGTCCTGATCGACGGCGGCTACGCCCACCACGCCCGGGTACGCGGCAGGGTATTCGGGCAGGTTGCCCTTGTTTCCGGTGTTACCTGCGGCGGCGAAGACCAGTTTCCCCTTGGAGACGGCGTATTTCACCGCTTGTGCTTGCTCGTCGTCCCCATAGGGCCCGCCCATCGAGATATTGATGATCTTGGCATTAGAGTCGGCCGCATACCGGATCGCTGACGCCATGGCAGCACCGGGCAGCACCTTCAGGTCAGGCACCTTGCCATTGTCGACACGCAGAGGGAGGATTCTTACTCCAGGCGCAAGGCCAAAGGTTCCTGCCCCTCCATTGCCCGCGATGAGGACAGCCATCCCCGTTCCGTGGCCGTCATAATCCGAGTGAGCATCGCCTTCAAGTCCTGTGAAGTCCTTGCCAAGGAGGACCTGGCCTTGCAGGTCCGGCAACTCCGCATCCACCCCACTGTCGATAACCGCCACGGTTACGCCAGCTCCCGTGCCCTTCTGCCACATTTCTTCGGCTCGCATAGCATCCAGATACCACTGCTGCGAACGGGCCGTTTCGGCATACGCCAGTTGAGGGGCATAGAAAGTGGAGAGGACGACGGCGGAGCAAACAACGATCCTGCGCCTACCGTTCCTGGAACCTTCACCGGAACACATGTCCGCCCCCTCGCCTCTTGAGTAGTTCATTCGATGACCGGCGGGACAACACGTCGATTATCCTGCGACCAGGTTTCTTCATCTTCGACCAGGTAGTCGGGGCGCCGCCCGCCCCGCTGCCGTGACGTGTTGCCTCCTCCTGCGCTGTTGGGTCCATAGAGACCATGCCCTGACAAGCCGCCTTGTGCCGCCGTACTACCGCCTACCGATGCGCGGCCGCGGACCAAGCCGCTTCCACCTGGTGTGAATTCCCTGCCTGCACTGGGAGCCTGAGCACGGGACCCGCCGACGATCCCTCCAGGCTCGGTGGCCAAGCGTCGCCCGGTCGCCATACCTGGCCTACCACCGACCGCCCCACTTGGACCGCCAAGAGCGGGTCCGGCGCCAAGCGGCAACCGTCCTTGACCTTCCGTGCCAATGACCGTGCCGCGCGGTACTTGGCCAGCCGGACGCTCCTGGCCGGGAGAGGTAGGTCGCCCGCCTACAACGCCAGGTTCAGCGACACGGGGTACTGCCATACCAGGTCGCGCTACGTCCACTCCTTGCCCCATGGGCATGGCCGGGCGCGTGGACGGAGAGACACGGCCACTACCGGTTGGCCCCAGAGGGGTGGTCATAGGTGGCGGGGCAATCGGCATGGATGGCGAGGCGCCAGCATTCTGACCCCGAAGATGCCCGCCTTCATGGCCTGTGGGCGTGGTGGGAGGGGTTGTCGGGAGCAGGGCGGCACCATCAATGGCAGTACCCGCGCTGTCCCGTTCGGGTAGGACTGCGCCATGGCGCTCAAGAAGCACAGGGGCGTCCATCCCTCGGCTACTTATACGAGGCAAGGACGCGTCGTAGCGATTCTCCCGAGTGGCTTGGGGCGCCGAGCTCGCTGCCACGCTGGCCACAGGGCCGTTCGCTGCGCCTAGGGATCCTTGCCGACTGCCACCTGGCCGCGCAATGTACTCGACATCAGGACGCCGTCCCTCATTGGGGAGCATTTTCCTCGGCATCGGCCGAAACGTAGGCCGCTCCGCCGTCGACATCTGATGTGCCGACCACGAATACGACTGTGCCAGCTTCCGCATCAGCTGGGCCGCCTCCGCGCGGTCCGCGTCCAGTTGTCGTTGGGCCGCGTAGGCCTGGGCCTGCGAAGGCCCGGAAGGAGCAGCACCCGGCAAGCCGCTGCCCTGGCCCGAGAGCGGGGGCGGTGCGACGGCGCCCACCTGTGTCGGGTTGGCGCTTCGGAACGCGGCCAGGACGGTTTTCGAGTCCGCCGAGACCTCCGGCATCGACGACTTGACCAAGGACAGGGTCTGCGCCGCCTCGATCATCCACGAGCCCGTGCGGTGGCTGTAGTCGCCCAGGCGGAGGGTCGCGTTGGCCATGTCGGCGCCCCATTCGCGGAAGGCGTCGCCGCCCTGGCCCTCCCAGTCGACCTTGGGCATGTCGGCCTTGAGGTCCTCGCCGAGCTTTTTGATGGCGACGGCCGCGACCATCAGCTTGACGCCCAGGTTCTGGGTACCCGCCGGGTCCGCCTGTTCGATCATGGCGCGCAGTTGCTCGTGCGACATCGACTCGAAGTCCGATGTCGTGAACAGGCCGCTACTGGGATGCCGGATCAAAGGGGACGGGGTCGAGGGGGAGCAGGTCGAAGGCGTCAGGTTCATCGGCGTCGTCATCAGATCCGTCCTTCGTCGCTGCCGCCCTGCGGGCGGGGCGCGGGCGCGGGCGCGGGTGCGGGTGTGGCGCCCGGGGCCGGGTTGGGGTTCGGGTCGTGGGCCGGTACGTAGAGCTCTCTCGTCCGGGCCTGGATCGCCCACATGCGGTCGCGGAGGTCCGCGTCGACGTTCGCGTAGCCGATCTTGGCCGCGTGGACCGCCGTGCCCAGGGCCTCGATCTGGTCGTTCAGGAGCTGGGACAGCGCCTTCAGTTGCGCGTGGACCTCGTTGTACGAGCTGTAGAGGGAGTCGACCTCCGCGAAGCCCACGCCCAGCTGCGCGGGCACCAAGTGGTTGTCCGCCATATGGTGCGGAGCGGCCGCCGAACCCTGGAGATAGGTCAGGAGTTCATCGACCCTGCCCTTGAAGGACTCCAGCGACTCCAGCCCTGCCCGCATCGCCCCGTCGCCCGCACCCACGGTCCCCGCCCCACCCTCGTGTCATCCCCGTCAGTTCCATCAGTTCAATGTGCATGGAACACAAGAGCCTTAAGACTACTGACAGGCACCGACACTCACCTGAGTACATGTACTCAGCCGTTGACCGCCGCCGCCGTCTGGGGCCTGATCGGGAGGCGGTTGACCGGGCGGCCCGTGGCCGCGCGGACCGCGCCGGCCACTGCCGCCGGGGAGGTGACGACCGGGGCCGCGCTGATCGCCTTCGCGCCGAAGGGGGCCACGACGTCGCGTTCCTCGACGAGTTTGACGATGTGGATGTCCGGCGCGTCCAGTGCCGTCGAGAGGGCGTACGACATCAGGTCGGGGCGGCGGACCTGGCCGGCGCTGGTGCGGAGGTTCTCCGTCAGCGCGGCGCCCATGCCCTGGATGGCGCCTGCCTCAAGGCGGGCCCTCGCCTGGGCCGGGTTCAGGACGCGGCCCACGTCCTGGGCCAAGGCCAGCTCGACCACGCGGACCGAGCCCAGCTCGACGTCCACGTCCACCACGGCCCGTACCGCGCAGAAGGCCATGCCGACGAAGGCGTCGCCCTGGCCGGATTCGTCCAGGGGTTCCGTCGGGTGGGGGCGGCACTGGGCGGTGGCCCAGAGTTCCTTGCCGTCGAGGGCCTCGGCCACCGTCGTGCTCAGGACGCCGTCGTACGACGTGATCTTGCCGTCGGCGATGGTCAGCAGCTCCGTCGACATGCCGAACTGGTGGGCGAGCGGCTGGAGCAGCTGGGTGCGGACCATGCGTGCCGCGCGTTCCACCGCGCCGCCCGAGACCCAGGTGTGGCGGCCGTGCGCGGCCGGGCCGCAGGGCGGCTGGTCGGTGTCGACCGGGGCGACGTGGACCTCCTCGATGCCCAGGACGTCCTGGACGATCTGCCGCGCCAGCGTGGCGAAGCCCTGGCCGGTCTCCACGGCGGCGCAGATGACCGTGGCCACCGAGCCGGAGACCTTCACCGTGGCCGTGGACACCTCGTCGGCGCCCTCCGCGCCCAGCATGTGGACCATGCCCACGCCGTAGCCGACGCCGCGACGCACCGCGCCCGGTTCGCCCGCGCCGTCGGGGCCGCCGGGCAGGAGCCAGTCGTCCTCGGAGCCGTCGGGGTCGTCCTTCGGCAAGCCCGGCAGCGGGTAGTCGCGGACGGCGCGCAGGAGTTCGGCGACGGGGGCCGGGCAGGTGACGGTCTGGCCGGTGGGCAGGACGTCGCCCGTGGCCATCACGTTGCGCATGCGCAGTTCCGCCGGGTCCAGGCCGAGCTGCGCCGCGAGCTTGTCCATCTGGCCCTCGTACGCGGCGCACACCTGCATGGCGCCCTCGCCGCGGACGTGCCCGGAGGGCGGGTTGTTGGTGCGGACGACCCAGCCCTCGACGAAGGCGTGCGGGACGACGTACGGGCCGCAGGCGAAGGCCACGGCCGCCGCCAGCGCGTCCGAGGAGGAGTCGGCGTAGGCGCCGCCGTCCATCAGGACCTGGGCCTCGACCTTGACCAGCTTGCCCTCGGCGTCCGCGTGGTGGCGGTAGCGCAGCAGGGTGGGGTGGCGGTGGGGGTGGCTGAGGAAGGACTCCTCGCGCGTCGCCACCAGTTTGACCGGGTGGCCCGTGCGCAGGGCGAGCAGTCCCAGGGCGAGCTGGACGCCCGGGTCCTCGCGGTCGCCCATGGCGCCGGGGACGCCCGTGACGACGACCTTGACGCGGTCGTGCTCCAGGCCGAGGCAGGCGGCGACGAGGTCGCGGTCGGCGTGGGGGTCGGTGGAGGCGGTGTAGATCTCGACGCCGCCGTCGGGGCGCGGCACGGCCAGCGCGGCCTCGGCGCCGATGGGGGCGGGGTCCTGGCGGCCGATCCGGTACAGGCCCTCGACCACGACCTCGCCGACCGCTTCCGGGTCGCCGAAGCGCAGCGGGATGTGGCGGACCAGATTGCCGTCGGGGTGCAGCGGCTCGGCGGCGAACGCCTGCTCGGGGTCGGTGACCGGGTCGAGCGGCTCGTACTCCACCACGATGGCCGCGGCGGCGAGCCGGGCCGTGTCCGGGTGGTCGGCGGCGACGGCGGCGATCGGCTCGCCGTGGTGCCGGACCAGGTCGGAGGCGAAGACCGGCCGGTCGGCGACGCCCCGGCCGTACATGGTCTCGCCCGGCACGTCGGCGTGGGTGACGACGGCCCGGACGCCCGGCATCGTCGCGGCGGCCGAGGTGTCGACGGAGACGATGCGGGCGTGGGGGTGCGGCGAGCGCAGCACGGCGGCCCACAGCAGGCCCTCGGCCCACAGGTCCGCCGCGTAGGGGAACGTGCCCTGGGCCTTGGCGGTCGCGTCGGTGGAGGGCAGGGAGACGCCGATGCCGAAGAGGGGCTCCTCGGGGGTGGCGGGCGGTACGACGGCGGCGGTGATGACGGACGCCGGGATGTCGCCCGCGCCCGTGCCGCCCGCCATTCCGCCCGTACCGGTCATCCCGCCCATTCCCGTCATGCCGTTGCCTTTCCAAAGCCACTGCCGGTGCCGCCGTCCCCGTACGGGCCGTCGCCGTAGGGGGCGCCGTCACCGTAGGGGCCGCCGGCTCCGCCACCGTAGGAGCCCGTGTCGTACGAACCGTCGTCGTACGCGCCTGCCCCGTAGGGGCCTTGGGCGTACGCGCCGTCGCCGTACGGGCCGGGCTGCTGGTGCGGGATGCCCATCGTCTCCGGAGCCTGAAGGGCCTGGGCCTCGATCCGGGCCTGCTCCTCGTGCGTCGCCGGGTCCGCCTCCGCCGCCTCTTCCAGGGCGGCCGTCTCGGCGCGCTCGTCGACGACCTGGCGCACCGCTTCGAGCACCCCCCGGTAGCCGGAGCAGCGGCAGAGGTTGCCGCAGATGGCCTGCCGGGTCTCCAGCTCGGTCGGGGCGTGGTTGCCCTCGAGCAGGTCGTGCACGGTCATCGCGAGACCGGGTACGCAGAAGCCGCACTGCACGGCGCCGCACTGGGCGAGCGCCCGCTGGACGTCGGACGGCTGTCCGTGCGCCGCGAGGCCCTCGACCGTACGGATCTCCGCGCCCGCGCTCGTCGCCGCCGGCACGAGGCAGGACGCGACCAGCCGGCCGTCCACCTGGACGGAGCACGCGCCGCACTCCCCCTGCGAGCAGCCGTCCTTGGCACCCGCGAGGCCGAGGCGCTCGCGCAGGACGTACAGCAGGGACTCGCCGATCCACGCGTCCGTCACGGGACGGTCGGTGCCGTTGACGCGCAGGACGTACGAGGCGCAGGGGTGCTCGTTGAGGGCGTACGGCTGCGGGTCGGGAGCCGGGATGTCGTCCTGCCCCTGGGCTTCGGCCTCTGCCTCCGCCTCTGCCTGGTCGCGGCCGTCGGTCCGGTCCGCTTCGGGTTCCTGTGCCGGCCGCGCCTCGGCGTCGTGCGGGCTTTCGGCGGAGATGGTCTCCTCCACCTCGGCTTCGGCTTCGACCTCGGCCGTCTCACTCGCCTCAACGGTCACGGCGGGCTCGGCCTCAGCCGTCCACTCGCCGGTCGGATTATCGCCCGCATCGGTGACCGCACGGTCGTCGAAGTCGACGTCGACGTCGGCAACTCCCGTTCCGTACCCGGCGGACGCGTCACGCGCTGCCGGTACGGACCACTGCCGCGCGGCGGAATCGCGCAGCGCGTACTCCCCCGACTCCTCCACCGAGTCGTCCCCTGCGGCCGGGACCGACCACTGCCCCGTGGCCCCGGGCCCCGGGTGGTCCAGCGGCTCCGGGTGGTCCAGCGGCTCCGGGTGGTTCACCGGCTCCGGGTGGTTCACCGGCTCCGGGTGGTTCACCGGCTCCGGGCCTGCGGCCTCGGCGACAGCCGCGACGCTCCCGGTGTCGTCCGCCGCGAAGGTCACCTGCCACTGCGCGGTGGCGTGCGGATCGGCGGCACCGCCGTCGTCCGCGCCCGGAACGTGCTGATCCGGCATGTGCTGATCCGGAACGTGCTGCTCAGGTACCAGCGGATGCGCGTCCGGCACGTGCTGGTCGTACGACGCGGCCACGGGCTGGTGGTCGTAGGAGCCGGCGGCACGCTGCTCGTACGGGTCCCAGGGCTGCTGCGCCGGCACCTGCGGCACGTGCTGCTGAACGGGCGCGGGCGCGGGCTCCGGCTGCTGGTGCGGGGCCGGGTGCCGAGTCGGGTGCGGGGCCTGATGCTGGGCCTGATGCTGGGCCTGGTGCTGCGTCTGCTGCCAGGAGTCCACGACCGGGGGCGCGTAGCCCGTGCCGGGCGCCGCCAGGGGGTTCCATCCCGCGCCGGTCCCGGGGCCGGTCTGGGCCAGGAGCTCGGGCGGGAGCTGGAGGAAGGTCGTGCCGTCCGCCTCCAGGCCCGCCCCCTGCGGGATCGGCTGCCAGCCGCCCGCGCCGGGCGCGGGGGCATGGGTGTGTCGCTGCTGGTCGTCACTCACGCGAGTGCCCTCCCCAGTGCTCGGCGGGCCAGGGTCGCCACCGTACGACGGAGATGCAGCACGGCCGGCGGCAGGGTACCGGGGGGCTCGGCTCCGTCATGCGGGGCATGAGGGTCATGGGGGGACAACGGGTTCGGCACGGGGACCGGATCGGGGATGCACGCTGCCGCGACGTAGTCGCCGAAGGCGGCGAGGGCGTCCGGCGCGAGCGTGCGCTCGCCGTCCCAGTCGACGATCGAGGACACCCAGCGTTCGGCGTCGAAGGGCCGCAGCGGCATCGGCGCCACCGCGCCCACCGCGCAGCGCACGCCGCGCCGCGCCGGGTCGAGGACCACGGCGACGGAGGCGATGGCGCGGCCGGGGCCCGTGCGGCCGGTGGCCTTGAGGAAGGTCTGGGGGGCGTGCAGCAGCGGTACGCGCACGTAGCCGATCAGCTCGCCGGGGCGCAGCATGTCGAGCCCGGCCAGCAGGCGGCCGATGGGGATCTCGCGGCGCGTGCCGCCGGGACCGGCGATGACGAGCGAGGCCTCGAGGGCGGCCAGCACGGGCAGGGTGTCGCCGGTCGGCTGGGCGGAGGCGATGTTGCCGCCGAGGGTGCCGGCGTTGCGGATCTGGGGCGGCCCGGCGGCGCGCGCGGCGGCGGCGAGCGCCGGCATGAGGGCGGCGAAGTCGGGGCGGCCCATGCGGGCGTGGGTGAGGCCCGCGCCGAGCAGGGCGGCGCCGTCCTGGTACTGCCAGCCCCGGATCTCGCTGATGCGGCCGAGGCCGACGAGTCCCGCGGGGCGCAGCAGCCCGGAGTTGACGGCCGCCATGAGATCGGTGCCGCCGGCGACGGGCACGGCCGTGGGCATGGCGGCCAGCGCCGCCACGGCCTCGTCCAGCGAGCCCGGCAACGTCACCGTGTGCGCCGCCTGCGGTGCGTGCGTGGTCAACCCAGGTGCCCCTTCCCGGTGGTCCCGGCTGTTCCGTCGGGCCCTCGCCGTACGGTACGTGCTGTCGGCCCGGACGTGGAAACTTTGGCACATCTTCCGGTTCCGCTGTCGCGAGGGTCCGCAAGCCGTGGTCGCGTACCCGCCCAGGGGGAAAGTCCGGGTTGGGAGACTCTCACCACTGTGGGCGCTTTGCCAGCGTATTGCGGTGCTTGCTGACTCTTGTGCGGCCCTTGTACGACTTACGGCAGTGTGTGGAGGACCACCGTGCCAGGGGCCGCCGCACGGTTCGTCAGCTTCCGGGGCGGCTCACACGATCGGGGGCGCGCCCTCGATCGGGCGTCCGAGCACACCGGGCCGGCGCTGCCAGGGGTGCGGCCCGCCGGGCGGGCGGTAGTCGACGCCGAGGGCGTCGAGCCGGGCGTAGTGGGCGGCCATACGGCGTTCGAAGGCGGCGTGGTCGCGGGCGGCGGGGGCGGGCAGCGGGGACCACACTGTCTCGGCGAAGGCCGCCAGGCGGGGGAACGCCTGGTAGTCGAGGCGCCGCTGGTCCTCCATCACCTCGGTCCAGAGGTTGGCCTGGGCGCCGAGGACGCGGGCGGCCTCGGCCTCCGTCAGCTCCGCCGGCACCGGGTCGAAGCGGTAGACGTCCTCCAGGGTGCGGACGTAGCCGATGGGGACGGGCTCGTCGGCGCCGGGCGCCTGGCGGTGGTCGAGGTAGACCTGCTGTTCGGGACACATCACGACGTCATGGCCCGCCCGGGCGGCGGCGATGCCGCCCGCGTATCCGCGCCAGGACGAGACGGTGGCACCGGAGGCCAGGCCTCCTTCCAGAATTTCGTCCCATCCCACCAGCCGTCGCCCGCGTTCCGCGAGCCAGCGGTCGAAGTGCCGGATGAACCAGCTCTGGAGCTCGTCCTCGTCCGCCAGTCCCTCCGCCGCCATCCGTGCCCGCGCCGCCGGGGACGCCTTCCACTGGTCCTTGGGGCACTCGTCGCCGCCGATGTGGACGAAGGGGGAGGGGAAGACGTCGAGCACCTCGGTGAGGACGTTCTCGTAGAAGGCGAGGGTGTTGTCAGTGGGGGCGAGTACGTTCGGACTGACTCCCCAGGTGTCCCAGACGGAGAGGGCGGTGGTGTCGATGACGTCGGTGTTGCCCAGCTCGGGGTACGCGGCGATGGCGGCCTGCGAGTGGCCGGGCAGGTCGATCTCGGGGACGACGGTGATGTGCCGCTCGGCGGCGTACGCGACGATCTCGCGCATATCGTCCTTCGTGTAATAGCCGCCGTGCGGGCGTTCGTCCCACAGCGGTGAGGCCCTGTGGCCGAGTTTGGTGCGGGCGCGCCAGGCGCCGGTCCGGGTCAGCTCGGGGTAGCGCTCGATCTCCACGCGCCAGCCCTGGTCGTCCGTCAGGTGAAGGTGGAGGACGTTGAGCTTGTGGGCGGCGAGCAGGTCGAGGTAGCGGAGGACGCCGTCCTTGGGGAGGAAGTGCCGGGCGACGTCGAGGAGGACGCCGCGCCAGGCGAATCGCGGGGTGTCCTCGATGACGGCGCGGGGCAGCGTCCACTCCCGGCGCGTGGTCACCGGCGCGCGACGGAAGGCCTCCGGGCCCAGCAGCTGACGGAGGGTCTGGGCGCCCCAGAAGACACCGGCGCCGCTGCCCCCGTCGACGCGTACGGCGTAGCCGTCCACCACGACGCGGTAGCCCTCGGGGCCGAGGCGCCGCCCGAGCGCCGGATCGACGGCGAGCACGATGCGGTTGTCATCGTCGTCGCCAGGGGCCAGCGGCAGCCCCGTCGCCGCGCCCACGGTCGCGCGCAGCCAGCGCGCGACGCCCTCGGTGCCGGGGCGCGCCTCGACGAGCGTCTCCTCGTCGAGGACGTACCGGCCCGGGGGCGGCACCTCGCGGACGGACACCGGGGCCGGGATCAGACCGAGATCGAGATCGAGATCGTCCATGGTTCAGTCCTTCACCGCTCCGCCGAGGCCCGACACGAGCCCGCGCTGTACGAGTACGAAGAAGACGAGCACCGGAATCGTCATCACGGTCGACGCCGCCATGATGCCGCCCCAGTCGTTGCCCTCGTCCTTGAAGAAGACCAGCAGTGCCATCGGAAGCGTCGAATTCTCGGTGGCGCTGATGATGAAGGACTTGGCGAGGAGGAAGTCGTTCCATGTCGAGATGAAGGAGAAGACGCTCGTCGCCACCAGTCCAGGGAAGACCAGCGGAAAGAGGATCCGCCACAGGAAACGGGCCCGGCTCGCCCCGTCGAGGTACGCCGCCTCCTCCAGCGACTCCGGCACCGCCCGGACGAAGCCGCGCAGCATCCAGATCGCGAAGGGGAGGGAGAAGGCGAGGTGCGGGAGGATCAGCGAGCCCAGCGTATTGAGCCCGACGCCGGGCAGCCCGGTCATGTCGCCCAGGTCCCGCATCAGGAAGAAGAGCGGAATCGTCAGGGCCTCGACCGGCACCATCTGCGCGACGAGGAACATGACGAGCAGCGTCGTCCGGAAACGGAAGCGGAATCGGGTGACCGCCACGGCCGCCAGAAAGGCGATCAGCGCGGAGGCGACGACCACGACGACGGCGACCAGCAGGCTGTTGGCCAGGTAGCGGCCGAAGTCCTGCTGTCCGAAGACCCGCCGGAAGGCGTCCAGGGTGGGGTGCGCGGTCCACGGCCGGGCGTCCTCCGACAGCACTTCTCCTTCCGGCTTGAAGGCCGAGAGCACCATCCAGTAGAGCGGAAAGGCCACCACCGCCGCGCACAGCAGCGCCACCGATTCCGCGACGAGCCGGTGCCGGGGTCGGGATCGGGGTCGGGATCGAGGTCGGCTCATATCTCCTCCCCTTGTCGTCTCAGCAGCCGCAGGTATCCGAGCGTCACCGCCAGCAGGATCAGCAGCATCACCACGCCGATCGCCGAACCGAGCCCGTACTGCGAGGAGGCGAACGCCTTCTGATAGGCGTAGACATTCAGCGTCAGATTCTGTCCGGCGATACCACCGCCGTTCGTCATCACATAGATCTGCGTGAAGATCTTGAAATCCCAGATGACCGACTGGATCGTGACGACGACCAGCACCGGGCGCAGCATCGGCGCCACGACGTCCCGCCAGGTCCGCCACTGCGAGGCCCCGTCCAGCGCCGCCGCCTCCAGCACCTCCCCCGGGATCGCCCGGATGCCCGCGTAGACGGTCACCATGACGAAGGGGAACGAGCACCAGACGACCTCCAGCAGGACGAGCGCGAAGGCGCTGTACCGGTCGTAGGTCCAGGCGTAGCCGTCGAATCCGCTCAGCCCGAGCCGGGAGAGCGCCTTGTCGACCAGGCCGAAGTCGGGGTCGAACAGGAAGACCCACACGGTGGAACCCGTGATCGCGGGCGTGGCCCAGGCCCCCAGCGCGGCGAGCGTCAGCGCCAGCCGGGGCAGGGCCCGGATCCGCGTCAGCAACACCGCGAGCGCGCAGCCGACGGCCAGGGTGGCGACGACACAGGCGGCCGCGAAGACGACGGTCGTCAGGAGGACCTGGCGGAACTGACCGTCGGCGAACAGCGCGCGGTAGTTGTCCAGACCCTGGAAGCTCGTGGGTTCTCCCCCGCTGACCTGCGCCTGGGTGTATTCGAGGAAGGAGATCAGGCCCAGTTCATAGACGGGGTAGATCAGTAATCCGCCGAGGACGACGAGTGCCGGGGCGAGGTACAGCCATGGGATGCCGCGTGCGCGCGGGTCCGTCCCCCTCATCACCGGAGTCCGTTCTTCCGGAAGGCGTCGTTCATCTTCCGCGCCGCCCCGGCCGTCGCCCCGGCCACGTCCCCGCGTCCGCTCACGACCTCCTGGAGCAGGGTCGGCAGCACCTGCCCGGCGTCGATGGCGGCCCAGGCCGGGGTCACGGGTACGGTCCGCGCGCCCGCCGCCAGCGTCCGTACGAACGGTTCGACGAAGGGCCGCTTCCGTGCCGCCTCCGCCCGGACGTCGGAGAAGGCCGGCAGGAAACCCATCGCGTCGAAGAGCCGGGCCTGGGTGCGCTTGCCGGCCAGGGTCTTCAGCAGGTCCACGGCGAGGGTGCGATGGGAGCTGCTTCTGAGCACCCCCAGGTTGTTCCCGCCCGCGAAGGCCGGGGCGATCCGCCCCTCCTGGGTGCCGGGCAGCGGTACGACCGCGTACGCGCCCTTGACCTTGCCGTTCTCCATGGCCTGATGGCTGAAGTCACCGGCGACGGCCATGGCCGCCTTGCCGGACGCGAAGGCCTGGACGGTGTCGTTGCCGGTCATCCGGGCGCACCGGCTCGCCGGACAGTTGTGGTCGCCGAACAGGCTCGTGTAGGCCGCGATGCCCTGTCTGGCGGCGGGGTCGTCGACAGTGGCCTCGTACGACCGTCCCTTCCGCTTCGCGACGTCCCCGCCGTGCGCCCAGACGAAGGGCAGCGCGGCGTAGGTGTACGCGCCGCCCACCGCGAGCCCGTACAGCTCGGGCCGGGCCGAGTGGACGCGGCGGGCGGTCGCGGCCAGCTCGTCCAGGCTGGCCGGGGGCCGGAGCCCTAAGCTCCGGAAGACGTCGGTGCGGTAGTAGAGGGCCCGGACGCCCACGAACAGCGGCGCGCCGTAGAGCTTGCCGTCCACGGTCACGGACCGCTTCGCGGCCGGGTCGAGGGCGCGGGCGTCGTCCCAGGCCGCCAGGTCGGCGGTGAGATCTGCCAGGCCGCCGTCCCGGACGTACCCGGCCGTGTCCGTGTTGCCGTACTCGACGACGTCGGGGGCGCTCCGCGGATCGTTGAAGGCGGCCTTGATCCGCTGGGCACGGGACTCGACGGGGATGTAGGTGACCTCGGCCCGCACCCCGCGGTGGGTCTTCCCGAAGGCGGCGACGGCCTCGTCGACGACCGCCGCCTTGGGCCCGTTGTCGACCTCGCGGAAGAGCCAGACCCGCAGTGTGCCGGTCGCGCGGTCCCCGCCCGGGCCGCCGACCGACGTACGGGGCGCGCAGGCGCCGGCGGCGCACAGCACCGCCCCCACCACGACCAGGACGAGCGTTCGCCACGCCATACGGCCCTCCGGAGCGTTGCAACATACGCAATGGACGTTTCGCAGCGCACAACTGAGAGGAGGCTAAGCGGGTGACGGCGCCCCGACAAGAGCAAGCCGACAAAAGCGACCCGACAAAAGCGAACGGCTCCCAGGGCGCGATCACGCGCCCTGGGAGCCGTCGGCGAACCCGAGGGTGAAGAAGCGGGGCTACTTCTTGTCGCCGCCCTTGCCGCCCTTGTCGTCCCCGCCGGCACCCATGCCGTCGAAGATCTCCTTGCACATCGGACAGACCGGGTACTTCTTGGGGTCGCGCCCGGGCACCCAGACCTTGCCGCACAGGGCGACGACCGGGGAGCCGGAGAGCGCGCTCTCCATGATCTTGTCCTTCTGGACGTAATGGGCGTAGCGCTCGTGGTCGCCGTCGCCGTGCGACACCTGCGGCGTCGGCTCTACGAGGGTGCCGGTACCTGCCCCGCGCTCGGGCTCAAGAGTGCTCATGGTCTCCAAGAGTACTGGGGCCGGCGCGGGTCAGTTGAGGCTCGGGTCGTCCGGATAGGTGGCGACCATCGCCAGCTCGCTGCGCTGACGCCGCAGTACGGCCCGCCACAGCCGCGCGGGGTCCGGGGACGACACGTCGCCGGGCTCCGACTCCACCACGTACCAGGCGCCCTCGGCCAGCTCCTTCTCCAGCTGCCCGGGCCCCCAGCCGGAGTACCCGGCGAAGATGCGCAGCGAGCCCAGGGCCCTGGCCAGCAGCTCGGGCGGGGCCTCCAGGTCGACCAGGCCGATCGCCCCGTGCACCCTGCGCCAGCCGACGGGGTCCCCCATGGCGGCCGACGGCAGCGGGGCCGTAGCGGCGCCGTCCCCGGCCGGGGACGGACCGTCGTGCTCCCGGGCCTCTCCCGGCACCACCGCCACGCCCAGCGCCGAGTCCAGGGAGACCGGGCCACCCTGGAAGACCACTCCGGGCTCCCCGGCCAGCGCGGCCCAGGGCTCCAGGACGTCGCCGACGCCGACCGGGGTCGGGCGGTTCAGGACCACACCGAGGGAGCCGTCCTCGTCGTGATCGAGCAGCAGCACCACCGCGCGGTCGAAATTGGGGTCGGACAGCGCGGGTGTCGCGACAAGCAGTCGCCCTGTGAGCGAGGACACCTCGGTCATGGGCACATGATCCCGCATTTCGGCCCTTTGAGGGGAGTGGACGAGTGCCCCTGCCCGGGGCGGGCAGGGGGCGTACGAGAGCAGCGCCCGCGCAAGTGACCGAAAGCGACCCGGCGGCCACGGAAAGCGCCGAAAAGGCCGCCTGGGGCGTGACGCCGGGCCCTCGGGGCTGTCGCGGGACGGCCCCGCGGCGCCCCGGTGATAACCGGTAGCGACCATTCCATAAACACAGAGTGTTGTGACAAACCCATGACGTGCTTTCCGGGCCCTCAGCGCACCAGAACGGCCCCCCGGTCGCATTACCCTTTCTTCTTGCCCCCTGCCCAACTCCAGGAACGCGAGATCCATGACCGGCCCTGACGATGTCCTGCTTGTCCACGGCGGTACCCCGCTCGAGGGCGAGATCCGTGTCCGCGGTGCGAAGAACCTCGTGCCCAAGGCCATGGTCGCCGCCCTGCTCGGGCACGGTCCCAGCCGACTGCGCAACGTGCCCGACATCCGTGACGTCCGCGTCGTGCGCGGTCTGCTCCAGCTGCACGGTGTGACCGTCCGCCCCGGCGACGAGCCCGGCGAGCTGGTCCTCGACCCGACGTACGTGGAGAGCGCCAACGTCGCGGACATCGACGCGCACGCCGGCTCCTCGCGCATCCCGATCCTGCTCTGCGGCCCGCTGCTGCACCGCCTCGGCCACGCCTTCATCCCGGGCCTGGGCGGCTGTGACATCGGCGGCCGGCCGATCGACTTCCACTTCGAGGTGCTGCGCCAGTTCGGCGCGACGATCGAGAAGCGCGAGGGCGGCCAGTACCTGGAGGCCCCGCAGCGGCTGCGCGGCTGCAAGATCCGCCTGCCCTACCCGTCGGTCGGCGCCACCGAGCAGGTCCTGCTCACCGCCGTCCTGGCGGAGGGCGTCACGGAGCTGTCCAACGCGGCCGTGGAGCCGGAGATCGAGGACCTCATCTGCGTCTTGCAGAAGATGGGCGCGATCATCGCCATGGACACCGACCGGACGATCCGCATCACCGGTGTCGACAAGCTCGGCGGCTACAACCACCGCGCGCTGTCCGACCGCCTGGAGGCGGCCTCCTGGGCATCCGCGGCGCTGGCCACCAAGGGCAACATCTACGTCCGCGGCGCCCAGCAGCGGTCGATGATGACCTTCCTCAACACCTACCGCAAGGTCGGCGGCGCCTTCGAGATCGACGACGAGGGCATCCGCTTCTGGCACCCGGGCGGCTCGCTCAACGCCATAGCGCTGGAGACGGACGTCCACCCCGGCTTCCAGACGGACTGGCAGCAGCCGCTGGTCGTGGCCCTGACGCAGGCGAGCGGTCTGTCGATCGTCCACGAGACGGTCTACGAGTCCCGCCTGGGCTTCACCTCCGCGCTCAACCAGATGGGCGCGCACATCCAGCTCTACCGCGAGTGCCTGGGCGGCTCCGCCTGCCGCTTCGGCCAGCGCAACTTCCTCCACTCGGCCGTCGTCTCCGGCCCGACGAAGCTCCAGGGCGCCGACATGGTCGTGCCCGACCTCCGCGGCGGCTTCTCGTACCTGATCGCGGCGCTGGCCGCGGAGGGCACGTCCCGGGTGCACGGCATCGACCTGATCAACCGTGGCTACGAGAACTTCATGCAGAAGCTGAAGGATCTGGGCGCGAACGTGGAGCTCCCCGGCGGCTCCGCCGCCTGACGACACCTTCGCTTTCCCCCGACGGGGCCGACCACACGGTCGGCCCCGTCCGGCGTTTACGGGCAAGACTCGCCTGCCGGGCCGTCAGGGCGCCGGAACGGCCGGGGGTGGGCCTCGGGCGCCCTGACGAGGCGTTAGGGGCTTTACGGGCCGTACACAGGCCGTTTACGTGGCAACGCGGCGGGGCAGGCTCCCCGGATACGCCAAAAGGGCGGCCACCCCGTGGGGTGGCCGCCCTTCGAGCTGAAGGCTTACTTGCCCTTCGCGGCTTCCTTGAGCTTGGAGCCCGCGGAGACCTTCACGCTGTAACCGGCAGCGATCTGGATCGGCTCGCCCGTCTGCGGGTTGCGCGCGGTCCGAGCGGCACGGTGGGTGCGCTCGAAGGTCAGGAAGCCGGGGATGGTGACCTTCTCGTCGCCCTTGGCGACGATCTCGCCGACGGTCTCGGCGAGCGCGGCCAGAACGGCGTCGGCGTCCTTGCGGGTCACCTCGGCGCGGTCGGCCAGAGCGGCCACCAGCTCACTGCGGTTCATGTTGTACTCCCGTGTTCTTCTTGCCAATGAGGCGTGAGATCGAAGCCGATGCTGCCAGGGCCCTCGGACAGTCCCCGGACCCGGGTCCGTTTGCCAGACCCTCGCGCCCGGTTACGCATCCTGCCCCCACCAGTGGCGGGAAAGCCAATCCGGCACCCTGGAGAGTCACACGGAAAGCGCCACGGCCAGCTGCCACAGCCTCGGATGTGGCCGCATTTCTGCGGCCGGATGTCTGCCCGACACCTTATGGGGGGCCCAGCGGCGTCGCGCCACTCGACGCGCCGTGCGTCAGGCCGTCGTGGTGCCTGTCACAGCGGCCCCGGCGGCCTTGGCGGCGTCCCGGACGGCACCCGCGACGGCCCCGGCGACCTTGTCGTTGAAGACGCTGGGGATGATGTAGTTGGCGTTGAGTTCGTCTTCGGCGACGACGTCGGCGAGGGCGCGGGCGGCGGCGAGCATCATGTCGGTG
>NZ_JBEZUS010000018.1:0-120048 GCF_040636475.1 Streptomyces sp. NPDC037389
GGACGGGCTGACAAAGTCAGCCCGTCCGGCGTTTGAGGACCTACTCCTCCTCGGCGGCGTCCGAGGACTCCGCCGCCCCCGACCCCTCCTCCAGCAGCCGCTGAAGCTGCCGCCCCAGCAACCGCTTGAACTTCCTCTGCTGCGGCCGCTTTCGGTCCAGGACCGCGACCTCCAGCTGCTCGGCCGTCAGCGTCCGCTCGCTCCCGTTCGTGTCGCGGGCGAGCGACTCGACGGCGAGCTTGAGCGCCTCGCCCAGGGTCATCCCGTCCCGATGCCGCTGGTCGAGATAGCTGCTGATCTGGTCCGCGTTGCCGCCGACCGCCACCGAGCCGTGCTCGTCGACGATCGAGCCGTCGTGCGGCAGCCGGTAGATCTGGTCGTCCTCGGGGGCGGCCCCCACCTCGGCGACGATCAGCTCCACCTCGTACGGCTTCTCGCCCGCGCTGGAGAAGATCGTGCCCAGTGTCTGCGCGTACAGATTCGCCAGGCCGCGGGCCGTGACGTCTTCACGGTCGTATGTGTAGCCGCGCAGATCGGCGTAGCGGACGCCGCCGATGCGCAGGTTCTCGAACTCGTTGTACTTGCCGACCGCCGCGAACGCGATCCGGTCGTAGATCTCGCTGACCTTGTGCAGCGCGCGGGACGGGTTCTCGGCGACGAAGACAACGCCATCGTTGTACTGGAGGACCACGACGCTGCGGCCGCGCGCGATGCCCTTGCGGGCGTACTCGGCGCGGTCGGCCATGGCCTGCTGGGGTGAGACATAGAACGGCGTCGACACCGCTATCCGTCCCTTTCTGTGGGTGACGAGGACATCGGAAGCACGGAAGGTCGCTCAGAGGGTCACAGCAGAGCGGCCCGCGGACCGTCCGGCTCCTCGAGCCGGCGCTCGTGGATGGCACGGACGATCTCCGAGCACTCCGCCTCGGTGAGCTTCCGGAGACCCTCGTCGGTGATGACGATGACGATCGGGTAGATGCGGCGCGCGAGGTCGGGACCGCCGGTCGCGGAGTCGTCGTCGGCGGCGTCGTAGAGCGACTGGACGACGAGCGTGGCGGCCTGCCCCTCCGTGAGGTCGTCACGGAACAGCTTCTTCAGCGAACCGCGCGCGAACAGCGAGCCGGAGCCCGTGGCCGCGAAGCCGTGCTCCTCGGAGCGCCCGCCGGTGACGTCGTAGGAGAAGATGCGGCCCTTCTGCCGGTCCACGTCCCAGCCGGCGAAGAGCGGCACCACGGCCAGACCCTGCATGGCCATGCCGAGGTTGCTGCGGATCATCGTCGACAGGCGGTTCGCCTTGCCCTCCAGGGAGAGCGAGACCCCTTCGACCTTCTCGAAGTGCTCCAGCTCCAGCTGGAAGAGCTTGACCATCTCCACCGCCAGCCCGGCCGTGCCGGCGATGCCCACGGCCGAGTAGTCGTCGGCCGGGAAGACCTTCTCGATGTCCCGCTGCGCGATGACATTGCCCATCGTGGCCCGGCGGTCACCGGCCAGCACCACTCCCCCGGGGAACGACGCGGCGACGATCGTCGTGCCGTGCGGGATCTCCAGCGTGCCCTGCACAGCGGGCAGCTGGCGGTTGCGCGGCAGCATCTCGGGCTGGTGCGCGGCGAGGAAGTCCATGAAGGACGACGAGCCGGGCGTCAGGAAGGCAGCCGGTAGACGCCCGATGCTACGAGGGTTGGCTTCCACACGTTTCCTTCCAGGTAATCGGCTGCACGCCTGGCGGCGTCCGGCCGGTCTTTGAGTTGGCCCAGCGCTGCGTTGCAGCTGAAGCACAGTACGCCACGCACGGCACCCGTTTCGTGATCATGATCCACGTGCTCCGGACGAGCAGCAAGGCAGATCGCACATACCCCACCCTGCTGTTCCATCAGGGCCCGTAGCTCCTCCTGGGTGAGACCGTACTTACGACGGAAGTAGCTGTCGCGATTCCGGCGCGCCCTGCACTCACGGCAGTAGCTCGACCATCCGTCCGAAGACGTCTTGTTCCGTTCCCATTCGCTGTGCGGCTTGATCTGCTCACAGTCCGGGCAGCGCTTGTGCCCAGGCGGCACCGACACCTTGGCGCGCACCGTGCGCCCCTTCGCCTCCTGGCGTAGCCGATAGCCCTCCGCTTGACACTCGCGGCACTGACTCTGGAGCCCGTCCTTCAACAACCTGTGGATCGCGAAGGCCGCTCGCGGCTTGCGCTCGCCACACCGCGAGCAGCGCTTCGCTTGTTGTGCGTCAGTCACTCCCCCACCCCTTCGCCTTCAATTCGAAGGCAAAAGGCCTCTACTGCCCACCCTTTTGCACGAAACTTCGAACGAAATCCTCAGCATTCTCTTCCAAGACATCGTCGATCTCATCGAGCACAGAGTCCACGTCGTCCGACAGCTTCTCCTGGCGCTCCTTGAGGTCCTCGGATACCTGCGCGTCCTGCGCCTGCTCCTCGACCTCCTCCGTCGCACGCGTGGCCTTCTGCTGTCCGCCGCCGGTGTCCTTGGTCGCCATACCCCTCACCCCGCTCGGTTTCGACGTACACGTACACGAGACGTTCAAGATCCGACCCTACAAGCAGGGTCGGGGATCGGCCCTGCACTTGCTACAACGTCCCGGAGCCACCGGGATGATTCCCGTTTCCCCCGGCCCTTAAGACCCCGCCGGGGCCCCGCTCAGCCGCCGGACAGCACCCGTACCAGTTCCTCGGCCGTGCGGCAGCGGTCCAGGAGCTCCTTGACGTGGTTGCGGGTGCCCCGCAGCGGCTCCAGGGTGGGGACGCGCTGGAGGGAGTCACGGCCCGGCAGGTCGAAGATCACCGAGTCCCAGGAGGCGGCGGCCACGTCGTCCGCGTACTGCTCCAGGCAGCGGCCCCGGAAGTAGGCCCGGGTGTCCTCGGGCGGGGCGGTGCGGGCGCGGGCCACCTCGGCCTCGTCCAGCAGCCTGCGCATCTTCCCCCGGGCCGCGAGCCGGTTGTACAGGCCCTTGTCGGCGCGCACGTCCGCGTACTGGAGGTCCACCAGCTGGAGCCGGGCCGCGTCCCAGCCCAGGCCGTCGCGGCGGCGGTAGCCCTCCAGCAGCTCCAGCTTGGCCACCCAGTCCAGCTCCCCGGCCAGGCTCATCGGGTCCCGCTCCAGCCGGCCCAGGACGTCCTCCCAGCGGGAGAGGACGTCCTTGGTCTGCTCGTCGGCGTCCACGCCGAAGCGGTCCTCCACGTATTTGCGGGCCAGCTCGAAGTACTCCATCTGGAGCTGGACGGCCGTGAGCGTCCGGCCGCTGCGCAGCGTGACCAGCCGGCGCAGCGAGGGGTCGTGGCTGATCCGGTGGAGGGTGCGGACGGGCTGGTCGACGGCGAGGTCGGCGGCGATGAAGCCGTCCTCGATCATGGAGAGCACCAGGGCGGTGGTGCCGAGTTTGAGGTAGGTGGAGATCTCGGAGAGGTTCGCGTCGCCGATGATCACGTGGAGGCGGCGGTATTTCTCGGCGTCGGCGTGGGGCTCGTCGCGGGTGTTGATGATGGGCCGCTTGAGGGTGGTCTCCAGGCCCACCTCGACCTCGAAGTAGTCCGCGCGCTGGCTGATCTGGAAGCCGTGCTCGTGGCCGTCCTGGCCGATGCCCACGCGGCCCGCGCCGGTGACGACCTGGCGGGAGACGAAGAAGGGGGTCAGGTGGCGGACGATGTCCGAGAAGGGGGTCTCCCGCTTCATCAGGTAGTTCTCATGGGTGCCGTAGGAGGCGCCCTTGTTGTCGGTGTTGTTCTTGTAGAGGTGGATGGGCTGGGCGCCGGGCAGCTGGGCGGCGCGTTCGGCCGCTTCCGCCATGATGCGCTCGCCCGCCTTGTCCCACAGGACGGCGTCCCGGGGGTTGGTGATCTCCGGTGAGCTGTATTCCGGGTGGGCGTGGTCCACGTAGAGCCGGGCGCCATTGGTGAGGATGACATTGGCCAGGCCGATGTCCTCGTCGGTGAGCTGGCTGGCGTCCGCGGCCTCGCGGGCGAGGTCGAAGCCACGGGCGTCCCGCAGCGGGTTCTCCTCCTCGAAGTCCCAGCGGGCACGGCGTGCCCGGTGCATCGCGGCCGCGTAGGCGTTGACGATCTGGGACGAGGTGAGCATGGCATTGGCGTTCGGGTGGCCGGGGACGGAGATCCCGTACTCCGTCTCGATGCCCATTACTCGCCGTACGGTCATGCGGCCCTCCTTGCCCGGCGGCGCCCCCGGGTGGGGTCGGCGCTCCAAGTACCGCTGCGCTTCCGGTCCGTGTACGGTCCCCGATCCCCCACTGCGCTTCGCGGTGGTACCGAAGAGCCTAGAACGGCTTTGCGGCGCTGGGGAGATCATTACAGTCATTGCTCGGGTTGGTGCCCCGCGCGGACGGCGGCATGGTCGGCGTCCCACGAGTGGTGCAACGCGTGGTGCAAAACGCGTCCGGCTGCGGACGCCCCCTCTCCTTCCCCGCCGGAACGGTCGGGGAAGGCACAGCGACAGGGACATCCGCAGCCGGACGGCGGTGTTACAGATACTGGCCGGTATTGGCCACGGTGTCGATGGAGCGGCCGGTGTCCGCGCCCTGCTTTCCGGTGACGAGGGTGCGGATGAAGACGATCCGCTCGCCCTTCTTTCCGGAGATCCGGGCCCAGTCGTCCGGGTTGGTGGTGTTGGGCAGGTCCTCGTTCTCCTTGAACTCGTCCACGCAGGCGGCGAGCAGGTGGGAGACGCGCAGACCCTTCTGGTTGTGGTCGAGGAAGGCCTTGATGGCCATTTTCTTGGCCCGGTCCACGATGTTCTGGATCATCGCTCCGGAGTTGAAGTCCTTGAAGTAGAGGACTTCCTTGTCACCGTTGGCGTAGGTGACCTCCAGGAAGCGGTTCTCCTCGGATTCGGCGTACATCTGCTCGACGACCGACTGGATCATGCCCTCGACCGTGACCCTGGCGTCCCCGCCGTGCTCGGCGAGGTCGTCGGCGTGCAGCGGGAGGGTCTCGGTCAGGTACTTCGAGAAGATGTCCTTGGCGGCCTCCGCGTCCGGACGCTCGATCTTGATCTTCACATCGAGGCGGCCGGGGCGCAGGATCGCGGGGTCGATCATGTCCTCGCGGTTGGAGGCGCCGATGACGATGACGTTCTCCAGGCCCTCCACGCCGTCGATCTCGGAGAGCAGCTGGGGGACGATGGTGTTCTCCACGTCCGAGCTGACCCCGGAGCCGCGGGTGCGGAAGAGGGAGTCCATCTCGTCGAAGAAGACGATCACGGGGGTGCCCTCGCCGGCCTTCTCCCTGGCCCGCTGGAAGATCAGCCGGATGTGCCGCTCGGTCTCGCCGACGTACTTGTTGAGCAGCTCGGGGCCCTTGATGTTGAGGAAGAAGCTCTTCCCCGCGGGCTTTCCGGTGACCTCGGCGACCTTCTTGGCAAGGGAGTTGGCGACGGCCTTGGCGATGAGCGTCTTGCCGCAGCCGGGCGGGCCGTAGAGCAGGACGCCCTTGGGCGGCCGCAGTTCGTGCTCCTTGAAGAGGTCGGGGTAGAGGTAGGGGAGCTCGACGGCGTCGCGGATCAGCTCGATCTGGTTGCCCAGACCGCCGATCTTCGTGTAGTCGATGTCCGGGACCTCTTCGAGGACGAGCTCCTCGACCTCGCTCTTGGGGATGACCTCGTAGACGTAGCCGGAGCGGGTCTCCAGGAGCAGGGCGTCGCCGGGGCGGATGGTGGTGTCCAGCAGGGGCTCGGCGAGCCTCACCACCCGCTCCTCGTCGGTGTGCCCGATGACCAGGGCGCGTTCGCCGTCCTCCAGGATCTCCTTGAGGGTGACGATGTCGCCGTGGCGCTCGAAGGCCATGGCGTCGACGATGTTGAGCGCCTCGTTGAGCATGACCTCCTGTCCGGGCCGGAGGTCCTCGACGTCGATGCTCGGGGAGGCGTTCACCCGGAGCTTGCGGCCGCCGGTGAAGATGTCGGCCGTGCCGTCCTCGTTGCCCTGAAGGAAGACCCCGAAGCCGGCCGGGGGCTGGGCCAGGCGGTCGACCTCCTCCTTGAGGGCCACGATCTGGTCGCGGGCCTCACGGAGGGTGTTCGCGAGCCGTTCGTTCTGCGCGGACACGCCGGCCAGGTTCGTCTGGAGCTCGACGATCCGCTCCTCGAGAATCCTCGTGTGACGCGGAGAGTCGGCGAGCTTGCGTCGCAGGACGGCGATCTCCTGCTCGAGATAGGCAACCTGGCCCGCGGGGTCGTCAGACCCTCGTCCCGGCCGGATGCCGCGGTTCATGTCGTCGTCGTGGGCTGCCACGGTCCTCACCTCCTCCAAGGGGAGCTGGACGCTTCCTGACCCTACCTGGGCCGGTGCAGGTTGAAACCCCTAGATCACAAACCCGGTCGGAGTGTGTCCGATCTTCACCCTTGCGCACGTCCTCACGTGAGGGGGATACCCACCCATCAACATCGGAAAGCGGGCGGTTGTATCGTCGACTCGGTCAACACCCGTCAGTGCTGGCTCCAATTGATTCACGAACGCAGGAAACGGCAGGCGAGATGACCGTGCAGGAAGAAGAGCTCGAAGTCTGGATCGACCAGGACCTCTGCACCGGCGACGGCATCTGCGCCCAGTACGCCCCCGAGGTCTTCGAGCTCGACATCGACGGTCTCGCCTATGTGAAGTCCGCCGACGACGAGCTCCTCCAGGACAAGGGTGCCACCACCCCCGTGCCGCTGACGCTGCTGAACGACGTCCGCGACTCGGCGAAGGAATGCCCCGGCGACTGCATTCACGTGCGCCGTGTCTCCGACAAGGTCGAGGTCTTCGGCCCGGACGCCGAATAACGGATCGTCACGACATGTGACGGATCAGACGCTCTTGGCGACCGGCAGGGCTGTGAGGACGAACTCGCCGTCCCTCCAGTGCCACTTGACCGCCCTGCGCAGGTCCGGGCAGCAGCGCGGTACGCCTGCGCGGGAGTAGCCGAGCAGAGTGGCCGAAACCGTCCGGCCGGTCGCGTCGAGGCCGGTGACGCTCATCCCCTCCTTGGGGTCCACCAGGGTCGCCACGACCCGGGGCGCCCCGCCCCGGGCGGCCGGGGCCGCGAGGACGTACACCCCGCTGGGCCGGGTGCCCGCCCCGGAGCCGCAGCGCACCTCGACGGCCGTCTCCGGCCGCCCGTCGCCGTCCAGGTCGGAGGTGGCCCGCCGGACCACCTCCGGGCGGAAGGGACCGCAGTCGACCGGGTAGCGCGCCGCGCCCGGGTCGGGAGCGGCGGCGGGCGGGCCCGCCGGCGCCTTCGCGGGGGCCGTGGCTCCGGCCGTGGCGTCGCCGGGGCCGGCCAGGGCGGCACCCAGGATCACCGCGGCCAGCGCGGCGGCGGTGGCCAGCCAGTGCGCGGGGCGGGACCGGGTGTGCGGGAGGGGACCGGAGTCGTCGGAACGGTCGGGACCTGCCGGGGGCTGCACGCGCGCTGACTCCTGCCGAAGGCTGCGGGGACCGGGATCGTCCGCATCGTGCCACACGGCCGTGGGCCGGTGAACGGCGGGCGGGGCCCAGAGGATCACCCAACGCACGTGCGCCGCCGCCGAGTTCCGCGGGAGCGGAGCACGGCGACGGCGCGCTGGTGGTTCGTACGGGCGGGTCAGCCCTTGTTGGGGCCCTCGTAGTCGTCGCCGTAGGCGCCCTTGGCGGGACGGCGGCGGCGCATCGGGGGCTCCACGCCGTCGGCGAGGCGACGGGCGGTGACGAGGAAGCCGGTGTGGCCGATCATCCGGTGGTCGGGGCGGACCGCCAGGCCCTCCACGTGCCAGTTGCGGATCATCGATTCCCAGGGCTGCGGCTCGGCGAAGCAGCCGATCTCGCGGATGGACTCCACGGTCCGCGCCAGCTGGGTGGTGGTCGCCACGTAGCAGCAGAGGATGCCGCCGGGGACGAGCGCCTTGGAGACGGCCTCCAGGCACTCCCAGGGGGCGAGCATGTCGAGGATCACGCGGTCGACGTCCGTGTCGGACAGATTGTCCTGGAGGTCGCCGACGGTCAGCTGCCACGCGGGGTGCGGGCCGCCGAAGTAGCGCTCGACGTTCGCCTTCGCGATCTCTGCGAAGTCCTCACGGCGCTCGTAGGAGTGCAGCATGCCCTGATCGCCGATGGCGCGCAGCAGGAAGCTGCTGAGCGAGCCGGAGCCCACTCCCGCCTCGACGACGCGCGCGCCGGCGAAGATGTCGGCGAAGGCCAGGATCTGCCCCGCGTCCTTGGGGTAGACCACGGCGGCGCCGCGGGGCATGGACAGGACGTAGTCGGGGAGCAGGGGACGCAGCGCGAGGTACGCGACGTTCCCCGTGGTGCGGACAACACTGCCCTCGGGAGCGCCGATCAGCTCGTCGTGGGGGAAGGAACCCTTGTGGGTGTGGAAATTCTTCCCGGCCTCGAGCGTGAACGTGTAGTGGCGACCCTTGGGGTCGGTGAGCTGGACCTGGTCCCCGACCTGGAAGGGCCCGCGACGGCGGGCGGCACCGGTCGGTTCGGACATGTGACCAGCCTACCGGTTGCCCTGCGGGCCGCCGACCACTCGTGGTCGCTTTCCCGGGGCGCCGCCCCGGACCCGCTACGACGTGGGCCTGGCCATCGCCGCCACGAACGCGCGCTCCACGTCCGCCGCGGACAGCACCCCGTAGACCTCCCCCGTGTCCTCGACCACCAGGTACTCGGACGCCGGTGTGGCCCGCAGCACCTCCAGGAGCTCCTCGCCCGAGAGGTCGGCGGAGAGCCGTGTGCCGTCGGTGAGGTCCTGGGCGAGCGAGCCGGTGGCGACCCAGGGGCGGCGGTGTTCGGGGACGCCGCCGATGGCGGCCTCGCGGACCAGCGCTCTGGGGGTGCCCTGTCCGTCGACGACGACGAGGGCGCGGGCCCCCGCCTCGTTGGCCCGGCGCAGGGCCTCGGACAGCGGCGTGGCGGCCTCGACGGGCACGGCGCGCCGGGTGAGCGTGCGGGCGCGCAGCTCGGGGAGGTGTTCGCGCAGCCGGGCCATGCGGAGGCTGTTCCCGGCGCCGGTCCAGATGATCGCGGCGAGGATCGCGGCCAGCAGGGCGTCGGTGAGGGTGTCCATGCCGCCGAGGCCCTCGGTGTCGCCGCCGTGGGTGAGCAGGGGCAGGCCGACGAGGACGGCGACGGCGAGGGCGCGGCCCACCCAGGCGGCGGCGACGGTGCCGGTCATGGGCTTGCCGCTGATCTTCCAGACGACGGCGCGGAGCATCCGGCCGCCGTCGAGAGGCAGGCCGGGGAGCAGGTTGAAGGCGGCGACCAGGAGATTGGAGATCATCAGCCCGGCGAGCAGCACGCCGGGCACGGTGCCGGGCTCGACGGCGAGCATGGCGAGGTAGAAGACGCCCGCGAGGACCAGGGAGAGCAGCGGGCCGACGAAGGCCAGGACGAATTCGCGGCCGGGGGTCTCGCTCTCCTTCTCGATCTCGGAGACGCCGCCGAAGAACTGGAGCTGGATGCGGCGCACGGGGAGCTTGAAGCGCAGGGCCGCGACCGTGTGGGCGAGCTCGTGGACGAGCACGGAGGCGTAGAAGGCGACGGCGAAGAAGAGGGCGACCAGATAGCGGACGCCGCCGAGCTCGGGCAGGACGCGGTCGAGCTGGCCGCCGAAGACCCAGGTGATCAGCGCGGCGACGAGGAACCAGCTGGGGGCGACGTAGACGGGCACGCCGAAGGGGCGGCCCATGAGGATCCCGCCGCCCGTCTCCGGCGGGCGCTGCGGCTTGCGGTCCCCGGGCCCGGCCCCGTGGCCGGCGCCCCCCGCGCCGGAATGGCCCTGCCCGCTGTCGTCCACGGTGTCCCCTCGTCCCGTCCGGCCCTGGTCCGGAGCCGGTGTGTTCTCCCGATCATGCAGTGTGATGGGGCTTACCGTCGATGGTATGCGGCCGACTGTCGGTGACGGGCCGTAGGGTCTGTGTCATGGATACCGCCTCCGAGAACCCCGCCGGGCGGGCCGGCGCCGCCCGGCCGGCCTCGCTGTCGCCGTCCCGTGCGGCCGATTTCATGCAGTGCCCGCTGCTCTACCGCTTCCGGGTGATCGACCGGCTGCCGGAGAAGCCCAGCTCGGCGGCCACGCGGGGCACGGTGGTGCACGCGGTGCTGGAGCGGCTCTTCGACGCCCCGGCGGCCGAGCGCACGGTGCCCCGGGCCCGGGGGCTGGTGCCGGGCGAGTGGGAGCGGCTGCTGGCGGCGAAGCCGGAGCTGGCGGAGCTGTTCCTGCGGGAGGACGGCTCGCACGACGCGGACCTGCTGGGTACGTGGCTGGCGGACGCGGAGCGGCTGGTCGAGCGCTGGTTCACGCTGGAGGACCCGACGCGGCTGGAGCCGGCCGAGCGGGAGCTGTTCGTGGAGACGGTGCTGGAGGACGCGGGGCCGTCGGGCCTGAAGCTGCGCGGCATCGTCGACCGGGTGGACGTGGCGCCGACCGGTGACGTGCGGATCGTGGACTACAAGACGGGCAAGGCCCCGGCCCCGCGGTTCCGGGAGACGCCGCTGTTCCAGATGATGTTCTACGCCCTGGTGATCTGGCGGCTGCGCGGGCGGATCCCGCGCCGGCTCCAGCTGGTCTACCTGGGCAGCGGCGATGTGCTGACGTACGACCCGGTGGAGGCGGAGCTGCTGGCGGTGGAGCGCAAGCTGCGCGCCCTGTGGGAGGCGATCTCGCTGGCCACGGAGACGGGCGACTGGCGGCCGCGGCCCACCAAGCTGTGCGGCTGGTGCGACCACCAGGCGGTGTGCCCGGAGTTCGGCGGCACTCCCCCGCCGTATCCGCTGCCCGTCGTCCCGGCCCCGCGGGCGGCGGAGGGCGATGGTCCCGCTGCCCCGGCGGACGGTGCTCAGGGCAGAATGGACGAGGTCTAACGAAGGAGTGTTCCTGTGGCGATCCGCGTCCTATTGGTCGACGACCAGCCGCTGCTGCGCACCGGCTTCCGCATGATCCTGGAGGCCGAGCAGGACCTCGCGGTCGTCGGGGAGGCCGGGGACGGTCTGCAGGCGCTGGAGCAGGTGCGGGCGCTTCAGCCCGATGTGGTCCTGATGGACATCCGGATGCCCCGTATGGACGGTGTCGAGGCCACCCGGCAGATCACCGGCCCGGAGCGGAACGGCCCGGCGAAGGTGCTGGTGCTGACCACGTTCGATCTGGACGAGTACGTGGTGGAGGCGCTGCGGGCGGGGGCCAGCGGCTTCCTGCTGAAGGACGCGCCCGCCCATGAGCTCGTCCAGGCGATCCGGGTGGTGGCGGGCGGCGAGGCCATGCTGGCGCCGAGCATCACGCGCCGGCTGCTGGACAAGTACGCCGGGCATCTGCCGTCGGGCGAGGAGCCGCTGCCGGACACCCTCCACACGCTGACGGACCGCGAGGTCGAGGTCCTGAAGCTGGTGGCCCGGGGGCTGTCGAACGCGGAGATCGCCGCGGATCTGTTCGTCAGCGAGACGACGGTCAAGACGCATGTGGGCCATGTGCTGACGAAGCTGGGTCTGCGCGACCGGGTGCAGGCGGCGGTCTACGCCTACGAGAGCGGTCTGGTGCGCCCCGGCGCCCAGTGAGCGCGGCGGCCCTGTGAGGCGTACGGAAGCGCCCCGGTGCACGAGAGGATCGTGCACCGGGGCGCTTCGTTTCGGCGTGGGGCAGGGTCAGCCCTGGGCGCCCTTGCTGATCTCCCAGAAACGGAAGACGGTCGAGGAGTCGAGGGTCCACTGGAGACCGGAGATCCGCGCGTTGGCGACGGCGTACTGCTTGCCCTGCCACAGCGGGAGGACGGGGACGTCCTGGGCCACGGCGTTCTGGAGCCTGGCGAAGTCGCTGACGGTCGCCGCGCGGCTGCCCTGGGCGGCGGTGGCCGGCAGGATGCCGGAGATGTCCTTCGACTGGTAGTTGTTGGCGAGGACGTTGTCCTCGCCGAAGAACGGCGCGGTGAAGTTGTCGGGGTCCGGGTAGTCGGGGATCCAGCCCTTGACGTAGACGCCGTACTTGCCGGCCGCGATGTCCTTCTCGTACTGATCGAAGGGCACGCTCTGGACGTCCGCCTCGAACAACCCGCTGGCGTTCAGCTGGTTGGCGATCTCCTTGAACTCGGCCACGGTGCCCGGGCCGTAACGGACCGGGGTGGCCCACAGGGTGAGCTTCACCTTGCCGTTGACGCCCGCGGAGGCCAGGGCCGCCTTGGCCTTCTCGGGTTGCGGGCGGTCGCCGTAGACGTCGAAGAACGGCGTCTTGTGGCCGGTGATGCCGCTGGGGACGACCGAGTACAGCGGCTCCGCGGTGCGCTTGTAGACGTCGCGGACGAGGGCGCTGCGGTCGATGAGGTAGGCGATGGCCTTGCGCACGCCGACCTTGCCGACCACCGGGTCCTTGGTGTTGAAGACCAGGTGCTGGACCTCGGCGCTGTTGCCCTCGACGACCTTGACCGCGCCCTTCTCGCCGGAGGCGGCCTCGAGGTCGGCGAGGTCCTTCATGGCGAGGCCTCGGTAGGCGAGGTCGACGTCGCCCTTCTGGACGGCGGACTTCAGCTCCTCCTGCCCACCGTGGAAGAACTTGAGGGTCATGCCGCTGTTCTGTACGACGGCGGGGCCCTTGTAGGAGCCGTTGACCTTGAAGACGGCCTTGGACTTGTCGTAGGAGTCCAGCTTGTAGACGCCGGAGCCCACGGCCTTGCCGTCGGTGCGGAGCTTGTCCGCCGGGTACTCCTTGTGGTCCACGATCGAGCCGGCGCCGGAGGCTATCTTCAGCGGGAAGGTGGCGTCGGGGCGCTTGAGCTGGAAGACCACGGTCGACTTGTCCGGCGTCTTGATCTCCTTGATGGAGGAGAGCATCGAGGACGCCGGACCGTCCTTGTCGTTGATCTTCAGCGTGCGGCGGAAGGAGAAGGCGACGTCCTCGGAGGTGAGGTCGTTACCGTTGCTGAACTTCAGCCCGTCCTGGAGCTCGCACTGGTAGACGGTGCTGTTCTCGTCCTTGAACTTGCAGCTCTTGGCGGCGTCCGGCTCGGGCGTGGTGCCGCCCTTGGGGAAGCTCATCAGCGACTGGAAGACGTTGTTGAAGAGCAGCCAGGTGCCGGGGTCGTAACCGGAGGCCGGGTCGGTGGTCGTCACCTCGTCCGACATCCCCATGACCACCGACTCCCCGGTGCCGGCCGCCTTGCCGTCGTCCGAACCGCACCCGCTCAGCAGGGCGGCGGCAAGCCCCGCGCCAAGCGGGGCGGCGAGCCACTGGTCACGTTTCCTCACGTGCGCATTCCTCACAGTTCTTGGTTCGCTGACGGGATGTCTTGAGCTGTAACGCGTTCTGTGGAGCAGATGAAGCAGGTGGAGCTGGTGAAACAGGTGGTGCGATGGAGCTGTCGGTGATCCGGTAAGACTCCCCGGTGCCCGGCGTTACACGCCGCGCCCGAGCTCCCACGGCTGGAGTTCGGCGGCCGCGTTGAGGGCCCACTCCGCGCCGGTGATCTTGTCCCCGGCCGCGACGTACTGCTTGCCCTGCCACAGCGGGAGCACCGGGACGTCGTCGGCGACGATGTCCTGGGCCTGCTGGAAGAACCGCGCGGCCGCGTCACGCTGCGAGGACAGCCGGGACTGCGGGATCAGCTCGTTGATGATCTTCGGGTTCTTGTAGGGGGACCCGAGGAAGTTGTCCTTGCCCACGAACGGGTCGACGAAGTTGTCCGGGTCCGGGAAGTCGGGGAACCAGCCGATGCCGTAGACGGCGTACTTGCCCTTGGCGGCCTCGGGGCGGAAGTCCGCCCACTTCACGCCCTGGAGCTTGACGTCGAACAGGCCGCTGTTGTTGAGCTGCTTCTGGAGCGACTTGAAGGACTTCTCGGTGGCCTCGCCGTAGTGGTCCGTGGCATAGGTGAGGACGAGCGGCACCGCCGAGGTGACGTTGGCGCCGCGCAGGATGGTCCTGGCCTTCTCCACGCTGGGCTCGCCGTACTTGTTGGAGAAGGAGTTCTGGTGGCCGGCGACGCCGGTGGGCACGATCGAGTACAGCGGCTCGTTCGTCCGGTGGTAGTCGTCGCGGGTCAGCGCCTGGCGGTCGACGAGCTGGGCCACGGCCTGGCGGACGGCCTTGTTCTTGACCGTCGAGTCGTCGGTGTTGAAGGCCAGGAAGCTGGTCTCGGCGCCGGGGGACTCGTGCAGCCGGACGCCCTTGTCGGCGGCGGTGCGCAGGCGGTCGATCTGCTCGGGCAGCAGGGCCCGGTTGATCACATCGATGTCGCCGTCCTTGAGCGCCTTCTCCATCGACGCGGAGTCGTCGAAGAAGCGCATCTCGACCTTGTCGTTCTGCAGCTTCAGCGGGCCCTGGTAGTCGTCGTTCCGCGTGAAGGTGACCTTGGCGACGCGGTCGTCCTTGACCTCGGTCTTGATGGCGTACGGGCCGGAGCCGACCACCTTGAAGCCGTCGTCCAGCTTGTCCTTGGCGTAGGACTCGCTGTCGACGATGGCCGCGGCGGGGGTGGCGATCTTCTGCGGGAAGGTGGCGTCCGGCGTCTTGAGGTGGAAGACGACCTCGAGCTCGCTGGGGGTCTCGACCTTGTCGATGTTGCTCAGCAGGGAGACCGGGCCGTTCTCGAAGTTGATCGCCCGGGCGCGGTCGATGGAGAACTTGACGTCCTCGGCGGTGAGCGCGTGCCCGTTGGTGAACTTCAGGCCCTTGCGCAGCGTGCAGCGGAACTGCTCGCTGTTGCGGTCCCCGAACGAGCACCTCTCGGCGGCGTCGGCGACCGGCCCGGCGCCCGAGCGCGGCAGGCGCAGCAGCGTCTGGAAGCCGCTGTGGAGGACGTTCCACACGCCGACGTCGTACGCGGCGGCCGGGTCGAAGGGCGCGGGCGCGTCGGTGGTCTGCTCGAACCGGTCGGTGGTGCCGATGACGATGGCCTTGTTCCCGCCGGATCCCGCGCTCCCGCCGCAGGCGACGAGTACGGGTGCCAGCAGGCCTGCCACGGTGGGCAGGACCAACGTCTTGCGGTTCATTGTCTGGGGTTCTCCCTGTGGTGCGTTCGGCTGCCCGGACCCTACCGATACCGGATGGGCGGTCATACGGGCAGCCGTGAAGTTCTCGCGAAGAGATTAGTGCGGATGGCCACCGCCGCCGGAACACGATGAAGTCGATGCGATATCACACCGTGATAACGAAAGACGGATGTCCGATATCCGGACGCCGGAACGATTCCGGCACGGGATGATCAATCCGGACACAAGGGTGCGCTTCAGCCCGCGTGAAAGCCCTTCCGAGGGCATACGGAACCCCTCGGAGGGTCTCGGTCCGGTGACCAACGTCACTTCCGGATCGACTTCGGCGGCCGGGTGAATTCAGCCAGCGCATTCGTCACGGAAAACAATCGTTCAAGCGCCCAGAGTTTCTTCACCCGCGAACGGGCCTTGAACGCGCCGCGTTCAGACCGTGATCAATCCGCGCAGAAAAGAGAGATCCACTTCTTCCAGGGAGCCCACGACCGTACGGCCCGCGGCGGCCGGGATCGGCGCCACCGAGGGCACCGCCACCACCCGGCAGCCCGCCGCCTCGGCGGCGGTCACGCCCGTCATGGTGTCCTCCACCACCGCGCAGCGCGCCGGGTCGGCCCCCAGCCGCGCGGCGGCCAGCAGATACGGGTCCGGGTGCGGCTTGGTGCGCGCCAGCTCGTCGCCGGCGACGGTCAGGGTGAAGTGCTCCGGGCCCAGGCTGTGGAGCACCCGGTCGATGATCTCCCGGTGGGAGGCCGAGACCAGGGCCGTCGGCACCCGGTGGGCGGCCAGCTCGGCGAGCAGCCGACGGGCGCCCGGCATCAGCGGCACGCCCTGCCCGATCATCTGGGAGAAGCGTGTGTTCAGCAGCGCGGTGAGCTCGGCGAGGGCGATCTTCGCGCCCGTCGCCTTGATCAGGAAGGAGGCGCTGCGCGTCATCGGGCCGCCGACGACCACCTCGCGCCACTCCTCCAGCAACTGGTGGCCGAGCTCGGCGAAGACCGCCGACTCCACCTCCCACCAGAAGCCCTCGGTGTCGACCAGCGTGCCGTCCATGTCGAGCAGGACCGCCTGCAGGGCCGATGCCGCCGAACGCGTGTCGACCGCGGGAACGCTGCTGGTCATCCGCACACCTCCTGGGGGACGAGAAGGCCGGCCCCCCACCCTCCTCGGGTGGCGAACCGGCCTTCACCGGGCAGACAAGTGTACGGCGGATCATTACGGCGCGTCGCGTCAATAACCCGCGAATTCCGTCGTCGGCGGGGCCTCACGGGCCCGGGAGCGGGCGGTGCGCCCCGCCGGGGCCCTGGGCCTCAGCCGTCGCCCTCCGCGCCGTCGGTGCCCTCCTCGGGGGCCCCGGTGGCGCCGCCCTCCTCGTCCTTGGCCGGGTCCTTGGCCGGGTCCTTGGCCGAGGGGCGCGGCGGCCGGGTCCGGCCGCTGGCGGTGTCCCGGAGGTACGAGGCGTCCCGGCCGCCCTCGGTGAGCCCCGGCTCGGCCGCGACCCCGCCCGGCTGGCCGGGCCCCGGCTGGCCGTCGCGGCGGCGCAGATAGCGCTCGAACTCCCGGGCGATGGCCTCTCCGGAGGCCTCCGGCAGTTCGGCGGTGTCCCGCGCCTCCTCCAGGGACTGGACGTACTCGGCGACCTCGCTGTCCTCGGCCGCCAGCTGGTCGACGCCCAGCTGCCAGGCGCGGGCGTCCTCCGGCAGCTCGCCCTGCGGCACCCGCAGGTCGATCAGGTCCTCCAGGCGGTTGAGGAGCGCCAGGGTGGCCTTGGGGTTGGGCGGCTGGGAGACGTAGTGCGGCACGGCCGCCCAGAGGCTGACCGCGGGGACGCCCGCGTGGGCGCACGCCTCCTGGAGGACGCCGACGATCCCGGTCGGGCCCTCGTAGCGGGACTCCTCCAGATCCAGGGTGCGGGCCAGGTCCGGGTCGGAGGTGACCCCGCTGACCGGTACCGGCCGGGTGTGGGGGGTGTCGCCGAGCAGCGAGCCCAGGATCACCACCATCTCCACGCCCAGCTCGTGGGCGAAGCCCAGGATCTCGTTGCAGAAGGACCGCCAGCGCATGCTCGGCTCGATGCCGCGTACCAGCACGAGGTCACGCGGGGCGCCACCGGAGGCGCGCACCACGGACAGCCGCGTGGTCGGCCAGGTGATCTTACGGATGCCCCCGTCCAGCCAGATCGTGGGCCGGTTGACCTGGAAGTCGTAGTAGTCCTCGGCGTCGAGCGCCGCGAAGACCTCGCCCTTCCACTCCCGGTCCAGGTGCGCCACCGCGCTGGATGCGGCGTCACCGGCGTCGTTCCAGCCCTCGAAGGCACAGATCATGACCGGGTCGATCAGCTCGGGAACCCCCTCAAGCTCGATCACCCAGCGCCTCCTTCCGACCGGGGCTCACGGGCGCCGCCCGTGCCACCGCCGGTTGCCGTTCCGTGCAGTTGCGTTCGTCTTGCGTGTGCCCCAAGCCTACGACTTCGGCGGCCCCCCTTCGCAGCCCCCAAGGGGGAGGGACTTTCAGCCACGTGCTCCCCATCCGGCCCGGTAGGCGTGCCAGTCGGCGTCGGTGGCCGCGAAGTCCACGTACAGCGCCAGCCCGAAGTTCCGCCGGCGGTGGTCCTCGCGGCCGAGCCCCAGCCGGGCGCCGCGCACGGCGGCCGCGGCGGTCTCGGCCCGGCTCTGATGGCCCAGGTTGTCCGTGTGGTAGAAGGGCACGCCCATCAGCAGGTCCGTGCCGGCCGGGGTGGCCTGGAGGGCGAGCCTGGTCTGCTGGGCGACATAGCCGCCGTAGAGGTTCTCCCAGGGCAGCGCGGTGTCGTAGGACATGACGGCGATCTGGTCGACCCGGCGGGCGACGTTGCCGAAATAGCTCTGTGTCCACCACTTGGGGCTGCCGAACGCACCCGACGCGGAGTGCATGGAGGGCAGCGGGTCTATCTGCTGCGCGGCGACGGACAGCGGTCCGCCCTCCGAACGCACCGCCGGGCGCAGGGAGTCCAGCAGGGTGAGGAAGTCGCGGTCGCCGGTGCGCACGGGTTCGACGTCCAGGTGGACGCCCTGGAATCCGGCCCGCATCACCTGCCGGGCGCTGGCGACGACGGCGTCGCGGGCGGCCGGCGAGCCCAGCCACAGGCCGCCGCCCTCGCCCTGGCGGACCAGCTTGTTCCCCAGCCACGCCTGGACCCGGACGCCGGGCAGTTCGCGGTGGACGGCGTTCAGCAGCCAGCCGGCGTTGCGGTACGCCGAGGCGGGCAGGGTGCCGTCGTGCTCCAGCGGCCCGGCGTGCACGTACAGGTCGCGGATGCCGGTCCCGGCGATCTTCCGGCGGAGCCGGGCGAGGTCGGCGTCGCCCTTGCGGCCGTCGATCCAGGCGTGGCCGAGCCAGAGGGCGTCCTTGCCCCGGGTGACGGCGTCGTCGGCGGGCGCCCCGGCGTACGAGGCGCGCAGCGCGCTGCCGGCCGCGACGACCGGTACGAGGACGAGCAGGGCCAGCCCCAGCGCCACCCGCACGGCGACGCGGCGCCATCGCGGCCCGCGTCGCGCGGTGGTCTTCTTCGTGGCCGGCTCGGCCTGTTCCATCGCTGCCCTGTTCATGTGTTCGTCCCCCTCTTCCCTCCAGGGGACGTGCCGGGGGCGGGCGTCGGTTGCCTGTTTCCGCGCATACGTGCGGAAACGGGGAAACGCGGAGAACGGGGAGCGGTGCCGGGCACCGCTCCCCGTTCCGGGGTGTGTTCGCGTCAGCGCTTGTCGCCCAGCATGTCCTTGACCTTGGCGCGGACGTCCTCGTTGTCCAGGCCGCGGATGGTCAGGGTGGTGCGGCGGCGCAGCACGTCGTCGACCGTCTCGGCCCACTCGTGGTCGCGGGCGTAGACGACCTGCGCCCAGATCTCCGGGCCGTCCTCGTGGATCCGCTCGCCGAGCTCGGGGTTCTCGTTGACCAGGCGGGCGATGTCGAAGGACAGCGAGCCGTAGTGGGTGGCGAGGTGACGGGCGGTCAGCGGGTCCATGCGGCTGCCGGGCTCGCGGTCCACGAGCAGGCGGTGGGCGACCGCGTTGGGGTTGGCGACACCGGGCAGCGGGGTGCGGCGGACCAGGCTGGAGACGGGCTCCATGTCCTCGGTCAGCGGGCTGCCCGGGACCTTGGCCAGCTTGGCCATGACCGTACGGCCGATGTGGCGGTAGGTGGTCCACTTGCCGCCGGCGACGGAGAGCATGCCGCCCTTGCCCTCGGAGACGACCGTCTCGCGCTTGGCCTGGGCCACGTCGCCCGGGCCGCCGGGCAGCACGCGCAGACCGGCGAAGGCGTACGTCATCAGGTCGCGGTCGAGGTCGGCGTCCTGGATGGAGAACGCGGCCTCGTCGAGGATCTGCTGGATGTCCTCCTCGGTGGCGCGCACGTCCGCCGGGTCGCCCTCGTACTGGGTGTCGGTGGTGCCCAGCAGCAGCTGGTCCTCCCACGGCAGGGCGAAGGTGATGCGGTACTTGTCGATCGGGGTGGCCATGGCGGCCTTCCACGGCGACTTGCGCTTCATCACGATGTGCGCGCCCTTGGAGAGGCGGATCGACGGCGCGGCGCCCTTGTCTTCCAGCTTCCGCAGGTGGTCCACCCACGGGCCGGTGGCGTTGAGGACGACGCGCGCGTCGATGCCGAACTCCGTGCCGTCGACACGGTCCTTGAGCTCCGCGCCGGTCACCTTGCCGTGGGTGAAGCGCAGGCCGGTGACCTCGGCGTGGTTGAGGACGACCGCGCCGGACTCGACGGCCGCGCGGACCGTCATGACGGCGACCCGGGAGTCGTTCATCTGGTGGTCGTAGTAGACCGCCACGGCCTTGAGGTTGTCCGTGCGCAGACCGGGGTTGTCGGCCTTGGCCTTGGCCGGGGTGATGACCTTGCCGACGCCGTCGCCGAAGGCGGACAGCGCCGAGTAGGCGAACACACCGGCGCCGAGCTTGGCCGCGCCCACCGGGCCGCCCTTGTAGACGGGCAGGTAGAAGGTGAGCGGGTTGACCAGGTGCGGGGCCACGTCCTTGGCCAGCACCCGGCGCTCGTGGTGGTTCTCCGCGACGAGCTTGACCGCGCCGGTCTGGAGGTAGCGCAGACCGCCGTGGACGAGCTTGGAGGACGCGGAGGAGGTGGCGCCGGCGAAGTCACCGGCGTCCACCATCGCGACCCGCAGTCCGGACTGCGCGGCGTGCCAGGCCACCGAGGTGCCCAGGATGCCGCCACCGATCACCAGGAGGTCGTATGTCGCCTTGGACAGTCTCTCCCGGGTCTCGGCTCGGCCCGGGTTGGCACCGGCAGCCGGGTGCGTTCCCAGGGTCGGAACGCTCTGCGGGGTTGTCATGATTACTCCTCGTCCTCGATCCAGCCCATGGTCCGCTCGACGGCCTTGAGCCAGCTCTTGTACTCGCGGTCACGCGTGTCCGCGTCCATGCGGGGGGTCCACTCGGCGGCCCGGCGCCAGTTGGCGCGCAGTGCGTCGGTGTCCGGCCAGAAACCGACGGCCAGGCCGGCGGCGTAGGCCGCGCCGAGGCAGGTGGTCTCGGCGACCATCGGGCGCACCACGGGGGCGTCCAGGAAGTCCGAGAGCGTCTGCATCAGCAAGTTGTTGGAGGTCATGCCGCCGTCGACCTTGAGCGCGGTGAGCTCGACGCCGGAGTCCTTGGTCATGGCGTCGGTGATCTCGCGGGTCTGCCAGGCGGTGGCCTCGAGTACGGCGCGGGCGATGTGCGCCTTGGTGACGTAGCGGGTCAGGCCCGCGATCACACCGCGCGCGTCGGAGCGCCAGTAGGGGGCGAACAGGCCGGAGAAGGCCGGCACGAAGTAGGCGCCGCCGTTGTCCTCGACGGAGCTGGCCAGCGTCTCGATCTCGGCCGCGCTCTTGATGAGGCCCATCTGGTCGCGCATCCACTGCACGAGGGAGCCGGTGACGGCGATGGAGCCCTCGAGGGCGTAGACCGGCTTCTGGTCGCCGATGCGGTAGCCGACGGTGGTCAGCAGGCCGTTGTAGGACTGGACGGGCTCGTCACCGGTGTTCATCAGCATGAAGGTGCCGGTGCCGTAGGTGGACTTGGCCTCGCCCTGCTCGAAGCAGGTCTGGCCGAAGAGGGCCGCCTGCTGGTCGCCGAGCGCGGAGGCGACGGGGACGCCGGCGAGGGCGCCGTCCTTGGCGGTGCCGTAGACCTCGGCGGAGGAGCGGATCTCCGGCAGCACGGCGGCCGGGATCTCCATGGAGGCGAGGATGCGCTCGTCCCACTCCAGGGAGCGGAGGTTCATCAGCATGGTGCGGGAGGCGTTGGTGACGTCCGTGACGTGGACGCCGCCCTCGGCACCGCCGGTGAGGTTCCAGATGACCCAGGAGTCCATGGTGCCGAAGAGGATCTCGCCGGCTTCCGCGCGCTCGCGCAGGCCCTCGACGTTGTCCAGCAGCCAGCGGACCTTGGGGCCGGAGAAGTAGGAGGCCAGCGGGAGGCCCGTCTCACGGCGGAAGCGGTCCTGGCCGACGTTGCGGCCGAGCTCCTTGCAGAGGGCGTCGGTGCGGGTGTCCTGCCAGACGATGGCGTTGTAGACCGGCTCACCGGTGTTCTTGTCCCACATCAGCGTGGTCTCACGCTGGTTGGTGATGCCGATGGCCTTGACGTCGGCGGCGGTGATGCCCGCCTTCTCGACGGCGCCCGCGACGACCTCCTGGACGTTGGTCCAGATCTCCTTGGCGTCGTGCTCGACCCAGCCCGGCTTCGGGAAGATCTGCTCGTGCTCCTTCTGGTCGACGGAGACGATGCGTCCGTCGCGGTCGAAGACGATGCAGCGGGACGAGGTGGTGCCCTGGTCGATCGCGGCGATGAACGGGCCCTGGGCGTGGGTGCCTGTGGTCTCGGTCATTGGGGGTGTGCTCCTGAAGTCGGAAGGGTCTCGGCGGGTGCTGCTCAGAACGCGATCTTGTGGATGCCTGCGGCGAGGGCGGCGCCGATGATCGGGCCGACCACGGGGACCCAGGCGTAGCTCCAGTCCGAACCGCCCTTGTTGGGCAGCGGGAGCAGCGCGTGCACGATGCGCGGGCCGAGGTCACGGGCGGGGTTGATGGCGTAACCGGTCGGGCCGCCGAGCGAGAGGCCGATGCCGACGACGACCAGGGCCACCATCAGGGTGCCCGTGCCGCTGACGGCCAGGCCCTTGGTCAGGCCCATGGTCAGGATGAACAGCACCAGCACCATCGTGGCGATGATCTCGGTCAGCAGGTTCTGCACCGCGTTGCGGACCTCGGGACCGGTGGAGAAGATGCCCAGCACCGGGCCGGCCTGCGGCTCGGCGGTCTGGTCGACCATGCCCTCGTGGGGGTTGAGGGACTTGACGATCTCCGGGTCGGTCAGGTGCGCCTGGAACTGGCCGTAGTAGGCGAGCCACACCAGCGTGGCACCGGTCATCGCGCCCAGCAGCTGGGAGCCGATGTACAGCGGTACGTCGCTCCAGTCGACCGCGCCGTCGAAGGCGAGGCCGAGGGTGACGGCCGGGTTGAGGTGCGCACCGGACTTGGCGCCGATGTAGGCGCCGGCCAGTACGGCGAAGCCCCAGCCGAACGTGATGGCCAGCCAGCCGGCGTTCTGTGCCTTGGAACGCTTCAGGGTGACGGCGGCGCATACGCCGCCGCCGAGCAGAATCAGCACTGCGGTACCGATGAACTCACCGGTGAAGATGTCGGAGCTGGACACCCGCGACTCCTTTGTCCTTCGTCCAGGGGAAGACGAACCGCGGGTTTCCGGCGGTCCGAGCCCTCCGTGAGGGCGGCGATCGGTCCCGTGGCACTGCACACCATAGCGAATATTGTCGGTAGGTGTTCGACAATGCCGACCGATGCACGGCAGTTTTCTGCACGGTTAAGGGCACGTCAAGGGTTCTGTGACCGGAAACTCTCGGCCAACTGGCCGTAAATTTACGTTCGGATACCGACCGGTAACGACCTGGTCTCAGCGGCCTCGAAGAGCCGCTCCCCAAACGCTTTTGCGAACCGGACGGACCGTTTTCCCGGGGGCCGCGAACGCGGGTGCGACCCCTTTCGGAAAAGCGGTCTTCAGAAGCGGCCGGCGCCGAGATCGCGGGAGACGGCGCGGGCGCAGTCGCGCACCGCCGCGACCAGCCGGGCCTGGAGCTCGCCCGCCTCGCAGACGCGCTCGACGGCGCCCGTGATGCCCACCGCGCCGACCGGCATCCGGCGCCGGTCGTGGATGGGGGCCGCGAGCGAGGCCACGCCCGCCCAGGTCTCCTCGACGTCCGACGCCCAGCCGCGGGCCCGGGTCAGGTCCAGCACGCCCTCCAGGTCGGGCATGGCCGTCACCGTCCGCGGGGCGAACGCCTGGCGCTCGGCGTCGGCGACCTCGGCGTGCGCCACCGGGTCGTAGGCGCACAGCACCTTGCCCAGCGCCGTGCTGTGCAGCGGCTGCATCGCGCCGACCTCCAGCACCTGACGGCTGTCGTCGGGCCGGAAGACATGGTGGATGATCAGGACGCCCTGCTGGTGGAGCACGCCGAGATAGACGCTCTCGCCGCTGGAACGGGCCAGGTCGTCCGCCCAGACCAGGGCGCGCGCCCGCAGTTCGTGGACGTCCAGATAGCTGTTGCCCAGCCGCAGCAGCTCGGCGCCGAGCTGGTAGCGCCCCGAGGCGGGGTCCTGCTCGACGAACCCCTCCTGCTGGAGGGTGCGCAGGATGCCGTGGGCGGTGCCCTTCGCCAGGCCCAGCGCGGAGGCCACGTCGGACAGGCCGAGCCGTCGCTCACCGCCCGCGAGCAGCCGCAGCATCGCCGCCGCCCGCTCCAGTGACTGGATGGTCCGTGCCATCGAGCACCCTCCTTACACACCCGCGCCGCCCGGCTGTATCCGTTTGTATCCGTTCGGCAATGCTGAACACTATCGGCCGATGCCGACCAGGGGATACCCGACAGCAGGCCAGACCATGATCACCGACAGGGCTCGTACGGCCGAATCCGGCCGCAGGACCCGGATCGGGCCGACGGTCCACCGGATGGTCCAGACCGTGGACGCCCCTCGGCCTCCCGGCCCCCCGACGGCTAGGCTGGCGACGTGCGCCCTCTTCAGCGAGGGCGCAAAGCCGACAGCCGTCGCACACCCGGGAGCACATCCATGGCCTCGCTTACGCCATCGACCGTCCGTTCCGCCCGAATCGCGCAACTGCGCGAGGCCCTCGCCACCCGCGTGGTGGTGGCCGACGGGGCGATGGGAACGATGCTCCAGGCGCAGGACCCCAGCCTTGAGGACTTCCAGCAGCTCGAAGGCTGCAACGAGATCCTCAACGTCACCCGGCCGGACATCGTGCGCTCGGTGCACGAGGCGTACTTCGCCGTCGGCGTGGACTGCGTGGAGACCAACACCTTCGGCGCCAACCACACGGCCATGGCCGAGTACGACGTCGCGGACCGCGTCCACGAACTGTCCGAGGCCGGCGCCCGCATCGCCCGCGAAGTGGCGGACGGGTACACCGCCGACGACGGCCGGCAGCGCTGGGTACTGGGCTCGATCGGTCCCGGCACCAAGCTGCCCACCCTCGGCCACATCGGCTACGCCACGCTCCGCGACGGCTTCCAGGCCAACGCGGAGGGCCTGCTCGCCGGCGGCGCCGACGCCCTGATCGTCGAGACCACCCAGGACCTGCTGCAGACGAAGGCGTCGATCCTGGGCTCCCGGCGCGCCATGGCGGCCACCGGCCTCGAGGTGCCGCTGCTGTGCTCGATGGCCTTCGAGACCACCGGCACCATGCTCCTCGGTTCCGAGATCGGCGCCGCGCTGACCGCGCTGGAACCGCTCGGCATCGACATGATCGGCCTGAACTGCTCGACCGGCCCCGCCGAGATGAGCGAGCACCTGCGCTATCTCACCCGCCACTCCCGCATCCCGCTGCTGTGCATGCCGAACGCGGGCCTGCCGATCCTCACCAAGGACGGCGCCCACTTCCCGCTCGGCCCGGAGGGTCTGGCCGACGCGCAGGAGAACTTCGTCCGCGACTACGGCCTGTCGCTCGTCGGCGGCTGCTGCGGCACCACCCCCGAGCACCTGCGCCAGGTCGTCGAACGCGTCCGCGGCGTCACCCCGCCCGAGCGCAGCCCCCGGCCCGAGCCCGGTGCCGCGTCCCTCTACCAGACGGTCCCCTTCCGCCAGGACACCTCGTACCTGGCCATCGGAGAGCGCACCAACGCCAACGGCTCGAAGAAGTTCCGCGAGGCCATGCTGGACGGCCGCTGGGACGACTGCGTGGAGATGGCCCGCGAGCAGATCCGCGAGGGCGCCCACATGCTCGACCTGTGCGTGGACTACGTCGGCCGCGACGGCGTCGCCGACATGGTGGAGCTGGCCGGCCGCTTCGCCACCGCCTCCACCCTGCCGGTCGTGCTGGACTCCACCGAGGTCGACGTCATCGAGGCGGGCCTGGAGAAGCTCGGCGGCCGCGCGGTGATCAACTCCGTCAACTACGAGGACGGCGACGGCCCCGAGTCCCGCTTCGCCAAGGTCACCCGGCTCGCGCGGGACCACGGAGCCGCCCTCATCGCGCTCACCATCGACGAGGAGGGCCAGGCCCGGACCGTCGAGAAGAAGGTCGAGATCGCCCAGCGGCTCATCGCCGACCTCACCGGCAACTGGGGCATCCTCGAGGACGACATCCTCATCGACTGCCTGACCTTCACCATCTGCACCGGCCAGGAGGAGTCCCGCAAGGACGGCGTCGCCACCATCGAGGCCATCCGCGAGCTCAAGCGCCGTCACCCGGCCGTACAGACCACGCTGGGCCTGTCGAACATCTCCTTCGGCCTCAACCCGGCCGCCCGCATCCTCCTCAACTCCGTCTTCCTGGACGAGTGCGTGAAGGCCGGCCTGGACTCGGCGATCGTCCACGCGAGCAAGATCCTGCCCATCGCCCGCTTCGACGAGGAGCAGGTCACCACCGCCCTCGACCTGATCCACGACCGGCGCGCCGAGGGCTACGACCCGCTGCAGAAGCTGATGGCGCTGTTCGAGGGCGCCACCGCCAAGTCCCTCAAGGCGGGCAAGGCCGAGGAGCTGGCCGCCCTGCCGCTGGAGGAGCGGCTCCAGCGCCGCATCATCGACGGCGAGCGGAACGGCCTGGAGGCCGACCTCGACGAGGCCCTGGGGGCCCGCAGGGCCCTCGACATCGTCAACGAGACGCTGCTGGCCGGCATGAAGGTCGTCGGCGAGCTCTTCGGCTCCGGCCAGATGCAGCTGCCGTTCGTGCTCCAGTCGGCCGAGGTGATGAAGGCGGCGGTGGCCCACCTCGAACCGCACATGGAGAAGTCCGACGCCGACGGTAAAGGCACGATCGTCCTGGCCACGGTGCGCGGCGACGTCCACGACATCGGCAAGAACCTCGTCGACATCATCCTGTCCAACAACGGCTACAACGTCGTCAATCTCGGCATCAAGCAGCCGGTCTCGGCCATCGTCGAGGCCGCCGAGGAGCACCGCGCCGACGTCATCGGCATGTCCGGCCTGCTGGTGAAGTCCACCGTGATCATGAAGGAGAACCTGGAGGAGCTCAACCAGCGCAAGCTGGCGGCCACCTACCCGGTGATCCTCGGCGGGGCCGCGCTCACCCGCGCGTACGTCGAGCAGGACCTCCACGAGATCTACGAGGGCGAGGTCCGCTACGCCCGGGACGCCTTCGAGGGCCTGCGCCTGATGGACGCGCTCGTCGCCGTCAAGCGCGGGGTGCCGGGCGCGACGCTGCCGGATCTCAAGCAGCGGCGCGTACCCAAGCGGGACGTGGCCGTACCGGAGGTGAAGGAGCCCGAGGGCGCCGTCCGCTCGGACGTGGCGGTGGACAACCGCATCCCCGAGCCGCCGTTCTGGGGCACGCGCGTCATCAAGGGCATCCCGCTGAAGGACTACGCGTCCTGGCTGGACGAGGGCGCGCTCTTCAAGGGCCAGTGGGGCCTGAAGCAGGCCCGCACGGGCGGCCCGACCTACGAGGAGCTGGTCGAGACCGAGGGCCGCCCCCGGCTGCGCGGCTGGCTGGACAAGCTCCACACGGAGAACCTGCTGGAGGCGGCCGTCGTCCACGGCTACTTCCCGTGCGTGAGCAAGGGCGACGACCTCATCCTCCTCCACGAGGACGGCACCGAGCGCACCCGCTTCACCTTCCCGCGCCAGCGCCGCGGCCGGCGCCTGTGCCTGGCGGACTTCTTCCGCCCGGAGGAGAGCGGCGAGCCGGACGTGGTCGGCCTTCAGGTCGTCACGGTCGGCTCACGGATCGGCGGGGCGACGGCGGAGCTCTTCGCGTCGGACTCCTACCGCGACTACCTGGAGCTCCACGGCCTGTCGGTGCAGCTGGCGGAGGCCCTGGCCGAGTACTGGCACGCGCGCGTCCGGGCGGAGCTGGGCTTCGGGGGCGAGGACCCGGACGACGTGGAGGGCATGTTCGCCCTGAAGTACCGGGGCGCCCGCTTCTCCCTGGGCTACGGGGCGTGCCCCGACCTGGAGGACCGCGCGAAGATCGCGGCCCTGCTGGAGCCGGAGCGGATCGGGGTGCACCTGTCGGAGGAGTTCCAGCTGCACCCGGAGCAGTCGACGGACGCGATCGTGATCCACCACCCGGAGGCGAAGTACTTCAACGCGCGTTAGCGCGGTGGAGGGGCCGGGGGTCCGGGGGTTGCCCCCGGGTGAGCACGGCAACGCGCGGTAGGGGGAGCCGTCTCACACCTTGGGAGGACGCCGGGAGCGGCCGCGCCGCCTAGCGTGACGATCATGTCGATGATCACTACACGCAGGTCGCTCCTGGCGGCCGCGCTGCTCACCGCCTTCGTGGCCCCGCAGATACCGTCCGCCGCCGTCGCGGCGTCCCGTCCGGCCCCCGTCGGCGAGGTCCCCGCACCGGCGACGCGGGCACCGATCGGCACGCGGACGCTGCACCTGGTCGACACCTCGCGGACCGACCCTTGGAAGCCGGCCGCCGGCCACCGTGAGCTCATGGTGTCGCTGTGGTACCCGGCGCTCCCCTCGGCCGGGCCCAAGGCCCCCTACGTATCAAAGGAGTTGTCGAAGAAGGTCCTCGGCACCGAGGCCGCCGCCTGGGTGCGCACCCACGCGATCCTCAACGCGCCGGTCGCCCCGAAGGCGCGGCCGCTCGTCGTGCTGTCCCCCGGCTTCGGGATGAGCCGCTTCACGCTCACCGCGCTGGGCGAGGACCTGGCCTCGCGCGGGTACGCCGTGGCCGCGGTCGACCACACATACGAGGCCCCGGTGCAGTTCCCCGACGGCCGTATCGAGGACTGCCTGCTGTGCGGGAAGCCGGACGCGGGTGCCGTGATATCCAACCGCGCCAAGGACATCTCGTTCGTCCTCGACCGCCTGACGGCCCCCGGCAGCGGCCTGCGCGTCGACCGCGACCGCATCGGCGTGGCCGGTCACTCGATCGGCGGGGCGAGCGCGGTGGAGGTCGCGCGCACCGACCGGCGGGTGAAGGCCGCGGTGAACATGGACGGCAACTTCTTCAGCGAGCCGTCCACCGACCTGAAGCGCCCGGTCCTGCTGCTGGGCGCCCAGCGGGCCGGCGACGCGGAGAACCGGGACGACTGGGAGCGGACCTGGCGGCATCTGACCGGCTGGAAGCGCTGGCTCGACGTCGCCCAGGGCGGCCACCTCACCTTCACCGACGGGCCCTGGCTGGTGGAGCGCTTCGGCATGCCGCCGGCCGTCCCGCCGGAGGCCGTTCCCGGTTCCTTCGGCACCCTGAAGGCGGACCGGGCGACGGCCCTCACGCGGGCGTACGTGAACGCGTTCTTCGACCGGCACCTGCGCGGTGTGCGCAGCCCCCTGCTGGAGCGGCCGTCGGCGGCGTACCCCGAGGTGACGTTCCTGAAGTAGGGCTCAGTCCCCCGGCCCGAACCACCGCTCCAGCGCCGCGAGAAGCGACGCGTCACCGCCCGCCGGGCCCGCCCAGCACACGTGCCCGTCCGGCCGGACCAGCACCACCTCGGCGCCGTCGACGCCCTCGGGCGCCGGCCCCGCGTCGACGCGCCCGGCCCACCCCCGCGCCGCCCCGCCCTCGGGTCCGAGCAGGGCGCCTCGCCCCGCCGCCAGGCGGACGGGCAGCCGCGCGCCCAGCAGCGGGTGCCCGGGCGCGTCCGGCATGTCGTAGCGGATGTCGATGCCGGAGATCATTCCGGCGATCCGCCGGTTCGCCTCGGGCATCGCGAGGACGTCGCCGAGGATGCCGCGCAGGGCGCGCACGTCGTCGTCCGGCCACATCAGGGCGCCCTGGGCCCGGGTGTTCGCCAGGACGCCCTCGCCCACGGGGTGCCGTTCGGAGTGGTAGGTGTCCAGGAGCCGTTCGGGCATCCGCCCCTGGACGACCGCGGCGAGCTTCCAGCCGAGGTTGAAGGCGTCCTGCACTCCCAGGTTCATGCCCTGGCCGCCCGCCGGGAGGTGGACGTGCGCGGCGTCGCCGGCCAGCATGACGCGGCCGGTGACATAGCGCTCGGCCTGCCGGGCGGCGTCGGTGAACCGCGACGCCCAGCGCACCTCCAGGAGTTGCGGCCGGAAGCGCTTCGCGGTCGCCAGCGCCGCCCGGACCTCGTCGTCGGGGACCGGGTCGTCCCGGTCGTGCTTCTGCTGCTCCGGGCCCGCGAAGAGGAAGCGGTGGACGCCGTCGCCGAGCGGGATCAGGAACACGTCGTCGCCGTCGGGCTCGTCGGGGTTCGGCAGCCGCCAGTCGGTGGGCAGCGCGCTGTCCTCGGCGAGCACCACGTCGGCGACGACGAGGGAGTAGCGGCCGTCCCGGCCGGGGAAGCCCACGCCGAGCTCCTTGCGGACCCGGCTGCGGCCGCCGTCCGCGCCGACGAGATAGGCGGCGCGCAGCCGCCGCTCGCTCCCGTCCGGCCCGGTGACGGTCGCGGTGACGCCGTCGGCGTTCTGGGTGAACCCGGCGAGCTCGTGGCCGCGCAGTACGGGGATGCCGTATGTGGCGAGGTGCGCTACCAGGAACTCCTCGACCCGGGCCTGCGGGATGCCCACCTGGTACGGGAAGGCGGTGCCCAGGGTCGTGTAGTCCAGGGGCATCCCGGCGAAGTGGCCGCCGGGCAGGGTGGTGACGGCCCGGTCGAGGACGGGGTCCAGCCAGCCGCGCATGTCCAGCATCTCGGCGGTCCTGGGCTGGAGGTTGAGCGCCTTGGACTGTCCGGTGCGCTCGGGCAGCCGTTCCAGGACGACGGCGCGGACGCCGGCGAGGCCCAGTTCGTTGGCGACGGTCAGACCGGTGGGTCCGGCCCCGACGACGATGACGTCCGTATCCATGTTCTTCTCCCCCGTATCCACGTTTCCCCCTAGACCTTCAGCCCGTGCCGGGTGATGTACCGGTTGTGGAAGACGAGCAGCCCGGCCAGGACCACCAGCCACTGGACGGTGCTCAGCGTCGGCACCAGGTCGACCGGCGCGGTGAGGGCCAGTACGACGCGGACCCCCGCGTCCAGGGTGAGCACGGTCCCCCACACGGCGGTGATGACCCGGATGGCGCGGCGGAAGGCGGGCTCCGCCCCCCAGCGGGCCTCCCACTCGCGCCGGCCGGCCTCGCCGACCTTCGCCGCCACGATCGTCTGGGCCATCGTCATCATGAACGGCCGCCGGGTCAGGAGCGTTCCGAGCACCCAGAACCCGGCGAGGGCAGCGATCCAGCTGTCCCGGACGAGCAGCGTGCGCGGATCGCCGGTCACCACCGACATCAACGCGCCGACGGCCATCAGCGTCAGCGTGAAGACCGCCATGACCTCCACCCGGCGGCGCTTGACCATCCCGTGCACGAGCCACGGCACGGCCAGGAGGCTGCCGATCGCCAGCGCCGCCCACTGGCTCACGCCGGCGGCGCGCAGCCCGTAGTAGCCGCCGAGCGGCAGGGCGAGCTCGATGACGAGCTGAAGGACGATCAGTTTGCGGAGGGCGGCGGTCTTCTGCGCCTGTGTCCGCGTCTCCGCCGCCCCGTCGACGGACTGGCTTGTCTGCTCTTGTGTTCCCATCATTCCCCCCGTTTGTCCTTCCTTGTGGCGCGCTCGAACAGGTCGGCGAGCTCACGGCCGCAGACGACGGCGTCGAAGTCCGGGTCCTTGGCGGCGCGGGTCACCACGCCGTCGACGGCCCCGCGGATCGCGAGGGCCATCACGCGCGGGTCGAACTCCCCGAATTCGCCGGCCTTCTGGGCCTCATGGATCAAATGCGTGTGCATGTCCACGAGCGAATCCATCGAGGCACAGAACTCCCGCATCGTGGAATCCTCGCCCCGGACGTTGGCCAGTACCTCGACCACGGCGGGGAGATGCTTCGGGAATTCACCGACGAGCTCGATATTCGACTCGATGTACGCGCGGAGCCGCCCGGAAGCCGTCGCCTGTGCCTCGATCCTCGGGATCATGTACCCGTCCGCCACCCGGAACACCTCGGCGACGACCTCCCGCATGAGGTCACCCTTGCCGGCGAAGTGGTACGAGATCATCCCCGTGCTGCTCAGCCCCGCCCGCTTGGCGATCCGGGTGAACGTCGCCTTGGCGTAGCCCACTTCGGCGATGACCTCGATGGCGGCCTCCACGATCTGAGCCCGCCGGGCCGCCTCGGTGAACGTCCGGGACGCACCCCCCGTCTCCTGCTTGGCCGCACTGTTCCTTGCTCGCATGAGCAAAAGGTAGCGCGTGTTTGCTCAACCAAGCAAGAGTTGGCTTGCGCATCGGTCAGCATCGGGTCAACTGGCCGTCCCGACCAGCCCTCCGTTGACGAAGAGGGTCTGCGCCGTCACCCATTTGGCCTCGGGCGAGACCAGGAACCGGACGACGGGCACGACGTCGTCGGGGTCGCCGATGTCGCCGTTGACGCTCATGCTCTTCAGCCAGGCGATGTTCTCGTCGGTCTCCGCCGGATAGAAGAAACTGGTCTTGAGCGGCCCGGGCGCCACGCAGTTGACGGTGATCCCGCGCCCGCCGATCTCCTTCGCGAGCGACTTGGTGTAGTGCTCGACGGGGCTCTTGCTGCCGGCGTAGCCGCCGTAGGTGGGGGCGGTGACGCCCACGATCGTCGTGATGAGGTTCAGGACGCGGCCGTGGTCGGCCATCTTCGTGGCCGCCTCCTTCATCAGGAAGAACGGGATCTTCGCGTTGATCGCGAACATCCGCTCCCACTCGTCCTCGGTGAACTCCGCGATGGGTTTACGGACGATCATCCCGGCGGTGTTGACGAGGATGTCCCACTGCCCGAACGTGTCGATCGTCGCGTCGACGAGCCCCGTCACCTCCTCGACCCGGGTGAGATCACCCTGCCGGGTGGCGGCCTTCACCCCGTGCCCGGTGAGCTTCCGGGCCACGTCCTCGGCCTGGTCCCGTTTGGAGTCGCTGTTGTAGTGCACCATGACGTTGGCGCCGTCCTCGGCGAGCGCGGCGGCGAACCGCGCCCCGAGATTCGCGGACCCTCCGGTCACGATGGCGGTCTTGCCGTCCAGGGCACGGGGCATGAGGCTCTCCTCGCGGGCGTGATCGGGGACCCCCGGCCCATTGTTGGCCAGGTCCACGCGTCGCGCACCATTTCGCCCGGCTGCCGACTGATCGCCGCGCTGCCGAGCCAATGCGGAATCTCCATCGATGGCGGCGCCGGAGAGCGGGAATCGCTGGCGGAGTACTGAGCTCAGCCGTTGCGCCCCTCTACCGGGATCTCATAGACGATCTCCCAACGCGCGTCCGGCACCGCGATGTCGGCCGTCTCCACCGGGCGTCCGTCCGAGTCGTAATACGTGCGCTCGATCTCCGTGATCAGGTCACCGAGGCTGATCCCCAGCAGGTTGGCCTGCGCCTGGGTGGCACGAGCCGGGCGGGGAATCTCAACCGCCGTTTCGATGACGACGCCGATGGAACGCATCCGCTCCACCACCCCCATCCCCGCGAACGGGCCGAGTTCGGGCAGGACGATCGGGGTGCTGCCGGTGACGGCCATCGGCTCCCAGCTCTCGGAGAGCTGCACGGGCTGCCCGTCGGCCAGGAACTCGTAGACGGTCCGCACGCACGGATCGCCGACCTCGATGGCCAGACGCTGCGCGATGCGCTCGGGCGCGGGCACCCGCGCCTCGGAGTGGGACTCCCATGACTCCCGACGTCCTTGCTCGCGCATGCCGGACCGGAAAGGCGAACCCCCGCGCCGCTCACGACGCCGAGACCGCACCATGCGCAACCGTTCACGAGGCATGCGCACGTACGTGCCGGATCCGGCACGCCCCTCCAACAGGCCTTCGACGATGAGGCGTTCCTGAGCCTTCTGCAACACGTTCGAGCCCACGCCATACTCGGCCGCGAGCCGGGCACGCGAGGGAAGCCGCTCCCCCACCGCCCACTCACCTGCGGCGATCCGGCGACGCAAGTCATCGGCGACGCGCATGTACGGCGGCTGTTCTGCGGCCATGAGCCTCTCTCCGTGCTGCCCGTGAGGCTTGGGTTACCGACGGTGTTGGCAACCTAATGCACTAGCTGGATGCTAATGCATTAGAAATACGTCAGGTGATCAGTCGCTCACCCGGGGGCATCCGTTGTGTACCGCAAAGACCCAGGCCACAGCGCTGGCCGCACTCCTTGCGGCAGCCACCGGGCGCGCGCCGCGCACCGACGAGACCCGTCAGCGGATCCGTATCGAAGTGGATCTCCCGGCGGATCTGAGCGAACAAGCCCGGCGAGCCGTACTTGCCGGCCTCATCGACACGGATCGCTACGGACACGACCGCACTCGGCACGGCGCGGTCGTCTGGGCCGAACTCGACTACAGGAGGAACGCATGACCCCGAACGCGATGGCTCACTGGCTCGCCAAGGCCGCCACCGACCCCGAGGGCACCATCCGGCTCTGGGCGATGGGAGGCACAGTCCCGCTCCTGACCGGCCGCCGGTGGGACGCGATCCGGCTGGACTTCACGCTTGCCATGGCGGCCGTGTCCCAGCTCAAGGCCGACGCCCACCCCCTCGGGCCGTACCTCATGAGCGACACCGAACGCGCCATGCGGTGGCTGCTCCCCCTCGGAACGAGCTACCGCTTCGCCGGAATGGACGGCGTCGTCGCCTACCCCACCGGCTGGGCGATCCTCGCCCCGCCGCCCACCCGGTGCGTGGGCGGTCGCGCATGGGTCCTCCCACAGGAGCGACCCGTCCTCACCCACGCCGAACGCCTCCTCGCCGCGATCGACGCCGCCCAGCACCGGCTCGCCCACAAGCCATAACGCCACACCCAGCGCGTCGTGCCACCCCGCGCGCCCCGCCTCCGCTACGACCGTGTGACAGCGGAAATCACCGCTCCCCCACCTCCACCCCTTGAGGAAACCGATGGCGCTGCCCAAGGAGGAGCCGGAGCTCTCCGGCTCGACGCCCCGGCCGCTGTCGCCGAGGTGCGGCACCTGGCCTACGACGCCGAGGGCGGCCCCTCGCCTACGAGGTGGGCATCAGCCCGGCCGGCCACTGGACGCGTACGGAGGAGTACGCGCCGGGGAGGTGAATCGGGCGGAGTCGGCGTCGTAACGCATGCAAGCGCCCTGCGCGACCGGTACGGTGGTGGTGGCCCGTTGGGGCTCACTACCGAGGGCAATGCAATACGGTAGCGGGCACCCGCCGCCGAGGGCTCGGTAGCGGCAGCGGGCACCCTGCAAGAAGGATCATGACACCCGGTGTTCCCCCATCAGTGGGTCGGATGGGGGAACACCGGCGGCGTCACTTCCGGAACCTCACCTCCAGCCATCACCGCACTGCCGCCGCGACGGCCGCTCCCAGGAACGGAGCAACCCAGCGGTACAGCCGGGCCCTCAGGCAAGACCGGTCCTTCTTCTTGCGATGACGCACTCGCACGCCTCTCTCCGGAGTGGGCTCAAGCCCACCGGTGGTCAGGCCCTCCGGACGGAGGGCCCGGCCATGGGCGCGGCCGTTCCCGGCGTACCGGGTGGCCGCGCCCCAGTCAGGCCCTCCCCCGAATGGGGCAGGCTGACCGGCGGCGGGCCCCCCAGACAGGCAGGCGCGGCAATCGCGTCGTCGCGCAGCGACTGTATCGCTTATCGCCGAGCAACTCCGCCTGAATCAGCGGAAATTGCCAGCCTCAGATTGAAGGAACGATCCGTCGGCCGCGTCCCCGTCTTCACCCGCGCCACGCCGCCCCGGTCTTCGGCGTCGTACCACCAGCCCGCCTCCGCCGCCTCGAATGCCGCCTTCGACTCCAGGCGCGGCAGCTCCCGGCCGTCCAGCGAAGCACCGTGCGGCGCCGTGCCCGTGTGGACCGTGAAGTCGTACGGGCGGGCCGCCTGTTTGCCCCGGAAGTCGCCGCGGGACGCGTCCAGGGACAGGGTGATGTCACCCTCCTCTCGGACCGTCAGTTTCTGTTCCGCGTAGGCGCCCGCGCGGTGGGCGCGGGTGGCGCCGTCGTCCTCGTAGAGCGTGAAGGAGGACGTGCCCTGCGGGTAGACGTCCCAGGCCACAGGGGAATCCGCCGTGCGGTCCTCGGCGGAGCGGATGCCGGGCCACATGGGGATGTTCGCGCCCGCCTTCACGAAGAGCGGGAGGGTGTCCAGCGGGGCTCGATAGCCGTTCAGCGTCGTCGGGCCCTCGTGGACGCGGCCGGTCCAGTAGTCGGTCCACTTTCCCTTGGGGAGGTAGATGCCGTCGCGGACGTCCGTGTCCTCGTAGACCGGGGCCACCAGGAAGTATTCGCCCGTCAGGAATTCGTATTTCGCCGCGTCCGACGCCGCCTTCGGGTCGTCCGGGTATTCCAGCGCCAGCGGGCGCACCGGGCCGACGCCCGTGCGGTTCGCCTCCGCCGCGTAGGAGTACATGTACGGCAGCAGGGATTCCTTCAACTTGAGGTATTTGCGGTTGATGGAGGTGTACGGATCGCCGTACCGCCAGGGCTGTTTGTCGCTCGGCGCCCAGCCGTCCATCGTCATCACGGCGGGCAGGAACGCCTTCCACTGGAGGTCGCGGACGTAGGTGCGGGGGCTGCCGCCGAAGATGCCGTCGACGTCGCCCGTGGTGTAGGCGAGTCCGGACATCGTGGCGCCCGCGTAGGTCGGGATCTGCCAGCGGATGTAGTCCCAGGAGCCCTTCTGGTCGCCGGACCACTGCACTCCGCAGCGCTGGGCGCCGGACCAGCTCTCGGGGGCCCAGGTGAAGCCGCGGGCGTCGCTGTTGTCCTCGATGCCCTTGTAGGCGTCCTTGCAGCCGTCGAGGGCGAATTTGTAGCCGTCGCCGACCCAGGCGACGTCGAGTTTGGCCACGCGCTGGCCGGCCTTCACCTGGTCGGCGAGTTTCCCCAGGCCGTCCTCGGTCCACAGGCCCATTTTCATCCGGCGGTCGCCGAGGCCCTTGTTGGCGTCGGCCAGGTTCTCGTAGCCGCAGCCGTAGCCGTCGTTGACGAGCATCCAGCCGAGCGGCATGTCGTTGTCGACATATCCGTCGGCGACCTTCAGGGCGTCCAGCGTGCGCCGCTCCCCGCGGTTCTTGTTGTGCAGATAGCAGTCCGAGTCACCGATCTCCAGGCCGTACAGCGGCGGCAGGAACGGACGGCCGGTGAGGCGGGTGTACTGCCCGATGACGGCCTTCGGTGAATTCCCCGGATTCCCCGCGAAGTAGTACGCGTCGAAGCGGCGTTCCTTCTCGCTCGTGGTCACCGGGTCGGTGAAGGAGTACGTACCGGGGGCGTAGGTGTTGCGGTAGACGCCGTAGCCCGCCGAGGAGAGGTAGAACGGGACGGAGTTCGGGTGGCCCCCGTCGTTCCAGTTGTAGTCGACACCCACCTCGACGGTCTTTCCCCGGTGCGAGGTGCTGCCGCGCCCGTTCTGCATTCCGGCGCCGTAGAACTGCTCGTCGGCCCCGCGGGCGAGGCTCTGGGTGGTGGTGTCGTCCGTCCAGGTGATGCCCTTGGTCTCGGCCCACAGGCGGCTGCCGTCGGCGCGGTGCAGGGCGAAGCGCAGGGGCTTCTTGTACGCGCGCAGGGTGACCGCCGACGTGCTCAGCTCGTAGCGGTCGCCCCGGTCCCGCCAGCGGGTCACCGGGGGCGGGCCCTGCCGCTGCACGATGTCCTTGCCGGCCGGGTCGGTGAAGGTGCCGTCGGGCGCCAGCTCGATGCGGAAGGTGTCGGCCGCCACGAAGCTCACCCGGGCCGCGGCCTCGCCCGCGCGGAAGTGGAAGACGGGGCCGGCGGTCGAGAAGCCCGTGACGTTCCCGACGGTCCGCTCGCTCACGGTGGGGGCGGCCTGTACGGTCCCCACCGGCCCGGCCATGGCCGCCGCCAGGCCCAGGAGGGCGCCGGCCACCGCCGTTCTCAGACGTAATCGATGCCTCATGCCCGCGTGCTTAACGCACCCGTCACCCGCGTCACCATGGACTCGCGCATCGCACCCGTGGACTTTACGTACGAAGGGGCGCCCCGCACGTACGAAGGGGCGCCCCGCGTCGCCGCGGAGCGCCCCGTGGGAACGGTTGGACTCAGCCCGTCAGAGCGCCACGCCCAGCAGCGCGTCGACCGCGCGGGAGGCCAGGCCCGGCGCCCCCTCGTCCGTACCGCCGTCGGCGGCCTGGGCGGCGGCCCAGCGGTCGACTGCGGCCAGGGCGGCCGGGGAGTCGAGGTCGTCGGAGAGGGCCTCGCGGATCTCCGCCACCAGCGCGTCGGCGGAGGGGCCGTCCGGGCGCGAGACGGCGGCGCGCCAGCGGTCCAGGCGCTCCACGGCCTCGGTCAGGACGGCGTCCGTCCACTCCCAGTCGGCGCGGTAGTGGTGGGCGAGCAGCGAGAGGCGGATGGCGGCCGGGTCGACGCCGTCGCGGCGGAGCGCGGAGACGAATACCAGGTTGCCCTTGGACTTCGACATCTTCGCGCCGTCGAGGGCCACCATGCCGGCGTGGACGTACGCCTTGGCGAAGGGGTGCTCGCCGGTGAGCGCCTGGGCGTGCGAGGCGCCCATCTCGTGGTGCGGGAAGATCAGGTCGGAGCCGCCGCCCTGGACGTCGAAGCCCATGCCCAGGTGCTCCAGGGCGATGGCGACGCACTCTATGTGCCAGCCGGGCCGTCCGGGGCCGAGCGAGGCGCCGTCCCAGCTGGGCTCGCCCGGGCGGGCGGCCATCCACAGCATCGGGTCGAGGGGGTTCTTCTTGCCCGGACGGTCCGGGTCGCCGCCGCGCTCGGCGGACAGCAGGCGCATCGCCTCGGCGTCGAGGTGGGAGACGCCGCCGAAGGCGGGGTCGGCCGCGACGGAGAAGTAGATGTCGCCCTCGAGCTCATAGGCGGCACCGGCGTCGCGCAGCCGCTCCACCAGCGGGACGATCTTGGGTATCGACTCGACGGCGCCCACGTAGTGGCGCGGCGGGAGCATCCGCAGGGCGGTCATGTCCTCGCGGAAGAGCGCGGTCTCGCGCTCGGCGAGGGCGGTCCAGTCCTCGCCGTCGCGCACGGCCCGCTCCAGCAGCGGGTCGTCCACGTCGGTGACGTTCTGGACGTAGTGCACCTGCCGCTTGGTGTCGAGCCACACGCGCTGCACGAGGTCGAACGCGTTGTAGGTCGCCGCGTGCCCCATGTGGGTGGCGTCGTACGGCGTGATGCCGCACACGTAGATACGGGCGACGGGACCGGGAGCGAGGGTCACTCGCTCACCGGTCGCGGTGTCGTGGATCCGGAGGTCGCGGCCACTGCCGGGCAGGGCGGGAACCTCAGAAGCGGGCCAGGCATGCATGTCCTGAGCGTAACCGGATGCGAGTTCCGGATACGAACCGGGCGGGTGGGTTTGGCCGAAGTTCCGTTCTTGCGCGGGGCTTCCCACATGTGTATTCCCATGCGTCGGACCGAAAGGATCACACCGGGACGATCACACCGGCGGCCAGGGGATCGCCGGCCACTGCCCGCTCGGCTCTCGGTGGCGTCCCGTCCGCAGCAGGTCCGCCACCCGGCCCCGCAGTGCCTCCAGCTCTGCTGGAGTGATCAGTTCCGCCAGTCGGCCGGCCAGTGGCCGCCCCTCCTCCAGATCGGCAGAGAGCCGCCGCAGCGCCTCCAGAGCCTCCTCCGGCAGCGGTTCCCCCGCCCATCCCCACAGCAGGGTGCGCAGTTTGTCGTCCGCGTTGAAGGTCACACCGTGGTCGATGGCGTAGAGCCGGCCGCCGGGGGCGGGCAGCAGGTGGCTGCCCTTGCGGTCACCGTTGTTGATCACCGCGTCGAGCACGGCCAGCCGCCGCAGCCGTTCGTCGTCGGCGTGGACGAGCAGCGCGGTGCGGTCCTCGCCCACGTCGGCGAAGCCCACGGCCTTCCAGCCGGGGCCCGGTTCCTCGCCCTCCACCAGGGCGAGGAGGGCTTCCTCGTCGGCCGACGCCTCTATCCACAGCTGGCACATGCCCTCGCCGTAGGGCCCGTCGCGCAGCACGGTGGGCGGGATCAGGCCCCACCCCATGGCCTCGGAGAGCTCGTACGCGGCGACCTCGCGCTGGGCGAGGGTGCCGTCGGGGAAGTCCCACAGGGGCCGCTCCCCCGCGACGGGCTTGTAGACGCAGGCGGCGCTCACGCCCTCGTACTCGACCGTGCAGTACAGGACCGCGTTGGAGGCCTCGCCGACCCGGCCCCGGACCGTCAGCTCGCCCTTGGCCAGGAGCTCGTGCGGGGTCACGCTCCCCGGCGGTATCCGTTCTGGCGCGGGCATACGTGTCCCTCCGGGTCGAGCGGCAGGCTGCACAGCGGGCAGGGCGGCCGGCCCGCGTTGACGACTTCGAGCGCGCGCTTGGCGAAGGCGCGGGCCATGGTGCCGGTCAGCCGGACGCGGAGCATGGGCGGGCCGTTCAGCTCGTCCTGGAGCAGCCGCTCCTCGGCCTCCGCGAGGTCCTCGTCGGTGCCGGCCTCCAGCTCGACGAGGGCCTGGGCCTCCACCACCATGCGCTCGCCGTCGCCGTCCCAGGCCAGGGCCATGGTGCCGACGCGGAACTCCTCCTCGACGGGGGTGTCCAAGGGGGCTGCGTCGGCGAGCTCGACCGGGGCCACGGCCGGCACCGGGGCGTTGCCGCCGGTGCGCCGGACGACCTCGTCCAGCAGCTCGTCGATGCGCTCGGCGAGGGCTTCGACCTGGGCCTTCTCCAGCGCCACGCTGGTGACGCGGCCGGCCGCGCTGGCCTGGAGGAAGAAAGTACGGCGGCCCGGCAGCCCGACCGTACCGGCGACGAATCGGTCCGGAGGGTCATAGAGGAACACCTGACGGGACAACGTCCTGCTCCATGGGGTTCGGAGGGCACTTGGGGTTTGCGTTCCGGTGCGGGAGCAGGGGCGGTGGCCCCGGAGTTCCCGCGCCCACCACCCTACTGCTCGCGACGATCACGGTGCTCCCGCACCGCCCCCGACGGCCGCGTCCGCGCCCTCGCCGCCCGGGGCGGCCGGCCGCGGCGCGAGGCCCGCGAGGTCGCCGGTGTCGCCCAGGCGCAGCAGATAGGGGCGCAGCCGGGTGTAGCGGATCGCGGTGACCGAGCAGGGGTCGGCGGTGATCCGCTGGAACTGGTCGAGGTGGAGGCCCAGGGCGTCGGCGACCACGGCCTTGATCACATCGCCGTGGGTGCACATCAGGTAGGCCGCGTCATCGCCGTGCTCGCGCTCGACGCGCTCGTTCCACCCCTGGACGGCGTCCACGGCGCGCGTCTGCACGGCGCGCAGGGACTCGCCGCCGGGGAAGGCCGCGGCGGAGGGGTGGCGCTGGACGACCTCCCACAGCGGTTCGCCGGACAGCTCGCTGAGCTTGCGGCCGGACCAGTCGCCGTAGTGGCACTCGGTGATCCGCTCGTCGGTGTGGAGCGGCAGCCCGGGCCGGGCGGCGAGCAGCGGGGCGAGCGTCTCCCGGCAGCGCAGCAGCGGGCTGGAGACGGCGGCGGCGAGCGGGACGTCCGCGAGGCGGGCCGGGAGGGCGGCGGCCTGGGCCGTACCCCGTTCGTCCAGGGCCACACCGGGCGTCCGTCCGGCGAGCACTCCCCCGGTATTGGCGGTCGACCGGCCGTGCCGGACCAGGATCAGCGTGGGCATGACCGTCAGCCTACGACCACCGTCCGGGCCTCGACGGGTGTACGGCGGACGGATGAGCGGCAGAATGGCCTGCGTGATCGTGGATTGCGCCATCTACCGGCACGGGGAGCGCACCGAGACCCCGGCCGAGCTGGCGGACGCGCTGGAAGCGGCCCGCGCCGAGACCGAGTCGTTCGTCTGGATCGGGCTCTACGAGCCCACCGAGAAGGAGTTCGGCCTGGTCACGAGCGAGTTCGGGCTGCATCCGCTGGCCGTGGAGGACGCGCTCAACGCGCATCAGCGGCCGAAGCTGGAGGTCTACGACGACTCGCTGTTCATGGTCCTCAAGCCCGTGGTCTACGACGACGTACGGGACACCGTGACCACGGACGAGGTGATGGTCTTCATCGGGAACTGCTTCGTGGTGACCGTCCGGCACGGCGAGGGCAGCCCGCTGGGGGAGGTGCGCCGGCGGCTGGAACGGGATCCGGGCATATTGCGGCACGGGCCGACGGCGGTGCTGTACGCGGTGTGCGACGCGGTCGTGGACCACTACACGGACGTGGCGATCCTGCTCCACGCGGATCTGGACGAGCTGGAGGCCGAGGTCTTCGCGCCGCTGGGCGAGGACGTGCGGCACACGGCGTCGCGGATCTACTCCTTCAAACGCCAGGTCGTGGAGTTCCGCCGGGCGATACTGCCGCTCGTCGAACCGATGGCGCGGCTGTCCGCGACGGAACTGCCGTTCGTGGACGAGAAGTCCTGGCCGTTCTTCCGCGACGTGAGCGACCACCTGGCCCGGGCGAACGAATCGGTGGAGGGCCTGGACCGGCTGCTTTCGGACATTCTCTCCGCTCATCTCGCGCAGATGGGGGTCCAGCAGAACGACGACATGCGCAAGATCTCGGCGTGGGCGGCGATGGCGGCCGTACCGACGATGATCGCCGGGATCTACGGGATGAACTTCTCCCACATGCCGGAGCTCCGGCAGCCGTGGGGCTATCCGGTGGTGGTGGTCCTGATGGCGGGGCTGGTCGGCTGGCTGTACCGGCTGTTCAAACGGCGCGGGTGGCTGTGAGCCGTGGCCCCGGGGTGAGCCGGGCGGCTCAGACCGGCTCCGGGGCCGCCGTCGCCGGGCCGCCCAGGGCGTCGCGGTGCTCCGGCATCCGGAGGGTGACCATCCGGCGCCAGCCGCCCAGGCGCTCGTAGGCGTAGAGGGCGTGGATGCCCGCCGTGAGCGCCGCCGACTTGGCCGCCGGCCAGCGCAGGACGCGGCCCATGCGGGCCATGACGGCGAGGCCGACGTCGCGGTGGACGGCGATCTCGGCGAGGGCGCTGCGCCGGAGGAGGTCGTGGATGACGCGGCCGTGTCCGGCGGCGGCCAGGCGCAGCAGCTCCTCGTGGCAGTAGGCGAGGTGGTTGACCTCGTCGGCGTGGATGACGTGAATGGCCGCGCCGATCTCGGGGTGGTCGCCGAAGTGCCGGGTGAGCGCGTCCATCCGGTCGGACGCGCGCTGCTCGGTGACCCGGCTGTGGGCCAGGTAGGCGATGATGTCCCGCTCGGTCAGCGGCTGGTCGGCGCGCAGTTTGGCGTGCGGGAGCCCGATGCCGCGGCGTTCGAGGATCAACGTGTAGTCGGTCTCGGCCGGGACGGTGCAGGGTTCCAGGCCGCGGCGGCGCAGCAGGCCGTTGAAGATCCGGCCGTGCTTGTCCTCGTCCGCGCCGTGCCGGGCGATCTTCGGTGCGAGGTGGCGCCGGCTCTCGGGCGCCAGGGCGGCGATGCGGCCGTTCTCCCAGCCGCCCTGCGCCGCGCCGGCGGCGGCGATCGAGCAGAAGAGCCGGTACGCCTCGTCGTTGCCGAGGATCTCCTGGAACAGACTGCGGGCCGTGAGCATGGCCTTCACCTCCGTGGGCACCCAGTCAAGTGCGGTGCCCGGGAGGCGGCAATCAGGAGGCCCGCGAGGCTCGGCCGAACGAAGGACGGCGGTTAAAGATTCCGGATCGTCCCGGCGCGTAACCACGCGGGCACCCGGGCGTTGTGTTCGGTGTCGGCCGTGGCGGGGAAGACGACCCCCGAGCCCCCGCCACGGCCGCGGACCTCCCGGTGCGGGCTCGTGGGCTCGTTACGCGAGCCCGGCCCGCTCCAGGGCCTCGACACCGGTGCGCAGGGCGGCGATCCGCTCGTCGAGGGTGAGCCCGGCCGGGGCCAGCGACAGGGTGGTGACCCCGGCGTCGGCGTAGGCCTGCATCCGGTCGGCGATGCGCTCCACGGGGCCCAGCAGGGTGGTGGAGTCGATCAGCTGCCGGGGGATGGCCGCGGCGGCGCCCGCCTTGTCGCCGGAGAGGTACTTCTCCTGGATCTCGGCGGCCTCCTTCTCGTAGCCCATGCGGCGCGCCAGCTTGTTGTAGAAGTTCTGCTTGGCGCTGCCCATGCCGCCCACGTAGAGGGCGGTGTACGGGCGGAAGAGGTCGGCGAGCGCGTCGACGTCCTCGCCGACGGCCATGGGCACGGTCGGGACGATGTCGAAGCCCTCCAGGGTCTTGCCCGCCTTCTCGCGGCCCGCGCGCAGGGCGCCGAGGGTGGTCTCCTCGGCGTGCTCGGGGGCGAAGAAGATCACCAGGGCGCCGTCGGCGATCTCGCCGGTCTGCTCCAGGTTCTTCGGGCCGATCGCGGCGATGTACAGCGGGATGTGCTCGCGCACCGGGTGGACGGTGAGCTTGAGGGGCTTGCCCGGGCCGCCGGGCAGCGGCAGCGTCCAGTGCTCGCCGGCGTGGGAGACGCGCTCGCGGGCCATGGCCTTGCGGATGATCTCGACGTACTCGCGGGTGCGGGCGAGCGGCTTGTCGAACTTCACGCCGTACCAGCCCTCGGAGACCTGCGGGCCGGAGACGCCGAGGCCCAGGCGGAAGCGGCCGCCGGAGAGGGAGTCGAGGGTGGCGGCGGTCATCGCCGTCATCGTGGGCGTACGGGCGGGGATCTGGAAGATCGCCGAGCCGACGTCGATCCGCTCGGTCTGCGCCGCGACCCAGGACAGCACGGTGGGCGCGTCCGAGCCGTAGGCCTCGGCGGCCCAGCAGACCGCGTAGCCCAGCCGGTCGGCCTCGCGGGCGACCGCGAGGTTGTCGGCGTCCATCCCGGCCCCCCAGTAGCCGAGGTTGATCCCGAGCTTCATCCGGCCCATGTCCACGCCCCTTACTGATCAGTAACGTCGTCGTTGCCGGGACTCTAGCGCGCGGACCCGTGCCGCGTCACCGGTCGGCCGGGCGGGGGCCGTGGCGGGATGCCGTCGGGGCGGGGCACGGCCAGTACTCTCAGCGCTCATGGAACAAAGGCATCTCGGCCGTACGGGCCTACGGGTGTCCCGGCTCGGGCTGGGCACCCTCACCTGGGGCCGGGACACGGGGGAGCACGACGCGGCCGAGCAGCTCAAGAACTTCTGGGGCGCGGGCGGCACGCTCGTCGACACCGCCGACGTCTACGCGGACGGTGGCGCGGAGTATCTGCTCGGGCGGCTCCTGGACGACCTCGTGCCGCGCCGGGACCTGGTCATCGCGACCAAGGCGGGCAGCGTCCTCGACCCGGCGCGCCGCGTCGACTGCTCGCGCGGCCACCTCCTCGCCGCGCTCGACGCCTCGCTGGACCGGCTCGGCACGGACCACGTCGACATTTGGCAGATCCACGCCTTCGACACCACGACTCCCATCGAGGAGACGCTTCAGGCCGTCGACCTCGCCGTCAGCAGCGGACGGGCCCGCTACGCGGGCGTCGTGGGCTTCAGCGGCTGGCAGCTCGCCAGGGCCGCGACCTGGCAGCTCGCGGCGCCGGGGGCACGGACGCGGCTGGCGTGCGCGCAGATGGAGTACTCGCTGCTCCAGCGCGGCATCGAACGGGAGGTGCTGCCCGCCGCGCTCGACCTGGGCGTCGGCATCCTGCCGTCCTCGCCGCTCGGCCGGGGCGTGCTGACGGCCAAGTACCGCCACGCGACCCCCGCCGACTCGCGCGGCGCCTCCGAGTACCTCGCCGCCTTCGTCGCCCCGTACCTGGACGACGCGGCGCAGCGGGTGGTCGAGGCGGTGCGCACGGCGGCGGACGGGCTCGCCACGACGCCCCTCCAGGTGGCCCTGGCGTGGGTCCGCGACCGCCCCGGCGTCGTCGCCCCGCTCCTCGGCGCGCGCACGGCGCAACAGCTCAAGGCGGCGTTGTCAGTGGAGACCCTTACGCTTCCGGACGAGATCTGCCGAGCGCTCGACGACGTGTCGGCGCCCGTGCACCGCTACCCGGACCACGACTGGAGCACGCTGTGAGTACCGATCGCCCCGCCGGCGAGGCCGAGCCGGAGCCCCCTGGCGGGGAGCGCGCGAACGGAGAGGGCACGGTGGCGGACGCCGCGTCGGCCGCCCCGGAGGACGTCGCCGGGTCCCCTGACGGGGGGCACGGGGCGCCGGAGGCGGCACCGGATGCCGGGCCCGCCGGGGAGGCGGGCACGCCCGGCCCGGCCGGGGCCGACACAGGCGAGGGCCCGACGGATGCCCCGCGTGACGGTGGCGCTCCCGCAGGGAACGGGGCGCGGTCCGCTGTCGCCGAGGCGCTGGCCGCGGCTGTGCGTGCCGTGGAGAGCGGGGAGCGGGACGCGGCGTCGTTCTTCAACGAGCCGAAGGCGAAGCCCGCCGCGCGGCGCCCCGCGCCCGCTCCGGCCGCCGCCGGGCCCGCCGTGGCCGGGCCCGGCGCCGGCGCCGGGCCCGTGCGGGCCGCGCGAATCACGCCCAGCGCCGGGCTCACCGAGGTGCTCGCCGCCGGAGGGGCGCCCGAGGCGCTCGCCGGTCAGGTCGCCGAGGCACTCGGCGAGAACGCCGCCGAGGAGCTCCGAGAGGACCCGTGGCGGCTGCTGGCCGTCCCTGCGGTGCAGCCCGAGCAGGCCGACGGGTTCGCGCGGGCGCTGCTGGGCGACGCGTGCGGGCCGGACGACGAGCGTCGGGCGCGGGCCCTGGTGGGCCGGTTCCTGGAGCGCGCCGCCCTTGCCGGGCACACCGTGCTCGAGTCCTCGGCCGTGCTCGCCGAGCTCTCCCGGCGCTCCGTCCCCGACCCGGAGGCCGCGCTGCGCGACGTCCTCGCCGAGGGCTCCGTGCTGGTGTTCCGGGAAGGGCCGGAAGGCGAGGGCGAGCAGGAGGAGGAAGAGGCCGCTGAGCCGGTGCGGCTGCTGCTCGGGCTCGACCGGTACGCCATGGCCGAGGAGAGCCTCGCCGACGGCCTCGCCCGGCTGGTCAACGCCACCCCCGAGCCGGGGCCCGACTGGGCCGCCGCGGCGGAGGGCGCCCCCTCCCCCTCGGCCGCCGAGCTGATCCGTGCCGTCGCGGCCGCCGGCCTCGTGACGCACAGCGGCGGCGAGGCCGCCCGCGCGGAGCCCGCCGCCCTGGTGACGGCCGCCGCCGGCCTGGGCCTGCGGGCGTGGGCCGCCGCCCATACCGAGGACGGCAGGCGCCGCCTGACCGAGTTCGGCGTGGCCGACGCCGTGACCGTCGCCGGCCTGCTGTCGGGCCAGGAGGGCCCGGGACGGGACGCGGACGGCGCGCTGGCGCTCGACGTACTGGCCGTCCTGGACGCCCCGCAGCTCGACGTGGAGACCGCCGCGCTGCTCGTGGAGTCGCTCGCGGACGGCACCCGGCTGGTGCTCGGCGGCGACCCGGGCGTGCTGTGGTCGGCCGGGCCGGGCCGCGTCTTCGCGGACGTGCTGGCGGCCCGCGCCTGCCCGGCGGTCGTCTCGCGCACCCCGGACCCGGGCCCGATCGGCGAGCTGGTCTCCGGCATCGGCGTCGGCGAGCTCGGCCAGGTGGCCGCCCCGGGCAAGGAGGTCGTGATCGTCCCGGTGCGGGAGCCTGCCGAGGCCGTGCACCGCGCGGTGCAGCTCGTCGTCGAGTCCGTGCCGCGCGCGTTCGGCGTCGAGCCCGGCGCCGCCCAGGTGATCACCCCGGGCCATGGCGGCCCCGCCGGGACCCGCGCGCTCAACGCGGCCCTCAAGGAGCGGCTCAACCCGGGCCCCGGCCGCTTCGGCGGCTTCGACCCGGGCGACCGCGTCGCCTATGTGCCCGCGCCCGGCCGGATGGTTCCCGGCACGGTGGTGTCGGCGGACGCCGAGGGGCTGCGGCTGGACTGCGGGGGCGCCCCCGTCGTCGTACCGCGCGAGCGCGTCGGCGACGAGGTGCGCCACGGCTGGGCCGTGACGGCCCATCAGGCGGCCGGTACGCGCTGGCCGGCGGCCGTCGTCGTACTGCCCGGTGACGCCGCTCCGACGCTCACCCGGTCCTGGGTCTACACGGCCTTCGGCCGGGGCGAGCGGCATCTGTCGGTCGTGCACGGCGTGGAGCAGGCCCTGCCCCGCGCGGTCGCCGAGGTGCCGGCGAAGGAGCGGACCACCCGGCTCAGGGCGCTGCTGGAGGCGCAGACGCGACCGGCCGACTGACCGGACGTCCGACGGGCCGGCCGGCCGGAAGCGGGCCCCGGTTCTCCCGGGGCCCGCGTGATGTCCGGGGTCAGCGCCCCGGCGCCCGCCCGGCGTCCTTCTCCGGAGCCCCGTCGGTGCCGACGTCCACGTCCTCCGCGTCCTCCACGTCCAGGTCGTCGTCGACGCCGTCGTCGCCGTCGATGTCGTCCTCGTCGAGGTCCCCGTCACCGTCGTCATCGTCGTCGTCGGCGCCCTCGTCGTCGCCGTCCTCGTCGAAGACGGCACTGGCGTCGAAGCGGCAGACGACCGTCTGCGGGTCCGGCTGGTCGAAGGGGGCCGACAGCCACTCCCCCGGGTCGGGGAGCTCCTCCGCCGCGGTCACCCACAGCGTGGAGTCGCCCTCGACGAGGCCGAACTCCTTGTGGCGGGAGGCGATCTCGTCGGCCTCGTACTCCTCGAAGATCACCCCGAGCGCCGTATGCACACTGCTCCCGGCGGAGCCCTTGCCTCCGCCGGACGCCCCCGCGCGCAGGTCCGCGTCCACGTCCGGATCGAGGTCCGCGACGCGCTGTGCCTGGGCGAGCAGCCGCTGGGGCTCGGCCACCGCGTAGTCCCTGCGGATCAGCACGCTCACCGCGCTGGGCTCCTCCGGCCCGGCGTAGGCGGGCAGGGTGTCGTCGCCGGGGATCTCGAAGGGGGTGACCTCGTCGTAGGCGTCGTAGAGAAGCTCGTCATAGGCCTCGGCTGTCGCGGCCAGCTCGTTGAACGCGGCGTAGACGGCCGGGTCGTCCTCCCCCGAACGGCGTTCGACGGCCTCGAGGTGGCGGTCCAGAGCGGCTTTGACCGCCTCGGCGGCGGCCCGTACCTCGGCAGCGGTTGGCTGCGCAGCATCAGACATAGTGCAGACGCTATCCGCACCGGACCCGTTCCCGCACAATAGATGCGATGCCGGAATACGAATTCTGCGATGTGTATGTGCCCCGGGGGGTCTCCCGGAAGGCGGCCACACGCTTGCTGACCGACCATGCCGAGTACGGACACTGGGAGTTGGACCGACTACGTCTCTATCCGGACGGCAGCCGCAGGGTGCGGCTGCGGCGCAGGATCATCCGTCAGCTCCGCGCCACATGGTGACGGCCGAACGGTGAGCCGACGGCCGGCCGGCGAGCTCCTGGGCTCGCCACCACGGGCCGCGGCGGGGAGGGAAAGCGAAGGGAGCGGGCCCCGCGATCGCGGGGCCCGCTCCTTTTCCGGTTCCGCCGGGGGCGGGGTCAGCCCTGGGCACCGCGCGAGCGGCGGTAGAGCATCGCGCCGCCGACCAGCAGGCCCGCGCTGGCCGCGCCGGCCGCGCCGAGCTGGCCCGCGCCGGTGTGCGCGAGCTCGGCGGCCCGCTGGGCGACCGTGGCCGGACGGTGCTCGGCGAGGACGGCGGGGGCGCGGTGCGCGTCCTTCACCTCCATGGCCGGCTTGGTGTGGTGCTCACCCGAGGTCTGCGGGTGGGTGCCGGGGCCGTTGTGGTGCTCACCGGCCGGCGGCTGGTGGCCCGGCTTGTGCTCGGTGGGCGGGTTGTGGTGCCCACCGGGGTTGTGCTCACCGGGGTGACCCGGCTTCCCGGGGTGCCCGGGGTGGCCCGGGTGGTCGCCCTGCGGCGGCTTGTGGTCGTGACCGGAATCGCCGGGAACGCCGTGACCGTCGTTGACACAGGTGTTACCCGTGGCCGGGTTGCCGATGCCCACGACGTCGACGCTGTTGCCGCAGGCGTTGACCGGGACGCTGACCGGCGCCTGCACGGTGTTGCCGGACGCCACACCGGGCGAGTCCTCGCTCACGCCCTGCGCGAGCGCGCCGCCGTGGCCGCTGCCGCCGTGCCCGTGGCCCTTGTGGCCGTGTCCGCCGCCGCCGTTGAAACACCGGTTGCCCGTGGCCGGGTTGAGCAGCCCGATCACGTTCACGGTGTTGCCGCAGGCGTTCACCGGCACATGGACCGGAACCTGGACGGTGTTCCCGGACGCGACGCCCGGGGAGTGCGCCGAAGCGCCGGTGGCACCCGAGTCCGCCATCGCGTAGCCGCCGGTCACGGCGAGCACACCGCTCGCCGCCGCTACGGAGAGCAGGCCCTTCTTGGTGACCTGTCGCATTATTCGTCTTGCCCCTCTGCTTTTTGCCATTGCCGAATGCGCGGAACGATCGTCCTATCGCGCCCGGAATGACCCAGTCGAAAGCCCAACGGCTCCGGAGTACGTGCGACGTACCCCGGAGCCACCCTGGTTCAATCCCTTACGGGACCGGACAGAACGTCACTTGTTGACGCAGACGTTGCCCGTGGCAGGGTTGAGCAGCCCGACGACATTGATCGTGTTACCGCACACGTTGACCGGCACCTCGACGGGCACCTGGATGACGTTGCCCGAGACGACGCCGGGGCTGTGCACGGCCGCACCCTGGGCTCCGTCGCTGGCGGCGGCCATACCGGCACCCGCGAGGACGAGACCACCAGTGGCAGCCGCGGCGGCGACGACCTTCTTGAGCATTGTTTCCTCCTTGTTGGCAATGCGGTCCCAGCCGCGGACCGCACACCTGTAACGACGAGGAGGGAATGGGGCTACGTAAGCCTCCCTGCGTTCACTCTTTCCGGCTACGGAAGTGCCGAATACCGACACACCGGCCCGAGTTCAGGACAGGGCTCAGCACTGATCCAGGAAGCGGTCGAGCACACGCACACCGAATTTCAGACCGTCGACGGGCACCCGCTCGTCCACGCCGTGGAACATTCCGGCGAAGTCCAGCTCGGGCGGCAGCTGGAGCGGCGCGAAGCCGAAGCAGCGGATGCCGAGGTCGTCGAAGGACTTGGCGTCGGTGCCGCCGGAGAGCATGTACGGCACGGCGCGCGCGATGGGGTCCTCGGCCCGGAGCGCCGACTGCATCGCGTCGACGAGCCGGCCGTCGAAGCTGGTCTCCAGCGCCTTGTCCGCGTGGACGTCCTCCCGCTTGACGCGCGGTCCGAGGATCCGGTCGAGGTCCGCGAGGAACTCCTCCTCGTAGCCCGGCAGAAACCTTCCGTCCACGTGGGCGACGGCCTGGCCGGGGATCACATTGACCTTGTACCCGGCGCCGAGCATCGTCGGGGCGGCGGTGTTGCGCAGGGTGGTGCCGATCATCTTGGCGATGCCGCCGAGCTTGGTGAGCGTCGCCTCCATGTCCTCCGGGTCCAGCGGGGTGCCCAGGGCGTCGGACAGCTCGTCGAGGAAGGACCGCACGGTCTTGGTGACCCGCACGGGGAACTCGTGCCGCCCCAGCCGGCCGACGGCCTCGCAGAGCTCGGTGATCGCGTTGTCCTTGTTGGTCATGGAGCCGTGGCCCGCCGTGCCGTCCACGGTGAGCCGCATCCAGTGCATGCCCTTCTGGGCGGTCTCGATCAGATAGAGCCGCAGGTTCTCGTTGACCGTGAAGGAGAAGCCGCCGACCTCGCCGATCGCCTCGGTCACACCGTCGAAGAGCTCCGGGTGCTTGTCGACCAGGTGGCGGGCGCCGTAGGTGCCGCCCGCCTCCTCGTCGGCGAGGAAGGCCAGCACGATGTCGCGGGGCGGCTTGCGGCCCGACCGCAGCCGGTCGCGGACGACCGCCAGCGTCATCGCGTCCATGTCCTTCATGTCGACCGCGCCGCGACCCCACAGGCAGCCGTCCGCGATCTCGCCCGCGAAGGGGTCGTAGGTCCAGTCCGCCGCGTTGGCGGGCACGACGTCGGTGTGGCCGTGGATGAGGAGCGCCGGCCGGGACGGGTCCTCGCCCTCGATCCGCGCCACCGTCGAGGCCCGGCCCTTGTGCGACTCGATGATCCGCGGCTCCAGCCCCACCTCGGCCAGCTTCTCGGCCACGTACTCGGCGGCGAGCCGTTCACCGGGCCCGGAGTGGTCGCCGTAGTTGCTGGTGTCGATCCGGATCAGGTCGCGGCAGAGGTCGACGACCTCGTCCTCGCCGCTCCTGGCGGTGCCGGTCCCGGCCTGCTTCGACTCGCTCACGCTGCCTCCTCGTGGTTCGCCGCCGGGACCGCGCCCGTAGGACGCGGGCGGCCCCGGCGTTGGGTCCACGGCCATCCTCCCTCTCCCGTTCGCCCAGCCCAAGGCCGCAATACCGCCGACATACGCCCGCAACGATCACGCGCCGGGAAGCCCGGGGAGGTGCGGGCGGGGGCGCGGGCGGTGGTGATCGAGCGCCTCGAATGTTTGGTATTGTTTTCCATGTCGCCGCGGGGAACACCCCGCAGAGACAAACACCCGGTCCGGGTGGCGGAATGGCAGACGCGCTAGCTTGAGGTGCTAGTGCCCTTTATCGGGCGTGGGGGTTCAAGTCCCCCCTCGGACACCAGCTAAGACCCCAGTTCATCTGGGGTTTTTTGCTTTTCTGGGCAGTGGCGTGACCAACCACGTGACCAACGGCCCAGCGAACCTCCTGGTCAGACCAGGGATGGCAGGCCGATCCGGCCCGCTCCGGAGGCGGCCAGGCGCCGCGCTCCGTCCTTCCGTGAGTGCCCGTACCGGGCCATGGTGTAGCCCGGCGAGTGGTGCCGGACGTTCGCGGAGACCTCGACGGGGTTCTCCCCGGCCTCCAGATCGTTCGTGACCTTGCTGTGCCGCCAGTCGTGAATGCGGAATTCCTCGGGGAGCTTCAGCCGGGTCCGCAGGGTCCGCCAGCGGGCGGAGACCTTCTCCGGGTCCTGGGGGCCTCCGGCCTCGCCCCGGTAGAGCTTGAAGCCGTCCCGGGCGAACACCAGGTCGTGATCGACCCACGCGGTCCCGAGGCGCTCCCGCTCGGCGTCCTGGCGCTGCTTCTGCCACTTCAGGACGTTCATCACGGACTGATCCACGTAGATCACCGCGTTGTCGTCACCGTCCTTGGTCAGCTTCCGCAGCCGGTAGGAGTTGCCCTCCTCGACCACGACCCAGCCCAGCTCGATGGCACCCTCGTCCCAGCGGACAAGGGACCACTTCATGCCCAGGGCTTCGCTGCGCCGGACGCCGGTGGCGACGTAGACGCTCCACAGGGGCGCGTCCCGGAGGCAGTGATGGGTCAGGCCACCGTCACAGGCCCGGTTGCCGCAGGGCTCCCACACGGCCGACAGGAACCGGCTCGACTGGTCGTCGTCCAGCGTCGGATATCTCGACTCCTGGGCTTTAATCTGCCGCTGGGTGGGCGGGTGTGCCGTGGAGGCCGGGTTCGTCGGTATCAGCTTCGGCACGGCCGCCCCAAGGGCCCCGGAGAGGATGTTGTGCACGTGCCGGACGCTCTTGGCCCCGAGCGGCTTGCCCCTGTTGGTCGGGCACGGCGCGGTCTCCAGCAGCCGGTACAGGTCGTCCAGGGTGTCGTCCGTGACCTCGCACAGCTTCACGCCGCCTATGTGCGGCTTGATGTGCAGGCGGATCTTCGTCTCGTACCCGGCCATCGTCGTCCCCTCCTTCCTGTGGTTCGCCAGCCACTTGTCCAGCCAGTCACCCAGCTTCATGTCCGAGCGGGCCGCGATCTTTCCCGCCTCGTGATCGCTGTGCCACTGCCGCAGCGCCTTCTCAGCTTCGGTCTTGGTCCTGTACTCCCGGCCTATCCAGTAGCGCTCCTTCTTCCCGGTCGCCTTGTTGAAGTGCAGGGGCGTGCGGACGCCCCAGGTGTTCGGTCGGCCTTTCCGGGGGATTTCCACGGGGGTGCCGCCGAGGCCGTTTCCTCGCTTGGCCAAGGTGCTAGTCGCCTTCCTGGTCCTGGTATCGCTGGGTGAGGATGGCCAGCGCCTTGGCGGTGAGCCGCTGCCCGTCCCACAGGCCAAGTTCCTTAGACCGTTTGACGCGTTCGGACATGGTGGCCTTGCCAATGCCCAGACGGCCGGCCAGCTCACCCTGGGGGGCAGTGGTGCCAGTGGCTCGCATCCGTGCCAGCTCTGCGACGAGCAGCGTGTAGTCCTCCTCCGTCCGGCATCGCGTGGGGACGGGGTAGGGCTCGTTCATTGCGCGGTCCTCTTGCTTGGCGAGTGCCGCGCGTGCCCCAGCCTTGATCTCCGCCAGCGGGATCTGACGGAGCAGGCTGGCAGGGATGCCGTCAGTCTCCTCGGCCTCGTTCATCAGCCTGTCGATGGTTTCCAGGTCACCGCCCACGTTGAGCTTGATAGACAGCTCGGAAGGACCGTTGAACGGCGCGGCGACAGGGCAGCGGGCCTCAACGCGCCAAGGGCCGTAGACCTCCGCCCAGACGATCTCTGAGCCGTCGCGGCGCCACTCTGGGGTGTGTGGTGTTGGTGTGTTCACATGATCGAGACTAACAGAACACGAACTCAATGCAGCAAGTTCGGAAAGTGTGACGATCACCACCACTCCGAACATGGCGCAATCGGTTCGGTATGGGTAAGGCTGGGAACAAGCCGGATGGCAGCAGGGCGAAGTGGTCGCCCACCGGTCAACAGAGGAGCCCAATGCACGTGAAGCTGATGACCGTTGACGACGTGGCCAACTACCTGAATGTCCCCGAGTCCTGGGTGTACGGGAACTGGAAGTCCCGGGAGATCCCCTTCCGGAAGGTAGGCCAGTCCCTCCGGTGCCGTCCGGCGGATCTGGAGAGGTGGTTCGACCGGCAGAACTAAACAGCACCGACGGCAACGCCCCCCGAGGTAACCGGGGGCTTTCTTGTTTCACGAGGGGGACTGTGTGGGCGCTTCGCGCTACGACTATGTGAACGAGACCATTCCGCCGTCCGACGAAAAGAAGCGGGCCCGCTTGGAGCGTGAGGCGGATGCCCTCCTGGAGGGAGTGGGCGACGGCGCAAGGGAGAGGTGGCCGGGCCCGTGGCCGCGACGGGAGGAATCGGAGTTGGACCGAATCGCTGCGGCCCATGCTGGGATGGTGCCGCTGCCGCTGGTGCCGCTTGTCGCGTCACTTCCGGACTTCGACCCGGAGGCGGCTTGCAGCGCCACGCAGGATCTGATGCGGGGATGTTCTAGTGCCGAAGCGCCGGATGCCCTGGCGCAGATCCTTGAAGGGGCTGTGCTGGCATCGGGGTACGGCTTCGGGTTCACGCTGGAGCGGCGGAGCTCCCCGTCTGAGACGTGCCGGTGGCAGGGCTGCAAGAAGGCCCTGATTGGCGCTGGGCGGCCTCGCAGGGCGGGTAGGCCGTCCAAGCATTGCGATGCCCACAAGAAGGCGGCTCAGGCTCGCACGCGGCGGCTGAGGTACCGAGGAGTCCGGACAGGCAAGAACAGGAACTTGGTCTACTGCTTTGACGGTTGGCGGGAGCAAGACCTGACGGGCTACCGGCAAGTCTGGGCGCCGGTCAACACGGCCAGGACGTGACAGGAAGGGGCTGCTTCGGCGGCCCCTTCTGCCGTGTCGCATTAATTCAGAGCTAGTGGAGGAGCGATCCTCTGGGGCCATGCACACTCGGCGGTGTGCCTCTGGCACGGCCTACCGGCCGGGCAGTTCCCAAGTCGTCATGGGGCTCTGCGGACACCTCCCTGTGAGAGGGACGACGTAGAGAAAGACTCCTCCCCTTACCGCCTGCTGAACTCGTCCACAGTGGGGGGTAAGGGGGGCAGTGTTTCTCTTACGTTGTCCTCTTGTGAGGGCCAGGGGCCGCATTGAGAGCGGCCCTTTCCTGCCTCTACTTCCTTGTTTGTTAGATCTTGAGGAGGTGTCGCCTGTGAGCGACTCCCAGACTATTTCCGATTCCATGGGGCCTATTCCGGCTGACCCGGCCGAGGCCATCCGGGCCGAGGTGGAGCGCGAGTACGCGGCCAAGCTCGCGATCTCTGAACTCAAGGCTCAGGCCGCCCGGGACGGGGCCAAGGTGTCCGACACGTTCTTCGACTACGTAGACCCCTCCAAGCTCCTGGGCGATGACGGCTGGCCCTCGGCCGAGGTCATCAAGCGCGCACTGGAGCCGTACCAGCCGACCCCGGCATCCGAGTTCCCGCGACTCATGGGTGCCGGATACCACCGAGGCGGCTCATTCCCCGCCGAATCGCGGGTCTCCCTCGACGTCCGCAAGCGCTAACCAGGAGCTAATTTGCCCTTTGCCTATCAGAACTCTGCCTCTCATACCTTCGTCCCGGAACTTTGGGATGCCGAACTCCTCGTAGCCTTCGACCCCTTGCTGGTCTGGGCTTCCCCTCTCGTTTCAAACAATAAGTACGAGGGCCAGATTCGGAAGCGAGGCGACGTTGTCCACATCAACTCGCTTCTCCGTCCCACGGTGGGGGACTACAAGCTCCCGGACGGCATGACCGCCCAGCGGCCGGAGACCGTTGACCAGAAGCTGCCGATCACCGAGGCCAAGTACCTCCAGGTCCTCGTGGAGGACGCGGAGCGTGTCCAGCTAACGGCCAAGGGCCTTGATTCCCCGATCAACCAGCAGATGATCCGCTCTCTTGCTCGTGAGGCGGACACGTTCATGGGCGACATCATCGCCAAGAGCGCCACCGCTCTGCCCACGGTCAAGGCGACGCCGGGGGCCGCCCCCCAGGCGCTTTACGGCGCCATCCTGGACATGATGCTGGCGCTGGACGACAACGACATTCCCGCAGGCCGGTACGTGGTCGTCTCGCCCCGCGTGAAGCGCTACCTCGTCGAGCACCCGGCCGTGGCCAACGCTGCCGCGTACGGCGAAGGCGGCGTGACCGCCAACGGCGTTGTGGCCAAGCTCGCTGGCTTCACGATCCTGTCCACCACGGCCATGCCCAAGGGCGTGGACATCGTGGCCGGACACTCCGAGTTCGCCACGTACGCGAGCCAGTTCTCGGGCTTCCGCGAGGGCCAGTCCGAGAAGTACCGCGCCGACTACATCGACACCCTCCACCTGTACGGCGGCAAGATTGTCCGCTTTCCGCAGCTGGATACCAAGTTGCCGGACAACACCTTCGATGAGTCGAAGCCGTCCAAGGGCATCGTCAAAGCCACCGTGGAGTGGCCCAAGGCTGCCTGACCACGCCAACTGTAGGGGCCCTGCCGTCATGGCAGGGCCCCATTTGTTCACGCTCGGTGGGCGAGTCGCCGCGCCGGCCATCGACTACTCGTATCTGAAATAGGAGGAACCATGCCGAAGATGCGAAATCCAAACTCGCCCCATTCCCGCTACAAGGGACTGATGGAGCTTCCCTGGAACCACGGGCTTCCTGTGCCGGATCTCCCCGCCATCCGGGAGTGGAGTGAGGCTGAGCATGACCAGTGGCAGCAGTGGTGGGAGTCGCCGCAAGCAGCCATGTGGGATGAGTCGTTCATCCCCACCGTCGCCGTGATGCTGACGTACTTCAGCAAGATCCTCGACGGTTCCGCGAACGCCACGCACCAGATGGAGTTTCGGCATCTAACCACCGCCTTGGGCCTGACCGCAGACGGCATGAAGCGGCTCGGGTGGACCTTCCAGAGCGGCGGCGAGCAGTGAGCGCCCGCCGAGCAGCCAAGGCCGGGGCGGCAGGGGCCAATGACGGCGTGCATCGTCCCGGCGTCGAGTGCCCGTGGGGAGAGCCGCAGTGCGGCGGTTGCGTCCTGGAGTTCGGTGTCCACGTGGGCTGGCAGCTATCAGGCGCCGAACAGCCTTGGGATGACGATCTTTGGCACCACTCGTCGAGCTGCTACGTGTGCCAAGTCCAGGCCTGACCTGCTGTCAGTGGCAGCCGCTACGGTGCCTTCACTTGAGACAGGAGGTCTGGTGTGGCAAGGGCACGCTTCTACTTATGGGTCCACATGGCGGTGTTATTTGCCCATAACCGCTGTTGCGTCTACTGCGGCCGGGAGTCACAGGTAATGGATCATGTGATCCCGCTCGCAGCCGGAGGGGAGGACAACTCGAAGAATCTCGTTCCAGCCTGTGATGAGTGCAACCTCAGCAAAAGCGACAACCCGCTTCCTCAGTGGATCATGCGCAGAGAGTTCCGGCGCCTCTCTGTAAAACTTGGGAGTCCTCTGGGGGAAGTAACCCTCCTCGATCAGTATCAAGATGCCCATCAGGAGTGCGTTCGCACAATCCGCCGCGTCCAGGCTGTCTGCCAGGAGATAGCCAACCCCGCGCGGCGCAGGTGGTTTCGGTGCCGTTTCCCTGAAAAGCGCACCCCTCGTGACAGGGAAGAAGTTGACCACCTGCGCTTCGCGAATATTGGCCAAGTCGACGAGGGTCGCCTATCTGGTTACTCAGAAACCCCGAGAGCGTACGTCTCCGACCCCGACTCAATCGGCAGCATATTGGACGCCTTCTTCGGTAAATAGCGCACAGGGCAAGCGGGGGGCGGTTCACCAACTAAGGCGATTCGCCCCCTGGCGCGTATATCTTGATTGGCAAAACTGGTCCGAGAGAGGCACCCCCGGTGGGTCCATTCTCTTTCTTTCTAGGTATTACCCCCGGGTGTACGCACGTGTCCTGACCTGCGAAAACATGGTTTTCGGAGGAGGCTAGAAGGAGGTTGGGGATTAGGCGCCTATTCGCATATTGTGGTGCAGGTCACGCGTGATCCGGGTTGAATTAATTCGCCGGTGAGGCAGGATGTTGATCAGTTCCGCATGAATGAATGCGGCGGCCGTAGAGCAGCGCTCCGGCCCATTGCTGACTTCTTCGCCTTGTCGAATCAATCAAAGGAATCCGCGCGATGCGTAAGACTGTCCTGGTGCCCGTCGAGAAGCGCCTGTGTGACGCTCACATTGCCCGAGACGGCTCGGAGGTAGAGGCATCGTCGACCTTGGCCCTGGGGCGGCACACATGGGATCTGTGCATGGAACACGACGTGGTGTTCGGCCGCTATCTCTGCGATGCCTTGGGTGTTCCTGCTGAAGCCGACGATGACGCCCTTGATGAGGGCGAGGGCCAGGCCAAGGGTGCGGATAGTGTCCGCACCCTCATCGAGCCGGACGGGGGCGCAACTTTTCACACTATGAAAAGTTCGCAGGTCAATGGGGTAAGCAATGCTTACACCGTTGAGCCTGAGGGTGCCCGGGGCAGGGGTGTGCATCGGATGCACACCCCTGAGCCCGAGGCCGTGCAGACGTCACAGGGCTCGGGGGCTGAAGCAGGTGCAACCCTAGATCCGAACGAGGGTTCACAGGCCAGCGAGCCTGGGCAGCCGACTCTCGGTACCACCGAATGTTCGCAGGTCAGCGCAACCCTCATTACAAATGAGGGTCAGGCAGGCAGCGCCCCCGTGCCGTCGGTCATGCTGGCCGGGGAGGTACCCGGCTACTCGTGGGATGAGGCGCGGCAGGCGCTGCGTAACTGCGGCTATGAGGTGGTGGGCAGGGCTGACGGATCCACGGTGCTTCTCATCCTCGGGGAGGGCGGGGAGCGCAACGCCACGAAGCTTCGTGACGCTCGTGAGGCCCACGTACCGTGCATGGACGTGCGTGCTCCGGGGCGCTTCAAGGCGGCCGTACGCACCGGTGAGTTCGTCGGGAGCGACCCGCTCCCGGAACCGGTCAAGGCCGACCGCTCGGGGATGAGCGAGCGGGAGCGGAACAAGGCTGTGCGGTCGTGGGCCAGGGCCAACGGTTTCACGGTGCCGGACAAGGGGCGTATCCCGATGAACGTCCGGCACGCGTGGAAACTGGCCCACCAGACCGAAGCAGTCGCGGCGTGAGCGCCCCTGACTTCCGCACGATGTGCACCGGCCGCCTCCGGGCGGCCGTCGCCTCCCTCACCCCGCACATGGAGTGGTCCCCGGTCGGTCTGCTCGGTGGCCTGCTGTGCGCCTTCTCCGCGATGCTGCCGGACACCCGCGTACAGCGTGGCTCCGGCTCCATGCCCCTCATGCTCCATGTCCTCCTGTGCGGCGGCACCGGAGAGGGCAAGGGCCAGTCCTGGGGCCTCGCCTCGGCCGTGGCCAGGGACGCGAACGCCACCTTCATGGCCCACCACGTCATCAACGGCGTGGTCGGCGGCGCCGGGCTCATCCAGGCCGTTGCCGACCGCGACGGGCACGCGCTGATCGTGGACACCGAATACGCCCGAGTCCTGCGCGCCGGGCGTCGCCAGGCCAACCTCTCCCAGACCCTCCGTGACCTGTGGGACGGCGCGACAGTCGCCACCTCCAGAGCCAAGGAACCCGTCCAGGTCGACGAACCCCGGGTTTCGGTCATGGGGCACATCACCCCGGAAGAGTTCCGGGCCAGCATGAGCACGACCGAGCGCGATGGCGGCTCGTACAACCGGCTGCTGATTCTCCCCGTGACCCAGGTCCGCTGGCTCAGCGAACGAGACCAGATGCCCGCCTACCTGATCCCCGAGGCCGGAGAGGCCATGGCCCGCGCCGTCCGGTTCGGCACACGGGCCGGGCTGGTCACCCTCGCAGACGACGCCTACGACACCGCCGACATCATCCGCCGCGACCTGCTCACCAAGGCCCGCGAGTCCGAGGGACTGAAGGCGTTCGCCGCCCGCTGCAACGAACAGGTACGGCGTATCGCCGCCCTCTACGCGCTCTTCGACCTGCGGTCGCAGATCACGACAGCGGACCTGGAAGCGGCGGCGGTCCTGGTTACCTACGCCATGGAATCAGTCGAGGACATCACCAGCGGCGCGGATGCCCCGAAGGGGAAGCGCCAGCCGCTCAGCCTTGCGGAGAAGGTCCGGGCCCGGATCGAGATGCACGGCGGCCGGGCGACGTCCTCTCAGATCCTCCCCTTCGTGGGAGCGACCGCCGCTGAGGTCAAGGCCCTGCCGGGAATCGTCGTCACCGTGGAACGGTCGGGGAAGACCGGGCGACCTGCCACTGTCTTCACGCTCCCCAGTGACAGTCCTGTTCACGCAGAGCAGCCGAACGAGGCCTCCAGACCGCAGCCGGCGACTCCGGAGCGCGACATGAAGCGCGCCACGGTCGTCCGCCTGGACGCCTACCGGCCGCCCAAGGCCGCAACCGCCGGTCGGCTGGTCGAGCATAGGGAGCCTCTGGACCACAATCCGTTCCGCACTCTGCTCTGAGCTCCAGAAACAGCGAAGCGTAGCCTCGGGAACTTCCCTGGAGGCTACGCTTCATTGCCATGGTCGAGGCCTTCGTCACCAGCGACGAACACCCCGCTTGCGGCATCTGCCCATCACGCCGCTTCCCGCTCGGAGGCTTCGATGTGGCCGAACGCCTCTCACGCGAGTTTCCATTCGACCCAGTGGATGGTCACAGATACACGGCCGCTGGCGTTCCGGTCTGCGTACACCCGGAGAAGGTCGGCGTGCCGCCCGGCAAGTACGCCACCGATGGTGTGGCGTGGTCCCCCGAGCTCCAGTTGCCCGACAACATCGCCGACCTTGACCTGTACCTGCATGAAGTGATGCACAGCGCGGCACCCGGAGTGCTCGAACAAATCATTGAGCAGGTCACCCAGCAGATTCCTCGGGCATTCCCCGATGTGGATGTCGTCCAGGTGCTGCGCCGCGCACTTGGTTAGCCAGCCGGAGCGATCAGCTAGCTCGCCATGACAAAGCCGGGAGCGAACGAGCGTCCGCCGTCCCTGATGCCCAGGGGCTCGTACTTGGCGATCACGGCTGACCGGCGCTTGGCCGTTTCGTCCTTGCCGAACCAGAACCGTTCGTTCACCGGCCCCCACGCGGCCCGGTAGACCTGGTGCGTGTAGTCGCCGTAGTCCCAGCCGCCGATCTCCTCGCGATCGGTGGCGTGCACGAACTTGATCCCCGTCCGTTCCTGGACACGGCTCAGTACCGTGAACTGAGCCGCGAGAGCGTGGATCATCTCGTCCACAGGGACGGGAACGGGTACCTCGGCCGCGTACTCGTCGCCGTCCGTCATTTCGTAGACGGCGCTCTTGATGGCCATGGCCCGGAGAGCTTCGGGGAAGAGGGGGACGGTGTCCTTCTCCACGTCGAAGCCGTCCACCAGGGCGTAGCCGGTGAAGCACTGCCAGTCCTTGTCGTACTTCGCGCACCCGGTCCGCAGTCGCTCGAACTCGGGGTCGGCCTCAATGGCCGACAAGATCTCGCGGGCCCGCGCCGCCGCCTTTTCAGGGGCGGGGCGAACGAGTGTTGCGATCATCGTTTCGTTCTCCTTGTCGGTTGCTGGTCTCTGCTGACCCGTGACTGGTCCTCGGCCAGCCCGACGGGTGTTGGTGCCTGCCACCTCGCTGGGGAGTCGGAGCAGCATGTCAGCGGGGTGACAGGAGCTCATCTGTGGTACGGGCTGCTGATGATCGCGAGCGGTACCACGAGGACGACGGAAGCAATCACCGTCGCGGCCCACAGGGGCCCGGCCCACCGGAAGATCGCGCGTCGGATCACGGCTACCTCATCCACGCGCGGAACGGGCGCTTGACGATCTGCATGTAGGAGTGGTGCGACGGATTGGCCCTGACGTGCTCCAAGATCCAGAGCGTCCCGACCTCCTGGTCGGTGCTCCGGGTGGAGCCCTCGCCGCACACGTCGCACTCCTGGGTGTAGGTATGCGATCTAGCGTCCGGCTCGTGATCGGGCTGGACGGTCCAGTCAGCGTGTGTGATCACGGCACGTGTGCTCATGCAGGTTCATCCCTTCGGCCGCTGCCCCCGTCAGTGCCATAGGTGTACCGACGCACCCCAAGCTCGCGCGGCGACCGTCAAGGCGTCATTCCGGCGTCATTCATTGGTCAAAAGCACTGACCAACTGACGCCCTGCGCCCTACTGTCGAAGGCGTGGCCGAACCCAACACGATTCTTCGCGCCGTCAGAATCAGCCTGCGCATGTCACAAGACGATCTGGCTCTCGCCATACGCGAGGATGGGAAGGAGCGTGGCGAGCCGAACGACTGTGCCAAGCGCAACGTGCAGCGGTGGGAGTCCGGAAAGGTCGGCATGCCCCGGCCGGTCTACGTCAGGTCCTTGGAGCGTGTCACGGGGTTACCGATCGAGGCTCTAGGGTTCGCCGTCCCGGTGCCGAACGCCCGGACGACGGATGCGGCCGTGGTCAATGGTCACGGCCCGGTGCAAGGAGAGGCGGTAAAGGTGGGAGCCATCACAGCCCCAGGAGGTGCTGTCCCCATGACCAAGCACAGCGATCACGGCACCCTGTCGGGCATCTGGCTGTCCCGGTACGAGTACCACTCGTCAGGGCGGGGGTCCGACTTCACCGGCGAACACTTCGTCGTGATCATCCAGCACGGCAACAAACTCACCGCGCGGTCCCTGCCGGAAGGTTCCTCCAACCCCGACTCGCCGCTCACCCTCGACCTGACGGTGGACGGCAACGTGGTCACGGGAACGTGGCGGGAGGGGACCGCCCAGGACGGCTACTACGCCGGGGCCGTCTATCACGGGGCGATTCAGCTACTGGTCGAACCAACCGGTCGGAAGATGACCGGGAAGTGGGTCGGCTTCGGCAAGGACTTCGACGTGAACACGGGCCCTTGGGAACTGGTGTTCAAGGACGCGTCTACCTCAAAGGCCACGATGGCCGAGTACAACCACCGTCCCTGACCAGGCCGGATGGTGGTTGGTCACGTGACCAACGCATGACCAACAGGGGCCCGAAAGGGACTGAAACAGCAGGAAAGAATAGGAGAAGCGCCCGCCGAATTCGAGCCTATCGACGGGCGTTTCCCCAGGTCAGAGACCGTGCAGGCTGGTGCCCGAGGCGAGAGTTCAAGTCCCCCCTCGGACACCAGCGGGAACACGGGAAGCCCCGGTCGGAAGACCGGGGCTTTTCGCTGTCCTGGCCCGTGCGTATCATCGCCCGATGATCACCAAGAAGGCCGCTCGGCCCGCCTCCGCCGCCCCCTGCCGGATCACGGTCTGCCGCGGCTGCTGCTGCGGCGACCCGGCGAAGGTGCCCGGGGTCGATCACGCCGGGCAGATAGCCCGGCTGCGGGAGTCGCTGGACGGGGCCGGGCAGGTGCGGGCGTCGGAGTGCCTGGACGTGTGCGACCAGGCGAACGTGGTCGTGGTGCAGCCGTCGGCGGCGGGCCGGGCGGCCGGGGGACGGCCCGTGTGGCTGGGGCTGGTCAACGACGACGAGGCGCTGGCGGACATCGCCGCGTGGGTACGGGCCGGCGGGCCGGGGCTCGTGGAGCCGCCGGGGGTGCTGGACCTCTACGAGTTCACGGTCTCCCGTCGGGTGGGGAAGTCGCTCGAGGGCTGATCGCGCCCTCCCCACGCGCGGGCTCAGGCCGGGCGGTGGCCGCCGCCCGTCTCCTCCGGCAGGTCCAGCGCCGGGTTCCGGTCGAAGAAACCGGTGGGCTTGAGGCTGAAACCGGTGATGTCGACGGGCATCACGGGCCATTCCTCCAGCCGTGGCAGATGGGTGGGCCCGAAGGTGTGCCAGACGGTGAGTCCGGTGTTCTCCAGGGACTCGCCGCCCGTCGTCCACTCCGGCAGACCCGCCCCGCCGGGGTGCTGGTTGGGGTGGTCGCCCGCCGGGTAGCGACGGTCGGGGCGATGGCGGGTGACCCACAGGTGCTTGGTGCCGTAGGCCACGCGCCCGGCGAGCGGTGAGCCCGGCCGGGCGAGGAGCACCGGCCCCGGCTGGGGGACGAGGGTGTAGGCGACCGGCTGCCCCATGCGGTTGTACGAGCCGGGGTTGGTGATCCGCCAGCGCCTGCCCACCGTCGTGTCGGCGGTGCGCCCACCCTCCGCACTGTCGGAGAGGACGGTCGTCCGGGCGGTGAAGGCGTTGCCGGCCGGGTTCGCGAGGCCGGCGGGCCCCGGGACGACGTCGACTTCCTCGACCGTGTTGGCGGGGCCGTCCACCGCCACGTCCAGCCGGACGCAGAACAGGTGCTGGTGGTACGGGGCGAGGAGGCCCGGGGCGATCTCGGTGCCGTGGGGCGAGCCGGCGCCCGGCGGGACGGCCGAGGTCTGCACGATGCCCGTGGACCTGACCTCGAAGGCGATCGTGCCGTCCTGGTGGAAGTGCCAGTAGAAGCCGTAGTCGTAGTTGCCGACGGTGGCGATGTACGAGATCACCAGACGGCGGGAGCGGCGGCTCTCGACGGCGTTGTCGTGGAAGACGTCGGTGTGCTTCCAGAGCAGGCCGTGGTCCTCCTCGTGGACGCAGACGGCGTTGGGCAGCGTCCGCGGACGGCCGTGGTCGTCGGCGAGGACGGCGTCGAGGTAGTGGATCTCGCCGAGGCAGTCGCAGCCCAGCCGCAGCGGGTTGGCGTTGTGGCCGAGGGAGTACTCCCCCGCGTCGAGGAAGGCCACCCAGTTGCGGGTCTCCGCCGCCTCGCCGTAGGCCACGGCCATCTCGGCGAGGGAGGCGCGGTGGAGCACGGACCGTTCCCGGTCGCCGTCACGGTGGGTGATCCGGTGGAGGACCAGGCCCTCCCGGGCGTTGAAGTCGACGCGGAGGCTCCAGTTCTGCCAGGTCAGCAGGGGCCCGTCGAGGTGGAAGGAGGGGCCTTCGGGCTGCCGGATCTCCAGCGGGCGCAGGTCGGTACGGGCCGGGCCGGTGAACTCCGGCTCGTAGCGGCCGCATTCGGCGGGTACGGGCACGGGCCCGGTGTCGGTGATCCGGACGACGCGCCGCTCGATGACGTCGACGTCGGCGACCAGTCCGCCCACGGGGTGGGCCCAGGGGCTGTCGCCGTACTCGCAGCGCATCCAGGTCAGGCAGCGCAGCAGCCGGCGGCCCGGCCGGTCGATGATCACGCTGCCGGCGGCGAGCGGGGCGCAGACGGCGAGCGCCGGGTCGTCGACGCCGCGGTCGGCCATCGCCTTGCGCCAGCCGGGGTCGGCCTTCACGATCGCCTCGACGAGGAGGTACTCCTCGGACATCACCCGCGGCTGGCCCTCGGTGGCGACGTCCAGTGCGCGGTGGGCGAGCAGCAGGCCGCCGGTGACGTCGACGAGGGCCTCGGCGGCGGCGCCGGTCTCCTGGTCGAGGAGGGTGACGCGCAGCCTGCGGACGACGGGATCGCCGGGCCGGTGGGCGGCGGCGGTGTGGCGGTCGGGCTCGTCGAGCAGGACGAGCGGGAAGCGGGTGGCGGGGGTGACCTTGCCCGCCTCCGTGAGGACGCGGCGGGCCGTGGTGATCTCGTCGGCGGTCAGCGGGTCGAGCGGGTGCGGGTACGCGGACCTTTGTGGCGTCGGTGGGGACGTCGGCACCGGGGGCTCGGTGGGGTGGCGGCTCATGAGGAAACCTTCCCGGTCATGAGGAACTCCTTCCGGGGCGCGTCGGATCGCCGGGACGCGCCGGGGCGGCGGCCGCGGCCGAGGCGGCCGCCTTCTCCAGCTGGAACGCCTCGTTGCCGAGCCCGATCCGGGCGTGCAGCTCGGGCCGCACCGCCCTCAGCACCAGTCCGTGGATCACGCCGAGGACGACGGCCGCGCCGATGATGCCCGGCAGGATCCAGCCGAGGGCCGAGCCCGCGGTGGCGCCGACGAGGACGTGGAAGTCCTTGACCGCGTAGCCGACGATGCCGAGCAGGGCCGCGCAGGCCGCGCCGGAGGCGACCAGCCGGGGGGCCTGGGCCCGGCCGGCGCCGCGCCGGACGAAGAAGACGATGACGGCGGCGCTGGCGGTGGCCATGAGGAGGATGACGCCGAGCGCCCCGACGTTGCCCATCCAGGTGAAGAGCCGGATGACGGGCGTGGTGGGATCGCCCCGCGGGCGGTCGTCGGTGACGGCGAAGACGGCCACGGCCAGCAGTGATACGCCGCTCTGGAGCAGCGATCCGTAGGCGGGCGCGCCGCTGCCGCCGGAGGTGCGGCCGAGGGAGGCGGGGAGGAGGCCGTCGCGTCCCATGGCGAAGGCGTAGCGGGCGACGACGTTGTGGAAGCTCAGCATCGCGGCGAACATGCCGGTCACGTAGAAGAGGTGCGTCAGGTCGGTGAAGGTGGTGCCGAGGCGGTCCTCGGTGAGGGCGAAGAGGAGGCCGGTTCCTTTCTCGCGGGAGACGGCGACGACGCGCGAGGGGCCGGCGGCGATGCTCAGGGCCCAGGAGCCGAGGGCGAAGAAGAGGGCGACGAAGCCGACGGCGAGGAAGGTCACGCGGGCGACGACGACCTGGGGGCGGTTGGCCTCCTCGGCGTAGACGGCGGCCTGTTCGAAGCCGACGAAGGCGGCGATGGTGAAGCAGAGCGCGGTGCCGAGGCCGGCGCCGGCGAGGGTGGTGGGGTCGAAGGCGCGGAAGGAGATCCCGTCGGGGCCGGGGCGGCCGAGGCAGGCGATGTCGAAGACGACGACCATGGCGCACTCGACGAGCAGCAGGGTGCCGAGGACCTTGACGTTGAGGTCTGTCTTGAGCCAGCCGAGGACGCCGACGACGGTCACGGCGGCGAGGGCGGGGACCCACCAGTCGAGGGTGAGGCCGAGGTGCCGGCGCAGGAGGCCGGAGAACTCGTGGCCGAAGATGCCGTAGATGGCGAACTGCATGGCGCTGTAGGCGACGAGGGCGACGACGGAGGCGGCGGCGCCGGCCGTGCCGCCGAGGCCGCGGGCGATGTAGGCGTAGAAGGCGCCGGCGTTGTGGACGTGGCGGCTCATCTCGGCGTAGCCGACGCTGAAGAGGGTCAGGACGACGCCGAGGAGGACGAAGAGCAGGGGTTGTCCGACGACGCCCATCGTGCCGTAGGTCGTGGGCATGACGCCGGCGGTGACCATCAGCGGGGCGCTGGCGGCGACGACCGACAGCAGCAGGCCCGCGACTCCGATGCGGCCGGCGCGCAGGCGTCTCTCCCGGCCCTTGAAGGTGCTGATCTCGCGCGTGGTGCCGGTCGACATGCGGGGGTGGTCCTTCCGGTGGGGAGCGCGGGGGGACGCGGGGGTGCGGGGGCTGGGTGCGGGACGCGGGGGTACGGGGTCCCTGCGCCCCGGGGTCGGGTCGCGCCGGGGCCGGGTCGCGCCGGGGTCATGTCGCGCCGAGCGCGGTGCGGCGGGCGGCCCGGAAGGCCGCGCCGGGGTCCCGGTCGGGGTAGACCCAGGGGGCCCGGGTGGCGTGGGGGCCGATGCGGGTGAGGAGGGCGGCGGCCTCGGCGAGGCGGCCCTCGTGGAGCTTGGCGTGGGCGAGGTAGTTCAGGTCGACCTTGCGCCGGGGGTGGGCGGTGGCGGCGGTCGTGGTGTCCGTGCCGTCCGCGGTGTCCTCGTCGATGTCCCATTCCAGCCACCAGTCGAAGGCGGCCTTCATCACCTGGCGGGCCCGGCGCGTGGTCCAGTGCGCGGAGCGGGCGGGGTCGGCGGGCTCCAGCCCGGCGCGGGCGAGGGCGCGGTAGCGCTCGGCGTGGGCGACGACGGGCAGGACGGCCAGGGGCGAGTCGGCGGGCGCCTGTTCGGCGGCCCAGGCGGCGAAGTCGTAGACCTCGTGCAGGGGGTCGTCGCGGTCGCCCTCCTGGCGCTCGGCCAGGCAGGCGGCCATGAGGTGGTGGGCGTGGTGGTGGTCGCGGTGGCGGGCGCGGACCTGGTCGAAGGCGCGGACGCGTTCGTCGGCGGTGCCGGTGCGGCGGGCGAGGATGAGGACGGCCAGCCAGGGGGTGGGGTCGCGGGGGGCCATCCGGGCGGCGGTCAGGCAGAGCGCGTGGGCGGTTTCCGGGGTCTCCTTGCCGCCGAGGCAGCGGAAGACGCCGGCGCAGGCGAGGAGGACGGCGGCGTCGGGGCTGTCGGGCTCGGCGAGCAGCCAGTCGCGGGCCCAGGCCGCGCTGGCGGGGCCCTCGGCGAGGACGACGAGGCGGTGGCCGCGACGGTCCCAGTCGTCGCCGGTGCGGGCGAGGAGCTGCCGGGCGTCGGCCCAGCGGCCCCGGGCCAGGGCGTCGCGGACGGTGGTGAGCTCGGTGTCGTCCAGGGCGGGGTCGAAGGTCAGCCCGTCCTTGTTCCGGTGGCGGCCCAAGGGGGGTGGGGGCGTCATCAGCGGGCTTCCTCCACGGCGTACGTCCCCTCCGGGCGCCGGGTCAGGGGCGTCCGCGCACTGTGTCTTGTTCCTTCTTCCCGATCACGCACAGCAAACCGGTAGTCACTGCTCCGCGTCAAGGCCGGTCGACCCGTGCTGACATGACGTCAAATAACGCACCGTCAGCTCCAGTTGCGGTACGGGGTGGGGCGCACGGATGCGCGATGGATCACCGCACGGGTTCCGTGACGCCACCCCCACCACTCCCGCATCGCACACCAGTGCTAGGCATGCCCGTTCGACGCTCGATCTCCTCCCCGGCCCCGACCCGGATGAACGGCCGAAAGGGGGGTACTCGACCGTCGCACCGCCCCCGAGGCGGCTATCGTTTTGCTGTCAAGTCTCCTACGACCGCAAGGTCTTGAGGTGCGCGACGTGATGGTCTTCGCCTTCGCCCTGGGTGCGGCGTGCTGTCTGGGCGTGGGGTTCGTGCTCCAGCAGAACGCCGCGCAGCGGGCACCCATGAGCGACTTCCTCTCCCTCCGGCTGCTGCTGGACCTCGCCCGGATGCCGCGCTGGCTGGCGGGCATCGCGCTGATGGTCTGCGGCATGGCCCTGGGCGCCATCGCGCTCAGCTGGGGCGAGGTGTCGCTGGTCGACCCGCTGATGGCGACGAACCTGCTGTTCGCCATGGCCCTCTCCCGCTGGCAGACCAAACAGCCGCTGGGCCGCAGCGGCTGGTGCGGGCTGTGGCTGCTGGCGGGCGGGGTGGCGGCCTTCGTCGTCGCCGGGCGCCCGCACGGCGGGCGGACGGTCACCGATCCGCTGCGGCACTGGCTGATCGTCGGGGTCATGGTGGGCACCGCGCTGCTGCTGGCGGCGGTCTCCAAGCGGGTGCGGATGAGCACGGAGGCGGCCCTGCTGGCCGTCGCGGCCGGGCTGCTCTACGGCGTACAGGACGCGCTGACGCGGGTGAGCGGCACCCGGTTCGCGCACGGCGGCTGGCGGGAGCTGGTCACCGGCTGGCAGCCCTACGCGGTGCTGGCGCTCGGGGTGACGGCGCTGGTGCTGGTGCAGAGCGCCTTCGAGACGGCCCCGCTGCGGATGTCGCTGCCCGCGCTGACGGCGGCGCAGCCGCTGGCGGGGATCGCGTGCGGGGTGGGTTTCATGGGCGACCAGTTGCGGACGACGCCCGCGGCGCTGGCCGGGCAGGCGGCGGGGCTGGTCGCGATCGTGTGCGGCATCGTGCTGATCGGCCGGCATCCGGCGATGCCGTCGGGCATGGCGGAGCCGGGCCAGGTCCGGGACCTCCAGCCGCACTGACCGCTGCTCATCACCGCCCCGGGCCCCTGTGGGCCACTGCTGGTTGGATGGGCCCATGACCGATCAGCTGCCGCCGCTCGGGGCGGATGAGGTGCTGGACATCGTCGACGAACACGACCGGGTCGTGGGGCGGGCACCGCGCGGCACGGTGTACGCCGACGGACTGCTCCACCGGTGTGTGTTCGTCCAGGCGCGCGACGCGCGGGGGCGGATCTTCGTTCACCGCCGGACCGACCGGAAGCTGGTCTTCCCCTCGCGGTACGACATGTTCGTCGGCGGGGTGGTCGGGGCGGGCGAGTCGTACGACGAGGCCGCGCTGCGGGAGGCGGAGGAGGAGCTGGGGGTCAGCGGCCTCCCGGCGCCCACGCCGCTGTTCCGCTTCCTCTACCGGGGCCCGGGAGGCGGGTGGTGGTCGGCGGTGTACGAGGTCCGCTGCGACCTTCCGGTCTCGCCCCAGGAGGAGGAAGTGGCCTGGTGGGACTTCCTCCCCGAGGAGGAGGTGGCGGCCCGGCTGGGCGAGTGGGACTGGGTGCCGGACGGGCTGGAGGCCTACGTCCGGCTGCGCGAGCGCCGGACGGGCGCGGGCCCGTCCGGCGGCTGACTGCGCGGGGTCCGGTCAGGACACCGTCACCACGATCTTTCCCCGGGTGTGGCCCTCGGCGCTGCGCCGGTGCGCGTCCGCCGTCTTCTCCAGCGGGAAGACCTCGGCCACCTCGACCTTGAGGGCGCCCTCCGCCGCCAGCCGGCCCAGCTCCGCCAGGTCGGCCGTGTCGGGGCGGACCCACAGCACCCGGCCGCCGAGCTCGGTGACGGCCGGGTCGGCGATGGAGACCAGGCGGGCGCCGTGGGCCGTGACGGCGGGCGAGGTCGTGACGGCACCGCCGCCGACGAGGTCGAGCACGACGTCCACGCCCTGGGGCGCCAGGGCCCGGACGCGCTCGACGAGGCCGTCGCCATAGGTGACGGGCTCGGCGCCCAGGGCGCGCAGATAGTCGTGGTTGCGCTCGCCGGCCGTGCCGATGACGCGGGCGCCGATCCGGCGGGCGAGCTGGACTGCCATGGAGCCCACCCCGCCGGAGGCGCCGTGGATCAGCACGGTGTCGCCCTCGCCGGCCCGTACCGCGCGCAGGGACTGGAGGGCGGTGAGGCCGGCCAGCGGGATGGCCGCGGCCTCCTCGAAGGTGAGCCCGGCGGGCTTGGGGGCCAGGGTGCGCACGGGCGCGGCCACGTACTCGGCGAAGGTGCCCCGGGAGAGGAGGTCCTCGCGGACGTAGCCGATGACCTCGTCGCCCTCCTGGTACTCGGGGGTGTCCGCACCCAGCCCGACGACCACGCCCGAGACGTCCCAGCCGGGCACGACCGGGAAGACCGGCTGGAGCATCCCGTCGAGGTAGCCCTCGCGCGCCTTCCAGTCGACGGGGTTGACGGCCGCCGCCCTGACCTTGATCAGGACGGAGTCGGGGCCGACCTTGGGCAGGGGGAGGTCGCCGTACTCGAGGACCTCGGGGCCGCCGTAGGCCCGGTAGCTGACAGCCTTCATGGTGCTGGCTCCTTCGGTGTCGGGGTGTCCGGCGGGATGTTCCGGCGGAGGGTCCGTCGGGGGTCAGCGGGTGACGGGTGCGGTCCCAGCCTCGGCCGCCGGGGCCACCTCCGCCACCGCGGTCTCACCCAGGGTGCGGATCCTCCGCAGACCCAGCGCGGCCACGGCCGCGACCAGGGCGAAGGCGATGCCCGCGATCACGAAGGTGAGGGTGAACTGGCTCTCGGCGGGCAGCTTGGGCGCGCCCGGCGGCAGGTGTTCGATGCTCTTGGAGGCGAGGACCGTGGTGATCATCGCGCTGCCGATGGCGCTGCCGGTGGAACGGGAGATGGAGTTGATGCCGTTGGCTATGCCGGTCTGGCGGTGGGGCACGCTGGCGACGATCACGGCGGGCATGGCCGCGTAACCGAAGCTGATGGCCGCGCCGACGCACATGCCGGCGGCGATCACGGAGTAGGTGTGCTCGTGGTCGAGCGCGATCCACACGAAGCCGACGGTGCCGATGAGCGAGGCCAGCAGCAGGACCAGGCGGGGGCCCTTGTGCCGGACGAGCTGGCCGCCGACGGGCGCGGCGAGCAGCGAGACGACGGTGCTGGGCAGCAGGTACTCGACGGAGGCGCGCAGGACGGTCGCGTCGAAGCCGTAGCCGGTGATCTTCGAGGGCATCTGCACCAGGTAGGAGACGCCGATGAAGAGGGCGAAGGAGCCGAAGCCGACGAGGAGGCCGGCGATGTTGGCGAAGAGCACCGGCGGGTGGGCGAACATCCGCATGTCGACCAGCGGCTCGCGCACCTTGCGCTCGACCAGCGTCCATATCGCGGCCATCACCGCGGCGCCGGCGAAGCAGCCGATCGTCCGGGCGGAGGACCAGCCCCACTCGTGGCCCTGGGTGATGGGCAGCAGGAGCAGCACGAGGGTCGCGGCCAGGGTCAGGGCGCCGAGGGCGTCGGTGCGGCCGCCGGTGGTCTCCCGGGTGGCGGGCACGAGGGTGGCGACGGCGATGAGGGCGAGCGCGGCGAGGCCGGTGGCCAGCCAGAAGGCGCTGCGGTAGTCGGGGTCGTCACCGGAGGTGAGCAGGCCGGTGGCGACGAGCGCCAGGCCGCTGCCGAAGGCGAGGGTGCCGCTGACCATGGCCATCGCGCCGGGCAGCCGGGCCGGGCGGACCTCCTCGCGGAGCACGGAGAGCGCCAGCGGGAAGATCGCGGTGGCGGCGCCCTGGAGCACCCGGCCGACGATCAGCCAGAGCAGGGAGTGGGTGACGGCCGCGAGGACGGAGCCCGCGACCATGACGACCAGAACGGCCACCAGGGTCTTCTTCTTGCCGTGCTGGTCGCCGAAGCGGCCGAGCAGCGGGGTGAAGACGGCGGCGGAGAGGAGGGTCGCGGTGGTGACCCAGCTGACGTTCGCGGACGAGGTGCCGAGGTCCTTCTGGATGAGGCCGAGGATCGGCACCACCAGGGTCTGCATCATCGAGACGACCATGGCGGCCAGGCTCAGGGCGAAGACGATCACCGTCTCGTTCCGCTGCGTGGCGGGGGCGGTGGACGCTGGGGAGGTCATGGGCGGGAGAGGTTCCTTCGGAATGCTGCGCGTTCGGAATGCCGCGCGTTACTTCACGACGTTGATGCTTGAGATCCTCAAGCAACCCGGAGCACGCTAGACCCAATACTTCAGGTAGTCAAGTTAATGATTTAAGACTTCAAGCTGTTTGAGTACACTTGAGCCATGACCGGTACGACCCCCCAGCCCCCGTCCAAGGCCCAGCTCCTGGAGCTGGTGGCGGCACTCGGCACCGCCCAGTGGCAGGACTTCGCGGCCACCGCCGCCCGCCACGGCCTCACCTCCGTCCAGGCCAAGCTGCTCGCCCAGCTCAAGGGCCCGGTCCCGATGCGCGGCCTGGCCACCCTGCTGGTCTGCGACGCCTCCAACGTCACCGGCATCGTCGACCGGCTGGAGGCGCGCGGTCTCGTCCGCCGCGAGCCCGACCCGTCCGACCGCCGGGTGAAGAACGTGGTGGCCACCGACGAGGGCCGCGAGACCATCCGCCGGGTACGGGCCGAGATGCAGGCCACCCACAGCGCGCTCGACGCGCTGGACGAGGCGGAGCGCACCACGCTCTACGGGCTGCTGGACCGGCTGCGGCCGGGACTCGAGCACCGCGCCTGACCGGCGAACGCCGGGCCCACGGCCCCCGCCCGCCCGTATTCTGACGGGTGGTCCGATCCGCCCACCCCCGCGGCGGACGGCGAGGGAGGCCAGCGAATGACCAGCGCGAACACGAGACCGACGACCATCGAGGCGGAGGGCGCCGAGCCGTACACGGTCCCGCTCGCCCCGGGCGTGAGCGCCTACATCCAGCCCGACGGCGGCTGGTGCCTGAACAACGCGGGGTTCGTGACCGACGGCGAGCGGACCCTCCTCGTCGACACGGCCGCCACCGAGCGCCGGGCGAAGCTGCTGCGCGAGGCCGTCGTCGCGAGCGGGGCGCCGCTGCCGACCACCGTCGTCAACACCCACCACCACGGCGACCACACCTACGGCAACTGCGTCTTCACGCCGCAGGCCACGGTCATCGGCCACGCCGACTGCCGCCGCGAGACCCTCGCGGCGGGCCTCCAGCTCCACCTCGCCTGGCCCGAGGTCGACTACGGGCACGTCGAGGTCACCCCGCCCACCGTCACCTACACCGACGAGCTGACCGTCCACATCGGCGACACCGAGGTCCGCCTCCTCCACCCGGGCCCGGCCCACACCATCGGTGACACCATCGTCCATCTCCCCGGCCAGGGCGTCGTCTTCACCGGCGACCTGATCTTCAACGGCGGGACGCCCTTCATCATGATGGGCTCCCTCAGCGGCTCCCTGCGGGCCCTTACGACCCTGCGCGGGCTGGACGCGAGCGTGGTCGTACCGGGCCACGGCCGGGTCACCGACGTTGGCGTCTACGACACCGTCGAGCGCTACCTCCGCTACGTCGAGGACCTCGCCCGCACCTCCCACGCCGCCGGACGCACCCCCCTGGAGGCCGCCCGCGAGGCCGACCTCGGCGAGTTCGCCACCCTGCGCGAGAGCGAGCGCCTGGTCGCCAACCTCCACCGCGCCTACGCCGAACTGGACGGGCTCCCGCTGGGGACGCCGCTGGACCTGCTGACGGTGCTGGGCGACATGATGACGATGAACGGCGGCCGGCCGATCGCCTGCCACGCGTAACCCCGGGCGATGCCCTTGCCCCGGCCCCCGCTCACCGAATGGGGGCCGGGTGCCCTCTGGACGGCATACCGACCGGTCGGCATCATGATCGGCGTCAGCAGGTCGCCGGATGTCCGCCGAGCGCGGCCCGACTCCCTTTGGAGGAGCACGCGATGAGCAAGGCCAGTCCCCCGCCGGGGCTCGATCCACAGCGGTTGCGCGGGTATCTGGAGCGGGAACGCCCGGGGCTGACAGCCGGGCCGTTGGAGGCCGGGCTGATCGAAGGGGGGCGGTCCAACCTCACGTACGTGGTGCGCGACGGCTCCGGCGGGAGCTGGGTGGTGCGCAGGCCGCCGCTGGGGCATGTGCTCGCCACCGCCCACGACATGGCCCGTGAGCACCGGGTGATCAGCGCGCTGCGCGACACGCCCGTGCCGGTGCCGGAGGCGCTGCTGCTGTGCGAGGACGAGGAGGTGCTCGGGGCGCCGTTCTACGTGATGGAGTTCGTCCCCGGCACGCCCTACCGCTCGGTGGAGCAGCTCGCCGCGATCGGGCCGGGCCGGACGCGGGAGGTGGTGCTGGGGCTCGTCGACACGCTCGTGGAGCTCCATGCCGTGGACCCGGCGGCGGTGGGGCTGGGGGACTTCGGGCGCCCGGAGGGGTTCCTGGAGCGGCAGTTGAGAAGGTGGGGCACCCAGCTGGAGGCGTCCCACAGCCGTGAGCTGCCGGGGATCGACGAGCTGCGTGCCACGCTGACGAAGGCCCTGCCCCGCTCCCCCGCGCCCGCCGTGGTGCACGGCGACTACCGGCTCGACAACGTCCTGGTCGGCGCCGACGACACCGTACGGGCCGTCCTGGACTGGGAGATGTCCACGCTCGGCGATCCGCTCACCGACCTCGGGCTGCTGGTGATGTACGGCGAGCAGCGGTCCGTCCCCGGCTCGCCCGTGGCCGCCACCGGAAGCGCCCCGGGGCACCCGGATCCGGCCGAACTCGTGGAGCGCTACGCCGCCCGCTCCGGCCGTGACGTCTCCGCCCTGCCCTGGTACACGGCCTTCGCCTACTTCAAGCTCGCCGTGATCCTGGAGGGCATCCACTACCGCCACACCCTCGGGCGGACGGTCGGCGCGGGCTTCGACCGCATCGGCGAGCTCGTCCCGCTCTTCATCGACAACGGCCTCACCACCCTCCGGAAGGGCTGAGCGGCATGGACTTCGCATTCGACGCCCGCACCGAGGAACTGCGGTCCCGGCTGCTCGCTTTCATGGACGAGCACGTGTACCCGGCGGAGGCCGTCGCCGAGGAGCAGCGTGCCGCGCTCGCCTCGCCGTGGGACGTACCGCCGGTCGTCGGGGAGCTGAAGGCGGAGGCTCGGCGGCGGGGGCTGTGGAATCTATTCTTCGTAGACCAGCACAGCCTGCCCGACGAGGAGTACGGGGCCGGGCTCACCAATCTCCAGTACGCCCCCCTCGCCGAGATCACCGGCCGCAGTCCCCAGCTCGCCCCCACCGCCCTCAACTGCGCCGCCCCCGACACCGGGAACATGGAGCTGCTCGCCCAGTTCGGCACCGAGGAGCAGAAGAAGCGCTGGCTGGAGCCGCTGCTGGCGGGGGAGATCCGCTCGGCGTTCGCGATGACCGAGCCGGACGTGGCCTCCTCCGACGCGACGAACATCGAGACGCGGATCGAGCGGGACGGCGACGCGTACGTCGTCACCGGCCGCAAGTGGTACATCTCCGGCGCGTTGCACCCCGATTGCCGGGTCTTCGTCGTCATGGGCAAGACGGACCCCCAGGGCGCCGACATCCGCCGGCAGCAGTCGATGATCCTGGTCCCCCGTGACACCCCTGGTGTCGAGGTCCGCCGCGCCATGCGGGTCTACGGCTACGAGGACCACTACCACGGCGGCCACGCGGAGGTCCTCTTCGACAGGGTGCGCGTCCCGGCGGACCATCTGGTCGGCGAGGAGGGCGGCGGCTTCGCCATCGCCCAGGCCCGGCTGGGCCCGGGCCGTATCCACCACTGCATGCGGCTGATCGGCATGGCCGAGCGGGCGATCGAGCTGATGTGCCGGCGCGCCCTGGACCGTACGGCCTTCGGCAAGCCGCTCGCGGCGCAGGGCGTGGTCCAGGAGTGGATCGCGGACGCGCGCGTGGCGGTGGAGCAGTTGCGGCTGCTGGTCCTCAAGACGGCCTGGCTGATGGACACGGTGGGCAACCGGGGCGCCCACACCGAGATCCAGGCCATCAAGATCGCGACGCCGCGCACGGTGACGGACATCCTCGACAAGGCGGTCCAGCTCCATGGCGCGGGCGGGGTGGGGCAGGACTTCCCGCTGGCGGAGCTGTGGGCCGCGGCGCGGACGCTGCGGCTGGCCGACGGGCCGGACGAGGTGCATCAGCGGTCACTGGCCCGGCGGGAGCTCAAGCGCTACGCGTAGCGCCCCCCTGCTCGTTCCGCCCGGAGGGGACCCCGGGCGGAACAGTCCGGTCCGGTCCGTAAAGCTACGGCCGCAGGGCCCGTAGCAGCAGGTCCGCGAGGTGGTCGGCGACCGCCCGCGCGCTGAGCGCGCCGTCCGGGCGGTACCAGCTGCCCAGGTGGTGGACGGAGCCGAAGTGGTAGTCCACCACGAGGTCGGCGGGCGTGGCCCGGCTGAAGACGCCCGTGCGCTGTCCCTCCTCCACCAGGGCCCGGAACCGCTCGTGGTAGCGGCGCCGTTCGGCGCGCACCTGCTTGAGCTTGTCGGGCGAGAGGTGGTGCATCGAGCGGAAGAAGATCGTGGTGTCGTCGAGGTTCTCCAGGGTCGTCACCACCACGTCGGCCGCCGCGTCCCTCAGCCGGCGCTCGACGGGCGCGTCGGTGCCGGCGAGGGCGTCCAGCCGTTCCTGCTGGAGCCGCAGGACCCGTCCGTAGACCTCGTGGAGCAGGTCGTCCTTCGAGCCGAAGTAGTGGTACAGCGCGCCCTTGGTGACGCCCGCGGCCACGACGATCTCCTGGACGGACGTGCGGTCGTAGCCCTGCTCGGCGAAGAGCCGGGTGGCGGCGGCGAGCAGGCGCTGCGGTACCGGTCTGGCGCAGCTCTCCGTCGCTCCCGCCGTCGCCGTCCTGATGTGCATGAGCCACCACCCCTTCCGCCGCGGTGCGGTGCCGCGCCGCGTGCGCGGCCCCCCTTTCGAGGATCTTGCCACCAGGCGGCGGGGGCGCGCGGGGAGTTGCCCGGGTTCGCTCACCTGCGCGTGCCGCAAGGGCTCGAATCGTGGCTCACGAACGGGTGAAGAGGCCCTGGGAAGGCTGGACACACTCTCTTGACGGCAGGACGATGCGCGCGAACTGACCTGGCAGGGGGACGCCATGGCGACCATAGGTGTGCAGCCGTACTGGGAGCTGATGTTCGACGCCGAGGGGGACATGGCTCCCGGCGAACGAGAGGCGCTGGTAAGGGGGGTGGCGGAGAAGGAGATCACCGATCTGGTGGTCTTCGCCCACGGCTGGAACAACACCCGCTCGATGGCCACCGGTCTCTACGACCGCTTCTTCGCCCCCTTCCCCACCGTGCTCGCCGACGCCCCCGCCCACTCCGCCACCGGTGGCCCCGTGCGTCTCGGCTACGGGGGCGTGATCTGGCCTTCCATGCGGTTCACGGACGAGCCCATCCCCGACTTCCCCTCCGAGCGGCCCCCGGCGGCGGCCGCCGGGCCGCTGCTGGACCCGGGCACCCTGGCGGGGCTGGCCGTGGTCTTCCCCGGCAGCGAGGCCGTGCTGGACCGGCTGGCCGAGCTGCTGGAGCGGCGGCCGGCGGACCCGGCGCGGCTGGCGGAGTTCGCGGCGCTGACGCGCGGTCTGGTCGCCCGGGGCCGGGGCGGCCGGGCGACGGGGTCCGCCGCCGATCCGTACGTCCACGACCTGGACCCGGGGGCGGGTGAGCCGGAGGAGCCCACGATGTTCTCCGGGAGCCCCGAGCGGGTGTGCGCGCGCTTCGCGGACGCCCTGGCGCTCGCGGGTCTGGCGCGCTCCGAGTTGTCCGGCGCGCTGGAGCGGCTGTGGGGCGGTGCGCTGGAGATGCTGCGCCAGGGGACCTACTGGGAGATGAAGCGACGGGCGGGGACCGTGGGAGAGGCGGGGCTCGGACGGCTCCTCGGGGAGCTCGCCGGCGCCTCCCCCGGCCTGCGAATACATCTGGCGGGGCACAGCTTCGGGGGACGGCTCGTCGCGTTCGCCCTGCGTGGCCTTCCGGAGCGCGCGCGATGTGTGCGCTCCGTCACTCTGCTCCAAGGCGCCTTCTCGCACTACGCGTTCGCGCCCCGGCTGCCGTTCGCCCCCGGTCTCGCGGGGGCGCTCAAGGAGCTCCAGCACCGGGTCGACGGCCCGGTGGTCTGCTGCCATTCGAGCCACGACCAGGCGCTGGGGGTGCTCTATCCGCTGGCCTCCCGGATCACCGGGGACATGGACTCGCTGCTCGGCCTGGACCCGCTGGGCCTTTCCGACCCCCGCTGGGGCGCCATGGGCCACGACGGCGTCCAGGCCGTGCCCGGCACCGCGGCCCTCGTTCTCGACCGGGCCCTGACCGGCCCGTTCCCGGCCGACGGCTGTGTGAACGTCGACGCCTCGGCGGTCGTACGGCGCGGCGGCCCGCCGTCCGGCGCGCACAGTGACATCTGCCACCGGGAGCTGGCCCGGCTGGTCCTGCTGGCCGGGCGCCTGGTGCGCTGAGCACGGCACCGGGTTCCGCCACCTTCGTGATGGCCCACATCTGTCCGCCCGATGGGGGTAGCAGAGCGGAGTCGGCGCCGTGACGCGGGCCGGGATCCGAAAATCCGATGGATCCGATCGGCCGTGCGTTACGTCCCTTCCATGTCGATCCGAGTCCGCGCCGCCGGAGGTGGGATGCAGTGGCAGGTTTCAGAGCACTAGCCCGAGAAGTGCGCAATCCACGGAACACCATCGCGCTCCGCAGGACCTCCCTGCGCAAATGCCTGGAACGCTTCGCCCCCTACGGGCACCGGGCGACATGGCGCCACCTGTGCGCCCGGGCCGGCCTCGTCCCCGACGACCGCGCCCCCGACCCCGCGTTGCTGATCGCCGCGCTGGCCGAGCTGGAGGAGGCCCGCGAGGTCTGGCTGGCGTACGAGGCCCGGTTCGCGGGCCGGCGCCGCCGGGAGAAGCACCACGGGATCCGTCAGCCGAGCGCGATCGACGACTGGTACCGCAACACCTGGGGCGGCTGTGACATCGTGCCCTGCGCGTCCCCCGACGTCACCCCCGACGCCCGGCTCGCGGACGTGCTGCGCCGGGTGATCGCGGCGATGGAGTCCGCCCCCGGCGACGCCTGCCCGGTGTGCGGGCAGGAGCGCGTCGAATGGCGCGCGGACCTGGAGCGCTATCCGCTGGAAGGTCCCGTCTGCGCCGACTGCGGCATCGTGGTGCCCGTTTCGGTGCTCACGCCCGCCGCTCTGACCGCGGCGCGCAGGAGGACCTTCGCCGGGCGGTACGCGGGGGTGTGAGCGCGCTCCCCGGACCCCTCCGGGGAGCATCGGCCGCCCTCGGTCTCGCGGGGGCGCGTGATCAGCCGGCGTCGCGCTGGCCGTAGAGGATCGAGCCGTTGCCGAAGCCGCCGAAGCGGTCGTCGGGGTTGGACAGCGCGCACCGGTCGAGGGAGAGGCAGCCGCAGCCGATGCAGTCCTCGAGGCTGTCGCGCAATTTGCCCAGCTGCGCTATCCGGTTGTCCAGTTCGACCCGCCACGCCTCCGACAGCCGGGCCCAGTCGGCCCGGTTGGGCGTGCGGCCGTCGGGCAGTTCGGCCAGCGCCTCGCGGATCGTGGCGAGCGGGATGCCGACGCGCTGGGCCGCGCGGATGAAGGCGACGCGGCGCAGCGCGTCACGGTCGTAGCGGCGCTGGTTCCCCGAGGTGCGCCTGCTGCTGATCAAGCCCTTGGTCTCGTAGAAGTGAAGGGCGGAGACGGCCGCGCCACTGCGCGCCGAGAGCTGACCAACAGTCAGCTCGCAAACCTTCTTCGTAATCTGCGGCACGGCTCAGACTGTACGTGACGGCAATGTCAGGCCGGTCGTGGCGAGGGCTCCGGGTGGCCGACCATGCGCAGGACCAGGCCGGCGTAGAGGTCGCCGACCTCGGCGGGCGTGCGGCGGCCCGCGGCGTCGAACCAGCGGGCGACGTCGACGCACAGGGAGATCGCGGCGAGGGCGGTGCCGCGGACGTCGGGGACGTCGAAGTCGCCCGAGGCGACGCCGTCCTCGATGATCGCGCGGACGGCGGCGTCGGTGTCCCGGCGCAGCGCGACGATCTCGGCGTAGTGCTCCTCGCCGAGCGCGCCGAGCTCGTACTGGACGACGCGCGCGGTGGTGTGGTGCTCGGCGTGCCAGCGGACGAAGCGGCGGACGGCCTCGGCGAGGCGCTCGGCCGGGGTGCCGGCGCCGTCGCGGGCCCGGCGCAGGATGTCGAGGGCGAGCCGGTGCCCGACGCCGCTGATGCGGTAGAGCAGCTCTTCCTTGGTCCGGTAGTGGATGTAGAGCGCGGCGGGGCTCATTCCGGCGCGGCCGGCGATGTCGCGGGTGGTGGTGGCGTGGTAGCCGCGCTCGGCGAAGGCCTCCACACCGGCGGCCAGCAGGCGGCGCGCCGCGTCGGGCGTGACGTCGGCCCACTCCTCGGTCCGTGGCGTCTGCGCGCCCATCTCGGTGCCCCGCTCTCCGGGCCCGCCCGGGCCCCTCGCCGACAGAAGGACGAACACCATACCCCGGGCCTGAGCAAGCGCTTAGGGCGCATGGTCCGGGGCCTCGGCGCGTAGCGGCCCGGCCGGACGGGCATGCATGACCCATGACCGCCGAGCGCACCCTGCCGGTGGCGGCCACGGCGCTGACCGCCACGATCGCGGTCTACATCACGCTCGTCGCCTTCGGCAATGTCACCGACTTCGGTACCAACCAGGAATTCGTCCGGCACGTCCTGGCCATGGACACCACGTTCCAGGACCGCGATGTGATGTGGCGGGCCATAACCGACGCCACGCTCCAGAACGCCGCCTACGTGACCATCATCGCCTGGGAGACGCTGGCGGCGCTCGTGCTGCTCGCGGCCACAGGGCTGTGGGTGCGGGGGCTGCGGCGCGGCGGTGCCGGCCAGGGCTTCGGGCCCGCCCGGCGGGCCACCACGCTGGGGCTGCTGATGCTCATGCTGCTCTTCGGGCTGGGCTTCATCGCCATCGGCGGGGAGTGGTTCGCGATGTGGCAGTCCACGAAGTGGAACGGGCTCCAGGCCGCGACCCGCATGTTCACGCTGACCGGGATCGTCCTGCTGCTGATCCATCTGCCGTCACCGCAGTGGCGGGCGGACCGGGCCGGCTGATCGCGGCCCGCGCCACGTGATCGCCTGGGGCTCCCGGCGGGCCCGGGCACCGGCGCCCGGCGGCCGGGTTCCCATGCCCACCCGACGACCGGTTCTTCCGTACGCCCGGAACCGGTCCATTGACGCGCCCGGTCCGGGAATCCTACGGTCTTCCATAGGAATCCATCGGCAGTGGGAGCACGCGATGAGCGGTACGGGCAATGAGCGGGCGCGAAAGACCGCGGAGGCGCTGGTCTACTCCCCCGGCTTCGGCAACGAGCACAGCAGCGAGGCCCTCCCCGGCGCCCTGCCCCTGGGGCGCAACGCACCGCAGCGGGCTCCCCTCGGGCTCTACGCGGAGCAGCTCAGCGGCAGCGCCTTCACCGAGCCCCGCGCGCGCAACCGCCGGTCCTGGCTGTACCGGATCCGGCCCTCCGCCGCCCACCCGCCCTTCACGCGCGTCGGGAACGGCGCCCTGCGCACGGCCCCCTTCGCCGAGACCGTCCCCGACCCCAACCGGCTGCGCTGGAACCCGCTGCCCGAGCCCGCCGAGGGCACGGACTTCCTCGCCGGCCTGTGGACCCTGGGCGGCAACGGGGACGTCACCCAGCGCGCCGGCATGGCCGTCCACCTGTACGCGGCGAACGCCTCCATGACGGACCGCGTGTTCAGCGACGCCGACGGGGAGCTGCTGATCGTCCCCGAGCGGGGCGGGCTGCTGCTGCGCACCGAGCTCGGGCTGCTGCGCGCCGAGCCCGGCCACGTGGCGCTGATCCCGCGAGGGGTGCGCTTCCGGGTGGAGCTCCTCGACGCATCCGCGCGCGGCTACGTCTGCGAGAACTACGGGCAGCCCTTCGTCCTCCCCGACCTCGGCCCGATCGGCGCCAACGGGCTCGCGAACGCCCGTGACTTCCTGGCCCCGGTCGCCGCCTACGAGGACGTCGAGGGCCCCGTGGAGGTGATCAACAAGTTCTGCGGCAACCTCTGGTCGGCGACGTACGACCACTCCCCGCTGGACGTCGTCGCCTGGCACGGCAACCATGTGCCGTACGTCTACGACCTGCGCCGATTCAATGTGCTGGGGTCCATAAGCTACGACCACCCGGACCCGTCCGTCTTCACGGTGCTCACCTCGCCGTCCGACACCCCGGGGCTGGCCGGCGTGGACTTCGTCGTCTTCGCGCCGCGCTGGCTGGTCGGTGAGGACACCTTCCGGCCGCCCTACTTCCACCGGAACGTGATGAGCGAGTACATGGGCCTGATCGAGGGCGCCTACGACGCGAAGGCGGAGGGCTTCGTCCCCGGCGGCGGCTCGCTGCACAACATGATGTCCGCGCACGGACCGGACCGGGACACCTTCGAGCGGGCGAGCGCGGCCGAGCTCCGGCCCCAGAAGATCGACGACGGCCTCGCCTTCATGTTCGAGTCCCGCTGGCCGCTGACGCTCACGGCACAGGCGGCGGAGGCCGACCACCTGCAGACGGGATACGACCAGGTGTGGCAGGGTCTGGAACGCCATTTCCGTCGGTGACACCCCCCGTTCGCAGAGCCGGAGCCCCCGTGACCTTCGCCCCCGACTCCCTCGCGCTCAACCGCAAGCTGCCGCTCTGGTACCAGGTGTCGCAGTCGTTGCGCGCCTCGATACTGGGCCGGCGCCCGGACGACCCGCTGCGCCTGCCCACCGAGGACGCCCTCGCGGCGCACTACGGCGTCAGCGTGCTGACCATGCGGCAGGCGCTCAAGGAGCTGGAGACGGAGGGGCTGATCACCCGGCACCGCCGGCGGGGCACGTTCATCGAGCCGAGCGCCCGGCGCGGCTCGCCCGTACGGCTGCTGGGCTCGGTGGACACCATCGTCGCCCAGCAGTCCGGCGAGCACACGGCCGTTCTCGGCCACGGCCCGGCCCCGGTCCCGGCCGAGCTGGCCGAGCACTTCCCCGGCCTGGACGAGGCGGTCGCCTACCGGCGGCTGCGCCATGACGAGGCGTCGGGCGAGCCGACGAACTGGGCGGAGAACCTGGTCCGCCCGGAGCTGGCCGAGCACATCGACGTCACGGACCTCACCCGCTGGCCCATGACCAAGGTGCTGCGCGATGTGGTGGGGGTGCGCATCAGCCGGATCACGGACACCGTCGAGGCACGGCTGGCCGACCCGGAGACGGCCCGGCTGCTCCAGGTGCCGCTGCTCAGCCCGATCCTCCACTACACGGGCATCACCTACGACGAGAACGGACGGGCCGTCGACATCGCCCGCATCCACTACCGGGGGGACCGTTTCTCCTTCACCGTCACCCTCGACGCGCACTGAGCCGGGCGCGGGACGGGCACCGGGGGCGTGCCGGGGACATGCCGCGGGCGTGCCCGGCGGCTCTCCCCCGGATCTCCACGATCTGCGCACGCCCGGGGATTTCCTCCTCGGCGCGCCCCTGACTCACCGCGCACCGGGAGACGGCGCGAACGTCCGGAGACCGAGCGGGGGATTCGGCGGGGGATGGAGAGCCCGGGTGGAGACGGCCGGCCGGAGGGCGCCGGAGGATGCCAGGGTGACCGGGGGCGCGCCGGGGTGTGCCACTGCCCGACCGGCCCCGGGGAAAGGGCAGGCCGTACGGGGACGGGCCGGGGCCGGGGGTCAGGCGTGAGAGGTGGTGCTACGGCTGCCGAAGAGCGAACGGCGCAGCCGCCGCAGCGGGGCGAACAGGGAGACCCGGGCGATACGGCTCCGGCTCTTGCTGCGACCGGCGCGGACGTGGTCGCGCGAGGTGATCTCGCGCATCAGCACCGTCGCACCCTCGACCTCGCGCTGCGGCAGGGCGGGCCCTCCGAGCACCGCGAGGTGACGGTCGAGGCGCGCGCTGGACGCACCGCTTCCGTAGCTGATGGCAGGCACACGCGGCCTGCTCCGCATCGCTATCTGATCCATTCGATACTCCCCACCCGTACGAGGCACCCGGCCCAGGCAGGGTAACCCTATCGCCCCATCGCGTCACCCGCGCATCGGCGGGGCCGATTCACCACCCCGTCAAGGGCGTTGACAAACCTGACGTGAACCTGCCGTTACCGACAGCGAGTTGAACAGGACAATACGGTACCGAACAGGGGGCAATCACGCTCCGTTGCGGTACATTCACCCCGAATTGCTCTCGGGGGAGGGACGGACGCATGGACGTGGGTTCCGGCGCCGGACGGGTGCTGGCGGGCCGTTACCGGCTGCTGGGCGAGCTGGGGCAGGGCGGCATGGGCGTGGTATGGCGCGCCAGGGACGAGGTCCTGGGCCGTGAAGTGGCGGTCAAGGAGGTCCGGGCACCCGCCGGGCTGCCCGCCCCCGACGTACGGCAGCTCTACGCCCGGCTGGAGCGCGAGGGGCGCGCGGCGGCCCGGATCTCCCACCGCAACGTCGTCACCGTCCACGACGTGGTCACCGAGGAGGGCCGGCCCTGGATCGTCATGGAGCTGGTGCGCGGCCTCTCCTTCGCGGAGGTCCTCCTGGCCGAGGGTCCCATCGCCCCGGTACGGGCGGCGCGGATCGGTGTGGAGGTGCTCGCCGCGCTCCGGGGCGCGCACGCCGTGGGCGTACTGCACCGCGACGTGAAACCGGGAAACGTCCTCATCTCCAACGACGGGCGTGTCGTCCTCTCCGACTTCGGCATCGCGATGATCGAGGGGAGCTCCGCGCTGACGGCGACGGGCCAGCTGGTCGGCTCCCCCGAGTACCTCGCCCCGGAACGCGCGCTGGGGCACCCGCCGGGGCCCGAGTCGGACCTCTGGTCGCTCGGGGTGATGCTCTACGCGGCCGTGGAGGGCTACTCCCCCTTCCGGCAGGACACCCCGCTCAGCACGCTGCGCGCCGTCGTCGACGCCGAGCTCCCACCGCCACGCCGGGCCGGCCCGCTCGCGCCCGTCCTGGACGGGCTGCTCCGCAAGGACCCGGCGCGACGGCTCGGCACGGCGGAGGCGGAGCGGCTGCTGCGGACGGTTGCGGCGGGGAGCGTGCCGCGCGTGGAGACGGGGGGTGGGGGTGCGGGGGCGTACGCGCCGACTGTGGCGGCGGGATCCGCGGCGCCCACGGAGCCCGTGGGGGCGGCCGGGGCGGCGACGCAGCCGGTGCCGGTGCCGCCCGAGCGGCGGGCGGGGAAGCGGGTGGCGCTGGCCGGGGGCGCGCTGGTCGCGCTGCTCGCCGTGGGTGGGCTGGTATGGGCGCTCACCTCGAACGGCGACGATGGTGGTAGCGGTGGGTCGGGCGGCGGGGGTGCGTCCGCCGGGAGCGACAAGAACGCGGGGGCGGCACCTACGCCGCAGGGCAGCGGGCCTACGCCGTCGGCGGCCGCGCCGCCGCCCGCGTCACCTTCCGCCGGAAGCACGTCCCCGGTGACCATCACCGTCACCATCGTCGCCCTGCGCGACCACTACTCCGGCCCCTGCCCGCCGCCGGGCGACGCGGCTCCCGCCTTCCAGGCCGCCATCGCGGTGGACCGCTCCCCCGCCGACGTCACCTACCGCTGGGTGACGGGCAGCGGGAACGTCACGGACGGCGGCTGGCGAACGGCGCGCGTCGGCGCCGGGGAGCGGAGCAAGGTCCTCGCGCACACGGACACCGCACACCGGGCGGGGGATCAGGAGAAGGACTGGATCGCGCTGGAGGTGAAGGGGGTGGGGGTGTCGCGGCATGTTCCGTTCACGGTGACGTGTCAGAAGGCACCGTCGCCGGGGCCGTCTTCGGCGAGCGCGTCCCCGTCGGCGTCGGCGTCGGCCAGCCCGTCCGGCTACCCCGGCACGTACGGCGGTACCAGCGGTTGAGGCCCCAGTCCCGCCCTTTCGCCGTTTCCGAAGGGGCTCCGCCCCCCTCGCACCCCCGTTCCGCGCTGACGCGCGTCGTCCTCAAACGCCGGACGGGCTGATTTCAGCCCCTCCGGCCTTTGAGGAGCGGGGGTCCGGGGGCGGAGCCCCGGGGAGTCGTCACGCCGCCGCGGCGAACACCGGCATGTAGCCGCGTGACTGTCCCGACGCCGTCGGGTGGTACGACTCGTTCACAGGGAACGTCACGCTGTTCAGCCACGCGCTCCCCGAGCACAGCTCATGCCCCGTGAACGTGGTCGTGACGTCGCCGAAGGCGAACCCGTGGTCGGCCGCCCGCTTCGCGGTGACGGAGTTGATCAGGTCCGCGGCCCCGTTGATGGCCCTCCTCTTCGTGTCGCTGAGGCCGATGCATGTGCCGCCGAGGTGGTAGAAGCGCGGATAGCCGAGAACGACGACCTGGGCCTGGGGCGCGCGGTCGCTGATGGCGGAGTAGACGTCGTCGAGTTTGGCCGGCAGTTCGTCCTGGATGTAGGCACGGGCCTGGTCGATGCGGCTCAGGCAGGAGGAGTCGGTGCCGAGGACGCAGGTGGTCATGGTGTCGGCGAAGCCCGCGTCGTTGCCGCCGATGGAGATGCTGACGAGCCCGGTGGAGCCGTTCAGCGTGCCGAGCTGGCCGCTGAGGACATCACCCGTACGGGCGCCGGAGCAGGCCTCGAAGTCGAATCTGGACGGTTTGTGGGCGGCGGCCCAGAGGGCCGGGTAGGCCTTGGTGCTGCGTTTGCAGTCACCGCTTGTGGAGTCGTAGCCGCCGGCGCCGAGACCGGAGGAGTAGGAGTCACCGAGGGCCGTGTAGGCGGGGTTTGACGCGCGTTCGGCAGAGTGCGCGGCGCCGGCCCCGCCGAGGGCGAGGGCGGCGGTGAGGGCCAGCGCGGATAGGGCACCCGCGAACCGGGACAGTTTCATGGAACCTCCCTAGCAGGGGTTTCTGCCATCTCCGTGGTAGCAGCGACCCCATGTCGCTGGAAGTGTCCATGCCAAAAATATGGGCCGGTTCGCCAAAGGGTCACCCGGGCACGAGGAGCGGGGGTGGAGCTGTCAACCCGCGTTTGGGAGCCGTCAGTTGACGCACGATCCGACAGTAGGACCACGTCACTCACTGTTCATCTGACGGACAGCCTCCGGTTGTGGCGGTCACGACCGTCCGGGGCTGTTTCGCATGGCCTTCACATCTTGACGGGCCTTTGCCGATTGCGCGACATTGAAGCCCGGCATCCGGCGCTTCGGGGGGCAAAGTCGCCAATGCAGAGCTTTACAGATCTCACCGGACTCGACGACCCGGCGGAACGTAACGGCACCGAGGGCACGGACGGGGGAAGCGGCCGCGACGGGGGTCCGGCCGCCCGGGATTCGCTGCCGGTCATGGCGGGCGTCGCGGCGGCCATCGCGGGGGTGGGCGGCGCGCTGGCGCTCGCCGACGTCACCTCGCCGCTGCGTGCCCCGTTCGCCCTGTTCTTCCTCATCGTGGCGCCCGCGTGCGCGGTGGCCGCCCCGTTGAGGGGGCTCGATCCCCTCAGCCGGGCCGTGGTGGCCATCGGCGGGGCGGTCGCGGTCGACCTGCTGGTGGCCCAGACCATGCTCGCGCTGCACGCCTGGACGGTGCGGGGCGGCGTGGTCGCGGTGGCGGCCGTCAGCGCCGTCCTCCTGCTCCTCGCGTTCCTGCTGGCACACGCGCGGCGCCACCGGGGCCGCGCCACGAGAAGTCGGGCTTCCTGACGTGGACATCAGCGTGTACCGGCCCGGCGAGCTCACGGCGGCCGACCGGGCGGCCTGGTCGGCGATGCAGGCGCGGGCCGTCGAGGACGGCTCACCGCAGCTCGCGAATCCTTTCCTCGCTCCGGAGTTCGCCCTCGCGGTGGGCCGCTGCCGGCGGGGGATCCGGATCGCGGTGGTACGGGAGGAGGGCGAGCCGGTGGCGTTCTTCCCCTTCCAGCGCACCTCGCTGGGTGTGGGACGGGCCATCGGGCTGGGGGTCTCGGACGCCCAGGGGCTGGTGCACCGCCCCGGCTTCCAGTGGGACACCCGGGAGCTGCTGCTCGCCTGCGGCCTCTCCCTGTGGGAGTTCGACCACCTGATCGAGGGCCAGAAACCCTTCGAGGTGGCGGCCTCCGGCTCCTTCGCCTCACCGGTCATCGACGTCGACCAGGGGTACGAACGGTATCTAGCGGCGCTGCGCAAGCAGTCGCCCAAGTTCACCCGCACCACGCTCGCCAAGGAGCGCCGGCTCGGCCGGGACCTGGGCGAGGTGCGCTACGTCCACGACGAGCGCGACCCGGCGGTGCTGCGCGTGCTGACCGGCTGGAAATCGGCGCAGTACCGAAGAACAGGGCGTGCGGACCGCTTCGCGCGCCCGTGGATAGCCCATCTCGTCGAGCAGCTCTTCCATACGCGCACGGAGACCTTCGCCGGGCTGCTGTCGGTGCTCTACGCGGCCGGGCGGCCGGTCGCGGCCCACTTCGGACTGCGCTCGACCACGGTGCTGGCGTGCTGGTTCCCGGCGTACGACCCGGAGTTCTCCCGCTACTCCCCCGGCCTGATACTCCACATGCGGATGGCCGAGGGGGCCGCGGCGCAGGGACTGGCCTATCTGGACCTGGGACGGGGCGGGAAGTCCTACAAGGACTCGCTCAAGACCCGTGAGCTCAGCGTCTCCGAGGGCTGGGTGACCCGCCGCCACCCGGTGGCACTGGGCTACCGGGCCCGGCGCGCGCCCCTGCGGGCGCTGCGCAACACGGTGCTGGCCCGGCCGGAGCTGTTCGAACAGGCGGACAGGCTACTGAAGCGAATGGGGCGGATCCGGGAGGGCGGTTGAGGGAACCGCCCGCCATGGACACGGCGTCAATAGTTAAGTCCCTGCGAATGGTTGCATAGGCGCAAATAACACCAAAGGAGGAGCCTCCGCCCCACCTCTTGCCATACGGACTCAAGCTTCAATACCGTCGTACATCTACCCGCATCGGCCCATCTTCTCTAAGCGGCTCCGGGGAGGGCTTCACAGCGTCGCGATGGTGACCGGCGCGGGGCGCGGCAGGGGGTGCCGCGCTCGGCCGTTCCACCGTGCCGGGGCGCGTGCCGCGCGACACGGTGTACTTGCCAACTCGCCCTCTCCGTACGGCGCTCGCCGCCGTTCGGGGCCAGGTCGAGTACCCCCTTTTCGAACCGGACACACGATCGGACCGCTGGGGCAGGCGGTCCACCGGACGAGAGGGAAAGAAGACACATGAGTGCGTTCCTTCAGCCGGCGGCCAGCGAAGAGGATGGGGAGACTTCCGGCCGCTACCGGCCGGTGACCTCGCATTTCGCGATAGCGCCGCCGGTGAGCGTCGTCATTCCCGCCATGAACGAGGCGGAGAACCTTCCCTATGTCTTCAAGACGCTTCCCGACTGGATTCACGAAGTGGTCCTGGTCGACGGCAATTCCACCGACGACACCGTTCGCGTCGCCCGTGACCTGTATCCGGGCGTCAAGGTCGTCGAGCAGCACGGCAAGGGCAAGGGCGACGCCCTGATCACGGGCTTCGCCGCCTGTACGGGCGAGATCATCGTCATGGTCGACGCGGACGGCTCGGCCGACGGCGGGGAGATCGTCAGCTATGTCTCCGCGCTGGTGGGCGGGGCCGACTTCGCCAAGGGTTCCCGTTTCGCCAACGGCGGCGGCACCGACGACATGACGCTGATCCGCAAGCTGGGCAACCGGGTGCTGACGTCCATGGTCAACCACAAGTTCGGCGCCCGGTACACCGACCTGTGCTACGGGTACAACGCGTTCTGGAAGCGCTGCCTGGGCGAGATCGCCCTGGACTGCGCCGGCTTCGAGGTGGAGACCCTGATGAACATCAGAGTGGTCAAGGCCGGCCTGCGGGTCCAGGAGATTCCCAGCCATGAGTTCGTCCGCATACACGGCACGAGCAATCTGCGCGCCGTGCGCGACGGCATCCGTGTGCTGAAGGTGATCCTCCATGAGCGCGGCACCGGCCGGCGGTCCCGGCGGCGCCGCCCGCTGGCGCTGGCGCCCGCGGCCAACCGCGGGGAAGTGTCTTGAGCGCAGTGCCCGAGTCCTCGCGGCCCGACGGACGGACCGGCGCGCCCGCCGTGTCGGTGGTCATCTGTGTCTACACCGAGGACCGCTGGGGCGACATCCTCGCCGCGGTGGCCTCGGTGCGCGACCAGTCCTACCCCGCGCTGGAGACCCTGCTCGTGGTCGACCACAACCCCGCGCTGCTGCGCCGGCTGGCCAAGACCTACGGCGATGACGGCGCGGGGGCGGGGACGGGCGCCCAGCGGGTGCGCGTGCTCGCCAACGCCGGCCCGCGCGGGCTGTCGGCGGGCCGCAACACCGGGGTGGCGGCCGCCTCCGGCGAGGTGATCGCCTTCCTCGACGACGACGCGGTGGCGGAGCGGGACTGGCTGCTGCACTTCGCCGGGGGCTATGCCGATCCCCGGGTGATGGCGGTGGGCGGCCGGACCCAGCCCGTCTGGGCCTCCCGCCGCCGCCCCGCGTGGTTTCCGGAGGAGTTCGACTGGGTGGTCGGGTGCAGCTACCGGGGGCTGCCGCCGGGCAGGGTGGCCGTCCGCAACGTCCTCGGCGGGAACGCCTCGTTCCGGAAGTCCGGCCTGGAGGCCGTCGGCGGCTTCGCCAGCGGTATCGGGCGGGACGGCCAACGGCTGCCGCTGGGCGGGGAGGAGACGGAGCTGTGCATCCGGCTCACCCGGGCGCTGCCGGAGGCCGTGCTGATCGTCGACGACCGCTCGGTGATCCACCACCGGGTGCCGCCGGCCCGGGAGCGCTTCCGCTACTTCCGCACCCGGGCGTACGCCGAGGGCCTCTCCAAGGCCCTGGTGGCCCGGAGCGTGGGCGCCCGCGAGGGCCTCGCCAGCGAGCGCCGCTACACCACCCGCGTCCTGCCGGCCGGCGTCGCGCGCGGGCTGCGCGACGCGCTGCTGGGCCGGCCGGGCGGCGCGGGACGGGCCGGGGCGATCGTCGCCGGGGTCGCCGCGGCGGCCGGCGGCTACGCCCTGGGCACTCTGCGGGCGCGCCGGGGCGGTGGCGGGAGCTTCGCCGTGGCGGCGCTGGAGACTCCGGCGGACGGCGGATCCTCGCCGGACGGCGGGACGGCGCCGGCGTGCGAGGGGGCGGGCGGATGAGCGGCGGCCCGGTGCCGATCCTGATGTACCACGCGGTGGCCCATGCGCCGGCCCGGGCCGCGTACGGGCTGTCGGTCTCCCCCGAGGCGTTCGCCGAGCAGATGCGGGTGCTGGCCGATCACGGCTTCACCCCGGTGACCACCGAGCGGCTGGCCGCCGCCTGGCGCGGCGGCGGCCCGCTGCCCCCCAGACCCCTGCTGATCACCTTCGACGACGGCTACGAGGGCGTCCACCGCTACGCCCTCCCCGCCCTGTCCGAACACGGCTTCCCCGCCACCCTGTTCGCCTCGACGGGCTGGCTGCGGGGCGAGCACGAGACCGGGGGCGCCCTGGACCTGATGCTGAGCTGGGACCAGCTCCGGGAGCTGGCGGCGGCGGGCATGGAGATCGGCGGGCACAGCCACACCCACCCCCAGCTCGACCAGCTGCGCGACGGGCCCCTGTGGTACGAGGTACGGCACTGCCACGACCTGCTCACCGACGAACTGGGTCACCCGCCCGTGTCGTTCGCCTATCCCTACGGCTACTCCAGCCGCCGGGTGCGCGATACCGTGCGCGCGGCCGGGTTCGGGGTCTCGCTGGCCGTGGGGAACGCCCTGGCCCGGCGCTCCCAGGGCCCGTACGCCCTGGAGCGGGTGACCGTGCGCCGTTCCACCGGCATCGACGAGTTCGAAAGGCTCGTGGAGGGGCAGGGGATCGGCCGGCTGTTCGCCCGGGACCGGGCGCTGACCAAGGGCTACGCCGTGCTCCGCAGAGGCCGCGGCCTCCTCGGCGCCGGCCGCCGCCTCACCGCAGAACGCGCCACCAGGAACAGGAAAGCGACCGAAGCCCGTGTCTGACACGTCCGCCCGGATCGATGAACGAGCCGAGGAACGAGCCGTGGAGCCGACAGCCCGGCGACTGCGGCTGCCCGGGCGGGGCGTCGGCAGTCCGTTGTTCCGCAACGCCTTCGCGCTGATGCTCAACACGGGCATCAGCGCCGTCCTCGGGCTGGGCTTCTGGCTGATCGCCGCCCACTTCTACACCGAGGATTCGGTCGGTCAGGGCTCGGCGGCCATCGCCGCGATGAAGTTCATCGCCGGGCTGACCGCCGTCACCCTGACCGGGGCCCTGGCGCGTTTCATCCCGGTCGCCGGACGGCGGACGGGACGGCTCGTCCTGGCCACCTACGCGGGCAGTTCCGTGTTCGTCGCGGTCGCGGCGGGTGTCTTCCTGCTCACCCTCGGCCTGTGGGGGCCGTCCTACCGCTTCCTGGCCGGCTGGCTGCCCGGCCTGGGGTTCGTCGCCGCCGTCGTGGCCTGGTCGCTCCTCACCCTCCAGGACGGGGTGCTGACCGGGCTGCGCAGCGCGTTCTGGGTGCCGGTGGGCAATACGGTCTTCTCGGCGGTGAAGCTGGCGCTGCTGGTGGCGCTGGCGGTGGCGCTGCCGACTACCGGGGTGTTCGTCTCCTGGGTGGTCTCCATCGCGGTGTCGGTGGTGCCGCTGGGATGGCTGGTGTTCCGGCGGCTGGTGCCCGCCCACATCGGGGCGACCGAGGAGAGCGCCCGGGCGGTCTCCGCCCGGGAGATCGGCCGTTTCCTGGCCGGGGACTACACGGGCTCGCTCTTCTCGCTGGCCGTGGTCTATCTGGTGCCGGTGATCGTCGCGGCGCAGATCGACTCCGCCGACAACGCGTACTTCTACATCACCTCCACCATCGGCGGCACGGTCAACCTGCTGGCCATCAACATGGGCGCGTCGCTGACCGTGGAGGGCTCGCACGACCCGGCCCGGCTGGCGGAGAACTGCCGGGCGGCGCTGCGCCGGATGGCCAAGATCATGGTGCCGGTCTGTGTGCTGCTGTTCCTCCTCGCGCCGTACATCCTGCGGGTCTTCGGCCGGGGGTACGCGGACGCGGCCACTCCGCTGCTGCGCTGGTTCGCGGTGGGGGCGGGCCTGCGCGTGATGATGGAGGTGTACTTCGCGGTGCTGCGGGCCCAGAGCCGTACGGCCGGGCTCGCCTATCTCCAGGGCCTGTTGTGCGTGCTGGTCCTGGGGCTGACGCTGCTGCTGCTCCCCCGGATGGGGCTGACGGGCGCGGGCGTGGCGGAGATCTGCAGCCTCACGGTGATCGTCTCCATCGCGGCGGTGAAGCTGCGCGGCATCCTCAGGGCCACGCCGCCGGAGGAGCGGACGGCGGCCGAGCCCCCGGCGCCCGACGGGGATCTGGCCGACCTGGCGCCGCGCGGCGAGCGGCACGACGAGGAGGGCGAGCCGGCCAAGGGGCGCACCGGTACGCGCTGGGCGCTACGGACGGCGCTCGACCCGGACACGCTGCCGCTGGGGGTCCGCCTCGACATAGACCATCTGGAGCGCCGGCCCGACGTCCGTCCGGCGGAGGGTCTGCCGGTCATGGAGAAGCCCGGCGGCGGGGAGTTCCCGGGCTCCGGTGCCCGCTGGCCGGTCGCCCGGTGGCGTACGCCGGAGGCCGGGATCGTACTGCTGCTCGTCGCGGCGCTGGCGCTGTACTGGGTGCCGCTCGCGGCCATGGGCCGGGTGGATCTGGACGGCATGGGCGGCTTCGGGCTGGTGTCCGTGCTGCCGGTGGCCACGCTGCTGGGGGCCGGGCTGCTGGTGGTGGCGTTCGCGGGCGCGCTGTGGCTGCCGGAGTGCCGCCGGTGGCTGCTGCTGGCGGTGCTGCTGGCGACGGTGGTGTCCCTCCACGCGGTGCCCGCCGTGCTGGAGGGGCCGCCGCGGTTCGCCACGGCCTGGCAGCACCTGGGTTTCCTGGACTACATCGACCGCACCGGTAATGCCGTGCCGGATCTGGACGCCCGCTGGAGCTGGCCGGGGTTCTTCGCCGTGGCCGCGTTCGCCGCCCGCGCCTGCGGGGTGGGCGACCTGACCGAGGTGCTGCGCTGGTGGCCGCTGGCCGTGCAGCTGCTGAGCCTGGCCCCGATGCTGCTGCTGACGCGGGTGGTGCGGGCGGGCTGGCGGGCGACGTGGGTGGCGCTGTGGCTGTTCGCCCTGAGCGGCTGGGTGGGCCAGGACTACTTCTCCCCCCAGTCGCTCAACTACCTCTTCTATCTGCTGTTCGTGGCCGTGCTGCTGCTGTGGTTCCGCTGGCCCGGTCAGCTGCGCGGCCGGCTGCTGCCCGGTGAGCGCGAGGTCCTCCCCGTCGGCCGTGGCGCGGCGGCGGTCCTGCTGGGCCTGGTCGTCGCCCTGTTCGTCGCGTCGGTCGCCAGTCACCAGCTCACCCCGTTCGTGATGCTCGGCGTCCTCACCGCGCTGGTGCTGGCCCGCAGGCTCACGCCGACCGGGCTGCCCCTGCTGTGCGGGGTGATGCTGGCGGTGTGGGTGGGGTTCCTGGCGGAGCCGTACTGGTCGGGCCACTTCGACGAGCTCTTCGGCGGGCTGGGCTCCCTGGGCGGCAATCTCTCCTCGTCCGTGTCCGGCCGGATCGAGGGCGGCAGCGCCACCCACAAGATGGTGCTCTACGTACGGGTCGCGCTGGCGGCCGGGGTGCTGGGGCTCGCCGCGCTCGGCTGGTGGCGGCGGCGCCGGGCGGGCATCGGCGATCTGTCGCTGCTGCTCCTGACCTGTGTGCCGTTCCTCGCCTTCGGCATGCAGTCCTACGGCGGCGAGGTCGCCCTGCGCGTCTTCCTGTTCGCGCTGCCGGGCGCCTGCGTCCTGGCCGCGCTCGCGCTCTTCCCACGCCCGGCGGCCGGGCCGCGCCGGGCGCACCGGGGTGCGCTGGCCGCGCTGCTGGCGGGGCTGGTGCTCGTCCTGGGGTTCCTGGTGGCCCGCTGGGGCAACGAGTCCTTCGAGCGGGTGCGCCCCGGCGAGGTCGCCGCCATGGACTACGTCTACGCCCACGACCGGCCGACCGTACGGCTGCTGTGGACCAGCAGCGACACCGTCAACAACGTCACCCCCGCCCTGCCGTGGGGCGCGCGCGACATGGAGCGCGTCCGGTACGAGCCCACGCTCGCCCCGCGCGACCCGGGCCGGGTGTCCGATCTGGTGGAGGCGTTGCGCAAGGCGGGGCCGGGCTCCCTGCTCGTGGTGAACCGGGGCCAGTCCGACTATCTGGAGCTCAGCGCGGGCTACGCGCCCGACTGGGACTCCCGGGTGCGCCGGACGCTGGACGGGCGGCCGGAGCTGCGGCGGGTGTTCGACAACGACGACGCGGTGCTCTACGAGCTCAAGGACCGCCCGGCGGGCGCGGTGCCGGAGCCCGCGCCCGGGCCGGTGGGGCCCCGGGTGACGTGGACGCCGGTCACCGTGGCGGGGGCGCTCGCGGCCGCGGGGCTGCTGGTGCTACTGACGGTGCGCGAGCTGGTGCGGGTGGCGGCGGGGCCGGGGGTGCGGCAGTTGCGGTGGCTTCAGGGCTCCTTCTGGTTCGCGCTGCCTCTGCTGCTGGTGGTGCTGGGGTCCCTGGTGTGGCGGATGGCTACGTTGTCCTGAGCGTGTTCGTCCTGACGGTGTGGTCCTGACGGTCCTCCCGGGTCGGACGAGGGATCAGAAGAGGGAGCGGTAGCACAGGGCGGCCACCGCGTGGAGTCCCGGGCGGGGGCGGCCCGGGCGGTGGTGGGGCAGGACGTGGCCGTTCAGCGCGGTCGCGCCCGTGCCGGGGTAGCCGACACGGATGCCGCCGGCGCGGTCCCAGGAGGGGTCGCTCTCCAGCTCGCCGAGCCGCTCCATGGTGCTGCCGATCAGGCCGGGGTGGACGTGAAGGGGGCCGACGTCCCCGAAGGCCGTGGTCAGCAGGGTCAGGTCGCACTGTTCGGTGTCGACGTGGAGGAAGACCTCGTCGTCGTCCTCGTAGTAGCCGTAGGCGGCGAAGGTCGGGACGAGGAGCCGGCCCGTGAGCGCCCGGGCCGCCGGTGTCAGCGCCAGGTGCACCCGGGCCAGCAGCGGGCCGCTCGCGGCGGGCGTGCCCCGACGGGTGATCCGGCGCGCGGTGACGGGGGTGCGGGGGCCGTGCCGGGGGATCTCGGCGTGCGGCCACCGCTCCCGGCCCTCCCGGGCCATCCCGTCGGCCAGCGCGCGGTCCCACAGTCCGGGGAGGTGGACGAAGCCGTGGTCGGCGAAGGACCGTCGCGCGGCGGGGGTGACGGGGGCGGGCTGCGGAAGGACCGGGGCGTGCGTCACGAGTGCCTCTTCCGTGCGGGAGGGCCGGAACCGGTCGGGGCTAGAACGGTGAGCGGTAGTGCAGGGCGGCGACCGCTCCCGGCCGGGCCAGGGGCCGCCCGGGCCGGTGGTGCGGCACGGCCCGGCCCAGCTGGGCCAGTACCCCGCGACGGGGGTAGCGGACGGCGGTACCGCTGTGGCGGTCCCAGTCCGGGGCGCGTTGGAGGGCGTCGAGCTGTTCCTGGGTGCGCCCGCGCAGCGCGGGGTGGAGGTGGAGGGGGCCGACCTCGCCCAGCACCGTGGTGAGCAGGGCGAGTTCCGAGGCGTCGATGTCGATGTGGAGCCAGATGCCGTCGTCCTGTTCGTAGTAGTTGTACCAGGCGCAGGTGGGCACGAGGAGGCGTCCGGCGAGGGCCCTCGCCAGGGGGACGAGGGCGCGGTGGAGCCGGGCCAGCAGCGGGGCGTCGGCGGCGACCGCCTGCCGGCTGGGCCGGTCCGGCCCTCCGGGGCCCGCACGGCGGCCGCGGGGCAGCAGCCGCCCTGCCTCGTGCGCCAGCGCGGCGGCGCACCGGTCGTCCCAGAGTCCTTCGACGGCCAGGCAGCCGCGCGCGGTGAAGTCCCGCCGCTCGGCGGGGCCCGGTAATCGGGCGGCGATCCAGGTGTCGTCGCTCCGGGGGACGCCGGCCATCACGAGGTGGTGGTGGCGACCGGCCAGGAGGCCTCGGGGGTGTAGTGGGCCATCTCGTTCTCGTCGGTCAGGCGCAGTACCCCGGCGAAGGAGTAGCCGTCGGCGAGGGGGACGTGGGCGGCGTCCCGCAGGTGCTCGCGGATGGTCTCCCTGGCCTCGGGGGCGGCCCTGGCGGTCTCGACGACCTCCCTGGGCAGCACGTAGTAGTTGCCCTCCGCGTCGACGATGACCAGCGCCTGAGCCGTGTTTTCAGGCATGAGGTCTCCCTTTCGCTCGGTTGACGCCGCTTCAGTGTTGCCGTTGGGCCCGGTGCGGGGCAACGGGTCAGAGCCAGCGGACTTCGTACGGGCCCAAGTCGACGCTCTGGCCGTCGACCTGAGCCGTGATCTTCCGGTCGAGGGTATTGACGGCGAGGACGGTCCTGCCCGCGCCGATCACCTGGACGGCCGGGGCGTCCGGGCCGCCGACGTCGATGCGGCGCAGCCCGGTGCCCGGCGGGAACACCTTGGCGAAGCGGGTCAGCAGGTCCAGCATGGGCAGCGGCCCGCCGCCGTCCGGGAGTTGGGTGCCGCGCCACAGGCAGCCGGGGCAGTCGGCGCTCGCCTCCTCGGGGTTCCAGTAGAACGCCCCGGCCGCGTTCGCCTCGGCGATCCGCATCATCGCGGTGGCCTGGACGGCGACGCGGTGCGGCTCGGTCCAGGTCTTGCGCCCGTCGTGCTCGTCGGCGGGCTCGACGTACCACTCGGCCCACCAGACCGGCAGCCCGGTGGTCTTCCGCACCCACTCGGTGACGTCGGTGAACTTCCGCGTGGCCCGGAACTCGTCGGGGACGGGCCTGCTGCCCGTGCGGGTGTAGCTGGCGCCGTCGACGACGACGAAGTCCGCCCCCTCCTTGTGCTCGGTCCAGTACTCCAGGGCGTCGACGGCTCGCTGGTCCACCGCCCCCCAGTCGCCACTCACCCTGGAGGCGTAGGAACCGGTGCCGGGGGCCTCGCTGTCCATGACCACGTACGGCCCGCCCACGAGGGCCTTGCTGTTCTGTTTCTTCACCGCCTTGTAGACGAGGTTGTAGAGCTCGGTGTACCCCTCGTAGTCCCAGCGGTTCCTTGATTCGTCGTAGAAGCCCTTGAACTCGTTCCAGACGATGAAGTGGCGTACGTCCGGGTAGCGTTTGGCGATCCTCCCGGCGAGCGCGGCGAAGTCCTTGTAGTGGTCGCGGCCGGGGGCCTTCTCCAAGGACTTCTGGGACCAGTCGGTGCGGTCGCCGCCGCCCTTCATCCAGTCGGGGGCGCAGCACAGGGTGAGGACGGGCGTGGTGCCCGTCTTCCGCATGAGTTCGACGCGCCGGTCGAGGTCGGTGAAGTTGTACACGCCGGGTCTGGGTTCGGGGTTGTCGACGCCCCAGCCCATGATGTGCTGGTTCTGTGCCAGGGGGGCGCGGGCGATGGTCTTCTCGGCGGCCGCCTTCGCGGCGTCCTGGCCGAGGTCGGCGCTGTTCTGGGTGTGGGTGAAGCCCCAGCCCACCCAGGCCGCGGAGCCGGCGGGCGCGGCCGGGGAGCCGTCCCCGGACCGCCAGGCCTCGACGCTCGCGGTGACCAGGGCGGCCAGGGTGAGAAGCGCGCCCGCGAGCAGTGCGGCGATCCGCCGCCGTCGCGACGGCCCACCGGACCGCCACCCCCTCGCCCGCCGTAACGCCCGACCTTCACCATGACGTCGCATCACGGAAAGGGTAACGGGGGCGGAATCGGTCCGCTGCGCGTTCGGCGCAGGCGGGGGCGGAACCGGCGAAAACCCGGGTGCGCCGGGGCGATCGGTGCCGGATCATGGGGCGCATGTGTGCCGACCGCAGCGCCGAGCGCCCCCTTCTCCCTTCGGCCGGTTCCCCGGCCATCGGGATCCACGTCGACAGCGACTCCCCGGCCGATGTCATGGACGCACTCTTCCTCACCCCGTTCGGCCGGGGTGAACAGCCTTACGCGCGTGGGCACTCGATGGAGCGGATCCGGTCGGGGGCGACGCTGCTGCCGCCCGGGGCCCGGGTGGTGCGCTCCGCGCGGGACGACGACCGCGGCGCGGTCCTCGCCGAGGGCGAGGGCTGGTCGTTGCTGGTGTCGCGCTGGCAGCGCAGCGCCGACGTGACGGTGACGGCCGTCAGCGACGAGCTGGCCCAGGAGGTGCTGCGGCAGGCGGTGGCGGGCGCCGAGGACGATCCCGAGCCCACGCCCGAGCACGTCTCCATGGGCTTCTGGTACCTCTCGCCCCGGCGCGGTCCGCACCGTACGACCCGGTCGATCTCGGCCGGTACGTGGGAGGAGGTCCGCGCCAACTACACCGCCCCGGTGGCCGACGCGATGGACCGTCTGATGAAGGTCACCCCGGACGACGTCGCGGGCCGCCTCCTCCTGCTGCACGGCCCGCCGGGCACGGGCAAGACGTCGGCGCTGCGCACGCTGGCCCGCTCGTGGCGGGACTGGTGCCAGGTGGACTGCGTCCTGGACCCGGAGCGGCTGCTCAACGACGTCGGGTATCTGATGGACATCGCGATCGGCGAGGACGACGGCTCGGAGGGGGGCCGCTGGCGGCTGCTGCTCCTGGAGGACTGCGACGAGCTGATCCGCGGCGAGGCCCGGCACGCGGCGGGCCAAGCGCTGTCGCGGCTGCTGAATCTGACGGATGGTCTGCTGGGGCAGGGCCGGAACGTCCTGGTGGCCGTCACCACCAACGAGGATCTGGAGCGGCTGCATCCGGCGGTGGTCCGGCCGGGCCGCTGCCTGGCCCGGATCGAGGTGGGCCCGCTGACACGGACGGAGTCCGTCCGCTGGCTGGGCCGCGAGGAGGGCGTGGGCCGGCACGGCGCCACGCTGGCGGAGCTCTTCGCGCTGCGGCGCGGGACGGTTCCGGCGTCGGTTCCGGGTCAGCCGGACGGGGCGGCGGACGCGGGGCTGTATTTGTAGCGACGGGGCGGTGCCCCGAGCCGTGGCGCGGTTCCCCGCGCCCAGGCGGTGCGCCCGTCGAGCGGCGGGCTGCCCAGCTGGCCCCTGCCGGGCCAGCGCAGGGCGGCGTAGTCGGAGAAGCGGCGCACGCCGCAGCGACCGCAGGTCGCGGACCCGGCGTGCCGGTCCGTCACCCACTCCTCCGCCGGGTGCGCGCAGCGGGGCCTCACGAGTGGGCCGCCCGCTGATGGAGGCCCATCTCGGTGGCCCAGAACGCGGCGGCCTCGCGATCGCCGTGCCGGGACGCGACGTAGTAGGCGGCCTTGATGTGGTCGCACTCCTCACAACGGGAGCCGGGCGCTTCGCCAATTCGTTCGGGGGTATGACGCATGTGGGCAAACCTTTGTTAGACGGTCGCTCACCCACGCGAGCGACGTTCACTGCTTCCGCTCCTAGCGTTACGGTCCGCGCCTACGCTCACCAGGTCTGGAGCCACGCCAACGGGTTTGGGGTGAAGGGGAGATGGCGCAAGAGCCGGAAAACGGAGCGGAGTACTTCGGCACGGAGGTGCGCGCGTGGCGCACCAAGAAGGGGATGAGCCAGCGGGAGCTGGGGAAGGCGGCTCAGTACGGTCAGCAGTACGTCGCCAAGGTGGAGGCGGGCGAACGGCTCGCCAGCCCGCAGTTCGCGAGGGCGTGTGACGCAGTGTTCGGCACGCCGGAGACGTTCACGCGGTTGCGGCGGCGGATCGTCCAGGGGGCGTTCTCCGATTGGTTCGAACCGTTCAAGAAGCTGGAACGGCGGGCCACGGTGATCCTCGCCTATGCCTCGACCTTCATCGTGGGCCTGCTGCAAACAGAGGATTACGCACACGCGATCTTCCGCAAGGCTCACCCCTGCGACTCCCCGCAGGTGACCGCCGAGAAGGTCGAGCGACGGATCGTTCGCCGACAAGTCCTGCAGGCCGACAACCCTCCGTTGCTATGGGTCATCCTCGACGAGTCGTGCCTACGGCGCCCGACCGGGGGCCCACGCGTTATGGCGGAGCAGCTGGCGTACCTTCTCGAACAGTGCAGGCCGACGTCCACCCTCACTCTCCAGGTTCTTCCCTTCGCGTCGGGAACGCCGGCCTGGCACAGTGCCTTCACGATCATGGAGTTCGGCACCGACGAGCCCGCCGTTCTGAACCAGGAGGACATGGGCACCGGCCAGATCGTCGACGACGTCGAAATGCTGACCCAGGCAAATCTGTTCTTCGACCGGCTGCGCGCCGACGCGCTGTCTCCAGACGCATCGCAAGCTCTGATCCGCAAGGTGATGGAGGAATGGACGCATGAGCAAGGCACATGACCTGTCGGGCGCGGAATGGACCGTGTCCAGCCACTGCGGGGGGAACGGAGGCGAGTGCGTCGAAGTCGCCCGGAACCTCGCGGGCAGCGGCATCGTCCCGGTCCGCGACAGCAAGAATCCCGACCACCCGGCGCTGATATTCGAGACCACCGCTTGGTCGACGTTCACGGCCGCGCTCCGCGCGTAATCGGACGTTCCCCTTCCGGTATTGACGGCCCAACCCCCACACCGGCCGTAAATATGCTGTAAAAGATCGCGCACCCCCAACCGCCCCCGACGGCGCGTCAACGCCCGCCCGGGGGCGTTTTTCGCGCCCCCGAGACCCCCTTCAAATGATCCGGAATTCCGGTTTCCGCCCATACGATCACGCCGATGCGGCGGCTCCTGCCGCTTCATGACGGGTTGTTAACCGAACCCGGCGGATTTTTGAGGGGATATGACCAGCAAGAGACCGATAGCACGTCTGCCGCTCACGCGGCACGGGCGCAAGAGACTTCTCGCCCTCACCTCCCTGACCCTGGCCGCGACGGTGTTCGGCACCACCGTGGCCCAGGCCGTTCCGGCTTCGCCGGACGGCCCCGCGCTTCCGGTGGACGCGCGGGCGCAGGTGGTCGACGCGTATCGCCTGGGGGGCATCGCGGCCAAGGACGCGGCGGCCAAGGCCCTGGTGGGGTCGGATGACGACGTGCGGGCCTTCCTCCAGAAGGGGCTCGACCGGGCGACGGCCGAGGACGAGCGGTTCGCCGTCCTCAAGATGATGAGCTCCTCGGGGCAGGGCGTGCGCGACGCCGCGTCCAAGGCGCTGAGCGGGACCGACGCGGACGTCCACGAGTTCGTCAAGAACGGCTACAAGAACCCGCTGGACGACGACCGCCGCGTCGCCGTGCTGACGGCGATGAACAACAGCGAGAAGGCCGTGCGCGACGCGGGCCAGAAGGCCCTGAACGACGGCTCCGCCACGGCGCTGGACGCCTTCCTCAACAAGGGCCGCTTCGCGGCTCAGGAGGAGGACGACCGGGTCCAGGTCCTGAAGATCGTGCAGGCCGGCGGCACCGAGGTGAAGAAGCTCGGCGACCGCGCCATGAACGGCACCACGCAGGACCGCCGGGAGTTCCTGGAGACGGGGCAGTACCTGGCCCGCAGCCGGGACCAGGAAAGCGCGACGGTCGCCTCGCTGGCCCAGGTGGCCGAGCAGGCCGGCAAGCGGGCCAAGGCGGAGACCGACGCGGCCAAGGAGGCCGGTGCCCGCGCCGAGCAGGCCGCGGCGAAGGCCAAGGAGGCCGCGCTCAAGGCCGCCAAGGAGGCCGCCGCCGCCAAGGACAGCCTTGAGGACGCCGGGAACGCCGCCAACCGCGCCTCCCAGGCCGCCGAGGGCGCCGCCGAAGCGGCCCGGACCGCCATCCAGGCGTCCAACACGGCCATCTCCGCCGCCCGTACCGCCGCCAACGCCGCCCAGGCGGCGGCCGCCGCCGCTGCCGCCGCCGGCCAGGCCGCCTCGCGTGCCTACAACGCCGCCGCCGCTGCAGCGGGCAACGCCGCCGAGGCCGGCAACGCGCGCCGGGCCGCCGAGGCCGCCCGGGACGCCGCCAAGGGCGCCCGTACGGCCGCGTCGGCCGCCGAGTACGCCGCCAACGCCAGTGCCGAGGCGGGCCGCTCCGGTTCCGCCGCCGCCCGTGCCGCGCAGAACGCCGCCGACGCGGCCGCCGCCTCCGCGGACGCCAGCGCCTCCGCCGGCGTGGCCCAGGAGCAGGCCGCCCGTGCCCGCCGGGCCGCCAACGTCGCCCGGAACGCGGCGAACACCGCGACCGCCGCGGCCGGCCGCGCCCAGTCGCTCGCCGGGCAGGCCGCCTCCGCCGCACACGACGCGCACGACGCGGCCAACCGTGCCGCCGACCACGCGGAGAAGGCCGCCGAGGCGGCCGAGAAAGCCGCCGACGAGGCCGGCAAGGCGCAGGACTGGGCCAACAAGGCCACCCAGCACGCCAACAACGCCATCGAGGCGGCCAAGACGGCCGCCGACGCGGTCGACCAGGCCAACAAGGTCGAGAAGCTCGCCCGCGACACGGAGGCCGCCAAGCTGGAGGCCGACAAGCAGCAGGGCATCATCGAGGCCCAGGCCATCAAGGCCGCCGACGACGAGGACCACCAGCAGGCCGAGACCCTGCGCACGCAGGCCTCCGCCACCGACGCGGCCACCAAGGACCTGCTGACGAAGGCCGCCGCCACGAAGGACACCAAGGCCGCCGCCCAGCTGGGACGCAAGGCCGCCGTCACGCTGCTGAAGAGCACCGGCTCCTGGACCCGCGCCTCCGCCGAGTCCGCCCTGGGCGGCTCCGACGAGTCCGTGGTCGGCTGGGTCAAGTCGGACTACGAGAAGTCCACCCAGCTCGACGACCGCGAGAAGGTCGTCTACCTGGCGAGGATGGGCGGCCCCGCCCTCGCGGGCGCGGCCCAGAAGACCCTGGAGGGCCGGGACCCGGCCCAGGTGCAGAAGTTCCTCACCGAGGACGCCTACAACGTCCAGGCCGAGGACTACCGCGTCCAGACCCTCAAGCTCATGAACGGCGCGGGCAAGGCCGTCAAGACCGCCGGTGACAAGGCGCTGAGCGACGGCAGCGTGAAGGCGCTGAGCACGTTCATCGTCAGCGGCTACCGCGACGCGGTCATGGAGGACGACCGGGTCGAGACGTTCCGGATCCTGAGCTCGGGCGGCCCCAACGTCAAGGCGACCGCCGAGGTCGCCCTGTCCGGCCCGTCCTGGATGCAGCGCGACTTCGTCGCCAAGGAGCAGTACAAGGCGGCGCAGCTCGACGCGGACACCGCCGGCCATGTGTCCTACGTCCGGTCGCTGATCGCCACCGCCGCGCGGAACTCCGCCGACGCCAGCCAGAACGCGGCACTGGCGTCCGAGATCGCCAACAACGCCCAGCACAAGGCCAAGGAGGCCGCCGAGTGGGCCGACAAGGCCAAGAACTCGGCCAACCAGGCCCAGGGCTACGCCGACGAGGCGCGGAACAAGGCCAATGAGGCCGACGACTCGGCTGCCTCGGCCGCTGAGTCCGCGAAGAAGGCCGCCGCTGCCGCGGCGACCGCCCGCCAGGCCAGCCGTCAGGCCAACTACTCGGCCAACCAGGCCTCCGCCTCCGCCATGCAGGCCGTGAACTCCGCGGCGAGCGCCCAGGCGTCGGCGGACCGTGCCAGCGCGTCGGCCACGGCGGCCGGCAGGGACGCCGCGGCGGCCCGTGCCGCGTCGGACGAGGCCAAGGCCATCTCGGTGGAGAAGGCCCGGCAGGAGCAGGCCGCGGAGGCGGCCCGGGCGGCCGAGCAGGCCCGGCAGAACGCGCAGAACAAGGTCAACCCGGCCGACAGCCCGGACAACGACTCCATCAAGACCCCGGCCAAGGACTCCGGCTCGGGCGGCAAGGACGACAACCCTTGCAAGAACCAGATGGCGTGCGACTACTCCAAGTACCTGAGCTGGGCCAGCACGGGGGCGGCCGCCCTCGCGGTGGGTTCCCTGTTCTTCGGTGTCACCGCCCCGGCCGCGCCCTTCCTGGGCCTGGCCTCGGTGACATTCGGCCTCGCCAGCTCCCTCTACGCGGGCGTGGGCTACGGCTGGACCAGTGACCAGTTCATGTCCAGCGTCGCCGGTACCGCCGTCGGCCTGATCTCCAGCGGCGTGGGATCGGCGGCCAAGGCGGGGATATCCCTGGCCACGAAGGGTGGCCGGGTGCTGTCGAAGGGCGTGGAGGTGGCCCACGAGGCCGTCTCGCCCATCATCGGTATCTTTACCAACGACTGGAGCTGGTGAGCTCCGCGGGAAAACCGGTGAGCGAGAGCTGACCGGTCGGTGACAAGTGACTGTGGGGCCCTCTGCGAGGGCCCCACAGGGCTAGGAAGTGACGTGCAGGCTCCCCATGTATCCCTGTCCGCCTGGTGGGGGATAGCCATCGGCGCGACGGTGCTCTTTCTGGTGATCTTCGTTCCGCTGATGCCGACCACGGGCACGCGGATCCGGATGTCCCTCACGCCTGTGGCGATGGCGGCGATCGGCGTGATGTCCGCCAAGGCGAAGGACATCCCGCTGGAAGTGCTGCTTCCGATTTATACCGCTCTGGTCCTGGTGTTCGTGCTGGGCTTCGTCGGGCGCTGGTCGGAGCTGCGGACGAAGACCCTCGATCTGTCCATCCACGGACAACGCCCGGAGAACGCGCTGTCCGGCGGCGCGTGGCTCCAGCTGGCGGCGTCGCTGGTCGTCCTGGTATCGCTCGCGATCTGGTTCGCGGCGGGCGCGTAGGCGCTCCGACTAGGCAGTCACGGTGAATACGGTGGTCGGAGAGGGTGACCGCGTGCTCCTTGCGCTTGGCCCGCACCGGCGCTCCCGGTAGCAAGTGGATTTACCAGCCGCCGAGGGTCAGGACCACACAGTGAAGAGCATCAGTCGCACGAGGATGGCGATCGCGGGCCTGTTCGGCCTGCTTCTGGCCGGAGGCGGGGCATCGCCCGCCATGGCCTGGGGCGGCGACGGGCCGTTCGACGCGAGCGGCGACACGTTCGTCCGTTTCCATGCCGGATTCAGCTGCGAGGGCCGGGCTGCCCGGTCCTGTGTCAACGGCCCTGTGAACAGCGGCAACAGCAGCAACTCGCAGAACGTCCGGATCAGCGGGAACCCCAGTGACAGCGGCAGCCCCGTGGACAACAGCGGTTCCGTCAACTCCGGCTCTTCCGGTACGGGTGCCGCGGCGGGCAGCTCCAACCACCAGAGGCAGCTCGGCAGGGGCGGTGAGCTCCACCTCTGAGTCTGCGGCGACAGCGCCCGCCAACGCGTCAGGCCCCGGGAGACCGGGGCCTGAGGCGTTTTCCGGCCCGGATCCCCCTAGGGGAGGATGATCGGGTGGGCGGTGGAGATGTCGTTGCTGCTGTTGTGCTCCGAGCCCGTGACGGAGTTGAGGCTGTTGGTGGAGCCTGCGGCCGTCTCGATGTTCCCGCTGTCCACGGGGTTTCCGTGGTTGATGAAGTTGTTGCTGTTCTCGCTGTTTCCGCTGTGGACCGGACCGTTGACACAAGGGTGCGGCGACCGGGACACCGGCGAGTTGTAGTGGAAGTCGGCAAGCCGGTTGTTGCAGACCACACCGGACACCGTCTCGGCCACGGTGCCGAGATCGGCCCCCGCCACGGCGGACAGCAGGGAGCCCGGAGCCGTCTGCGTCTGTGCCTCCGCGCTGCCGGTCCCGGTGCCGGTCAGCACCAGACCGCAGGTCCCGGCGAGGGTCACCACCCGCACGAGTCTTCTCACGACGCTCCTTGCCTGGTCCGTCCGTTGTTCCCGGACGTATCGTGCTGCGGTTGTCCCTCATGGTCCCGGCGAACCACAGAAGGCCGATGGCTCACGGGCCATATTCAGCCGGATGGCCCACAGCCCCGGGGCGCGGCCCCACAGCCCCGGGGCGCGGCCCGGGCTCAGTCCCCGTACACCGCGCGGAGCGCGTCGCCCGCCGCCGCCAGCGCCGCGTCGTGGTCCAGCCCCAGCCGGTGGGCCCGCTGGGCGAAGGCGACCGCCGCCGCGGCCGCCTCGCGGGCGGCCGTGTCCCCGGGGGCGGCGATGAACGTGCCGTTCCGCCCCCGGGTCTCGATGACCCCGTCCGCCTCCAGCGCCCGGTACGCCTTGGCGACCGTGTTCGCGGCCAGGCCCAGCTCCTCGGCGAAGCCGCGGACGGTCGGCAGCTTGTAGCCGACCGGGAGCTCCCCCGCGCGGGCGCGCTCGGCGATGCCGGCCCGGATCTGCTCGTACGGAGGCTCGGCGGCTTCCTGGTCGACGGTCATCTGCAAGGCCACGGTGGGACTCCTGGTGAGAACTACGGTGGGTCCATTGTGCGTCAGGCGGGCCCGCCGTGGCCGCAGGCCCGTCAGAGACGCAGTTCGGTGCCGTACTCGGTGAGCCAGGTGTTGAGGTTGAGGACCACTTCGGTGGCGGTCCTGAACGATTCCCCCGCGCGCTCGTCCAGCGCCTCGGCGACGGTGGGGGCGTCGAGCAGCGGGCGTACGGGCGCGTCCTTGTCGGCCAGGAGGTCGCCGAGCGCGTTGCGCAGGGCTTCGGCGTAGCGGGGGTCCTGGGTGCTGGGGTAGGGGCTCTTGACGCGGTCGGCGACGGCGTCCGGCAGCAGGTCGCGGGTGGCAGCGCGCAGCAGGGACTTCTCACGGCCGTCGAAGGTCTTCATGGCCCAGGGGGCGTTGAAGACGTACTCGACGAGCCGGTGGTCGCAGAAGGGGACGCGCACCTCCAGGCCGACGGCCATGCTGGCCCGGTCCTTGCGGTCGAGCAGGAGCTGGACGAAGCGGGTGAGGTGGAGGTAGCTGATCTCGCGCATCCGGCGCTGGAGTCCGCTCTCGCCGGGCAGGCGGGGCACTTCGGCGAGGGCCTCGTGGTAGCTCTGCCGTTCGTGGCCGGGCAGGTCGACCTTGGCGAGGAGGCCCTTGTCGAGGAGCGCGGTGCGGCCGCCGCTGGCGGGGCCGGAGAACTGGTCGGCGATGCCCGCGGCGAGCCAGGGGAAGGTGTCGGCCCGTACGCACTCGGGGTCGTGGAACCAGCGGTAGCCGCCGAAGACCTCGTCCGCGGACTCCCCGGACAGCGCGACCGTGGACTGTTCGCGGATGGCCTTGAAGAGAAGGTAGAGCGAGACGTCCCCGTCGCCGAAGCCGGCGGTGGGCAGGTCGCGGGCCTTCAGTATGGCGTCGCGGTTGGCGCGGTCCATCAGGGCGGCCGTGTCGAGGACGATGTCGCTGTGGTCGGAGCCGACGTGCTCGGCGAGGGCGTGGGCGTAGGGGCCGTCGGGGGTGGGGCGCAGCAGGTCGGCCTTGAAGTTCTCGGTCTGGCCGAGGAAGTCCACGGAGAAGGAGCGCACCGGGCCGCGCCCGTCTTCCGCCAGGCCTCCGGCCGCGAGGGCGGTGATGGCGGAGGAGTCGAGTCCGCCGGAGAGCAGGGTGCACAGCGGCACGTCGGCGATGAGCTGGCGGGCGACGATGTCGTCGAGCAGCTCGCGTACGCGCCGGACGGTGGTGGGGGTGTCGTCGGGGTGCTCCTCGGCCTCCAGCCCCCAGTAGCGGCGGACGGTCAGGCCCTGGCGGCGGATCCGCGCGGTGTGGCCGGGGCGCAGTTCGTACATGTCGTGGTAGCCGGCGTGGCCGGGGGTCTTGGTGAAGGCCAGCATCTCGGCGAGGTCGTCGGCGTCGACGACGGGCCGGACGGCGGGGTGGGCGAGGATGGCCTTGGGCTCGGAGCCGAAGAGCACCCCGTCGGGGGTGGGGTGGTAGTAGAGCGGCTTGATGCCCATGCGGTCGCGGACCAGGAGGAGTTCCTCGGTGCGGGGGTCCCACAGGGCGAAGGCGTACATGCCGTTGAGGCGCTCGGTGAAGGCCTCGCCCCATTCGAGGTAGGCGTGGAGCACGACCTCGGTGTCGCTGCTGGTGCGGAATATGTGGCCGTGGCTCTCCAACTGGGCCCGTAATTCGCGGTAGTTGTACACCTCGCCGCTGTAGGTGAGGGCGAGCAGGGCGCGGCCGCCCTCCTGGACGAGCATGGGCTGCTTGCCGCCCTCGATGTCGATGACGGCGAGGCGGCGGTGGCCCAGGGCGGCGTGGGTGTCCAGCCAGACGCCTCCGGCGTCGGGGCCGCGGCAGGCCATGGTCCGGGTCATGGCGTCGAGGGTGGCGGAGGCGTGGGGGGTGGTGAGGCTCTGGTCGTAGGAGATCCATCCGGTGATGCCGCACATGTACGGGTACCCCTTTCGCTGGATGCGAGTGTTGTTGTATCCAGCAACTATGCGCGTCAAACGTTGGGTTGCCCCGGTCCCGCCCTTTCTCCCCCAGCTACCGCTGGGAGGTGCCCCCAGTTTCCCGGGGGCTCCGCCCCCGGACCCCCGGAAGCGGGGGGCTCAGGGGGCGGCAGCCCCCTGAGAGACGGTGAAAGGGCGGGACCGGGGCTCAGCCCCCCGCAGGCGCACCCAGGACGTGGAACGTCGGCCGTGGGTGCATCAGGAAGTCGTGGTGCGAGATGTTCCACGCGTACGCGCCCGCCATCGCGAACGCCACCCGGTCGCCCGCTCTCAGCTCGGCCACGGGGATCCGCGTCGCCAGGGTGTCCTTGGGGGTGCAGAGCTGGCCGGTGAGGGTGACCGGTTCGTTCCGGGCGGCCGGGCGGGGCCAGGGGCGGGGCCACTCCTCGACGGGCAGGACGGTGAAGGGGTGGTCGTGGCCCTTGGCGGCGGGGGTGCGCATGTGGTGGGTACCCCCGCGCAGTACGGCGAAGGCCTCGCCGTGGCTGTGCTTGACGTCGAGGACGTCGGTCACGTACCAGCCCGCGTACGCCGTCACCGACCGGCCCGGCTCTATGCGCAGGGTCACGCCGGGGTGGCGCGCGGCCAGTTCGCCCAGGCCCTGCCCGTAGGCGGCCCAGTCGAAGCGGGTGTGCGGCCCGGCGTAGTCGACGGCCATGCCGCCGCCCACGTCGACCTCCATCGGGCCGAGGCCGTGCCGGTCGCCGAACTCCCGCGCCCAGGAGGTGACCCCGGCGGCCACGGCCAGCTGGGCGGCGGCGTCCAGGCCGCTGGCCAGGTGGGCGTGGACGCCGAGCAGCCGCAGCGGGCCGCCGCGCAGCAGGGGCGGGCACGCCTCGGCCCGGCGCGGGTCGAGGCCGAAGGGGCTGGGGCGGCCGCCCATGGCCAGCGCCGCCCCGCCCAGGCCCCCGTCGGCCACGGGAAGGTTGACCCGCAGCAGGACGCCGACGGGCGCCCGCCCGGGGCGCTCGTCCGCGAGGGCGGCGAGCAGCCGCAGCTCCTGCTCGCTCTCCACGTGGAAGCGCTCGACGCCCAGGCCGAGGGCGAGCCGCAGCTCGGCCTCGGTCTTGCCGGGGCCGCCGAAGGCGAGCGACCGGCCGGGTACGGCGGCGCGGACGTGGGCGAGTTCGCCGCCGGAGGAGACCTCGTAGCCGTTCACGTGCGGGGCGAGGGCGCGGAGGATCGCGGGGTCGGGGTTGGCCTTGGCCGCGTAGTACAGCTCGACGGCGGGCGGCAGGGCTTCGCGTACGGCGTGGGCGTGCTCGTCGAGGGCGGTCAGGTCGTATACGTAGGCGGGCAGTGCGTCCGTCGGCAGGGCGCGGACGTGGTCGGCGACGCGGGGGGTGATCACAGCGGGCCGCCCCAGGGCCCGGGCTCGGACACGGCGGCGAGGACGTCCGACACCAGGGGCGAGCCGATGCGGACGTATCCGGCGTACCGGTCGGCCTTGCGTTCCCAGCGGGTCAGCAGGTTGGCCTTGGCGGGCAGCGCCGCCCCGCCGACCAGGGCGCGCAGCTCCGGCGGGTCGCCGTGGGCGGCGGCCCGCCGGGCCAGGACCCGGCGCACGGCGGACCACAGGGCGGGTTCCAGATGGGGGTGACGGTCGGCGAGGGCGGCCAGGATCTCGGCGAGGTGGTTGACGAGCAGGCAGTAGACGACGCGGTCCCAGCCGCGTTCGCGGTCGTACGTCATGGGCCGGGCGACCGTCGGGTCGAGCGCGGCGAGGGCCGCCGCGTGGTGCTCGGGGAGGAGTTTGGTGCCCTCCAGGTCGCGCAGCAGGACCTGCCGGGGCGTGCCGTCGTCGTCGACGCCGACGACGACGTTCTGGAGGTGCGGTTCCAGGACGACGCCGTGGTCGAAGTAGGCGGCCAGCACCGGGGGGACGAGCAGGCCGAGGTAGGCGTCCCACCAGGCCAGGGCGGCTTCGGGGCCGCCGTCGGCCAGCAGCCGGGAGACCTGGGCGCCGCTGGTGGGGTACTCGTCGGCGACGGCGGCGGCCAGCAGGGCGGTCAGGCCGGGCGCGAGCCGGGCGGCCAGGCCCTCGCGGACGATGACGCCGAAGCCCTCGGCGAGCTCGCGGCTGCCCAGGTCGAGGGTGCGGTAGGCGGGTTCGCGCAGCAGCGCGGCGCCGGGGAAGCGGGCGGCGAGGGCGGTGGCGACGGGCTCCAGGACCCGGGTCAGGGCGACGGCTCCGGTCAGCTCGTACTCGGCGTTCTTGCGCAGGCAGTTGGTGATGCGGATGTTCAAGCTGAACTTCAGGAAGTCCGTGCCGTCGTAGAGGGTGCGCACCGAGGCGGTGGGGGCGAAGTCGGGGCCGCGCGGGCCGAGGTCGAGGACGTCGCCGCGGGCGAGGGCCGCGCGCAGAACGGGGTGGCCGGCGAGCATGCCGTACTGCCAGGGGTGCGCGGGCAGCAGCGCGTACCCGTCGGGGACGGCGCCCTGCCGGTCGAGGGCGGTGAGGGCGCCGTCGCCCAGGCAGTCCTCGCGGACGTACTCCCGGCGCACGGCCAGATGGCGCAGGGGGAAGCGGGCTCGGGCCTCGGGGGCGTAGCGGGCCCAGTCCTCGGGGGTGCCGGTGCGGGCCTTGGGGGTGGGGTGGAAGCGGTGACCGAAGAGGAGTGACTGCTCGGAGTCCAGATAGCGGTCGGCGGGAGCGTCGGGGGCGGCCCGCCAGGCGGCCAGGGCGGCGGTGACGCCGGCGTGACCGGCGGCGACCTGGTCGAGGAACTCGTCGTTGCGGACGCCGGTGCGCAGGGAGAGCTCGCGGTGGACGCGCTCGGCGAGGGTCCGCCAGGGCAGTTCGGCCCAGCCGTCGGCGCGCTGCTCCGCGACCGGTCCGGTGAAGCGGTGGGCGCCGATCAGGGAGGCGCGGCGGAGCCTGACCCGGAGCAGGGTGCCGGTGCGGGGCAGTCGCAGCAGCAGGTGTCCGTCGGTGACGGCGGTCCGGTGCTCGGGGCCGGATACCTCGCGGAGCAGGCAGTTCAGGAGGGTGTGGGCGACGACGTCGTCGGGGGTGGGCACTCCGTTCCGCGCTGAAGGACGGGAGGAGAGGGGGGAGGCAGAGGGGGCTGAGGACATGTCAGCGACTCCAGCGGAGGAGGGAGGCATGCTTGGCGACGCGGTCATCCGGCGGCTCCGCGCAGGTAGTTGGGGCCGTCGACGTAGTGTTTGTTGATGTCGGCGGCTCCGGAGCGCTCCTTGGTGAGCAGTGTCCCGGCGGTGATCATGGCCTTGACGGGCAGCCGGTCGGCGTCGAGGACCCGGGAGCGCAGCACGGCGGCGGGTCCGGGCGCGAGCCGGTCCAGTGCCCCGGCGAGCCGGTCGCGCAGCAGCCGCAGCCAGTCCCGGGGCGTTCCCCGGCCCAGGCGGGCGAGCTCGAAGGCGAGGGCGCCCGCGCACAGATGGACGGTGATGGTGGCGAAGACGTCGGCGACGGGTTCGTCGCCGGTCACGAGGATGCGCCGGTCGTCGAAGCCGAGCCGGCCGGCGGCGCGGTCGCCGAGGCGGGCGGCGAGCCGTGCGGGGTGGACGCGGGGGCTGTCGTTGTCCTTCAGCAGCAGCCGCATCCGGGTGCGTCCGCCGCTCTCGTCGAGGACCAGGGAGGTGTTCTGCTGGTGGGACTCCAGGGCCGTGCCGTAGGAGAAGAGGGTGGTGTGCCAGTCCAGGAGGAGCGTCAGATAGGCGTCGATCAGGGCGGGGAGCGAGCCGCCGTAGTAGCGCTCGGCCAGGGTGTCGGCGACCGGCCGTCCGTCGGGGGCGGGGGCGAGCAGCCCGGCGACGGTGACCACGTGGGAGCGGTGGAGCCCGGCCGGGTAGCGGCGGACCAGGGCGGCCAGGAGTTCGTGGCCGGCCGCGAGGTGGGTGCGTTCGTCGGCGAGCAGCACGGTACCGGCGAAGCGGGGCTCGGCGGCGATGATCGCCTCCAGCAGCCGCTGGCCGGCCGCTCCGTCGACGAGGCTGCCGGGTGTGATGGTGCGCCGGTTGCGCCGGCCCAGGGTGGCGGTGACGAGCGGGAGTTTGAGGTGGGTGGCGGGGTCGCCGGTGACGGCGACGGTCCGGGTGGACAGCGTCGGGGTCGCCTCCAGCCAGGGCCGCTCGGCGAGCCGGGCGGTGCCCGCCAGGCCGGTGGCGGCGAGGGCGGCGGCGAGGGGGGCGCCGGCGGTGAGGGGGTGGACGGGCAGCGCCAGGTGGGTGGCGTCCAGGCGGGGCAGGCCGAGCGTGGCGGGGGTGGGCCACCAGGGGGGCAGCGCGGACCGGTCGCCGGTGACGGCCTCGTGGGGCAGGGCGAGCCAGCGCAGGGCGAAGGAGGGGTGGAACTCGGGGGCGTACGCGCGTAATTCGGTCTCGGTGAGGCCGGCGCGGGCGTGCCCGGTGGGGTAGACGGGGTGTTCGCGGAAGGCGGCCAGGGTGTCGAAGGCGAGGGAGCCGCGCGGTCCGGTCCAGCCGGCGGGGGCGGGCCCGTGGGCGGCGGCCAGCCGGGCGAGGACGTCCTGGCGGACCCGGCCGTGCAGCCGCGTCGCGGCCAGCGCCTCGTCGCACTCGGCGAGGAAGGCGTCGAAGCCCGCCCGGTCCTCGGGGGCGGCGGCGCCGCGCAGCCGGGCGAGGGCGGGGCGCAGGCCTCGCACCGGGCCGCCGGGGGTGAGCAGGAGGGGCTCACGGGCCCGGACCTCGCACTGGAAGCCGTCGGGGCCGACCGGGAGCAGCAGCGGCTCCCCCGCGACGGGCAGGCGGAGCCAGTCCCCGTCGGGGCGGGTCTCGGGGACGGCTCCGGAGCGCAGCCGGTAGGCGTCCTCGCGCAGCAGGGCGCTGAGCACCCGGGTCAGGAGCTCGTCCTCCAGCGCGTCGGGCTCCTGGACGGCCGGGGCCGCCGGCGCGGCCGCGCCGGCCGTCGAAGGCGCGCTCATCAGCCGATCTCCCATCGCCGGGCGGCCAGGAATTCCGCGACGGCGCGGTCGATCCGGTCCTGGTCGGTACCGGTCGCCCGCAATACGCCCAGGTAGTCGCGGTTCGTTCGGTAATGCGGATGTTTCTCGCCGGGCTCGCGCAGCGGCCGGTAGACCAGCCGTACGCCGTTCCGCTCGGTGTCGCTCGCCCCGGGCGCGGCCGTGAGGGTGCCTCCGCGTTCGGCGCACACGTACTCGATACGTACCCGGCCGTCGGCGCGCGCACCGAGTTCGGCGGGGAGCGGCTCGCCGAGGTGGGTGCGCAGGACGTGCTCGAAGAGGGGGAAGTCCAGGGCCTGGGCGAGGGCGAGGTCGCACCGGTCGCCGATGGCGCGGTAGTTGACCTCGATGATGCGGGCGCGGTCGCCCTGGGCGACGTATTCGGTGTGGCAGACGCCGAATCCGATGCCGAGGGCGGTCAGCTGGGCGAGGACCTGGTCGCTGTGGGGACGGGGCGGGGCGGGGAGGAGGTCGAGGCGTTCCTCGACGAAGTGGGGCAGGGGGGAGAGCGTGGTGCGGAAGGCGGCGTAGGCGTGGAGGGCGGTGCCGTCGCCGAGGGTCTCCAGGGTGTGGAGCGGCCCGGGCAGGTACTCCTCGGCGACGAGGGCCTCGCCGGGGCGGCGTGCCCTGATCTCCCGGCAGCGGTCGGCGAGTTCGCGGTCGTCGCGGACGAGGACGACGTCCTCGCTGGCCACGCCCTCGCGGGGTTTGAGCACACAGGGGTAGGGCAGTTCCGCCGCCCCGGCCAGGGCGACCGGGTCGGCGTCCGGGGGGAGTTCGGCGGAGCGGACGGTGTCCAGGCCGCTCGCGGCCAGCGCCCGGCGCAGCTGGGCCTTGTTCTTGGCGGTGAACGCGGCGCGCCAGTCCTTGCCGGGCAGGCCGAGGTAGTCGGCGGTCAGGGCGGTCTGGGTCTGGAGGTGGTCGCTGTTGGTGAAGACGGCGCCGGGCCCGCCGAGGCCGGAGACGGCGCCTATGACCTCGCGGAAGTCGCGTACGTCGCAGGGGACGACGTCGAGCGGGGGCAGCGCCTCGCCGCCCCGGGCCGCGTGACGCGCGTAGGCGTGCCGGTGGGCGTCGGGCCGGTCGGTCAGGAGGGTGACGGTCAGGCCCAGCCGGGCGGCGGCGGGCAGGAATCCCTCGGTGACGGAGTCGGTCGGGTTGAGCGCGAGCAGGTGCAGCCGCACGGTGGCACCTTTCGTCGGGGCGGGGCGGGCAGGAGGACGGGGCCCTCCGGGGAGCGGAGGGCCGCGCGTGCCACCGGCGGACGGCCGGTGCCGATCTCCTTCACGGAGAGGACATTAGGTTAGGCAAACCTAAGCTTGTCAATTCCCCCTGGGTGTACGCCCTCGACGACCGGCCTCCTTACGGGGCGACGCCACCCGGCGCACCGAGGCACCGGTAGCGCGAACGACGCGCCGTACGCCGTTCCCGCTGATCACGCGCCGTGAGAGCAGCCATCTCCGCTCCGATCACCCGGCCGAGGGCCACGAGGAAGTCCCCGTCCTCGGAGGCTCCCTCTTCTGTTTCCTCCTCTACGATGCGGTCCACGATCCCGTTCGCCAAGAGGTCGGCGGAGCGCACGCCCTGCCGCCCGGCGATCTCGTACGCCCGGTCCGTGGTCCGGTAGAGGATCGCCGAGGCGCCCTCGGGCGGCAGCGGGGAGAGCCAGGCGTGCCGGGCCGCCACCACCCGGTCCGCCGGCAGCAGGGCGAGGGCCGCGCCGCCTGCCCCCTGGCCCAGCAGCAGGCACAGCGTCGGCGCGGGCAGGTTCACCAGGTCGGCGAGACAGCGGGCGATCTCCCCGGCGAGCCCGCCCTCCTCCGCCTCTCGGGAGAGCGCGGCTCCCGCGGTGTCCACCACCGTGAGCAACGGAAGGTCCAGTTCCGCCGCGATCCGCATCCCCCGCCGGGCGGCCCGCAGTCCGGCGGGCCCGAGCGCCTGGCCCGCGTTCCGCTCGGGGTGGCTGCCCCGGTCGTGGCCGAGGACGACGCACGGGGTCCCGTCGACGCGGGCCAGCGCCAGCAGCAGCCCCGGGTCCCGCTCCCCCGCGCCCGTGCCGCTGAGCAGGGTGACGTCGGTGGCGGCCGCCCGCAGGAACTCCCGTACGCCGGGCCGCCCGGGGCGGCGGGAAGCACGGATGGACTCCTCGGCGGAGGGGGCGACGGCCGGGGCGGCCAGCTCCGGAACAACGCCTTCCGGTCCGGTGCCGACGCTTCCGTCGCACAGCACCGACAGCGCCCGCGCCGCGACCTCCGACAGGCTCCCGGCCGGCAGCACCGCGTCCACCAGCCCGTTCGCCAGCAGGTTCTCGGCGACCTGAACGCCCGGCGGGAACTCCTCGCCGTACAGCGCCTCGTGGACGCGCGGGCCCAGGAAGCCGATGAGGGCGCCCGGTTCGGCTGCGGTGAGATGGCCGAGCGAGCCCCAGGAAGCCAGCACCCCACCGGTCGTGGGGTGCCGCAGATAGACGAGATAGGGCAGCCCGGCGGCCTTGTGGTCGGTGATCGCGGCGGCGACCTTCACCATCTGGAGGAAGGCGATCGTGCCCTCCTGCATCCGGGTGCCGCCCGAGGCCGGCGCCGCCAGCAGCGGCAGCCCCTCCGCCGTCGCCCGCTCCACGGCCCGGACCAGCCGCTCCCCCGCGTCGACGCCGATCGACCCGCCCAGGAAGCGGAACTCGCAGGCCACCAGCGCCACTCGACGGCCGCGCACCAGCCCCTCGCCGGTGACGACGGACTCGTCGAGCCCGGTCCGCTCCCGCGCGGCCAGGAGGTCGGCGCGGTAGTCGGCGTCCGGCGTGGCCAGCGGGACGGGCCGGTCCCAACTGCGCCAGCTGCCGGGGTCGGCGACGGCCAGGATGAGGTCGAGGGCGGGGACGGGGGCGGGTCTGCTGTGCTCGGTCATGGCCTCACCCTGCCACGACACCCCCCAGCAGGTCTGTGAGCGATCCCGCGCGGGCCAGCTCCTCCAGGGCGTCGAGCGCCCGCCGCGCGGCGTCGGCGGCGACCGGGTCGCGCGCCTCCAGGCCGCTCGCGGCGAACTCGTCCTCGTCCAGCCGCAGAACGGCCGAGCCGTCCGCCGCGACCCACAGGTCGAGGTCCAGGTCCTCGACGACCGGGCCCCCGGCCCCGGTGACGGCGGGACGGGCGATGTCGCAGTACCAGCCCTTGAGCGAGCCGGCCGCGTTCCGCACCTCCTTGACGGAGTACCAGCGGTCGCGCCAGTAGTGCTCGGTGAAGACGTCGCCCGCCTCGAAGCGGACGAAACCGAAGTCCCGGTCCGACGCCCCCGCCCAGGCCGCCCGGACGACGACCCGCACGCCGTCCTCGTATACGACGGTGGCGGGGTAACGCACCTTGGTCCGGCCCGCCTTCACCAGGGCGACGGTCACCTCGTCGCCCACGGTGTACGTCTCGTTGTGCGTCTCGTTGTACTTCTCGTTCACAGCGTCCACCCGCTTCACGCCTCGCCTGGCCGGTCGGCCGCAGCCTCTCCCGCGACGAGGTGTGAAGCGAGCGAATATTTCCCGTCAGCCGAGCATCGACGCGCAGGTGGCCGGGGTGGCGTGCGCGGGGTCGAGGGCGTTGGCGGCCTCGTGGAAGGCGACGCGGTCGATGGTGCCGAGCGTCAGGTGCATGGAGATGTCGACCGGGCAGAGGTCCTGCACCAGCACGTTACGGACGCCGGGACCGTCGAGGAACCCGGACCGGTAGGGGGTGACGACCTCGTCGTAGCGGGTCGCGATGACGGTGTAGCGGACGCCGGGGACGGTGTCGCCGCCCTCGTTGAGCTTCTTCATGAAGTCCGAGCCGACGACCTGGTCGGTCAGGCCGGGGGCGGTACCGGTGATGATCTTCCGGGCGCCGGGGACGACGTCCAGGAGCTTGGCGATCCCGGACAGGGTGGTGCCGTGGTTGTTGGGCGCGATGCCGACGAGGGCGTTCACCTTGGGGGCGCCGCCCAGGAACTTCAGGTAGTAGCGGGGCAGCATCCCGCCCTGCGAGTGGCCGACGATGTCGACCTTGGCCGCGCCGGTCGTCGCCAGCACCTTGTCGACGTACCGCGCCAGCTCCCCGGCGGACTTCTCGGCCGGGCCCAGGCCGTACATACCGGGGACGCCGGGGATCTTGCCGTAGTCGAAGGAGAAGACGCAGTAGCCGCGCGAGGTCAGATAGGGCGCGAAGGACCACCAGTTGTTGGTGCCGTTCTCCAGGGTGCCGTGGACGAGGACGACGGGCCGGGGGTGGGCGGCGGAGGGCCTGCACGAGTCGTCGTTCCAGCCGCTGCCCACGGTGGAGGCGGCGGCCGGGGACGCGGAGGCCGTGGCGGCGGACGCGGCGGTGGGCATCGCGACCGCGGCCACGGCCAGGCCGAGGGCGGGCAGCAGGGATCTGACGGATCTCCAGATGCTGCGACGCTGCTTCATCCGAACTCCTCGCGAGATGGGGGGTGGGTACGCCGAACAGCGCCGGCAACAGCTGTTACGGGCGCGTGAAAAAGTCGTTAACTTACTTGCGGGTAGATTGCGGGCGATCTTTGCTTGCGTCAAGCAAAATCACAAAGATCGCACTGACTTGGTCACATCACGGCGGACTCCGGGTTACGCCACGTCCAGGGCCGCGGCGGGGCCCACCACTCCCGGGCCGAAGAGCTCCCGCGCCCGGTCGACCACGGCCTCGACGCGCCGCGCCTTCTCGTCGGCGGGGTCGAACGACAACTGGTGCGCGGCGGCGTGGCCGTCGCGCAGCCGCTCCGCGCGCAGCGCCACGGACCGCACCCTGGCCCGCTGGAGGGCGAGCGCGGTGTGCAGCGCGTACGCCGCGGCGATCAGGTCGGGTGAGTGCGCGGTCGGTTCGGCGAAGGACTTGGCGCGGGTGCTCGACGAGCCGTCCGCGTAGCGGACGGTGAGCTTCAGCCCCTGGGCGACCTGGCCGCTCCCCCGCAGCCGGGCGCCCAGCCCGTCGGCGAGCGCGAGCAGCGCGCGACGCCGGTGGCCGGGGTCCAGCTCGTCGGTGGCGAAGCGGTGCTCCGCCCCCATCGACCGCGCCCGGGCGTCCGGCGTCACGGGCGTCGGGTCGATACCGCGCGCCCGCTCGTGGACCCGCCGCCCGGCGGCCGCGCCCAGGATCCGCTCCAGGGTGGGGAGCGGCGCCCCGGCGACCCGGCCGACGCTGTCGAGCCCGTACGCGCAGAGGGCACGGGCGGTGGCGGGTCCCACGCCGGGCAGCGCGGCGACCGGCTTGCGGGCCAGGAAGGCGGCGACGGCGCCCGGGCCGCCTCGGCCGCCGGAGAGCGTACGAACGGCCCCGGGCGGCCCGTCCCGCGCGACCATCCGCGCGAGCGTGGGGTTGCCCGCGATGCCGACGGTGCAGTCGGCGCCGTATCGCGCCAGCACGCGCACCCGTAGCAGCATGGCCAGCTCGGCCGGATCGTGCCCGAAGTAGCGCACGGCGCCGCGAACGTCCATGAGCGCGGCGTCGGGAGGCAGGGCCTCCACGGTGGGGGTCACCTCGGCGAGCAGCGCGAGGAGGCCGTCGTAGACCTCTTCGCCGAGGGCGCCTTCGCGCGAGTGGAAGTGCACGTACAGGACGGCTGGTTCCCCGGTCCCGCCCCTTCCCGTAACCGGGGGGCTCCGCCCCCGGACCCCCGGTTACGG
>NZ_JBEZUS010000019.1:0-102516 GCF_040636475.1 Streptomyces sp. NPDC037389
CCATCCCCTTCCACCGCGCGGTCGTCACCGACCCGGCCTTCACCAGCGACCCGTTCCACATCCACACCCGCTGGATCGAAACCGAATTCACCAACGCGATAGAGCCGTTCGTCGCTCCGGCCGGTGCGGACGAGGACGAGCCCGAGGGCCGTGAGACGGTCGTGGTCGAGGTCGGCGGCAAGCGGCTGGAGGTCACGCTCCCGTCCTCGCTCGGCGCGAGCTTCGGCAGCGCCCCGGCCGCCGGTGGCGGCGGGCGGCCCAAGCGCCGTGCGGCGAAGAAGGCGGGCGCGGCGGCCTCGGGCGACTCGCTGACCTCGCCGATGCAGGGCACGATCGTCAAGGTCGCGGTCGAGGACGGTCAGCAGGTCGACGAGGGCGACCTCGTCGTGGTCCTGGAGGCCATGAAGATGGAGCAGCCCATCAACGCCCACCGCTCCGGCACGGTGAAGGACTTGGCGGCGGAGGTGGGTGCGTCGCTGTCGTCGGGCGCGGTCATCTGCGAGATCAAGGACTGACGGGCAGGTGAACGCGCCGGGGGGTCCGGTCCGGGACGTACCGGACCCCCCGGCGCGGCGTGTGTTCTGTGAGTAGCCCGTGCGGGTCCTGCGGACTCCCTGTATGTTCGATGAACGTAAGTTCCGTTTATGGAGATAAGTCCGCTCTTCGGGTGAACTTTCAGAGCATATGTGTGGCGCGTTTCCCGATGCGGCATGCACTGGACATAGGCTGGCGCGCTATTTCGGCGGCCCTGGGCATCGAGAGAGCGCCGCGACTGCGAGAGAGCGCCGCGACTGGGAGGCCGACATGGCGACACTGTGCAGACCGGCCATCGCTGTCCCCGAGCACGTGATCACAAGGGAGCAGACCCTCGATCTCGCGCGCACGCTGCACGCGGATCACCCCCAGCTGGAGCTGGCGCTCCGGCTGATCGGCAATACGGGTGTGCAGACCCGGTACCTCGTGCAGCCGATCGAGGACACGCTCAAACACCCCGGCTTCACCGTGCGGAACGCCCGCTACGAGCGCGAGGCCAAGGCCCGTGTCCCCGCTGTCGTACGGCGCGCGCTCGACCACGCCGAGCTGACGCCGCGTGACATCGACCTGATCGTGTATGTGTCCTGCACAGGCTTCATGATGCCGTCGATGACGGCGTGGCTCATCAACACCATGCGCTTCCGCAACGAGACCCGGCAGCTCCCCATCGCCCAGCTCGGCTGCGCGGCGGGCGGTGCCGCCATCAACCGCGCGCACGACTTCTGCCAGGCCTACCCGGAGGCGAACGTCCTGATCGTGGCCTGCGAGTTCTGCTCGCTGCTCTATCAGCCCACGGACCTCGGCGTCGGCAATCTGCTCTCCAACGGCCTCTTCGGCGACGCCATCGCCTGCGCGGTGGTGCGCGGCGAGGGCGGTACGGGCGTACGGATCGAGCGGAACGGCTCGCATCTGGTGCCCGACACGGAGGAGTGGATCTCCTACGGGGTGCGCGACACGGGATTCCACTTCATCCTGGACAAGCGGGTCCCGGGCACGATGGCCATGCTGGCCCCGGCCATGCGCGACATGGCCGAGCCGCACCAGTGGGACGTCTCCGAGCTCGACTTCTACATCGTCCACGCCGGCGGCCCCCGCATCCTGGACGACCTCAGCCACTACCTCGGCCTGGCTCCAGAAACGTTTCGCTACAGCCGCGAGACGCTCACCGAGCGGGGCAATATCGCCAGCGCGGTCATCTTCGACGCCCTTGAGCGCATGTTCCAGGACGGCGGCGCGGACGATGCCGCCCGAGGCATCATCGCGGGCTTCGGCCCCGGCATCACGGCCGAGATCGCCCTGGGCACGTGGACGTCGGACCGCGAGCGAGTACCGGTGGCGATGCCGCTTTCGGCGTAGCCGGACGGGGCCGACTTCAGCCCGCCCGGCGTCTGAGGACCGGGTCCCGGGGGCGGAGCCCCCGAAAGCGGGGGCGCGAGGGGGCCGCAGGCCCCGCTCGGAAACGGTGAAAGGGCGGGGCTGGGGCAAGTCACCGCATCCCGCACCGCCCAACCGGCGCCCCCGGCACCGCCACAGGCCCCGGCACCGCCACAGGCCCCGCCTCCGACCCCGCCCCCAGGCCCAACGCCGCCGCCACCGCCCGCACATCGGGCCGATTCCCGATCCGCCCGTCCTCACCCGGCGGCTCCGCCCCAGTCCCCCGCAGTAGAACGCGAGCCTCACCGGGAGTGAGGGACTCCCTCCCCACCCCCCGCAACAACCCCTGCACGCACGCCAGTACCCCCGCCACCACCGCCGCCGCGGCCGACGTGCCGCAGAAGACGTCCGTGTACCAGCGGGCCTCGTCGGGGCCGTCCCGCAGCTCCCCGGGGCCGTCCCACCGGCCGCCCGTGGTGGTGACTTCGTGACCCCACCCCTGGGCGTCCACTCGACCGCCGTGGTTGGAGAAGGCGAGCCGGGAGCGGTCGGGGCCGTGGTCCCGGCCGTGGGTGCCGGGCGGCGGGGCACCGGCGCCCACCAGGACAGCCCCGGAATCCACATGCCGCAACGGATTCCGCCACCAGGCCGGAAACCCGTCCGGCCGTACCTCGTACAGCGCGTCGTCCAACGACTCCCCGCCGTTCCCGGCGGCGGCCACGACGAGCACGCCCTTGGCCGTAGCGTGGCGGACGGCCGCGTGGTCGTCGGGCCACCACTCCAGGGGGAGGCAGCCGCGCTGGTCGTCGCGGGCGGCCCAGCCGTGGCGGGGGCCGGGCCGGTGCAGCGGGAGCAGGACGATCCCGCCCGGCGGGAGCCGGTCCGCCGCGGCCAGGACGGCGCGGGCGGTGCCGATGCCGGGGAAGGCCGCGGCGGCGGTGAGGGCGCCGGGCGCGATGCCCGTGATGCCGGAGCCGGTTCGGTCGCCGCCGATGACGCCCAGCGTGTGGGTGCCGTGGTTGCGCCAGGCCGGGTCGTCCAGGGGCGTACCGGCGACGATGCCGGTGAGCTTGCGGCCGAGCCCCTCGTGACCGAGGTGCCAGGCGGCGTCCACCACGACGACGCCCACGCCCTCGCCCGTGCCGCCCGGGCGGCTCCAGGCCCAGTGGGCGTCCACGCCGCCGGGGGCGGGCCCGAGGTAGCCCTGGCGGGGACTGAGATCAGGGGTACCGGTCGTCGCACGCCCCCGGTCGGCGGGCAGCGCCCCTGGCTTCACGTACGCCGTGTCGATGCCGGGCAGGGTGCCGAGCCGGACGGCGAGCTCGTCGAGGTGGCGTTCGGTGCCGCGCACCTGATGGAAGAGGGCGAGCTCGGGGACGGCCGTACGGGCGGGGGCGAGCGGCTCCAGGGTGAGCCGTTCGTCGGCGAGGAAGGCGTCGAGCGCGGACAGGTCGGCCCCGGTGAGGGACCGTACGCCCGTGGGGCCGGCGCGCAGCGCGGCCTCGGGACGGGCGACCGCGATCAGCTCGCGGCCGACAGGGAGGTAGGTGAAGCCCTCGACCACCACCCGTACACGGTGGCGGGGCCGGACGGAGGCGGGCAAGGCGGCGGGTACGGCTCCGACGGAATCCCGTCAGAAGCCGTACCCACAGGTACCCACAGCCGTGCCGCCACGCGGAACGGCCGTCGCGTCCTCAGAGGTCGAACTCCGCGGGGTTGATCCCGAGCGCGAAGCAGACCTCGCGGACGACGGCCTGCTCCGTCTTGTCGAAGTCGCCGTCGGCGCCGCCGATGACAATGCCGATCTGAATGACGGCACGCGCCTCGGTCGGCTTCTTCTGGACCTTGCCGATGGTCTGGAGAACGCTGACCTTGCCGAACTCGAAATCGGCCGACAGCTTCTGGCAGTAGTCGTTGAAACGGGCCTGGAGATCGTCGACGGGGAAGTTCCGCAGAACGTCGTTCGTGGCGATCAGAGAAGCGACGCGCTGTCGCTCGGAAGCGTCGATCGAACCGTCAGCGGCCGCCACCAGGGCGCACATTGCCATGCTCGCGTCACGGAATGCGCCGCTCTTGAGCTCGTTCTTCTTCGCCAGCAGCTGGCCCTGCATAGTGGTGGCGGAATCCTTGAGCCGGTCCCAGAGCGCCATGTGCGTAAAACTCCTTGTGAATACGGGGATGCACTGGCAGAACTGTTGAGACGGGTAAAGAAGTTCCCAAGGGGACCGGCGGGGGGTCAGTTGTGCGCCGCGTCGAGGTGAAGTGGCTTGATCTTTCCCTCGATCATCGCGCCCAGCCCGATGACGGAACACACATCGGGATTGTCGGCGATACGGACCACCATGCCCGTGGCCTGCTCGATCATCGTGTCCAGCCCGGGGAGGCGCGCGCTGCCGCCCGCGAGCATGATGCCGCGCTCGGCGAGGTCGGCGACCAGGTCGGGCGGGCACTCGCGCAGCACCCGGCCGATCGCGTCGAGCACGGCGGTGAGCGGTGTGTGGATGGCCTCGCGGACATGGGCGGTGTTCACGAGCACCGTGCGCGACAGCCCCGTGGCCACGTCGCGCCCGCGCACCTCCGCCTCGCAGCCCATGCGCGCCGGGTCGTAGAGCGCGAGGTGCAGCGGGTGGAGCCCCTGGGAGGGCAGCATCAGCTCGTGGACGCTGCGCAGGTGCTGGATGACGGCGTAGTCGATGGCGTCCCCGCCGATCGACACCTTCTCGGCGGCGACGATGGAGCCGAGGGAGAGCACGGCGACCTGGGTGGAGGCGGCGCCGCACACCACGATCATCGTGGCCTCCGGCCGCTCGACGGGCAGCCCGCAGCCGACGGCGGCGGCGATGAGCGTGTCGACGAGCTCGACGCGGCGGGAGCCCAGGGCGCTCAGCACCTCGACGGCCGCCCGCTGGGCGATCGGCTCGGCGTCGTGCGGCAGGCAGACGGCGGCCCGCAGCATCGGTTTGCGCCGCCAGGCCCGGCGGATCTTGTCGTTGACCAGGAAGCGCAGCATCCGCTGGGCCATGTCGATGTCGACCACCGTGCCACCGGAGATGGGCCGTACGACCTTGATGTGCTCCGGCGTCCGCCCGGCCATCCCCCCGGCCAGCGAGCCCACCGCGATCAGCGACCCCGTCCGGGAATTGACGGCGGCGAGGCTCGGCTCGTCCACGATCAGGCCGCTGTCCTTGAGGTAGACGCGAGTTCTGGAGGCTCCGAGGTCGACGGCGACGGTGCAACGGGACAGCTGCTCGAGGCTGAGGGTCATCACGGTCCTGCCCTGGGGTGCGCGACGGGTGGGGCGACGGGTGAGGCATGTGAGGAACACGGCCATCGTGCAAGGCGCCGCGCCGCGCTGCCCGCTGAAATGGGCTGCACGGGGGCATGGGGACGCCCGAACGAGCGGGTGGTGAGGGCGGGTGGTGAGGACGGTGGTGAGCAGGGGCGGATACGGACACCCCCGTAGCCCGTGTCCGCACCCGGCTCACGGGAAGGAGTCTGCCAGCACCCACTGACAATCCCCGTGACCTCGGCTTTCGCCCCGGCGCGGAGGGGCCTACGCTCGAAGGTATGACCGAGCCGCTCTCCTGGCGGGTCGCCGCGGACCTCGAAGGCCGCCCGACGGACCGGTCCTGCACCCATCTGGCGCGGGTCCCGCCCACGGTGACCCCGAGCACGACGGAAGGCTGCGAGGACTGCCTGCGCATCGGCGCGACGTGGGTCCACCTCCGCGAATGCCTCACCTGCGGCCACGTCGGCTGCTGCGACAGCTCCCCCCACCACCACGCGACCACCCACGCCGGGGAAAACGCCGGCCACGACATCGCCCGGTCCTTCGAACCGGGCGAGACGTGGGCTTGGTGCTACGTGGACGAAGTCCTGCTGCTACCGCCGCCTTAGCCCTCGCGGGCCTGCGGGTACGGCACCGCCGGGCTCGCCACCCGTGGCTGAGCGCCGCTGCGGCGGGGGAGGGCGCCCCATCCCCGCCCTTTCACCGTTTCCGTGGGCAAGCCCCCGCCCCCGACCGCGCCTGGGAACCGGTGGCGAAGCCTCCCGGATCGGGGCCGCCGGGCCCAGGACCCCGGGGGGTCCGGGGGCGGCCCGGTTACGGGAAGGGGCGGGACTGGGGTACCTTCCCCCCGCTGCGACGACGAGCAACCCTCACCGCCGAGCCCGATGGTGCCGAACTGCCGGACATCCCAGGGGCGTCCGCCCCGAAAGCGCCCCGCCCGGTGGCAGCCGGGCTACCAACTCCCCTTTCGCACCCCCGGCAAATACCCCGCATGCGCCTGCCCCCGCAGCGAAACCCGCGACAGCCCGAACGCCCGGAAGTATCCCCGGGGCCGCCCGTCCACCGCGTCCCGGTTCCGCACCCGCGTCGCGCTCGCGTCGCGCGGCTGGCGCTGCAACTCGCGTTGCGCGTCCTGCCGCGCCTCCGCCGTCGTGCGCGGATCGCGGATGACCGCCTTCAGCAGCGCCCGCCGTGCCGCGTAGCGCGCGACGACGATCTTCCGGGCCTCGTTCTTCGCGATCTTGCTCTTCTTGGCCATCAGACCTTTCCTCCCCGGGCCCGGATGCGGGCCACGGCTGCCTCGACGCCGATCGCGTCCACGGTCTTGATCCCCTTCGCGCTGAGCGTGAGCCGTACGGAACGCCCCTCGCTCGCGAGCCAGTACCGCTTGCGCTGGACGTTGGGGTCGAAACGGCGCGACGTGCGGCGGTGGGAGTGGGAGACGGAGTTGCCGAAGCCGGGCCTCCGTCCGGTCAGCCGGCAGTGCGCGGACATGTCCGGGACCTCCTGATCACCTTAATGAAAATGGAAACCATTTCTGTATAGTAGCCCCATGCCCCGCAACGACCTACGCCCCGTCATCAAGCTCCGCTCCACCGCCGGCACCGGCTACACCTACGTCACCCGCAAGAACCGCCGTAACGACCCCGACCGCCTCGAACTCCGCAAGTTCGACCCTGTCGCCGGCCGCCACGTGACCTTCCGAGAGGAGCGCTGACCGCCATGAAGCCCGGAATCCACCCGCCCTACGGCCCTGTCGTCTTCCGCGACCGCGCCGCGGGATTCGCCTTCCTCACCCGCTCCACCGCAGCCGCTGCGGCCGCCACCGGCGGCAGGACGATCGAGTGGGAGGACGGCGACACCTACCCCGTCATCGACGTCGAGATCTCCTCGGCGAGCCACCCCTTCTACACGGGCACCGCCCGCGTCCTGGACACCGCCGGCCGCGTGGAGCGCTTCGAGCGCCGCTACGGCAAGCACAAGGGCAGCCGCGAGGACGGCCACAACGACAGCCGCGAGGACAGCCGCAACGGCGGCCGCAACGACATCCGCAACGGCGGCCGCGAGGACAGCCGTTGATGCGCACGCTGCCCGTCGTCCTCGTCGCCGGCATCCACGCCGATGCCCGCCGCGCCGCCGTCGACAGCCTCCTCCGCACCGTCCCGGGCTCCGTCGCGCTCCACCACGACCTGTCGACGGCGGCCACCACCGGCACCGTCCGCCGGACCGTGCGCGACCGTTCCGGCACGCTCGACGACGGCGCGACGCCGCTCGTCAACGACTGCGCCTGCTGCGCCCTCCGCGAGGACCTGATCCCCGAGTTGGAGCGCCTCGCCGGGCTCGGCGGCCACCGCCTGGCCGTCGTCGAGCTGTGGGACTCCGTCGAGCCCAAGGCCATGGCGGAGGTCGTCGCCGGGTACGGCGGCCCGGACACCCGGCTCTCCGGGGTATTCACGGCCGTCGACCCCGCCCTGGTGCTGCCGACGCTCGCCAACGGCGACGACCTCGCCGAGGCCGGGATCGCCGCGGCCCCGACCGACCGGCGCACCGTGGGCGACACCTTCGCCCGGCAGCTGGAGTACGTCCCCGTACTGGTCCTGGCGCACGGCGCCGAGGCGGCGGACGAGAGCGACCACGCCCTGCTGCACCAACTCGTCCCCACCGCCCGCTGCATTCCGGCCGAATCCGTGGAGCTGGCCGCCGCGGCCGTCGCCGGGTTCGACGTGGACGCGGCCGCCGCACGCCAGCACCCTGCCTGCGCGCTGCTGCCGCAGGCCGCCGACGCGCACGGCGTGGCCACGCTCGTATGGCACCGCGACCGGCCGTTCCACCCCGGCCGGCTCTACGCCGCCCTGGAGGACCTGACCTGCGCCGCGGCCCGTAGCCGGGGCAGATTCTGGCTGGCGGACCGGCCCGACACGCTGCTGTCGTGGGACGCGGCGGGCGGCGCCCTGTGCGTCGAGAACGCCGGGCCCTGGCTGGCCGCGCTGCCGGAGGCCGCCTGGGAGATGGTGCCCGCCGAGCGTCGCGTGGCGGCGGCCCTGGACTGGCACCCGGAGCACGGCGACCGTTCCCAGTACCTCACCTTCACCTCGCCCGGCCTGGACGGCGAGGGGCTCCGCTCACTGCTGGAGTCGTGCCTGCTCACGGATGCCGAGTACGCGGGCGGCCCGGACGCGTGGCGCCGGCTGCCCCCGGCTTTCGACGAGCTCCTGGACCCGGTCTCCTGACTGCGGGCCCAGCCCTCCGATTCCCCGAAAGGACCCCCATGGGCAATCGCCCCGACGCCCCCAAGCACCGTGACAAACGCCGCGACAAGCCGACCCGGACCCCCCGCCGGAATCCTCTGGACGCCGCCGGGATCACCTACATCGACTACAAGGACACCGATCTCCTCCGGAAGTTCATTTCGGACCGGGGGAAGATCCGCAGTCGCCGGGTGACCCGGGTCACCGTGCGCCAGCAGCGGCAGCTCACCAGGGCGATCAAGAATGCCCGGGAGATGGCCCTGCTCCCGTATTCCGGAGCCTCACCGGACGGACGTTCATCTTCCGGGAAGAAGCCGTGAAGTAGTGGCGGGAACACCCTGAGTGCACGTGCATCGGCTCATGCAGAGGCACATGAACGCGGCTATGATCCGGAGCAGTTGCCATCCTCGAATCCGTGTTCAGTGGATGAGGATGCCCCCTGCAATGATCCGGGAGAGTCCAGTGCCCCAGGCGCACAACGGCATGGCCGCCTCGGACATCGAAGATGTCGAATGGCGAAAGAGCCGGTACTCCAACTCCCAGGGCTCCTGCGTGGAGTTCGCGAAGTTGCCGGGTGGCGGGGTCGCCGTGCGCAACTCCCGCCACCCGGACGGTCCGGCGCTCGTGTACACACCCGCCGAGATCGAAGCCATGGTGCTGGGCATCAAGGACGGCGAATTCGACTACCTGCTGCGCGACTAACCCCGTGATCTAGTCGCGGTCGCGTGGCAGCCGGAACAGAGCCCAGACGACTTTGCCGTGCAGCGCGCCCGCGAGTGGGTGCCAGCCCCACGCGTCGCTGAACGACTCGACCAGGTACAGTCCGCGCCCGCACTCGTCCCCGGCGGCGGCCTCGCCCACGACCGGACCCGACTCGCTGGGATCGCGTACCGCGCACACGAGCCGCGAGGTCCAGCGCATCAGATGCAGGCGTACGGGCGTCTCGTACTCGCCGAGGGCCCGATCGCCGAGGGCCCGCTCGGCGGCCGCCGGTGCGGCCATCGGCGCCGCCGCCGGTATCGCGTACCGCATCGAGTTGGTCACCAGCTCGCTGACGACGAGCGCCACCTCGTCAAAGAGACCGATCAGATCCCATCGATCGAGCGTGGACCGGGTGAATTTCCGAGCGCTTCCGACCGCTTCGAAGTGAGGCGGTAGCGAACAGGAGACCGAGGTGGAGGCTGTGGATGAGTCGATCGTAGGCAGCCCTCTCCATAAGGGGGAGAGCACAGTCGATCCTTCGGTACCCATCCGAGGCACTCCTGGCAGTCGAGTACGTGACGTGCACGTGTGCGAGCTCCATGGTTGCCAATGCGCCCGGCGGATGCAAGGGCAGATGCACGTGCACGCGGTGGATTTGGGAGCGCACAGGGGGGTTGGGGCGCAATTCTCCCTACGCCCCCTGCGGTAGGGCTCCTGCCCGTGGCTGGTCTCCGTAACCGCGCATGCACTCAACGAAGCCCGAAGATGGCAGACTTCGGCGCCGGGGGTAGCGGGGGTCGCCCTCAGAGAGGCGCGGAAACGACAGACCGGAACAGGACCGGAAGAGGAAGGGTCCCAGAGATGGCCACGAGCGAGTCGAGCGGTTCCGTGGTGCGACGCATACTCCTGGGCTCACAGCTCAGGCGGCTGCGCGAGTCGCGCGGCATCACGCGCGAGGCGGCCGGCTACTCGATCCGAGCGTCCGAGTCGAAGATCAGCCGTATGGAGTTGGGCCGGGTGAGCTTCAAGGCGCGGGATGTGGAGGATCTGCTCACCCTCTACGGGGTCACGGACGGTTCCGAGCGCGAGGCGCTGCTGGGCCTCGCCCGCGAGGCCAATGTCGCCGGATGGTGGCACAGCTACGGCGATGTGCTCCCCGGGTGGTTCCAGACGTATGTGGGGCTGGAGGGCGCCGCCTCCGACATCTCGATCTACGAGGTGCAGTTCGTCCACGGCCTGCTCCAGACCGAGGGCTATGCCCACGCCGTCGTCGTACGCGGCCAGCCCAATGCCGACGAGGCGGAGATCGAACGCCGGGTCTCGCTGCGCATGGAGCGCCAGAAGCTGCTGTTCTCCGAGCGCGCGCCCCGTTTCCACGCCGTTCTCGACGAGGCGGCCCTGCACCGCCCGTACGGTGGCGAAACGGTCATGCGCAATCAGCTCCAGCACCTCGCCGACATCTCCGAGCAGCCCAATGTGACCCTCCAGGTGATGCCGTTCGCGCACGGCGGACACGCCGCCGAGAGCGGCGCCTTCACGATGCTGCGCTTCCCCGAGTCGGACCTCTCCGACGTCGTATACCTGGAGCAGCTGACCAGCGCGCTCTACCTCGACAAGGCCGAGGAAGTGGCCCAGTACGGCCGGGTCATGGACCGCCTCCACGAGGACAGCCTCTCCCCGGAGGAGACCCGCGATCTGATTGCGCGACGTCTTCAACTCCTGTGACACATCAGTACGATGACGTCTCAGTAGCGCGACATGGACGCGACACGGAGCGGCATGAAAGAGCGGTGCGCCAAAGCGACGCACTCGACGCACTCGACGCACCTCATGACGGGCGCCCCGGGCGCCCCGCATTTCGCAGACGGGATGGCGCATGTCCGACGGCACGCACGGCACTGACGCATCGCACGGCCCCCGGCACACCTACGGCTCCTGTTTCGACACGCTGGGCGCCCAGTACATCGACGGCGAGTGGCGGGCCGGCACCGGCTCCTGGGACATCGTCGACTTCAACCCCTACGACGGTGAGAAGCTCGCCTCGATCACGGTCGCCGGCGTCGACGAGATCGACCAGGCCTATCGCGCCGCCGAGCGCGCCCAGCCCGCCTGGGCGGCCGTCAATCCGTACCGCCGCCGCCTGGTCTTCGAGCGGGCCCTGCGCATCATCGACGACAACGAGCCCGAGCTGACCGCCGCCATCACCGCCGAGTGCGGTGGCACGGCCGTGAAGGCCGCCTTCGAGCTCCACCTGGTCAGAGAGTTCTTACGGGAGGCCATCCAGCTCGCGCTGCGTGCCGAGGGACGCATCCTGCCCGCCCCGGACGACACCCGCGAGAACCGCCTCTACCGTGTCCCGGTCGGGGTCGTCGGGGTGATCAGCCCCTTCAACTTCCCCTTCCTCCTCTCGATCAAGTCCGTCGCCCCGGCCCTGGCCCTCGGCAACGCCGTGGTGCTCAAGCCCCACCAGAACACGCCGATATGCGGCGGCGGCCTGGTCGCCAAGCTCTTCGAGGACGCCGGCCTCCCCGGTGGCGTCCTCAACGTCGTCGTCACCGACATAGCGGAGATCGGCGACGCGCTCATAGAGCACCCCGTGCCCAAGGTGATCTCCTTCACCGGCTCCGACAAGGTCGGCCGCCATGTCGCCACCGTCGCCGCCTCGCACTTCAAGCGGACCATCCTCGAACTCGGCGGCAACAGCGCCCTGATCGTCCTCGACGACGCGGACGTCGACTACGCCGTGGACGCCGCTGTTTTCAGCCGTTTCATCCACCAGGGGCAGGTCTGCATGGCCGCCAACCGTGTGCTGGTGGACCGGTCCGTAGAGCGTGAATTCACCGAGAAGTTCGTCGCCAAGGTACGGACCCTCAAGGTCGGCGACCCCGGCGACCCGGCTACGCACATCGGCCCCCTCATCAACTCCGGCCAGGCGGAGGCCATCACCAGCCTGGTGGACCAGACCGTCGCGGACGGCGCCACCGCCCTCCTGCGCGGCCGGACGGACGGCACCCTGGTCGGCCCCTCCGTCCTCACGGGGCTGCCGGCGGACTCCCCGATCCTGGGCCAGGAGATCTTCGGCCCCGTCGCCCTGATCATCCCCTTCGACGGCGAGGACGAGGCGGTACGGCTCGCCAACGCGACGCCGTACGGGCTGAGCGGCGCCGTCCACACCGGCGACATCGAACGCGGCGTCCGGGTGGCCCGGCGGATCGAGACCGGGATGATCCACGTCAACGACGCGACCGTCCACGACGAGGCGATCGTGCCGTTCGGCGGCGAGAAGCACTCGGGCGTGGGACGGCTGAACGGCGACTCGATGGTGGAGGCGTTCACGACGACGAAGTGGATCTCGATCCAGCACGGACGGAGCAACTTCCCGTTCTGACGCTTCACGCGCCCTCGTCCATCTAGGACGCTCCCTGACCTAGATCGCTCCTACCTTTGATCCGTCGCACCCCACCGGGGGCGAACGGAGGACGGACGGAAGGCGGGACCCCATGCCCACGCACGTGATCGAGAAGGACTTCTCCGACGAGCGCGCCACGCTGCTGGCCTTCCTGGAGGCCCAGCGCGGCGGCCTGCGGCGCACGCTGCTCGGCCTGACGGACGAGCAGGCGAAGACGAGGCCGAGCGCGAGCGAGCTGTCCCTGGGCGGGCTGCTCAAGCACGCCGTGGAGGTCGAACAGGGATGGGTCCGCCGGGCCCAGGGCCTGGAGCCGCTGATCAAGCGGGACGAGTCGAACTGGCCCGACAGCTTCCGCCTGATCGAGGACGAGACGGTGGGGGGCCAGCTCGCGCGGTGGGAGGCCGTTGTCGCGGAGACCGAGAGCTTCGTCCGCGGGGTGCCGAGCCTGGAGGACACCTTCGCCCTGCCGGAGGCTCCCTGGTTCCCGAAGGCCGAGGTGTCCATGCGCTGGCTCCTGCTCCACCTCATCGAGGAGACGGCCCGCCACGCCGGCCATGCCGACATCATCCGCGAGACGATCGACGGGAAGACGGCCTTCGAGCTGGTGGCCGAGGAGCGGGGCGGGGCCGCCTAGGCCGGGCGGGGCCGCCTGGGCCGGGCGCGGACGCCTAGGCTGGATTGCCCAAGGGCGATCGAAGAGAAGACCGAGGCGAAGATGTCGGCCATCCGGCTGCTGGTCCTGGGCGCGGTCCGGCAGCACGGCCGCGCCCACGGCTACCAGGTCCGCGGCGACCTGGAGATGTGGGGCGCCCAGGAATGGTCGAGCGCCCAGCCGGGCTCGATCTACCACGCGCTCAAGGCCATGGCCAAGCAGGGCCTCCTCGTCGCCCACGACACCGCCCCCAGCGAGGCGGGCGGCCCCCCGCGCACGGAGTACGAACTGACGGAGGCGGGCCAGGCGGAGTACTTCACCCTGCTGCGGGCGGCCCTGATCGCCCACGACCAAAAGACGGACGTCCTGACGGCGGGCATCGGCTTCCTGGTCGACCTGCCGCGCGCCGAGGCCATCGCGCTGCTCCGGCAGCGAGTGACCGCACTGGAGGAATGGCGCGCCGACATCGACCGCCGCTGGACCCCGGGCGAGGGCGAGGACTGGGGTCACATCGCCGAGATCGGCATGCTGTGGCGGGGCATCGCGGAGGCGCGCGAGCGCTGGGCACGCGGCTTGATCGCCCGCCTGGAGGCGGGGGCGTATGTGATGGCGGGGGAGGGCGAGCCCTGGAGGGGGATCGTGCACTGAGGTGGTGTACGCGGGGGGCGTTGAGCCGGTACGGTGGGACGCGAAGTGGCCCCCGCCAGGAGCCGGATACTCCGTGACGAGGGCCAACCGAAGCAGACGGTTCGTTGATCGGGAGTCCTCACTCGATCTGAGGATTGCCGATCACCGTCCGGCCTTCGGTCATCGACCGGGCATCCACCCCCTCACCTTCCGCGCGATGCGCTTCCAGATCGACGGACGAATCCTCCGGTGACGCCCCACTGGCGCCCCCCTTCATGCGACGCGGCCAAATCCGGTGACCGCCGCCGGAGGAACCCGTTATTGGGCCCTCGACCGGCCCAACGTGCAGACGATTCCTCGTTGTAGGGGGGCGCGCTCGGCGCGCCAAGAGAGACTTTACGGATCGGCTGGGGCTGTCGCGAGCGCGCGTCCGGTATTGCCAAGTACCTAACGCTGCAAGGTCGTTACTGCCCCCCGGTGTGTAGATTCCTGGTCGAGTCTGTGCGTATCGCAGCCGAAGGCGCCCCCGCTTCTACGCTGGATCCCCACTGTTGTGGGGAGGGCGGAACGCGTGCAACAGGGCTGGACGAACAACGAGTTCAGAGATTCCAAAGCCGAAGTCGTCTACATGGCGGAGAACATCCACATCGGAGGACAAGCCTCCCCCTCGGCCCCCACTGCGGACGGCTGGGTGGACCTCGCCATCCGCTCGACGGCATGGCGCCACGTACCCGGCGATCGCGACGTGGCCTTCTTCCGCGAGCGCGTCGCCGAGACCGTCGCGGCCCTGGCCCGCCTCCGGGACGAGGCGGAGCACGAGCTCGCCGACGATCCGTGGTGGGACGACGGCGTCGTCCCGCGCTTCACGGAGAGCGTGGAGTGGCTGCTGGGAGAGCCTGGGCCCGAGCGCTGCCTCGATCTCTACCCGGCGGAGGCGGTCCTCCTCGTCCTGACGCCGTTTGTGTACCGCGTGCAGTCCCTGCGACTGGCGGCTTCTTTACGGGCACTGGTCGCCCCGACGCGCCTGGACCGGCAACCCGGGCCGGGCCACGAGCGAGCGTCGTTCGAAGTATTCGCCGAGGGGCACGACCTGCTCGTCAAACGCGCCCTCCAGCACCCCGAGGCAGCGGAACCCATCGGCTGGTGGCTGTTCCACCGGTGGCTGGCGCTGCGGGAAGAGTTCTCGGACGCCGTAACGGTCCGGACGCTGTGGGAGACGATCGGCGACCCGGCCGCCGCGCTCGGGGAGACTCTCGAACCCCGCCGGATCTGCCGCCTCCTCCACGGCCTCCGCCGTGGCCCCGACGTCTGCAACCGCGAATACCTCGACGAACTCCCCGCCGACGATGCGGCCGGCGTACGAGGCGGCGGCCCCCAGCGCATCCGCGATCAGCGACTCGCCCTGCTCCTCACCCTCGCCCACGGCGCGAGCCGTGAGATCACGGCCCTGCCGCAGATCGTCGTGGAGCACTTGGGCATCCCCCACCCCGTCGACCTCGACCAGCTCCGCCGCACGCTGGAGAGATCCCGCTGGGGCGACTCCCACGACCTCCCTGTGCTGCACGCCGAATGCCACCACGAAGCCGTCATCGAAGGCCTCCGCGCCTACACGGACCGCACGGACGGACTCCTTGCGGCCGTGCGGCGAACGGTCCGCGATCGCGTCAACCAGCCCCTGCCCGCCCTCCCGACCCGCCTGTCGGCGGACGGGGTGACCCCGGCGGAAGGCGTCTTCACCGGCTGGGCCAGCTTCCGCCTCGACGAACGCCGCGTCCGCGACCTCCTCATGGGCGTCCAGCTCTACCGCGACCGCGACCTCGCCGTCCGCGAGCTCTACCAGAACGCGCTGGACGCCTGCCGCTACCGGCGCGCCCGCACGCAGTACCTGGACCGCACGCGCGACGCCACGTACACGTACGACGGCCGGATCGCCTTCGAGCAGGGCGAGGACGACGACGGCCGCGAGTACGTCGAATGCCGGGACGACGGCGTCGGCATGGGCGAGTCCGAACTGCGCGGCGTCTTCTCCCAGGCGGGTTCGCGCTTCGTCGATCAGCTCGACTTCAAGCAGGAACGGGCGGGGTGGTCGGAGGCCGTTCCTCCGGTGGAGTTGTTCCCCAACAGCCGTTTCGGCATCGGGGTGCTGAGCTATTTCATGCTCGCGGATGAAATCCGGGTCACCACGTGCCGTATGGACGCGAAGGGGCGGCTCGGGCCACTGCTCCGGGTGTCCATCTTCGGCCCCGGGCACCTTTTCCGTATCGAGCGGCTGGCGGAATGCGGAGAGGAGGCCGGCACCCAGGTCCGGCTTTATCTGAGAGACGTGGACGAGAGGTGGTCATGCCTCACGGTCCTCGAAAGGGTCCTGGGAATCGCCGAGTTCCCGACCGAGGCCTGGCACGGCGACCGGCGCAGTACGTGGGACGCCGGTCGGCTCACGGCGAGAAGGGCACCGGACCAGGAGCGTTTCGGGCTGAACGTCCACGGCACGCTGGTGGAGTGGGCGGAGGCGCCGGACGGCGTGCAGGTGTTCTGGTGCGAGCGCGGGGGCGGGCTGTTCGTGGACGGGCTGGTCGTCCAGCCCGAGACCCGGCGGGGTGTGCTCACGGCGCGCACCCATTCGGGGCTGGCGGGGGCGGTCGTGAACCTCTCCGGCGCGCACGCTCCCGGACGGCTCTCGGTCGACCGGTCGCGGATTCTGGACGACGTGTCGGGACAAGTGGGCGACCTCCTGGGGCAGGCCCTGAAGAGCCTGCTCGCGAGCGATGAGCCGCTGCCCCGCTACGAGTGGATCTGCCGTCTCGCCGACTCCAGCACGTGCCTGGCGGACCTGCTCACAAAGGCGGCGGTCGAGGCGGGCCGTGTCCTGGAGTACGAGGGCCACCGGATCGACATGGCCACGGCCGGATGTCTCCCCGCCGACATGAAGATTCTCCCCGCGGGGACCTTCGGGACGAACGACCGGCGCGACACCTTGAGGGACCTGCCCTGGACGAACATCATCGGAGAGCCACCCGACCACATCCTGCTCTGGCGGATCATCGCCCATGGACCCAACGCCGCGCTGACGGCTCTGGAGGAGGTCTGCCCGGAGATCCAGGACGTACGGGTACGCCCGGCCCTCCCCTCCGACGACCTACTGCTTTCCAGGAGGGGGGACGCCCGCTACCGGCACTGGAACGTCGGAGTCATGGGACATTCCAAGCTCCTCGGACGGTCCATCGACATGGCGAACATGCTCGGCATCTCCTGGCGGTCCGCTGCCCGGCGCGCCGCCGAGCTGGGCATACGGGCAGTGGACCGGCCCGTGACCGTGGCGGAGCTGCGGAGCGCCGCACGAATCATGGGAGTGGGATCAGAGGAAGCGGCCGCGTGCTGGAGAGACCTGGGCGTCCCGGTGCGGGAGGCGGTGGTGACCCTTGCGACGGCAGCCGCGCACGACCCCTTGGTCCGTCATGACCCGGGTGACGAAGGCGACGGAAGCGGGTGGCTGGACCCCGATGAGATCGTTCCTCCCGGCCATATCGCCAAGGCGAGCCGGGCGCTGGACATTCCGGTCCCCGAGGTGTGCGCCAGGCTCGCCGCGTACGGCCTGCGTTATGACGCGACCGGTTTGCCGGACCGGCCGGATGACAGGACCACGGCTCTGCTGAGTGAACGCGCCAACGGGAAGTCGCCATGGCGCAGGCATGAGCAGTCGATCTCACCGGGTCAGGTGCTCGAGAATTCCCGCAGGCTGGGGATTCCCCCGGGTCAATTGATGGCCGAGCTCGCCTACCTGGGCTTCACTACTCCCTCGGTCTTCCCGGCCGATGCGAACCCCGACGACATCGGGCTGCTGAGCGACCTCAGCGGCTATCTGCGACCGGGAAAGGGGGTCATGTACGACCATCTTCTCCAAGGCGCCGACCGTTCGCCCCAGGAAGTCATCGAACGCTTGCGGGCCTATGGCATCGACATTCCGCTGAAGTTCCCGTCCGCACCGACAAGGCTGGACAAGGAACTGCTGACGGACGAAACACTGTGGTGGGGATTCCACACGGCGGAGCTCATTCCGTTCGCCCACGTCGTACGGGTGGCCGAGATGCTGCGGACAGATCCGAGCGAGGTGGCGTGGTATCTCCGTGGCTATGGCGTTTCCCTGGCGCGGGACGACCTGCCGGAGGGGCTGGCCTTCACCGATGCGCTGAGGCTGATCAAACGGGGCGACCTCGGCACGGACCTGCGGTTCGTGACCATGCTGCGGAACTTCTCCTTCGCCCAGCTCCTGCGTGTCTCGCTCCGTGTCGGACAGCCATTGAGCCAGGTGTCCATGTGGGCGGAGGAGTTGGGCCTGTGGAGCGGCTCTGTGGCGGACGCCGCCCGGGAGGCGCTCAGCCGCGTCCCGCGCGCCTGAGCCCGGCCCTTACACGGGCCACGTGGGCCCGTACGGCCGCTTCGTGCTCCTCCGGGCCCGGCCCGGCCCGGCGGCGTCCGGGACGTTCAGACCCCGGCAAGGGCGGCAGAGCCCGCCGGAGAGGGCCTCCGGGCGGCCCGGGGTGCGGCAGGAGGTGCACTCCATGATGCGGCGGGCCGGGGCGGTGGCGGCCGGCGTCCGCGTGGGGGGTGGCTCCGGCGGCATCTTCTCCGTGAGCCGCGTTCGGGTGAAGGCGGCGGAGTGGTGGACGGGGGACGGGAGGCCGGCGGTGAGGGTGGCGATGAGTTGGGCGGGTGGGATGCCGCGTGCCAGCCATTCCGCCGCGAGGGGTTCGAGGGCCGCGCACTCCTTCGCGGAGAGGGCGAGGCGGGCGTCGGTACGGCCGAGGGCGGCGAGCGCATCGTAGGCGGGTGAGCGCTGTGGCTTCGGGTCGGGCTGCGGCTCGTCGCCGTCGTTCAGCCAGCGCTCCCACCACGCGTCGCTGCGCGCCGTTCGTGAAAAGTACGTGCGGAACACCCACTGGGTGCTGTCCTCGTCGGCCGGCTCGCGGACGCGGCGCAGGTGGCCCGCCTCGGAGAGGTTGTTGAGGGCGGTGCGGAGGGCCTGCTGCCCGTAGGGCAGCTCCTTGGCCAGCATCTTCACGTCCATCGCCGCGCCGTCGGGGAGGCGGTCGATGTGGGAGGCGATGTACGCCTCGCGAGCGGGGAGGTGGGCGAAGGTGTCCGCGTCGCGTGGGGCCTGACCGGGGGCGGAGCGTTTTCCGTAGCCGGGGGAGGCCATTGGGGGAGCGTAGGGGCGCGCGTCGGCGCTAGGGTTGGCCATAGCCATGAGATCGACTTCCTTCGATCTTGATGGTCAGGCCCCCGTTCGGTGTTGGTAGCACCGGCGGGGGTCGCTTGTTGCTGCGCACGCTACACGGCGAGCGCGCAACGTCGCGACTCGGTTGCGGAAAGTCATCCCGGTGTGCAAGAGACAGGGAGGGTGGGTGGGTTGAACCCACCTCCCATTCCTAAGAGAAGGCGCTCGAATCCCGAGTCCCGAAGCTCGGGTGGTGAAGGAACGTTCCCCAGGCCGCCCTGGGGACGGATATTCGGGGGCTGTCGTCGGACCCGAGCGACCCGAGCTTCGAGTCCCGGACGTGGACGGCGTGCGGGGAGGTGGCGACCTCCACGCATTCGCTGCCATCGCCGCCGCTGAAACTCGACTTGAACCATTTCATTGCGTGTCTGCCAATTCCTTGATGAAGATTGCTGATTCGTTCGGGCTCATGGCCAACTGGGCGATGCGGGCGAGCTTCTGTGCGGCCTGGCTGACCATGTCTGGATCGGCCGTCAAGGCGGAGGTCAGTTGCCCCTCCTCGTAGGCCAGATGCTTGTGCTCCGGCGTCTCGAGAAGGATCAATGATCCTCCGATGCCGACGGGGGCAGAGTCGAAACGAAGAGCCTGGATCGTCACGTTGCGACGCTTCCCCATCGCCAGCAGGTGGTGCAACTGCCGCTGGTGCTGTTCCTTGCTTGCGATCGGGTGCCGGAGGGCGGGTTCTCCGATCACGTAGTTGAACACTCGCGTTTGCTTGTCCAGTAGAGCCTGGCGCTTCATTCGATTCGCGACACGTACCTCTACGGTCTGGTCGTCTAGCGGTGGCCACCAGTTGCTGATCTGCGCTTGTGTGTACTCCTCCGTCTGGAGCAGCCCTGGGATGATCATGGGTTGGTACGAGCTGATGGCGATCGCCTCCGCCTCGTACTGCAAGTAGTCCTGGCTGCGCTCCGGAAGCGGCTCCGGCTCCAGGTACTTCTCCGCCGCCCGCAGCAGCCCCTTCGCTCCGCACAGTTGATCGGCGATCTGTAGCAGATGGATCGCGGGCCTTCGCCGCCCCTGCTCCACCGACGCGATCGTTTCGGAGCCGTATCCCGCCTCCTTGGCCAGTGTCTCGCGGCTGACGCCGGCCAGGTTTCGCCAGAGCTTGATCTGCTCGCCGCAGTACTGCCACGCCATGGGCCGTGGGCGCGTGTACGTCATGGATGCGTCCTCCCGTACTTCCGTCGCTACCGCATACGACGATCCCAGGCCAGGGTGGTTTCGGCCTCGGGAGCAGGAAACTTACGCATCATGACTCACCCGGGCCCCGATAACGGCCGTAGGCCTCGACATCCCACTGAAATACGCAAAAGTCCTGTTTGAGTCACCTTGACGGGCGGCAGCATGGTGATGTGGAGGGGAACCCGAATGCGCCCGCCCCGCTGCCCTATCCACGGGGCTGGTTCTGTTTGAGCTCGACTCGTGAGCTGAAGGCCGGCACGGTGTCCACGCGTCGGCTGGCGGGGGAGGACGTTGTCCTCTACCGCACCCGTGGGGGACGGGTACGGGCGATCCGCCCGCACTGCCCGCATCTCGGCGCCCACCTGGGCCATGGCGGCACGGTGGACGGTGAATATCTCGTCTGTCCCTTTCACCGCTTCGCCTACGGCCCGGACGGCACCTGCCGCCGCTCGCCGTACGGGCCGCATCCGCCGGATCTGTCACTGACGTTGCTGCCGGTGTGCGAGGTCAACGGCATGATCTGCGTCTGGTACGACGCGACGGGGGCGCCGCCCGACTGGCAGCTACCGGAGCTGCCGAAGCCGGGCTTCAGCGTGCCTGTGCAACGCACGCTGCAAGCCGACACCCACCCCCAAGAAGTGGCGGAAAACATCTCCGACTACGGGCACTTGGGCCCGATCCACGGCTTCGTGGATACGAAGGAGCTTGTCACCGCGAGAACGGACGGCCCTGTTCGTACGGCAAAGGTACGGGCCCGGCGCAGCCTCCCGCTGATCGGGATAGTGCCGGTGGACTACGCGGTACGGCAGTTCGGGCTGGGACTGGTGCTGGCGGAGGCGGAGATCCCGGCGCTCGGGGTGTCGATGCGGATGTGGGTGAACCCGACGCCGACCGGACCGTGGCGGACGCAGTTCCGCGTCTTCGTCGGCTGTGCGATCACGGTGCCCTGGGCGGTTCCGGAGCGCCTGCGCGAACCACCCATCGCCTTTGCCTCCCGCGTCCTGGCCCGTGCGGGCCTCACCTGGCTCACGCACGACGTCCGCAAGGACATCACCATCTGGCACAACAAGCGCTATCTCCCCCACCCCCGCCTCCAGCACGGCGACGGTCCGGTGGGGGAACTCCGGCACTGGGCGCGCCAGTTCTATGCGACAGCGGAAAAGTGACTGGTGAACTCCAAGAGGCCCCGGCCTGCGCCGGGACCCCTTGGCGTGCTGCCCGACCGACGTCAGTCGGTGTAGGTGTAGTGCATGGGGTTGCTGGGGCCGCCGTCGCTGTAGGCGTAGACCACTACGGTGCCCTCATTGTGGGACGGAGTAATGACCTCGATTTCGGTCCCCGAGACAGGAACTATCTTCTCGACTTCGTGTCCTCCGAACGTCACGGAGTAAACGTAGTCCAGGCGGTTGCCGTGGACCTTTACGGTCTTGCCGCCTGCCATGGAGCCCGACGCAGGCTCCAGCTTGGTGAGACTGGGCTTCGGGGTATTGGGCTCTGACATGGTTCCCCTTCCTTTCTTCCTGGTTGGCCGCCGAAGTTCGGCGCGCATTTTCACACCCGGATCGAACGGTGTATTGGCTGTCCGGGCACGTTGAGAAACGTACGGCTCCTGAAAAGCGGGCGTCAAAGCATGGAATCTGCAACTCCGGATAAACGCGCCATGCCTTCTCCTGGGCGACATGCGTCTCTGGATCATTCCGCGCGGTCGGACAGTGACGCCTGCTCACCTGCGCTGATGGGGGCGGTATGGCGTCTCGGTCATGTGTGCAACAGATTATTGACGCCGGACAGGAGGTCGCCTCCCCTTCAGCTGGGCCATGTGCCGATAAGCCTGGTGAGGGGGAGGGAAGTCAACGTTTACGCGAGCGCGCTGTACCTTGGCCCGATATGGCGGTGCGCTCATCCGTGGCTTACGGCTGCGTGACGTCTGGAACATTGGAAATCCACCGCGCCCGCTTTCCGGGCGTCGGACGGGTTATCTTCGGGCCGTTTATCGCAAGGTGGCCAATGATTCACCCGGTGGCGGTGGGGCGGACGTGGTCCGGGAATCCGGCGTGTGTGTTTTGTCATTTCACCTCGCCGGCGACGGGCGCCGCAGGCCGGACGGGTTCGGCGAGGCTCTCGCGCACGGGTACGGCAACGTCCCGGCCGAATCCGATCGTCCGAAACACGCGTTCATCGAGGACCTGAAGGAAGGCCAGGCCCGGGACGATCCGGCCACGACGGGGTCTTCCGCTGGTCGGGATAGGGACGGTGGGGGAACTCCGATACTGGGCGCGCCAGTTCTGCGCGACGGCGGAGAAAAGACTGGTCAGTCCTCGATCAGGCTGCGGAGATCGATCTCGATGGGAAAGGGGACTTCGGTCTTGAGCGTGCCGATGTGCTTGGAGCACTCGGGGCTGGGGATGTACCAGTCGACTTCCCGGTGCAGCCAGAACTCGTGCACGACGGGCAGGTCGTCCTCGCCGCGCTCGACGCGCCAGTAGTGGTCGATCTTTGCGTCGGCGTACATGGCGTGCTTGTAGAAGTGGTCCACCCAGCGCGAGCCGGGAGAGACGACCTCGACCGCGAGCACGACCTTCCCGACGGGGGTGCAGTCCAAGGTCCGGACGTCGAGATCGCGCTTGTCGAAGACCACGACGTCGGGCGTTGGAATGTTGCTCTCGTCGATCATGGTCCACCGTTCGATGTTGGCGGTGAACGGCTCGCGCTTCGCGCTCATCAGCCGGCAGTAGAGCCCATCCCGGACCTGGTCGTGCCACCAGCTGGTATTGCCTCGGACCGTGACCTTCCCGCCCAGTAGTTCCCAGTCGCATGGCAGGACCAGCTCCTTCACCTGGTCGTACGTCCAGCCGCCCTCGGGCGGGTACATCCAGTTGTCCAGCGTGGCTCTCATGAACCGGATGGTGGGCGAGGTCGTGCACGTATGTCCCGCACTCGAACGTAAGGCCACCCGCCCGGGTGTGGACGGACCGTTTCTTCGACCGTAGGAGCTGATCAGCTCACTCTGCCCCACCGGATGAATCCGGTGGGGCAGAGCGGCGCGGCCGTTACGCCTTGCGGAGGCGGAAGGTGAGGGCCAGGCCCTCGTCCGTGAACGGCTCACCGTAAGAGCCGTCCGCCTCGCCGGAGGCGAAGTCCGTGGCGAGGACCTCGTCCGCTATCAGCTCGGCGTGAGCCGCGAGGGCCTCCGTCGTCTCGGGAGAGGTGGCAATCCAGCGGACCGCGATGCGGTCGGCCACGTCGAGGCCGCTGTTCTTGCGGGCCTCCTGGATCAGTCGGATCGCGTCGCGGGCCAGGCCCGCGAGCCGGAGCTCCGGGGTGATCTCCAGGTCGAGGGCGACGGTGGCGCCGGAGTCGGAGGCCACGGACCAGCCCTCGCGCGGGGTCTCGGTGATGATGACCTCGTCCGGGGTGAGCGCGACCGTCTCGCCGTCGACCTCCACCGAGGCCGTGCCCTCCCGCAGTGCCAGCGATAGCGAAGCGGCGTCCGCCGCCGCGACTGCCTTGGCCACCGCCTGGACGCCCTTGCCGAAGCGCTTGCCCAGCGCGCGGAAGTTCGCCTTTGCCGTCGTGTCGACCAGGGAGCCGCCCACCTCGGAGAGGGAGGCCAGGGACGACACGTTCAGCTCGTCCGTGATCTGCGTGTGGAGTTCGGGGGAGAGCTGTTCGAAGCCCGCCGCCGCGACCAGGGCACGGGACAGCGGCTGGCGTGTCTTGACGCCGGACTCGGCGCGCGTGGCGCGGCCCAGTTCGACCAGGCGGCGGACCAGCAGCATCTGCTGCGACAGCGTCGGGTCGATCGCTGTCCGGTCGGCCTTGGGCCACGACGAGAGGTGCACCGACTCCGGGGCGTCCGGGGTGACCGGGACCACCATGTCCTGCCAGACCCGCTCGGTGATGAACGGGGTCAGGGGAGCCATCAGCCGCGTGACCGTCTCGACCACGTCGTGGAGCGTGCGCAGTGCGGCGGCGTCGCCCTGCCAGAAGCGGCGACGCGAGCGGCGGACGTACCAGTTGGAGAGGTCGTCGACGAAGGACGACAGGAGCTTGCCGGCGCGCTGGGTGTCGTACGCCTCCAGGGCCTGGGTGACCTGCTCCACCAGGGTGTTGAGCTCGCCGAGCAGCCAGCGGTCCAGGACCGTACGGTCGGCCGGCGCCGGGTCGGACGCGCTGGGCGCCCAGTCGGACGTACGGGCGTAGAGGGCCTGGAAGGCGACCGTGTTCCAGTAGGTGAGGAGGGTCTTCCGCACCACCTCCTGGATGGTGCCGTGACCGACGCGCCGCGCTGCCCACGGGGAGCCGCCTGCCGCCATGAACCAGCGGACCGCGTCGGCGCCGTGCTGGTCCATGAGGGGGATGGGCTGGAGGATGTTGCCGAGGTGCTTGGACATCTTCCGGCCGTCCTCGGCCAGGATGTGGCCCAGGCAGACGACGTTCTCGTACGAGGACTTGTCGAAGACGAGCGTGCCGACCGCCATCAGCGTGTAGAACCAGCCACGCGTCTGGTCGATGGCCTCGCTGATGAACTGCGCCGGGTAACGGGACTCGAACAGCTCCTTGTTCCGGTACGGGTAGCCGTACTGCGCGAAGGGCATCGAGCCCGAGTCGTACCAGGCGTCGATCACCTCCGGGACGCGGACCGCCTCCAGCGAGCAGCCCTCCGCCGTGCAGGTGAAGGTGACGTCGTCGATGTACGGGCGGTGCGGGTCGAGCGACGACTGGTCCTTGCCCGACAGTTCCGTCAGTTCGGCGCGCGAGCCCACGCACGTGAGGTGGTTCTCCTCGCAGCGCCAGATGGGCAGCGGGGTGCCCCAGTAGCGGTTGCGGGAGAGCGCCCAGTCGATGTTGTTGTTGAGCCAGTCGCCGAAGCGACCCTGCTTGACGGAGTCCGGGAACCAGTTGGTCTTCTCGTTCTCCCGCAGCATCGCGTCCTTGACGGCGGTGGTGCGGATGTACCAGGACGGCTGCGCATAGTAGAGGAGCGCGGTGTGGCAGCGCCAGCAGTGCGGGTAGCTGTGCTCGTACGCCTCGTGGCGGAAGAGCAGGCCGCGGTCCTTGAGATCGGCGAGGACGACGTCGTCGGCCTTCTTGAAGAAGAGGCCGCCGACAAGGGGGAGGTTCTCGTCGAACGTGCCGTCCTGGCGGACGGGATTCACCAGCGGCATCCCGTACGCCTTGCACACCTTGTAGTCGTCCTCGCCGAAGGCGGGGTTGGTGTGGACGAGGCCGCTGCCGGTCTCGGTCGTGACGTGGTCGCCGTTGACGACGAAGTTGGCGCCTTCGAGGTCGACTATGGAGAACGGCGCCTGGTAGTTCCAGCGCTCCATCTCGGCGCCGGTGAAGCTCTGGCCGGTGGCCGTCCAGCCCTCGCCCAGGGCCTTCTCCAGGAGGGCCTCGGCGACGACCAGCTTCTCGGTGCCGTCCGTGGCGACCACGTACGTCACCTCGGCGTTGACGGCCACGGCGGTGTTGGAGACCAGCGTCCACGGGGTCGTGGTCCAGGCGAGCAGGGCGGCCTGGCCGGCGAGCGGGCCGGAGGTCAGCGGGAAGCGGATGAAGACGGAGGGGTCGACGACCGTCTCGTAGCCCTGCGCCAGTTCGTGGTCGGAGAGGCCGGTGCCGCAGCGGGGGCACCAGGGGGCGACGCGGTGGTCTTGGACCAGCAGGTCCTTGTTGAAGATCTCCTTCAGCGACCACCACACGGACTCGACGTACTCGGGGTCCATGGTCCGGTACGCGTCGTCGAGGTCGACCCAGTAACCCATGCGGGTGGTGAGCTCGGCGAAGGCGTCGGTGTGGCGGGTCACGGACTCGCGGCACTTGGCGTTGAACTCGGCGATGCCGTACGCCTCGATGTCCTGCTTGCCGGAGAAGCCGAGCTCCTTCTCCACCGCGAGCTCGACCGGCAGGCCGTGGCAGTCCCAGCCGGCCTTCCTCGCCACGTGGTAGCCCTGCATCGTGCGGAAGCGCGGGAAGACGTCCTTGAAGACGCGGGCCTCGATGTGGTGGGCGCCGGGCATGCCGTTGGCGGTCGGCGGGCCCTCGTAGAACACCCACTCGGGCTGCCCCTCGGACTGATCGAGGCTCTTGGCGAAGACCTTCTGCTCGCGCCAGAAGTCGAGCACCGCGTGCTCAAGGGCGGGCAGATCTACCTGGGCGGGCACCTGACGGTACTGCGGGGATGTCATCGGCGGCTAACTCCGGTCCGTTTGCGTGATGCGTTCCGACAAAGGCCGAGCGCACGGCTCCCGCGACACCACCCTCACGGCCCGGACCCTCACGGCCCGGCCGAGCCTCGTCCGGGCTCCGGTCGGCGGGTCAACGCCTGGCGATCGTCACACTATACGGTCAAGATCTCGGCGGGCGGCGGAGTTCAGCCCCTGTTTCAGCCCCGCTGTTCGGCGGGGACGCGGAGCCGGCGCGTGATGAGATCCACCAGCTCAGGAACGTTCTGCTCCAGGTAGAAGTGGTCCCCGGGGAAGCCGTGGGACTCGGTCGGCTGGGTCGAGTTCAGCCGCCACTGGTCGAGCTGATGGGGAGTGAAGATGTCGTCGCGTCCCCAGCACACGACGATGTCGGCCTCGGTGACGGTCCGGCGCTGCTTGGACAGGAAGGACTGCGAGACCGCGAAGTCCGCGCGGAGGAGGTCGGCCGTCCTCCGCCGCAACTGCGGATGGTCCAGCACCTCCTGGGCGACGCCGCCACCGGACTTGCCGGTGATCTCGAAGATCTCTTCATCGGACACCCCCAGCGGAGAACCCTCGAACGGGAGGACCGCTCCCCCCGGCCCCGCGTTCGCCGAGGCGAACAGGGTGGAGCAACGGCTGATTCCGGTGGTCTCCTCCAGCCGGGCCGCCAAGGCGAGGCCGACATAGGCGCCCAGGCTGTGGCCGAGGACGGCGAAGGGGCCGTTGACGGCGGAGACGGCGTCCAGCAGTGAGTCGGTGGCTTCGTCGATGGAGGTGACGGCGGCCTCGCGCCAGCGGCGACCCCGGCCGGGAAGGTCCAGGGCCATCGGCTGGATCTCCGGCGGCAACGCCTTCGCCAGGGGCGCGAAGAAGGCGGCGGATCCGCCCGCGTGATGGAGCAGGATGAGTGGATAGGGCTTCATGATGCCTCCCGTTGTCTCCGTGGACCGAGTCCACGGCCGGAGGGCGGGGGTGGTCCTGGGATCGCCCCCGCCCCCGCCCTCCGTCAGCCCGTCAGTCCTGGCTGCGCGGTACGAACTGGAAGCCGCGCCGGCTCTCCTTCGCCCTGCGGTTGTGCCCGTAGGCGTCCTCACCGGACACCAGTACGGTGCCGTAGTCGTCGAGGACGATGCCGCCGCCGTACTCGCTGATCTCCTCCGTGCCCGGGTAGACCTGTACCTGGGTGGGGACGAAGCGGGCGGCGTAGCCCATGCGGTAGTCCTTCTTGGTACCGGTGTGCGGCAGCGACGCGTGCATCAGCGTCGACCAGAAGATCACGCACTCACCGGGCTTCATGACCAGGGGGAAGGCCTTGGACTCGTCCGGGCTCCAGTCGGGGTCCTTCTGGAGCTGCCGGTAGTCGTAGCCGAAGAAGCCCCGCTTGATGCCGTCCTTCTCACGGGCGTTGAGCGCGTCGGCCTCGTACTCCATGCCCTTGGACTCGTCGTAGTTCATGTGCTTGTGAGTGCCGGGCATCAGCTGGAGGCAGCCGTTCTCCTTGGTGGAGTGCGTGAACGCGGTCCACACCGTGATGGTTCCGCCGAACGCCGGCCGGCCGTCCTCCGAGGGCCAGAGGATCTGCGGGCTGCCGCTGGCGTGGGCGAAGGTCGCCGCCTGGTGCCAGTCGGTGCCCTCGTCACCCTGGTACTTGGGGAAGAACTCGCTGCGCCAGCAGAGCAGGTCGGGACCCAGGAGCGACGCCACGCGGTCGACGATCTCCCGCTTCATGATGTGCTCGGAGAGCAGATCGATGTCCAGGTGGCGGTCGTAGTTGGAGATGCTGCTCGCCTTGCCCTCGCCCACGGGGTAGATGGCGTGGGAACGGTCGCGCAGCTCGCGCTGGATGGTCTTCCAGCGCTCCTCCATCTCCTCCACCTCGTAGATCTTGATGGGGCCGAGGAAGCCGTCCCGCTCGAACTGCGCGACCTCGGCCTCGGTCAGGGAGAAGGACGTCTGCTGTGAAGTAGTCATCTTTGTCATCCGCTCTCTACGGGTCTGTACGGACGTTCAGGACGGACGTTCAGGACGGACGTTCAGGCGAGACGTGCTACTTCGGCGGCAACCTCGCCGAGGGTGCGCTCGAAGAGGACCTGGATGTCGATCTCGGCGGCGAAGCGCTCCTTGATCTGATTGCTCAGCTCAAGGGCCAGTGCCGAGTGGCCGCCCAGGTCCAGGAAGTTGTCCTCGGCGGTGGTGGGCTCCTCAAGGAGTTCCGTGGACCACTCCAGAATCAGGCGCTGCACCTCGTCCAAGGCCGGCTTGTTCTGCGTCAGTTCGCTCATGTGGCAGCCGTTTCGTTCCATGACCGGGCGACAGCGGCCCGGTCGACCTTTCCATTGACGGTGCTGGGCAACTCCGGCAGCCGCTGATAGCGGGCCGGATGCATATAGGTGGGCAGGAGCTCCTTGACGTGCTTGCGGAGATCGGCGGCCGTCGGGGGCCGGTCCTCGTCGCGGGCGACGAAGGCGCAGACCAGCCGGTCGTCGCCGGCCTTGAACCGGCGCACCTGGACCACCGCGTCGAGCACGTCCTCGTGACGGCGCACGACGGCTTCGATGTCGCTGAGCTCGATGCGGTACCCGCGGAGCTTGACCTGGAGGTCCGCCCGGCCGGTGTAGGCGAGCGTGCCGTCGGGAAGCCGGTTCACCAGGTCGCCGGAGCGGTAGTAGTGGACGGTCTCCCCGGTGTCGGGGTCGGTGACCTCCGGGAACTTCTCGGCGGTGAGTTCCGGCCGGTTGAGATACCCGTCGGTGACCTGCGGGCCGGAGAGCCACAGCTCACCGGTCTCGCCGTCCGGTACGTCCTGGCCGTTCTCGTCGACCACACGGAGCCCGAACCCCGGCAGGGCCGCGCCGATGACGGACTCGTCCGAGACCAGATCGTCCTCGCCGACCTCGTGGAACGTGGTGAAGACGGTGGTCTCGGTGATTCCGTAGCCGTTCACCAGCCGGGGGCCGGAAAGCCCGTACTGCTTGGCCCAGGGGCGGAGCGCGGCGGGCACCAGCTTCTCCCCGCCGAAGACGACGTACCGCAGGGCGGGCATGTCCCGGCCGGACCGCAGGGCCGCTTCGGCGAGCGTCACGAACGCCGTGGGCGTCTGGTTCAGGACGGTGATGCCCTGATCGGCGATCACATCGAGGTATTTGTCGGGCGTCCGTGCCGCCCAGTGGGGCAGCACCACCAGTTCGGCACCGGTGGTGAAGGCGCCCCAGATCTCCCACACCGAGAAGTCGAAGGCGATCGAGTGGAAGAGCAGCCAGCGGTCCCGCTCGTTGAATTCGAAGACCGCTCGTGCGGCCGTGAAGAGGGCGGCCGCGTGATGGTGGCGGACCGGAACGCCCTTCGGGGCGCCGGTCGTACCGGAGGTGTAGATGACATAGGCGGTGGCCTGCGGGTCGGGCCCGGGGCCGGACAGGCGCTCCGGGGGCCGGCCGGCCAGTTCGGCGATCTCCGCCGTGGTGATCACCGTGGTGATCGCGGTGTCGGCGATGTCCTCGCCCGGGTCGCCGACGAGCGTGGTCGCCCCGCTGTCGGTGATGATGAAGTTCTTCCTCGACGACGGGTGCCGGAGATCCAGGGGAACGTACGCGGCCCCCGCCTTGAGGATGCCGATCATGGCGGCGACCGCCTCGGCGCCGGGAGACATCCGCAGGGCGACACGGTCACCCGGGCGCACTCCCTGTTTTCGGAGCAGCGATCCGATGGTGTCCGACCACTCGTCGAGTCGGCGGTACGAGAATCGCTGAGTGCCGTCGGACAGAGCGTCGCGCTCCGGAAAGCTGCGCACCGACTGGCTTAAGAGCGCCAATAGCGTTTTTTGAGGGCCAACAGCAGCGTCCGTTTTTGCCATGAAGTCCGCCCCATGGTTCCGATTGCTGTCTCAAGTTGCGAGATGCATTGGTCTTGAAATTCGCAGCGGGGAGAACGCTCTCACATCGGCATATGCGCTTGGCAAGATCATGTGACATTGATCACTCGGGGTGGACGGGGGAGTCGGGCGTGGGATTGGCTCGCCGCTGTTACCCATGGGTGAACTGGCTTTCCTGGGGGGGAGTTGGCAAGAACCGAGCTGGTGAAGACCGGTGGCGGGAGTCCCCGGTGGCGGGTGCCCGCCGCGATCGTTTTAACCGTTTTAGTGCCTCTCGCGGTGATCCTCGCCGTGTCGATCCGGGCGGGCGGAACTAGCTCCTCCGGAAAATCGGGCGCCGCTGGGCAATCAATTCTGGACACCGTCGGGCATTTCTTCCTGGGCGCGGCCGCGGTCCTGCTGGCGTCTCAGTTAATGGGATTCCTGGCGGTCAAGTTGCGGCAGCCGAGGGTCACCGGCGAAATAGCCGCAGGCATCCTTCTCGGTCCGTCCTTTCTCGGATCGGTGGCTCCCGGCGCGACCGGATGGCTGTTTCCCTCCGGGGTGCTGCCCATGTTCAACGGGCTGGCGCAATTGGGTCTTGTGCTCTTCATGTTCGGGGTGGGGCAGGAGCTCGGATCCATGCGGCTGCGCGGCGCGGCGCCGCGTGCCGTGCTGATCAGCCAGTCCTCGCTCTTCGTGCCGTTCGCCGCCGGTGCGGTGGTCGCCCTGCCGCTCATGGACGACTACCTCGTCCCCGGGGTGCCGCCCGTGGCCTTCGTGCTGTTCGTGGGGTGCGCGCTGAGCATCACGGCGTTCCCGGTGCTCGCGCGGATCCTCGGCGACCTCGGGATCTCCCGGACCCGTCCCGGCCAGCTCAGCCTGTTCGCGGCCGCGGTCGGCGACGGAGGGAGCTGGCTCATGCTCTCCGCGATCCTGTCCCTCGCGCACGGCACCGACCTCACCTCCGTACTCGGCAAGGCCCTGGTGGTGATCGCCGTGACCGTGCTCTTCGTGGGGCCGCTACGGCGCCTCATGCTGCGCTGGCCCGAGCGCGCGGACACGCCCAGCACGCCCGTGGTCACGCTGCTCCTCGTGGTCGCCGTGGCGGCCTCCGCGACCCTCACCGCCGCGCTGGGCATTCACCAGCTCATCGGCGCCCTCCTCGTCGGACTGGCCTGGCCCCATGGGCACCGGAAGGCGAGCGCCGCGGCGGCGCCCCTGGCGAGCACGGCCAAGACCGTCCTGCTGCCCTTCTTCTTCCTGGGGTTCGGCCTCGGCGTCGACCTCCACTCGCTCCACCTGGGCGGCGGGGCCGGCCTGGCACTGCTGGCCCTGCTGGTCGTCGCGACGGCGGGGAAGGTCTTCGGCCCCGGCCTGTCCGCACGGCTCACGGGGCTGCCCTGGTCGGAGTCGCTCACCCTGGGCATCCTGCTCAACGCGCGCGGGCTCACCGAGCTGGTGGTGCTTCAGATCGGTTACGAGGCACACCTCATCAACAAGGAGATGCTCGGACTGCTGACCATCGTGGCGCTGGTCACCACCGTCATGACCACACCGCTCCTCAAGCTCACGGGAGCCCTCCGCGAACCTGCCCCACCCGCGGCCGATCCGGAAGTACGCGCGTCCGAGCACGCGGGGACCACTGCCACCACCTGACCGTTGGACGGGCGCGTGTTCACTGTCCCGCGCGCTGGTAGACCGCCGGTGTGATGCCGTAGGTGCGCTTGAACCAGCGATTGAAGTGCGCCTGGTCGGAGAAACCGGCGGATGCCGCGGCCTCCGCCGGTGCCCGGCCGTCCGTGAGCAGGTTCCGGGCCCGCCGGAGTCTCAGGAGACGCTGGTAGTCGCTCGGCGGCATCCCGAACTCCGCGCGAAAGGCCCGGTACAGCGCGAACCTGCTGCACCCGGCCGCCTCGGCGAGTTCCTGTGCCGATATGGGCTCCAGAAAAGCCTCGTTGAGCAGGCTTCGGGCCTGCCGGGCCGCCCGGCGCCGCGCTTCGCCCGCCAGGGTCCGCTTGCGCGGCGCCTGCGTCGCACCGCGCTCCGCGAGCGCCAGGACGGCCGTCGTCAGCAGTTCTTCGCGTACCAGGGCACTGGTCTGCTGGACCAGCGCCTCGTGGAGGCGGGCCAGCGCGCCGGTGAGAACGGGGTCCGTCAGCACGGGGCGTACGAACAGGGGCATCGCCCCCGTGCTTCCGTCGGCGGCGTCGGCGAGGGTGTCGGACACCACCGAAGGGCCTATGTGGACGATGCGGTACTGATAGCCCGACTCGGCCGCGGCCCGGCCGTCGTGGACCTCGTCGGGGTTGAAGGCCATCACCATGCCGGCCCCGCTGGTGTGGCTCGCCCCGCGGCAGTGGAAGCTCTGCGCTCCCACGTCGGTGATGCCGAAGGAGTAGGCGTCGTGGCTGTGGGGGGAGTAGACGTGGTCGAAGAAGTGCGCGTGCATGGCCTCCAGCGGGCGGGCGCCGTCCCGCCAGTACCGAACCCAGCCGTTCCCCTTCGCCATTCATCCATTGTGACCTGCGCACTTGATCTGCGCACCAGCGTTCAAGTCAGAGAATCGGCCCGTCCTTCACAGTCGGTGCCATGGCTGCGAAGAGTAGATTCAGTAATCCGTACGCTCTGCTGTTGATGACCATGCTGCTCTGGGGAAGTTCCTTCTCCAGCTCCAAATCGGTCGTGGAACACGTCCCCCACTCCGTGGGCGCGCTTCTGCGGTTCGGTGGAGGTGCCCTGGCGCTGCTGTTGGCCGTGGCGCTGTTCGGCAACCGCGAGCAGCGGGTGCCGGCGCGCGCCGGCTGGCTCGCGGCGGCCGCCGGAGTGCTGGGGGTCTTCGCCTACAACGGGTTCTTCTTCTGGGGGCTCTCGCTCGCTCCGTCCCTGGACGCGGGCATCCTGATCCCCGTCATGAGCCCGGTGCTGACGAGCTCGTTCCTCCTCCTGACCGGTAAGGAGAAGCCCGACTGGGCTCGCGCGTCGGGCCTCGCCCTGGGCCTCACCGGTGCGGTGATCTTCTTCCTCGGGGCCGGCGGCAGCGGGGGAGGCGGGTCGTCGCGCCTCCTGGGCGACGCGCTCTTCCTGCTGAGCGCCGTGTGCTGGGCGTCCTACACCCTGGCCGGGCCCCGCGTCCTGGCGGGCATCGAGCCGCTGAAGGCCACCACGTACGCGACCTGCGCGGGCGCCGTGCTGCTGGCCGTCCTCGCGGCCCCCGACCTGCCGAAGGTCGAGTGGAGCGAACTGCCCGCCAGCGTCTGGCTGAACTCCGCCTTCCTGGCCATCGGGGCCGCCGCCGTGGCCAACCTCCTCTACTACCGGGGGGTCGGCGAGGTGGGACCCGCGAAGGCGTCCCTCATGATGTTCAACGTGCCCATCGTCAACACCCTGTGCGCCACGGTGCTGCTCGGGGAGTCGTTCGGCTGGCTCCAGGGAACCGGGGCGCTGGTGCTGGTCCTGGGTGCCGTGATCGCTGTGACGCGGGGCAAGCTGCCCAGGCGCGCGGCGGGGCCGGACGCGCAGCCGCGTGCCGATAAGGCCAGTGAGGCCGATGCGGGCGATGCGGCCGATGCGGAGGCCAAGGCGCAGGCGGGCAGCACCATGAGCCCGGCTCCGGCGGAGGGTTCCTGAGCGGGGAGCCCTGCCGGACCGCGTGCCGTTACGCGTGCGGGGAGATCACCACGGCCGTGCCGTAGGCGCAGACCTCGGTGCCGACGTCCGCGGCCTCGGTCACATCGAAGCGGAACATGAGCACGGCGTTGGCGCCGCGCGAGCGGGCCTGCTCGATCAGTCGCTCCATGGCCTGGTTGCGGGTCTCGACCAGGGTCTTGGTCAGACCCTTGAGCTCACCGCCGACGAGGGACTTCAGGCCCGCGCCGATCTGGCTGCCGATGTGACGGGAGCGCACGGTGAGGCCGAAGACCTCGCCGATGACGCGGTCGACCCGGTAGCCGGGCACGTCGTTGGTGGTGACCACCAGCACGTCCTGGGACTGCTGACCGCCGCCGTACTCGTCGATGCCCATGCATCCACCTCCGTATGTGTGTGCAGTTTTGCCGTTCGTCGTTCGGGACGCACGCCGGGGTGGCCGGGTTGCGCCGTTCAGGTGCACGAGGACCGTAACGGCACGTGAGCGGGCGTGCGCGCCCAGGGACGGGCGCCGGGGGCCGTCCGGAACCGGGGCCGTCGCGGGCACGTTGGTAACCTCGGGCGGCACACCGCCGCCCCCGCCTGTGCCCGGGCCTCGCAACGAGCCTGCGCCCTCCACCCAGGAGCCCATCAACCGTGACCCCCACCACTCTCGCGCTCGGCCCCCAGTGGCTGGACTCGGACTACCTGATCGGCCAATTCGGCCTGTGGGGCGTCCTGGCCATCGTCTTCGCCGAGTCGGGCCTGCTCATCGGCTTCTTCCTGCCGGGAGACTCGCTGCTGTTCACGACCGGTCTGCTGGTCACGACGAACGCGCTGAAGTATCCGCTGTGGGTGGTGTGCGCCCTGGTGATCCTCGCGGCGATCCTCGGCGACCAGGCCGGCTACCTCTTCGGCCGCAAGGTCGGCCCCACGCTCTTCAAGCGGCCGGACTCGAAGCTCTTCAAACAGGAGAACGTCGAGAAGGCCCATGAATTCTTCGAGAAGTACGGTCCGAAGTCGCTGGTCCTGGCCCGCTTCGTACCGGTGATCCGGACGTTCACGCCGATCATCGCCGGCGTGAGCCGGATGAACTACCGCTCGTTCCTCATCTTCAACGTCATCGGCGGCGCCCTGTGGGGCGGCGGGGTGACGCTGCTGGGCGCGGCGCTCGGCAAGATCGATTTCGTTCACAAGAACATCGAGCTGATGCTGGTCGCGATCGTGCTGATCTCGGTCGTGCCGATCGCCATCGAGTTCCTGCGGGCGCGGTCCAAGTCGAAGAAGGCGGCCGCTGCCGAGCCGGCTGAGCCGGAGGCTCCGGCCGCCCCGTCGGACGCGTCCGACGGATATGACTGGGGTGGGTTCGACCAGGGCGGGTCCGACCGGGGCGGGTACGGCGACGACGGCTACGGCCATGGTCAAGGCCACGGCCAGGCTCAGGGTGGTCCCGGCGGCGGGTACGGGGACCAGGGGAACCACGGGAACCAGGGCGGTTACGGCGGATACGGCGGCCAGGGCGGCGGCTATGGCAACCAGGGCGGCTACGGGGGCCAGGGCGCGTACGCCGACCAGGGTGGCTACGGCCAGCAGGGCGGCTATGGGGCACAGGGTGCGCAGGGTGGTCAGGGCGGCTACGGGAACCAGGGCGACCAGGGTGGCTACGGCGGCGGTTACGGGAACCAGGGCGGTTACGGCCAGCCCCAGCCCCAGCCCCAGCCGTACCCGCAGGCCCAGCCCCACCCGCAGGCCCAGGCCTACCCCCAGCCCCAGCCGCACCCCCAGGGCCAGGCCCACCCCCAGCCTCAGCCGTACCCTCAGAGCCAGGCCTACCCCCAGCCCTACCCCCAGGGCCAGGCCCAGCCTCAGCCCCACCCCCAGGGCGGCTACGGCGACAACACCTACGGCTACGGCGACTACGACGACGGCCAGGAGCAGAACTACCGCGCGCCGCGCTGAATCGTCGCGCTGAAGCGCCGCGCCGAGCGGAAGGTGCCACCCGACCGGGTGGCACCTTCTCGTCGTTAACGGCACATTAGGGATCCGTCAGGGAGTTCGTCGCTCCGTTTTTCCCGCCCCCGGTGCGCGGGCCCATCGCCCTGCATGCATGCTGGCCGTAACAGGAGGGACGCACCGAGGAGTACGTGGTGGTGGAACGCCAGCGGGGCAGCGGTACGGCGAGCCAGGACGGTGACCCCGGCCGGGGCACCGAGGACCGCAAACCGCAGTCCGACGAAGCGCACAGCGCCTTCACTCCGCCCCTGGGCGTGCCCCTGCCGGCCCCGCCGCCCGAGGACGACCACCCCACGTCGGAGTTCGCCCTCCCCAAGGGCGTCGTCGCGCCGCACCCCGCCTACACCCCTCCGTACGGCATACCCAAGGTCAGCCTCACCAAGGAGGCGCCCTGGCAGGACCGGATGCGCACGATGCTGCGCATGCCGGTCCTGGAGCGGCCGGTGCCCGAGCGGCCGGAGAAGCACGCGGAGGAGTCCGGCCCGCCCGTGCCGCGCGTCCTGGACCTGACGCTGCGCATCGGCGAGCTGCTGCTCGCGGGCGGTGAGGGCGCCGAGGACGTGGAGGCGGCGATGTTCGGCGTCGCGCACGCGTACGGGCTGGCGCGCTGCGAGCCGACCGTCACGTTCACCCTGCTGACCGTCAGCTACCAGCCCTCGCTCATCGACGACCCGGTCACCGCCAACCGGACGGTGCGTCGGCGCGGCACGGACTACAACCGGCTGGCGGCGGTCTTCCGGCTCGTCCACGACATCACGACGCAGGGGCTGACCCTGGAGGAGGCGTACGGGCGCCTCGCCGAGATACGCCGCAACCGTCACCCGTACCCCAGTTGGGCGCTCACCCTCGCCTCCGGACTGCTGGCGGGCGCGGCCAGCCTGCTCGTGGGCGGCGGGCTCGTGGTGTTCCTGGCGGCGGCGGCCGGGGCGATGCTGGGCGACCGGCTGGCGTGGCTGGCGTCGGGGCGTGGGCTGCCGGAGTTCTACCAGTTCGTGGCGGCGGCGATGCCGCCCGCGGCGATGGGCGTGGCGCTGAGCGCCACCGGTACGCCCGTCCAGGCGTCGGCGGTGATCACCGGTGGGCTGTTCGCCCTGATCCCGGGACGTGCGCTGGTCGCGGGTGTCCAGGACGGGCTCACGGGCTTCTACATCACGGCGGCGGCGCGGCTGCTGGAGGTCGGCTACCTCATCGCGGGCATCGTCTGCGGTGTGCTGGTCGTGCTCTACGGGGGCGTGCACGTCGGCGGGAAGACGCTGAACCCGGAGGCGGCGCTGGTCCACCGGGAACGGCCCGTCATCCAGATCGTGGCGGCGATGCTGCTGGTGTTCGCGTTCGCGCTGCTGCTCCAGCAGGAACGTCACACCGTGCTGCTGGTGACGCTCAACGGCGGGGTCGCGTGGGTCGTCTACGGGGCGCTCGCGGACACGGCGGGGCTGGACCCGGTGCCCGCCACGGCGATCGCGGCCGGGCTCGTCGGCCTCTTCGGCCAGCTGCTGTCGCGGTACCGCTACACCTCCGCGCTGCCGTACGTGACGGCGGCGATCGGCCCGCTGCTGCCGGGTAGTGCCACGTACTTCGCGCTGCTGAACTTCGCGAAGAACGAGCTGAACACGGGAATCTCCGCGATCACCAAGGCGGCGGCGCTGGCGCTGGCCATCGCGATCGGGGTGAACCTGGGGAGCGAGATGTCCCGGATGTTCCTGAAGGTCCCGGGCGAGGGCGCGACGCGCCGTGCGGCGAAGCGGACGCGCGGGTTCTGACGCGCGGGCCCCTCGGGTGCCCGGGGCACAGCCCCGGTTCCGGGAAAGGGGCGGGACCGGGCCAACCCAAAAACCGCCGCAGCGGCGCTCGGCCACTACGGCGGTATGGGGGTATCTCCCAGCGGTAGCCGGGGGAGGTGCCGGACCGGCCTCAAGCCGATCCGGTCACTTGGTACGCGTCAGAGCGTCAGTGGTGGGCCCCACCCGAAGCCTCAAGGCGCTTGTAGGACGCCTCGATCTCCGCCTCGGCCTCCGCGCGGCCGACCCAGTCGGCGCCCTCGACGGACTTGCCCGGCTCCAGGTCCTTGTAGACCTCGAAGAAGTGCTGGATCTCCAGGCGGTCGAACTCCGAGACGTGGTGGATGTCACGGAGGTGCTCGACGCGCGGGTCGTTCGCCGGGACGCACAGCAGCTTGTCGTCGCCGCCGGCCTCGTCCGTCATGCGGAACATGCCGATGGCGCGGCACTTGATGAGGCAACCGGGGAAGGTCGGCTCGTCGAGAAGGACCAGCGCGTCCAGCGGGTCGCCGTCCTCGCCGAGGGTGTTCTCGACGAAGCCGTAGTCGGCCGGGTAGCTGGTCGAGGTGAAGAGTCGGCGGTCCAGACGGATGCGACCGGTCTCGTGGTCCACCTCGTACTTGTTCCGCGAACCCTTCGGGATCTCGATGGTGACGTCGAACTCCACGGGTGGCTCCTTCTGATCAACACATACGTCTGGTGATTAAGTGTCCCCCACGCAGGAGTGTGGTGGCGAAAGGGGCTGGTCCGTGATGCCGCAGGCCGGACGCCGACAGGTCGGATGGTGGCGGGACGCCTCTCGCGAACAACGGCGGACCGCACGGTTCGCCGCGGTGTCCGCCGTGGCCGGCCTGGCGCTGGCGACCGGCGCGGTGACGGCCGCCGGGCCCTGGGACGGGGGTCAGCGTAAGGCCGAACGGGACCTCGCCGCTGCCCCGGCACGGCCCGGAGGCGCCCGTCACGCCGACGGCGAACGCGCGCCGGGCTCGGCGCCGCCCGTACTGGCGCCCGTACGCGGCGGAGGAAAGCGCTCCGCCGACGGCCTCGCGGAGGCGCTGGAGCCCCTCCTGAAGGACTCCGCGCTGGGTTCCGACCATGCGGCCGCGGTCGTCGACGCCACGACCGGGGAGCGGCTGTACGGGGTGGGGCAGTCGGACGCCTACACCCCGGCCTCCACGGTCAAGCTGGCCACGGCGGCCGCCGTGCTGTCGGTGGTGGGGCCGGAGCGGCGCATCGAGACGACCGTGGTGGCCGCGGGCGGCGACGGCGTCGTCCTGGTGGGCGGCGGCGACCCCACGCTCACCCCGGCCGGCCTCGGCGACCTGGCCGACGCCACGGCCCGCGCGCTCAAGGCGCGCGGCACCACCGGCAAGGTGAAGCTCGCGTACGACGTCTCGCGCTACTCCGGCCCCGTGCTCCACACGATCGGGCTCAACGACAACATCGCCCCCGTCAGCCCCCTGATGGTCAACGAGGGGCGCCTCGGGGGTACCTCCCAGGCCGAAGGCTCCGGGGGAGACCCCGACCGGGGGCCGGCCGACCGTACGGCCGAACCGGCGGCGGACGCGGCCCGGAAGTTCGCGGCGCTGCTGCGGGACAAGGGCGTGGACGTCGACGGCGAGCCGGGGGAAGGGCGCGCGGAGGGGAAGGCGGCCCGGCTGGCCTCGGTGGCGTCCCCGCCGGTGTCCGCGCTGGTGGAGCGCATGCTCACCAACAGCGACAACGACATCGCGGAGGCGCTGGCGCGGCAGACGGCGCTCGCCTCGGGCAAACCGGCGAGCTTCGAGGGCGCGGCGCAGGCCGTCACGGAGCGGCTCGCGGCGCTGGGCCTGCCGATGTCCGCCGTCCACATCGCCGACGGCAGCGGTCTGGACCGCGCGGACCGCGCGTCGGCGGAGTTCCTCGCCCTGGTCCTGGCCCGGGCGGCGGAGCCCGGACGCCCGGCCCTGCGGCCGGTCCTCACGGGCCTGCCCGTGGCGGGCTTCAGCGGCACCCTGCGCGACCGCTACCCGCGCGACGCGGCGGGCCGCGCGCTCGTCCGCGCCAAGACGGGCACGCTGACCGGGGTGAACACCTTGGCCGGCACGGTCGTCACACCGGGCGGCCGGCTGCTGGCCTTCGCGTTCCTGGCGTCGGGGACGACGGACGCGGACGCGGCGCAGAAGGCGCTGGACCGGGCGGCGTCGGCGCTGGCCGGGGCGGGTTCGGCACCGCCGGGCTCGTAGCGGGTGGCCGAGCGCCGCCGCGGCGGGTTGCGGGTCGCCCCGCAAGCCGCCCAAAGCCCTCCACCCGGCACCAGCACAGCACGTACGGTGAGGGCATGACGAGCGTCGGTGGTACGGAGATGGTCGACTGGAAGCTCGCGGTGGCGACCGCGACCCGGCTCGTACGGCCGGGGCCCGAAGTCAGCCGGGACGAGGCGCGCGACGTGGTCGCGGAGCTGCGCCGGCACGCGATCGCGTCGGAGGAGCACGTCCGGGCGTTCACCCGGATGACGCACCCCGAGGGGAGCGGCGGCCCGCAGCCGCCCGTCCTCGTCGTCGACCGCGCGGGGTGGGTGAAGGCGAACGTCGCCGGTTTCCGGGCCCTGATCGGCCCGCTGCTGGCGAAGATGCAGGACAAGCGTGCGAACGCCCCCGCGGGGGCGGTGCTGGGCGCGGTCGGCGGCAAGGTGACCGGCGTGGAGCTGGGGATGCTGCTGTCGTTCCTGGCGTCCCGGGTGCTGGGCCAGTACGAGACGTTCGCGCCGGTGACGCGCGACCTGCCGGGCTCCCCGGCCGGCGGCGGCCGGCTGCTGCTCGTGGCGCCGAACATCGTCCAGATCGAGCGCGAGCTCGACGTGGCCCCGCACGACTTCCGGCTGTGGGTGTGCCTCCACGAGGAGACGCACCGGACGCAGTTCACGGCGGTGCCGTGGCTGCGGGACCACATCGAGGGGGAGATCCAGGGGTTCCTGGGGGAGACGGAGGTCGATCCGGCGACGCTGCTGGAACGGATCCGGGAGGCCGCCCAGTCGCTGGCGGGCGGTCGGCCCCCGGTGGACGGGGACGAGGGCGGCGGCCGCAGCATCGTGGAACTGGTCCAGACGCCCGCCCAGCGGGAGATCCTGGCGCGGCTGACGGCCGTGATGTCGTTGCTGGAGGGCCACGCGGACTATGTGATGGACGGCGTGGGGCCGCGGGTCGTACCGACCGTGGCCGAGATCCGGGAGAAGTTCCAGAAGCGGCGGGCCACCGGTGCCGGGCGCCTGGACGCGGCGCTGCGCAAGCTGCTGGGCCTGGACGCCAAGCTGCGGCAGTACCGTGATGGCGAGCGGTTCGTACGCGCCGTGGTGGACGAGGTCGGTATGGACGGGTTCAACCGGGTCTGGACGTCCCCGAACACGCTGCCGACCAAGTCCGAGATCGCCAAACCGGCGGACTGGGTCGCACGGGTGCACGGACGGGCCGACGGGTGATTCCGTCCACCCCCGTCACGCCCTGCTACCGGATGAACGCTCCCGTAATCACCCTTCCGAGGGACCGTGTGCCAAGGGTGGGCGTGCGATGCTCGGGTAAAGGCTCGTCTCTGTCACCATCGACGTACGCAGCGTGACGGATACTCGGAGTCGGCAAGGCCCCGGCGCCGGCTCCGGCACCCCCTCCCATGGAACGATTGGACACACGGACATGGGTCCACACCCCGCGGTCGCGGCGATACGCCTGGCGGTCCGCCGCGTTCTCCACGACGTCCTCACCCTGGCCCCCACCTCCTCCTCACCCCAGGGCGCCGGCGAGCCCCCGCTCGTGCTGGTGGCCTGCTCGGGTGGCGCCGACTCCATGGCGCTCGCGTCCGCCCTCGCCTTCGAGGCCCCCCGCCTCGGGGTCCGGGCCGGTGGCGTGACCGTCGACCACGGCCTCCAGCAGGGCTCCGACCTCCGCGCCGCCGAGGTCGTCAGCCGTCTCACCGCCCTCGATCTCGACCCCGTCGAGGCCGTGCGGGTCGACGTCGGCCGGGAGGGCGGCCCCGAGGCCGCCGCCCGTGACGCCCGCTACGCCGCGCTGGACGCCGTCGCCGAGCGCCACGGCGCCGCCGCGATCCTGCTCGGGCACACCCGTGACGACCAGGCCGAGACGGTGCTGCTGGGGCTCGCCCGGGGCTCCGGCATCCGCTCGCTGTCCGGCATGGCCACCGCCTCCGGTGTCGGCGGCCGCTACCGCCGGCCCTTCCTGGGCCTGGACCGGCAGACCGCACGGAAGGCCTGCATGGTCCAGTCCCTGCCTGTCTGGGACGACCCCCACAACGTCGACCCGGCCTACACCCGCTCCCGGGTCCGTCACGAGGCGCTGCCGGTCCTGGAGAAGGCGCTCGGCAAGGGCGTGGTGGAGGCCCTCGCACGGACGGCCCAGCTCTCCCGTGACGACGCCGACGCCCTCGACTCCTGGGCGGCCGCCGCGGAGTCGTCCGTGCGCGACGACTCCGGCGATCTCGAGGTCGCCAAGCTCTACGCCCTGCCCCCCGCCGTGCGCCGCCGGGTGCTGCGCAGGGCGGCCATCGCGGCGGGCTCCCCGCCCGGTTCGCTCTTCGCCCGGCACCTGGAGGAGGTGGACCGGCTCATCACCGGCTGGCGAGGCCAGGGGGCCATCAACCTCCCCGGGCGCGTCGCGGTTCGCAGGCAGGGTGGCAGACTGGTGCTCCGGCAGGGCTGATGCGAGCGGGGCGGAGCGCGTCTCGCGGGCCCGACAAGGTCGTGAACGAGCGAGAGTGGCGCGGGTGGACGAGAAGGACATGGGCACCGATCTGAAGTCGGTGCTCATCACCAAGGAAGAGATCGACGCGAAGCTGGCCGAGCTGGCCGCGAAGATCGACGCGGAATACGCGGGCAAGGACCTGCTCATCGTCGGTGTCCTCAAGGGCGCCGTGATGGTGATGGCGGACCTGGCTCGCGCCCTGTCCACCCCTCTCACCATGGACTGGATGGCCGTGTCCTCCTACGGCGCGGGCACCCAGTCCTCCGGTGTGGTCCGCATCCTCAAGGACCTGGACACCGACATCAAGGGCAAGCACGTCCTGATCGTCGAGGACATCATCGACTCCGGCCTGACGCTGTCGTGGCTGCTGTCGAACCTGGGCTCGCGCGAGCCGGAGTCGCTCAATGTCGTGACGCTGCTGCGCAAGCCGGAGGCGGCGAAGGTGGCCATCGACGTGAAGTGGGTCGGCTTCGACATCCCCAACGAGTTCGTCGTCGGTTACGGTCTCGACTACGCCGAGAAGTACCGCAACCTGCCCTTCGTGGGCACGCTCGCGCCGCACGTCTACGGCGGCTGAGCACGCTCCGTCATGGAGCCGGTACCCCGGCGGCTCGGGAACCCATCCCGGTTTTCCGCCGTTGGAGCATGCGAGGGCGGGTTTGTTGACCGTCCGCGGCGGCGTCGGGTGACAATGCTGGGGTACCGTCCGAAGGTCAGTCTTTTCAGGCTTTCAAATCAAGCCTTTCAAAGGTCGAGCAGGACACCGCATGCACTGGCACCTCATTCCGGGGTGACCGTGCCTCACTGTGGCAGGAGGGACGGGGCGCCGAGCGCCCCGTATGGATGGACGTGAAGCGCTACTTCCGTGGGCCGGTCATGTGGATCGTGCTGGCCGTCCTCGCCGTGGTCGTGTTGATGCAGGTCGTCGGCTCGTCCGGCGGCTACAAGTCGGTGGACACCAGCCAGGTCGTACATGCGATCGACAAGAACCTGGTGAAATCGGCCGAGCTGACGACCGGCGACGAGAACAAGATCAAGATCGAGCTGATCAACGGCCAGAAGATCAAGGGCTCCAGCAAGGTCCAGGCCAACTACATCGGCGACCAGGGCGTGGAGATCTCCAAGGACCTCCAGGCCAAGGCCGATGACGACGACCCGAAGACGCTGCCCGAGGGCTACAACGTCTCGACGTCGAAGCAGAACCCCTTCGTCGGGGTGCTGCTCTCGCTGCTGCCCTTCGTCCTGATCGTCGTGGTCTTCCTGTTCCTGATGAATCAGATGCAGGGCGGCGGCTCCCGGGTGATGAACTTCGGGAAGTCCAAGGCCAAGCTGATCACCAAGGACACCCCCAAGACCACCTTCGCCGATGTGGCCGGCTCCGACGAGGCCGTCGAGGAGCTCCAGGAGATCAAGGAGTTCCTCCAGGAGCCCGCGAAGTTCCAGGCCGTCGGCGCCAAAATCCCCAAGGGTGTGCTGCTCTACGGCCCGCCCGGTACGGGCAAGACCCTGCTCGCGCGCGCCGTCGCCGGCGAGGCGGGCGTCCCGTTCTACTCGATCTCCGGATCCGACTTCGTCGAGATGTTCGTCGGTGTGGGCGCCTCCCGCGTCCGTGACCTCTTCGAACAGGCCAAGGCCAACGCCCCGGCCATCGTCTTCGTCGACGAGATCGACGCGGTGGGCCGCCACCGCGGCGCCGGTCTCGGCGGTGGTCACGACGAGCGCGAGCAGACGCTCAACCAGCTGCTCGTCGAGATGGACGGCTTCGACGTCAAGGGCGGCGTCATCCTGATCGCCGCCACCAACCGCCCGGACATCCTCGACCCGGCGCTGCTGCGCCCGGGCCGTTTCGACCGGCAGATCGCCGTCGATCGTCCGGACATGCAGGGCCGTCTGGAGATCCTCAAGGTCCACCAGAAGGGCAAGCCGGTCGCGCCCGACGTCGACCTGGCCGCCGTCGCCCGCCGCACCCCCGGTTTCACCGGTGCCGATCTGTCGAACGTGCTGAACGAGGCCGCCCTGCTGACGGCCCGCAGCGACCGCAAGCTGATCGACAACCACAGCCTGGACGAGGCGATCGACCGCGTCGTGGCCGGTCCGCAGAAGCGGACCCGGATCATGAGCGACCGGGAGAAGAAGATCACCGCGTACCACGAGGGCGGTCACGCCCTGGTCGCGGCGGCTTCGCCGAACTCCGACCCGGTCCACAAGATCACGATCCTGTCCCGGGGTCGCGCGCTCGGCTACACCATGGTCCTGCCCGACGAGGACAAGTACTCCACCACGCGCAACGAGATGCTCGACCAGCTGGCCTACATGCTGGGCGGCCGCGCGGCCGAGGAGCTCGTCTTCCACGACCCGACCACGGGCGCGGCCAACGACATCGAGAAGGCCACCGCCACGGCCCGCGCGATGGTCACCCAGTACGGCATGACCGAGCGCCTCGGCGCGATCAAGTTCGGCTCCGACAACTCCGAGCCCTTCCTGGGCCGTGAGATGGCGCACCAGCGGGACTACTCCGAAGAGGTCGCCGGGCTGGTCGACGAAGAGGTCAAGAAGCTCATCGAGACCGCGCACAACGAGGCGTGGGAGATCCTCGTCGAGAACCGCGACATCCTCGACGACCTGGTTCTGGCCCTCCTGGAGAAGGAGACGCTGAACAAGGAGGAGATCGCCGAGATCTTCCGGCACGTCGTGAAGCGCCCGGCCCGCCCGGCGTGGACCGGCTCCTCGCGCCGTACGCCCTCCACCCGCCCGCCGGTGCTCACCCCCAAGGAGCTCGCTCCCACCAACAACGGGGCCGCCCCCGTCGACACGGTGGAGCTCCACAAGGACAGCTCCGCCACCCCGGAGAGCTGAGCCCCCCCGGGCTCCCGAAGGGCCCGGAATGGATGCCGCGTCACCCAGGTTTTAGCCTTGGGGGCGCGGCATCGCGCATATGCGCGCGGTCCGAGGTGCTCCGCAGGGGCCGCACACGGCGCGACGTACGAGAGAACGAGGCAAGCCCATGACCGACCCGGTGACGCTGGACGCCGAGGGCTCCATCGGCGAATTCGACGAGAAGCGGGCCGAGAACGCCGTCCGCGAGCTGCTGATCGCGGTCGGTGAGGACCCCGACCGGGAAGGCCTGCGGGAGACCCCGGCGCGGGTGGCCCGGGCCTACAAGGAGATATTCGCCGGCCTGTGGCAGGAGCCGCAGGACGTGCTGACCACCACTTTCGACCTCGGGCACGACGAGATGGTGCTGGTCCGGGACATCGAGGTGTACAGCACCTGCGAGCACCACCTCGTCCCCTTCCACGGTGTGGCGCACGTCGGCTACATCCCCTCGACCAGTGGCAAGATCACGGGCCTGTCGAAGCTGGCCCGGCTGGTGGACGTCTACGCCCGCCGCCCGCAGGTGCAGGAGCGACTCACCACGCAGATCGCGGACTCCCTGATGGAGATCCTGGAGCCGCGCGGTGTCGTCGTGGTCATCGAGTGCGAGCACATGTGCATGTCCATGCGGGGCATCCGCAAGCCCGGCGCCAAGACGCTGACCTCGGCGGTCCGAGGCCAGCTCCGCGACCCCGCGACGCGCGCCGAGGCGATGAGCCTGATCATGGCCCGCTGACCCACGGCTGCTGCCGGACACACGAAAGGGGCCCGTCATGCGACGGGCCCCTTTCGTGTGTCCGGCAGCAGCGCGCTCGGCTCGGAACTACCGCTACGCGGAAAGCCGGCTGCCCATCCACTTCAGCGTCGGGTTCAGCTCACGCCGCCACGTGTTGAAGTTGTGCCCACCGCTGTCGAGGACGATCGACGAAACCCGAGTGGGCGACTTCGCCGCCATCTCGATGAACTTCATCGTGTCCTTGTAGTTGTGCTCGCCCTTCTTGCTGGTGGTCACCAGCAGCGAGACGGGCGGCAGGTTCTTGTGCTTCAGGCGCCACAGCAGGTCGTTCTCCTGCTCCAGCTGCTTGTTGCCGCCGAAGAGGGAGCCGGTCGTCGGGTCCTGCGGGGCCTTGTAGTAGCCGGAGAGCGAGGCGGCCGCGCTGTACGCGTCGGGGTGGCGCATCGCGATCTTCAGCGCGCAGTAGCCGCCGGTGGAGTCGCCGATCATGCCCCAGTTCTTGGCCTTGTCGCCGACGCGGTAGTGCTCCGATATGGCCTTGCGCAGATCCTTGGCGAAGAACGTCTCGGTCTGCGGGCCGCCGGGTATGTCCATGCACTCGGTGTCACGCGGCGGAGCGACGGTGGGACGCATCATCACCAGGATGGTGGGCTGCATCTTCTTGTCCTTGGCCAGCTTGTGCGCCCGCACCGGGTAGTCCAGACCCTGGATCAGCGCCTCGGCGGTGCCCGGGTAGCCGGTCAGCGCGACGGAGGCGGGAAAGGTCTTGTTGGCGTACTGCGGCTGGAAGTACTCCGGGGGCAGATAGACATACGCCGGGCTGGAGATCCTGGACTCGGGGCCCACGATGTTGATCTTCTCGATCTTGCCGCCGACCCGGGGCACATTGCCGCGCGGCACCTTGACCTGCTGGGCGCTGACCACCTGCACCCGCTTGGCCCCGGCGCTGTGGTCGACGACCACGCCCTCGTTCTTGACCTGACCGAAGAGGTCGGCCCAGGAGCCGTAGAAGCCGAAGGACTGGTTGGCCCAGAGGCCGATCGCCGCGAACAGCGACAGCTGTGTGGCGATCATCATGCCCACGCGGGCCAGAACGGAACCGATGCCCTTCTTGCCCAGACGGGGCCAGAGCCAAATGGTCAATGCGAACAGCACGACCGCAGCCACGATGGCAATGATCAGTACTGCCATGCTGGTGAGACCCATGAGGTGCTTTCTGCCGAGCGCCCCGGCGCGCGGGGTCGCGGAATGGTTACTTCTTCCCGGGCTCGGCCCCCCACGGAACCTCAACCCCGAAACCGTCGTCCTACAGGGCGCACATTGTCCGGGTGCTGCCGCTGAATGGCGCAGGCCCACTCGACAGGACGACGGGAAGAGATGTCTGTCAGGGTAGATGGCAAAAAGTCCGACGAGGTTCCTTCGGGATCGAAGAGGCTCGCGGGGCTTGCGCGTTTCGTGAAAGGGCCCAAGCCCGAGAACGTGCCTGCCGTCGTGGGCACGATCGGGGCCCTCATCGGCCTCGCCGACATCGCGGCCGGGGTCATCCCCCGGTTCCGGTGGAGCAGGGTGCACGCCCTCTCCGAGGTGCTGCCCGGCTCCGTGACCCAGCTGGCGGCCGCCGGCTCGATCATCGTCGGCATCCTGCTGCTGATGATCGCCCACGGCCTGAAGCGCGCCAAACAGCAGGCCTGGCTGGCCGCCGTGGTCCTGCTGCCCATCGGTGCCGCAGCGCAGCTGATCTACCGCCACTCCCGGATCGGCGCGATCCTCTCCCTGCTGCTCTTCATCTACCTGCTGCGCCACAAGAAGTCCTTCGGCGCGCTGCCCGACTCCCGCAGCCGCTGGAAGGCGCTGGCCAACCTGATCCTCATGGGTGGCGTCAGCTTCGGCCTCGGCTGGGTGATCGTCGGCTCCCACGCCAACAAGATGATCGGCGACCCGCCGGTGCTGGAGCAGCTCGAGCACGTCCTCTGGGGCCTCTTCGGCTTCGAGGGCTCGATCCGCTACACCGACCACGTCGACTACACCGTCGGCTACTCGCTGGGCGCACTCGGCCTGCTGACCGTCCTCACCACCGCCTTCCTGGCCTTCCGCCCCGCCTACCCGGCCCCCCTCCTCACCGAGGAGGACGAGGACAAGCTGCGCGAGCTGCTGGCCAAGCACGGTGAGCGCGACTCGCTCGGCCACTTCGCCCTGCGCCGCGACAAGAGCGTCGTCTTCTCCCCGTCGGGCAAGGCCGCCGTCTCGTACCGCGTCGTCTCCGGCGTGATGCTCGCCAGCGGCGACCCCATCGGTGACGTCGAGGCCTGGCCGGGTGCCATCGAGAAGTTCATGGAGCTGGCCAAGCGTCACTCCTGGACCCCCGCCGTCGCCGGCTGCAGCGAGACCGGTGGTGAGGTCTGGGCCCGTGAGACCGGTCTGGACGCCCTGGAGATGGGCGACGAGGCCATCGTCGACGTGGCCGACTTCAGCCTGACCGGCCGCTCCATGCGCAACGTCCGCCAGATGGTCAAGCGCATCGAGCGCAACGGCTACTCCACCAAGGTGCGCCGCGTCGGCGACCTGACCCCCGAGGAGCTGGAGGCCGTCCAGAAGGCCGCCAACGCCTGGCGCGACACCGAGGACGAGCGCGGCTTCTCCATGGCCCTGGGCCGCATCGGCGACCCCAAGGACCTGGACGCGATCATCGCGACCGCCCACAAGGACCCGGAGGAGGGCGAGGACCTCCCCTTCGGCGACCTCCGCGCCATGCAGCACTACGTGCCGTGGGGCAAGGACGGCAGCTCGCTGGAGCTGATGCGCCGCGACCGCAGCGCCGACCCGGGCATGAACGAGCTGCTGATCGTGGCCTTCCTCCAGGCCGCGCCCGAGCTCAAGATCAAGCGTCTGTCGCTGAACTTCGCGTTCTTCCGCTCCGCCCTGGAGCGCGGCGGCAAGCTGGGCGCGGGCCCGGTGGTCCGTGTCCAGCGCGCGGTGCTGATCTTCCTCTCGCGCTGGTTCCAGATCGAGTCGCTGTACAAGTTCAACGAGAAGTTCCGGCCCCGCTGGGAGCCCCGCTTCATCGTCTTCCCGAACAGCCGCGACCTGCCCCGCATCGGCTTCGCCATGATGCAGGCGGAGGGCTTCCTGGAGCTGCCGCGCCTGCTGCGCCGTCGCCCGGCCCCGCCGGAGGAGTTCCTGTCGGACCAGGAGGCTCCCGAGCAGAGCGAGGTCACGCGCGCCGCGTGACATGCGCCGACAGCGCCCCGCGACCCCTCCCCGGCCTCCCGCCGGGGAGGGGTCGCGTCGTTCACCGGCCTTGTCGCACGCCCTAGGCTGGTTCCATGAGTACGTTGCGTGGCCGTATCGGGCCGGTCGGACTGCCCGAGTGGGACCGCTGTGCGGTGATGGGCGTGGTGAACGTCACCCCCGACTCGTTCTCCGACGGCGGTCACTGGTTCGACACCGAGCTGGCGGTCAAGCGGGGCCTGGAGCTCACCGCCGCCGGCGCCGACCTGGTCGACGTGGGCGGCGAGTCCACCCGCCCGGGCGCGGTGCGGATCGACGAGGAGGAGGAGCTCCGCCGCGTGGTCCCGGTGGTCCGCGAGCTGTCGGGCGAGGGCGTGGTCGTCTCGGTGGACACCATGCGGGCCGCCGTCGCCGAGGCCGCTGTGGAGGCGGGCGCGGTGCTGGTCAACGATGTGAGCGGCGGTCTCGCCGACCCCTCGATGGTGCCGGTGGTGGCCGCCGCCGGGGTGCCGTTCGTGGTGATGCACTGGCGGGGCTTCAGCGCCGACATGAACAATCGCGCGGTCTACGGGCCCGATGTGCTCGGCGACGTCGTCGACGAGCTGCGCCGGCGGCTGGACGCGGTGGTCGACGGCGGCATCGAGCCGGACCGGATCGTCGTGGACCCCGGCCTGGGCTTCGCCAAGCACGCCGAGCACGATCTCGCCCTGGTGGCCGGGCTCGACCGGTTCCGCCGGGAGCTGGAGCTGCCGATGCTGGTGGCCGCCTCCCGCAAGCGCTTCCTGGGCCGGGTGCTGGCCGGCCCCGACGGCGATCCGCCGCCGGCCCGCGAGCGGGACGCCGCCACGGCCGCCGTCTCGGCGCTCGCCGCGCGCGAGGGCGCCTGGGCGGTCCGGGTCCATGAGGTACGGGCCAGCGCCGACGCCGTCCGGGTGATCCGGGCGGTGGAGCTCGCGGGAATCTCCCCGGACGCCGTTCACCGCACCGCCGAGGGGGCCTGAGTGAGCACCGCCCGTACGGACGCGGAGCAGGTCGAGCTGGCGAACACCGCCCTCTACGAGGCGATGGAGCGTGGCGACACGGCCGCCATGGACCGGCTCTGGCTGGACGACTCCGGTACCGAGGTCTCCTGCGTCCACCCCGGCTGGCCCGTGCTCCGCGGCCGGAGCGAGGTGCTGCGCTCCTACGCCCTGATCATGGCGAGCACGGACTACATCCAGTTCTTCCTCACCGATGTGGAGATCGTGGTCGTCGGTGACACGGCCCTGGTGACCTGCACGGAGAACATCCTCAGCGGTGCCCCCTCGGAGACCGAGGGCGAGCTCGGCCCGCTGGTCGGCCAGCTCGTCGTGGCCACCAATGTCTTCCGGCGGGTGGGCGACGGGTGGAAGGTGTGGTCCCACCACGGCTCGCCCGTGCTCGCGGGGCGGGAGGACGAGGAGGACGACGATTCCTCCGAGTCGGGCGCATAGACCTCGGGTGCGTGACGGCCGTCACGGCGCCACACGTCAGTGTGAGGAAAAGTGGCCACTCGTTCGAGCTGCCCGGCACCCGGGTAGGGGTTGAGCACGTGGATCTTCGGGTAAGCGCGGCGCGAACCGCCCGGCACCCGAGGTCGGGCGCTGTCGGTGCCCGCAGGTAGATTCGAAGATGGGCAACCTGGTCGAAGGCGGGCCCTTACCGACAACCAGCAGGAGTGATTCGTGTGGATCGTGTCGCGCTGCGCGGCTTGAAGGCTCGCGGCCACCACGGGGTGTTCCCCAAGGAACGCGAAGAAGGCCAGACCTTCATCGTGGACCTGGTGCTGAGCCTGGACACCCGGCCCGCCGCGGCCGACGACGACCTCGCGAAGACCGTGCACTACGGCATCGTGGCCGAGGAGGTCGTGGACGTCGTCCAGGGCGAGCCCGTCGACCTCATCGAGACCCTCGCCGAGCGGATCGCCCAGCAGTGCCTCAAGCACGAGGCGGTGCGGGAGGTCGAGGTCGTCGTGCACAAGCCGGACGCCCCCATCACCGTTCCTTTCGACGATGTGACGATCACTATCACCCGGAGCCGAGTATGAGCAGCAGCGACCCGACCGTGCAGCCGGTGCCCGCCTCCGTGGTGGAGCGGGTGGACGCGGCCGATGTGACCCTGAGCAATCCCAAGCGCGCCGTGATCTCCATCGGCAGCAATCTGGGCAACCGCCTGGAGACCCTCCAGGGCGCGATCGACGCGCTGGAGGACACCCCCGGTCTGCGCGTCAAAGCCGTCTCCCCGGTCTACGAGACGGAGCCCTGGGGCGTCGAGCCGGGCGCCCAGCCGACGTATTTCAACGCGGTGGTGCTGGTGAAGACCACGCTCCCGCCGGACTCCCTGCTGGAGCGCGGTCACGCGATCGAGGAGGCCTTCGAGCGGGTGCGGGACGAGCGCTGGGGCCCCCGTACGCTCGACGTCGACATCGTCACGTACCAGGACGTCGTCTCCGACGACCCGGTGCTGACACTGCCGCATCCGCGCGCCCACGAGCGTGCCTTCGTGCTCGCCCCGTGGTACGACGTGGACCCCGAGGCCGTGGTCCCGGGCCATGGCTCGGTGAGCGAGCTGCTGGCCGGTATCGGCCGTGAGGGCGTGGCGCCGCGCGCCGACCTGGAACTGCGGCTGCCCGAGTAGCCGTTGGGCCTACGTAGTTTTTCCGCATGACGAAGAGGGGCGACAGCTCGGTGAAGCAACTTCGGATCGGGGTGCTGGCCGGCCTCTTCGCCGTGGCCGGGGTCCTCTCATGGGCCGCCGCCCGCCTGTGGGACTCCTTCGGCACGCTGCCCAGCGTGCCGGTGGCGGCGCCCATCGTGCTGGGCGTCATCGCGGTGGTCCTCTTCGCCACGGCCCTGTCCCTGCGCGCCCGGCTGCGTGCCCAGCGCGAGCGCCGGGCGGGCGCGAAGGGCGTCGACCCCCTGCTGGCCGCGCGAGCGCTGGTCTTCGGCCAGGCCAGCGCCCTGGTCGCGGCCCTGGTCGGGGGTATGTACGGCGGAGTGGGCGCCTTCCTCCTGATGGACGGCCTCGACGTCCCCGCCCGCCGGGACCAGGCGATCTACGCGGGCGCGTCCGTCCTGGCGGGCGCCTGCGTGATAGCGGCGGCGTTCTTCATGGAGCGAGTCTGCAAGCTCCCGGAGGACGAGGAAGAGAGCACCGGCTGACGGTTGTGGGCAATCGTCCCGCAGGGCGATGGGGGCACCTCCCGGCGGTAGCCGGGGGAGGGTGGGCACAACCGGGCCCACCGGCCGCACCACCCGGGGCACCCCCGGTGCCGGGTCACGTACTGGGCACAGTCTCCACACGCGCCTCACTGCGCGCAGCTCCACGGGCGTCCGCCTCGATGGACCGCCGCAGCGCCTCGTGCAGACGGGCGGGGGTCAGGACCCCCAGGAAGTGATCCGCCCGGTCCCCGTCGAGCACCGCGATCCACCCTGCGTCATGCTGCAACATCGTGCTGAACGCCTGCTTCAGCGACGCCCCCAGCGGCAGCCACGCGTCCATGCGCCGCGCCCGCTCCCGCACCCGTGTCGTCCCCGAGCCGGAAGCGATCGCGTCGGCGGAGACCCAGCCGTGCAGCCGGTCCGCGTCGTCCAGGACGACGGCCCAGCGCGCGTCGTCCGCCGTGAGCCGCGCCCGCGCGTCGGACAGCCGGTCGTCGAGGTGGACCACCGGCGGCTGCTCCAGGTCATCGGCCTCGATCGGCGTCACCGACAGCCGCTTCAGGCCCCGGTCCGCACCCACGAAGTCGGCGACGTACGGCGTGGCGGGGGCGCCCAGCACCACCGTCGGGGCGTCAAACTGTTCGATTTTTCCGTGGCCGTAGACCGCGATGCGGTCGCCGAGCCGGACCGCCTCCTCGATGTCGTGCGTCACGAAGAGCACCGTCTTGCGCACCTGTGACTGGAGCCGTAGGAACTCGCTCTGGAGCCGCTCCCGCACGACCGGGTCGACCGCGCCGAAGGGTTCGTCCATCAGGAGGACGGGCGGGTCGGCGGCGAGCGCCCGGGCGACTCCGACGCGCTGGCGCTGGCCGCCGGAGAGCTGGTCGGGGTAGCGGTCGCCGTAGACGGACGGGTCGAGCCCGACGAGGTCGAGGAGCTCGGCCGCCCGGTCGCGGGCCCGCTTGCGCTGCCAGCCCAGCAGATGGGGCACGGTCGCGGTGTTCTCCAGGACCGTCTTGTGGGGGAAGAGGCCGACCTGCTGGATCACATAGCCGATCCGGCGCCGCAGCTCGACGGGGTCCACACCGGCGATGTCCTCGCCGTCGACCCGGATGCGTCCGCTCGTGGGCTCGATCAGCCGGTTGACCATCTTCATCGTGGTGGTCTTGCCACAGCCCGACGGTCCGACGAGCGTGACCAGCTCGCCCTCCGCGACCTCGAAGGAGAGGTCGTCCACGGCGGTCGTGCCATCGGCGTAGCGCTTGGTGACGTGCTCGAAGCGGATCATGGTTCCCCATTGTCGCCGTACTGTCCTTCGAACATGTTGCCGTCGGGTCCCCGTCGGAGGCGAATGTCAGTGCTCCGGGTTAGGGTCGCCAGTGACCGACCGTGAAAGCCGAGGGGGAGGTGAGGCACGGATGGCGGGTCAGAACTGCCTGATCGCCAACGACTGGTTCTGCGGCGAGTATGTGCGGACGCGCGGTCAGGAGCTGACGGACGCCACGCTCCAGCACGTCGGCATCACCCTGGTGTCCGTGGCGATCGGCCTGCTCGTCGCCTTCCCGCTGGCGCTGCTCGCGCGCCGCTGGCGTGCGTTCCAGGGCCCGGTGCTCGGCGCGACCACGATTCTCTACACCGTGCCCTCGCTGGCCATGTTCTCGCTGCTGGTGCCGGTGTTCGGTCTGTCGGCGGCCGTCGTGGTGACGGGCCTGGTGCTCTATTCGCTGACGATCCTCGTGCGGAACATCCTGGCCGGCCTCGCCGCCGTGCCGGAGGAGGCCCGCGAGGCCGCGCGCGGCATGGGGTACGGGCCGATACGGCTGCTCTTCGGGGTGGAACTGCCCCTGGCGGTCCCCGCGCTGATGGCCGGTGTGCGGATCGCCACGGTCTCGACCGTCTCGCTCACGACGGTGGGCGCGATCATCGGCTACGGCGGGCTGGGCAATCTGATCTACGAGGGGATGCGCAGCTACTTCAAGGCGCAGGTGCTCACCGCCTCGGTGCTGTGCGTCGCGCTGGCCGTCGCCGCCGATCTCCTGCTGTTGTTCGCCCAGCGGCTGCTCACGCCCTGGGCGCGGACCGGCCGCCGTGCGGTGAACCGTCGCGCGGCCGAGGAGGCGGTGGTGGTCTGATGGACGTCATCGGGCGGACATGGGACTGGCTGACGACCGGTGCGAACTGGTCCGGCACGGACGGCGTCTGGCACCGGCTGGGGGAGCATCTCTTCCTGACCGCCGCGTGCCTGCTGATCGCGTGTGCCATCGCACTGCCCGTCGCGGTGCTGCTCGGTCATCTGGGCAAGGGGGGCGCCCTCGCGGTCAACCTCTCCAACGCGGGCCGCGCGGTGCCGACGTTCGCGGTACTGGTGCTGTTGCTGCTGAGCCCGCTCGGTACGCACGGCTCCTGGCCCACCATCATCGCGCTGGTCCTTTTCGCGATACCCCCGGTGCTGACCAATGCCTATGTGGGGATGCGCGGTGTGGACCGGGGCATGGTCGAGGCCGCCCGGGGCATGGGCATGACGGGCGGTCAGGTGATGGCCCGGGTCGAGCTGCCCCTGGCCTTTCCGCTGATAGTGACCGGGGTGCGGTCCGCCGCCGTCCAGGTCGTGGCCACCACCACGCTCGCCGCGCTCCCCGGGGGCGGCGGCCTGGGCCGGGTCATCACGGCCGGCTTCCGGCTCACGGACACCGCGCAGGTGGTGGCCGGGGCGGTGCTGGTGGCGGCGCTGGCGCTGCTGGTGGAGGGCGCCTTCATTCTGCTCCAGCGACGGCTGGACCCCCTGCGGAGCCGCGCCCGCGCAACACAAGCCCCCGCATGACGAACGCTCAAGCCTGACTGGATGGAGTTTCGTATGACCAGGACACCGCGTCGAGCGCGGACCACTCGCGCCCTGCTGGCGGTGGCCGGCGTCGCGGCCCTCACGGCGGGTCTCGCCGCGTGCGGCGGCGACAGCCTGGAGAAGTCCAAGGAGGGCGGGAGCTCCGGATCGGGCAAGGATTCGCTGGTCGTCGGCTCGGCGTCCTTCACCGAGTCGAAGGTGCTCGCGGAGATATACGCGGGGCTGCTCAAGGACGCCGGATATTCGACGTCCATCCAGACCGTCGACGCCCGGGAGCTGTATGAGCCGGCGCTGGAGAAGGGCCAGATCGATGTGGTCCCGGAGTATGCCGCGACGCTCACCGAATTCCTGAACAAGAAGCAGAACGGGAAGGACGCCCCACAGGTCGCCTCGGGCGACTCGGAAGCCACGGTCAAGGCCCTCCGTAAACTCGCCGAGCCGCGCGGTCTGAAGGTGCTGGACGCCGGGTCGGCGGTCGACCAGAACGCCTTCGCGGTTACCGGTGAGTTCGCGAAGAAACACCAGCTCAAGACGCTTTCCGACCTTGGGAAGTCGAAGGAGAAGGTACGGATCGCGGCGGGCGACGAATGCTCCCAGCGGCCCTTCTGCCGGCCGGGCCTGGAGAAGACCTACGGCATGGACGTCGCGGGTATCGACCCGCTGGAGGTCGGCAGCACCCAGGCCAAGCAGGCGGTCAAGGACGGCAAGGACCAACTGCTGCTGACCACCACCACGGACGCCACGCTCGCGCAGTTCGGACTCGTCCTTCTGGAGGACGACAAGAAGCTTCAGAACGCGGACAACGTCCTGCCCGTCGTGAATGCCAAGAAGGCGGGTTCGCAGAAGATCGCGGATGTGCTCGGCAAGCTGAACAAGGTGCTGACCACGGCCGATCTCACCGAACTCAACAAGAAGGTCGACGCCGAGCGGCTCAAGCCCGCCGATGTCGCCGCTCAGTACCTCAAGGAGAAGAAGCTTCTGACGAAGTGACGGAGTAGGGGAGAAGTAAGATCAAGGGAAGAGTTTGGCGGTGGGCTCACACGTTCGCCGCGACGCACGGTAAGTTTCAGGCCATGCCACGAGGACGCCACCGCCATTCCGCCCCCCTCCATCGGCTTCTTCCCCCGCTGACGGTCGCCGCGACATCTGTCGCCTGCGCCGCGGGTGCGCTGGCGGTGGGTGAAACCGCTGTCATTCGCGGCCTCGCCGTCGCCGCCGCCGCGGCCACGGTGGTCGGCTCGGTGATGATGCGCCGCTGGGACCGCGCCGCGGGCAGGAGTGTCGCCCAGTTGACCGCCGCCCGTACGCGGGAGGAGTGGAAGACCGAGGAACGCGTGGCCGAGCTGGAGACGGACCTTGAGGAGACCCGTCTGCTGCGCACCGGCCTGGAGTCCAAGCTCCGCGCCAAGCGCGCCGAACTCGCCCGCCTCCGCACCGAGCACGCCGACCTCCTGCGCCGCTACGCCGCCGCCGAGACCGGCCGGGCCAGCGCGATGGAGGGCCGCCGCCTGCTGGAGAAGGACAAGACGCCGACCGAGAAGCCGGCGACCGACAAGCCGGCCCCGCTGAACGCGGAGGCATACCGCAAGGCGGCGAACGCGCTCCAGTCCCTGGGCCGCGGCCCGGTTGTGGGCAATCGTCCCGCAGGGCGGGACGGGCGGGCACAACCGGACCACCGGCCCGCACCCGAGAAGGCTCCCCAGCCCGTGAAGGCACCCGTCGCGGTGAAGCCCGCGCAGTCGGCCAAGGCTCCGGCGCCCGTCACGGCGTCGACGCCCGCGAAGACGTCCGCTGCGGCCAAGGCCACCGGGCAGGCCCAGGCCAACGGGCAGGCGCAGGCCCCGCAGGCGCCCCAGGCCGCCAGGCAGCCCGCAGCGGTCAAGGCCGCCGTGCCTCAGCCGTCCAACGCTCCCAAGGCCACTGGCCAGGCGCAGGCGCAGGCCCAGGCCCCGCAGAAGCCCCAGTCCGCCGCGCGGCCTGCCGCCGCCAAGGCCAAGGCCACCCCGCCCGCCAAGGCGGCCGCGTCGGCCAAGGCGCCCGCACCCGCGGCCCGCCCCGCCGGGACGGTCGTGCCGGCGGCTCGCCGTCAGCCGGGCGGCTTCGACTTCTTCGGCACCGCCGCCGGCAAGAAGAAGGCCGACTCGCCGGCCGCGAAGGCCGTCGAGGAGCAGGACCTCGCGGACGTCGTCGGCGAGGAGGTCCTCGCCGACGCGGCCGGAGTGGAGAAGGGCGTGGAGAAGGACGCGGACGGCAAGGTCATCGACCTCACCGCGCACGACGACACCGAGCAGATCGACGTCGTCGAGCTGCGCAGCGCGATCTCGTAGCGGCCGCAAGCACCAACGCGCCAACGCACCAACAAGAGAGGGCCCGGGGCAAAGCCCCGGGCCCTCTCCGTCTCGTACGTACGCCGCCGGCTACTTGTCGATGTCGCCGACGACGAAGAACAGCGAGCCCAGGATCGCCACCATGTCCGCGACCAGCGTCCCCGGCAGGAGCTCGGTCAGGGCCTGGATGTTGTTGAACGAGGCCGACCGGAGCTTCAGTCGCCAGGGCGTCTTGTCGCCCTTGGAGACGAGGTAGTAGCCGTTGAGGCCCAGCGGGTTCTCGGTCCAGACGTAGGTCGAGCCCTCCGGGGCCTTGAGGACCTTGGGCAGCCGCTGGTTGATCGGGCCGGGCGGCAGCTCGGCCATCCGGTCCAGGCAGGCGTCGGCCAGGTCCAGCGAGTTGTGGGTCTGTTCCAGCAGGCACTCGAAGCGCGCCAGGCAGTCGCCCTCCTCGTGGGTGACGACCTTCAGGACGTCGCCCAGCTCGCCGTACGCGAGGTACGGCTCGTCGCGCCGCAGGTCGAAGTCGACACCGGAGGCGCGGGCGATCGGCCCGCTCACCCCGTACGCGTGGACGGCCTCCGGCGAGAGGACGCCGACGCCGCGCGTCCGCCCCCGGAAGATCTCGTTGCCGAGGACCAGCCGGTCGTACACGTCCATCCGCGAGCGCACCTCGGCGATCGCGTGGCGGGCCCGGCCGAGCCAGCCCGCGGGCAGGTCCTCCTTCAGGCCGCCGACGCGGTTGAACATGTAGTGCATCCGGCCGCCGGAGACCTCCTCCATGACCGTCTGGAGCTCCTCGCGCTCGCGGAACGCGTGGAAGACCGGGGTGATGCCGCCGAGCTCCAGTGGATACGAGCCGAGGAACATCAGATGGTTGAGCACCCGGTTCAGCTCGGCCAGCAGCGTGCGCGTCCACACCGCGCGCTCGGGGACCTCCATGCCGAGCATCCGCTCGACGGCGATGACGACGCCCAGCTCGTTGGAGAACGCCGACAGCCAGTCGTGCCGGTTGGCGAGCATGACGATCTGGCGGTAGTCGCGCGCCTCGAACAGCTTCTCCGCGCCCCGGTGCATATAGCCGATCACCGGCTCGGCGCTCCGGACCCGCTCGCCGTCCAGGACGAGGCGCAGTCGCAGCACACCATGGGTCGACGGGTGCTGGGGCCCGATGTTGAGCACCATGTCGGTGCTCTCCGCCGCGCCGCCGATCCCGACTGTCGTCTCCGTCATGGGGCTAGTTTCTCAAACACCGGAGGAGCCGCTTTCCCAAACACCGGAGGAGCCGCCCGACGGGCCGATTCCCAGCGCCTCCGGCGGGAGCTCCACCGGCTGGAGCAGCCAGCCGAAGCCGCCCAGGCCCGCCGGTGCGGTCAGCTCCGCCGCCTCGCCGGCCGCGCCGAGGGCCCGTACGTAGGCGGCCGGGTCGGTCGAGGCGAGCGAGAGCGGCGGACGGGCGCCGTCGACGCCCAGGGCCCGCAGCGCCTCGCGCTGGCTGACGACCGAGCCGCCCGGCAGCGCGGCCGCGTCCAGCGCGACGTGCGCGGTGATGTCGCAGGAGCCATCCGGCACGGGCCGCACCTCGCGTCCCTCGCGGAAGCCGGTCAGGGTGCCGTAGGGCGGGCGGGAGGCGCGTCCGTGCGCGTAGTCGACGGCCACTGCCAGCCCGGACCGCAGCGTGCCGGTCGCCTGCCGCCAGGCGGCGTCGCGCGGGTGGCCGATCTCGGCGCGGGAGCCGGGCGGCGCGCCCTCCAGGGGCCACCAGCGCTTGAGCCAGTCGGCGTCCTCGCCGGAGACCGGGTCGCCGAGCAGTTCCTCGCCGTCGTCGCGGACGAGCACCTGGCGGGGGGTGCCCTCGCCGTCCGTCTCGGCGACGTCCACCGGCACGTTGTCGAGCCACTCGTTGGCGAAGAGCAGCCCGGTGAGCCCTTCGGGCAAGGTGTCCCGCCAGCTCACCCGGGGGTCGAGGTCCTCCGGGCGGTCGGCGAGCTCCACGGCGTACGGGCGCAGCCTGCCGGCGAGCTCCGCGGGGCACCGGGCGAGCACCCCGGCCACCAGCTCGCCGCGTCCCGCCCCGACGTCGGCGAACGCCAGCTCCGCCGGGTGCCCCAGGGCCGCGTCGACGCGGCACAGCAGCTCCACGACGGCCCCGGCGTACAGGGGGGAGGCATGGACGGACGTACGGAAGTGACCCGCAGGGCCCTCGGGGCTCCGGTAGAAGCCCTCGGGGCCGTAGAGGGCCGTCTCGGTCGCCTCCCGCCAGGTCCTCGCACCGCTCGACACATTCGCTCCGCTTCCCATACGCACACGTTAAGCGGGCCTACCGGACACTCGCCCTCCACCTTGGGGAGTAGACGGAAACCGACCGGATCGATCGCCGGGCTGACCCGTGCGGCGACTCGGCGTGCCTACGCTGGGTGACGTGCAGCGCCTCTACGACTTCCTCCGCAGACACCCCACCGGTGTGGACACCTTCTGGGCCCTCCTGCTGCTGGGGCTCAGCGTGCTGTCCAGCGCCGAGGGGAGTACGCGGGGCGGGACGGCCCTCAAGATCGTCGTGGCCCTGGCGCTCAGCACGGTGATCGCGCTGCGCCGCCGCTGGCCGGAGAAGATGCTGCTGCTGGCGGCCGCTACGGGGGTGGCCCAGGTCGCCTTCGACGTCTCGCCGGACGTCTCGGACTTCGCGATGCTGGTGATCATCTACACCGTGTCGTCCGGCAATACGCGCTGGGCGTCGCGGTTCGCGCTGGTCGGCGGGGTCCTGGCGTCCCCGATCGCCGCCGTCCGCTGGCCCACGCCGCACAGCGAGCTGGGCAGCACCCTCCTGGGGGCGGTGTTCGTCAGCGTCCCGTTCGTCCTCGCCTGGGTCCTCGGCGACTCGATGCGCACCCGCCGCGCGTACTGGGCGCAGCTGGAGGAGCGCGCCACGCGCCTGGAGAAGGAGCGCGAGCAGCAGGCGAAGATGGCGGTGACCGCCGAGCGGGCGCGCATCGCCCGCGAACTCCACGACGTCGTCGCGCACAACGTGTCGGTGATGGTGGTGCAGGCCGACGGCGCCGCCTACGTCCTGGACGCCTCGCCGGACCAGGCCAAGCAGGCACTGGAGACGATCTCCAGCACCGGCCGCAAGGCCCTCACCGAGATGCGCCGCCTGCTGGGCGTGCTGCGCACCGAGGAAGGCGGGGAGAGCGGTGAGACGTATGTGCCGCAGCCGGACGTGGAGCAGATCGGCGAGCTCGTCGAGCAGGTGCGGGGCGCCGGGCTGCCGGTGGACTTCACCGTCGAGGGCGCGCCGCGGCCGCTGCCGAGCGGTGTGGAGCTGACGGCCTACCGGATCGTCCAGGAGGCGCTGACCAACACCCGGAAGCACGGCGGCCCGGACGTCGGCGCGAGCGTCCGGCTGACGTATTTCGACGACGGCCTGGGGCTGCTGGTCGAGGACGACGGCCGGGGCGCGCAGCACGAGCTGTACGAGGACGGTGGCGCCGACGGCATGGGACACGGTCTGATCGGTATGCGCGAGCGTGTCGGCATGGTGGGCGGCACCCTGGACGCGGGGCCGCGGCAGGGCGGCGGCTTCCGGATCAGCGTGCTGCTCCCTGCCAGGTCCGGCCGCTGAAACCACCAGGCCACCAGGCCGTCAGGCCACCAGGCCATCAGGTTTGATTCGTAGTACGCCTCAGAAAGGGACCCCGCATGTCGATCCGCGTCCTCCTCGTAGACGACCAGGTGCTTCTTCGTACCGGTTTCCGCATGGTGCTGGCGGCCCAGCCGGATATGGAGGTCGTCGCCGAGGCCGGGGACGGTGTGGAGGCGCTGAAGGCGCTGGAGGGCACCGAGGTGGACGTCATCCTGATGGACGTCCGCATGCCGCACATGGACGGTGTGGAGGCCACCCGCCGGATCTGTCTGGGGGAGAACCCGCCGAAGGTGCTGATCCTCACCACCTTCGACCTCGACGAGTACGCCTTCTCCGCGCTGAAGGCCGGCGCGAGCGGCTTCATGCTCAAGGACGTGCCGCCCGCCGAGCTGCTGGGCGCGATCCGGGCGGTGCACAGCGGTGACGCGGTGGTCGCGCCCAGCACCACCCGCCGGCTGCTGGACCGCTTCACCCCGATGCTGCCGAGCGCGGGCCCCGAGCCCACCACCGCGGAGCTGAGCCGGCTCACGGACCGGGAGCGCGAGGTGATGCTGCTGGTGGCGCAGGGCCTGTCCAACGGCGAGATCGCGGCGCGGCTGGTGCTGTCGGAGGCGACGGTGAAGACGCACGTGGGCCGCATCCTCACCAAGCTGGGCCTGCGGGACCGGGTGCAGGTGGTGGTGATGGCATACGAGACGGGCCTGGTCCGGGCGGGCGGCGGGGGAGCCGCGCACTGAGGGCCCCGCAAGGGGCGCGGGGCTGTGTCGGTATGCGGCTACCGCCGCGTGGGCGCGACAAGCCCCCACCGGCACGCGGGTGCCCGGACTGCTCTGCCCGGACTGCTCAGCGCAGCACGCCCTCCAGGAAATCGCTCCCCAGCCGGGCGACCACCGTCAGGTCCAGCTGGTGGAGCACATAGCGGCCGCGCCGCCGTGTCGTGATCAGTCCGGCCTTCTTCAGCACCGCTATGTGCCGTGACACCTCCGGCGGGCTGATGTCGTGCGCGGCCGCCAGCTCGCCCGTGGTGAACGCGGCCCGCGCCAGATAGCGGCACATCCTGATCCGCATCGGGTGCGCCAGCGCTTCCAGGCGGAGGGTGAGCAGGTCGAGGGACTGCGGCCCGGGCAGTTCGGGGGCGGCCACCGGGTAGTGGATCGTCGGCCGCCAGCCGGGGGCGTGGAGCACCCACAGATGGGGCCAGCCGAGGGACGACGGGACGAAGGTGACGCCCGGGCCGACGGCCGGGTCGACCGCGGTCGTATGGCCGCTGGTGAGCTTGTCGACGACGATCCGGGAGCCGTCGGGGGAGAGCTTCACGGCGGGCGAGACCTCGGCGAGGGCCTCGGCGAGGCCCTTGTGCCGCAGGATCTCCGTCTTGTGGCGGGCGTCGTTGGCGAGCTGGACGCGTACCCGCTGCCAGACGTCGTTGAAGAACGCCTCCGCGCTGTCCTCGAACAGCCGCCGCAGCCAGGCCCGGACCTCCGGGGGGTCCTGGAGCAGCCGCTTGGCGAACGCCAGCTGGCGGGGGCCGCGTGCGGTGGCGCGCTCCAGGGCCTGCTCCCGGATCTCCGCGTTCACCAGAGGCGACGGGCCGCGCAGGGTGTATTTGCTGGAGCAGGAGATCTCCAGGGCGGCGTCGACGAACAGCTCGTCGTCCAGCCGGTCCATCATGTCCAGGTCCTCGGCGAGGGTGGCGCCGGGCTGGCCGTGCGTCTCCGGGAGGGCGGCGAAGGCGTGCGAGATGTCGGAGAAGGTCGAGCTCCACAGGAAGTCCGCCTCGCACAGCCGGTCGGCGAGATCCGGCTTGAGCGCCGCGTTCGTCGCGGTGGTCCAGCCGTGCAGCCCGGGGTGGTGCCCGGGCTCGGCCAGGGCGTGGAGGGCGGTGCACAGCTCGGCCAGCGGGGAGGCCCGGAAGACCAGCCGCTCGGGCGGCAGGCCCGCGATGTCGATCGTCACGCTCATGGGGTCATCGTGCCTTCCTTTTCGCAGGTCGGGCCGCCGATTGACGGTCCTCGTCAATTCACGCGCCGAACGGGTGGACCGGGCCGCACGGTGGAGGACATGAGCGCGAACCAGCAATACCTGCTCGACCTGTACCGCACCTCCCAGCTGGGCGAGGCCCCGCCGCCCGCGCCGGGCACCGGCGACCGCCAGGCAGTCCGGGAACTCCGCACCTGGCGGGCCTTCCTGGCCGTCGTAGACGAGCACGTCGCCACCCGCCGGGCCCGGTGGACCCGCTGGACGACGGCCCTCCGCCCCGCCCGCCCCGTACGGCACGCGGCCGCCGCCCCGGCGCCCGTACGGCCGTCAGCCGCCCAGAGTGCCCCCGTCCAGCCGCTCCAAGAGCGCCCCTACCGCGTCGCGAACGGCTGCGGGAGTCCGTGCGAGCGCTGACGCGGCGACGGTGACCTACCCGTCGCTCTCCCGTGCGGCGCTCCATGCCTTCAGGGGCTCGGTGTCGAGAGTGAACCCGACCGGCCCGGGCAGCTCGATGCTCTTGCCGAAGGCCGCCGTGTGCCGCTCCTGGTAGGCGCCCTCCACGGGTTCGCTGTACACGGTGACCTCGTCGGCATCCCGGTCGAGGAGGAGGTACACGGGGATGCCGCTCTCGGCGTAGGCGCGCGGCTTCTCGACGCGGTCGCGCCTATTGGTGTCGTAGTCGTGCGACGTGACCTCGACGGTCATCAGCACGCCGTCCGGCTCGGCCCACTCCCCGGCCCGGACGAAATGCCCCGTGGGGGCGAGCGTCCCGTCGGGGCGGGCGCGACCCTTGCGGCAGGTCTCGATCTTGAGGCCTTGGCCCGTGTGAAGATCCATGTCCGGACGGTGCTGGAGGCACTGCCGGACAAGCCACATCGTGATCGTCTCGTGGAGCCCATCGGGCACGGCCTTGACCCCCATTTTTCCGTCGATGAACTCCAGGCGCAGCCCCTCCGCCTCGCGTATGGCCGCCTGGGCGAGGGCCTCGAACTGCGCGGTCAGCATCTGCTCATCGGCGTGCGGCCGTTCATCCAGTGCGGTCATGGCATGCCTCCTCTGCCTGAGGTTTTCAAGCTAGACCCGGCCATCGGCGATCGGAGGCCCTCCTCCCGCCGACCACTCGAACGTGCGGCCGAGTTATCCACATGCCCGACGTTGTCCACAGGGCTGGGGACGGCCCGGGACCGCCCCGCGCGCCTCGCGTAGCATGACAAAGGAATCGTCCGGTACCCCCGCGGACTGGAACGGAAGGCATCCCGCCGCGTGAACGCACACCTCCCCTCCGAGCACACGAGCCCCCGGGACCGCCCCGCCAGGCTCACCGTCGGCGTGGTCGGCGCCGGTCGTGTCGGCCCCGCCCTGGCCGCGTCCCTCCAGCTCGCCGGGCACCGTCCCGTCGCCGTGTCGGGCGTCTCCGACGCCTCGCTGCGCCGCGCCGCGGCCATGCTGCCGGACGTGCCCGTCATGGCGCCCGCCGATGTGCTCGCCCACGCCGAGCTGGTCCTGCTGACCGTGCCCGACGACGCCCTGCCGGGCCTGGTCGCCGGGCTCGCCGAGACCGGCGCCGTCCGCCCCGGCCAGCTCCTCGTGCACACCTCCGGCCGGCACGGCACCGCCGTCCTCGACCCGGCGACCCGCGTCGGCGCCCTGCCGCTGGCCCTCCACCCCGCGATGACCTTCACCGGCACCCCGGTGGACGTCCAGCGCCTGGCCGGCTGCTCCTTCGGCGTCACCGCCCCCCAGGAGCTGCGGCTGGCCGCCGAGGCGCTGGTCATCGAGATGGGCGGCGAGCCCGAGTGGATCGAGGAGAGTGCCCGCCCGCTCTACCACGCGGCCCTCGCCATCGGCGCCAACCACCTCGTCACCCTCGTCGCCCAGAGCATGGACCTGCTGCGCACCGCCGGGGTCGAGCACCCCGCCCGGATGCTCGGCCCGCTCCTGGGCGCCGCCCTGGACAACGCCCTGCGCAGCGGCGACGCCGCCCTCACCGGCCCGGTCGCCCGCGGCGACGCCGGCACGGTCGCGGCTCACGTCGCAGAGCTGCGCGCCCACGCTCCCGGGGCCGTCGCCGGATATCTGGCGATGGCCCGCACCACCGCGGACCGCGCCCTCGCGCACGGCCTGCTCAAGCCGGAACTCGCGGAGGACCTGCTCGGCGTCCTCGCGGACGGAGGCAACCAGTGACCGCCCAGCTCATCCGTACCGCAGCGGAGCTGCACTCCCTCCCGCGCGGCGGCCGCCGCGCGGTCGTCATGACCATGGGCGCCCTGCACGACGGCCACGCCACCCTCGTCCGCGAGGCGCGCAGGCTGGTGGGCCCGGCGGGCCAGGTCGTCGTCACCGTCTTCGTCAACCCGCTCCAGTTCGGCGCCGGCGAGGACCTCGACCGCTACCCGCGCACCCTCGACGCCGACCTCGCGATCGCCGGAAAGGCCGACGCCGACTTCGTCTTCGCCCCGTCCGCCGACGAGGTCTACCCCGGCGGCGAGCCCCAGGTCCGGGTCACCGCCGGCCCCATGGGCGAGCGCCTCGAAGGCGCCAGCCGCCCCGGCCACTTCGACGGCGTCCTCACCGTCGTCGGCAAGCTCCTCCATCTCACCCTGCCGGACGTCGCGCTGTTCGGGCAGAAGGACGCCCAGCAGCTCGCCCTGATCCGCCGCATGGTGCGCGACCTCAACTTCCCCGTGGAGATCGTGGGCGTGCCCACGGTCCGCGAGGGCGACAACCTCGCCCTCTCCAGCCGCAACCGCTACCTCTCCGACGCCGACCGGGCCACGGCGCTGGAGCTCTCCCGCGCCCTGCTCGCCGCCGGCGCCTCGGCCGGCGAGGGCGCCGCCCCCGTCCGGCGCTCCGCCCGGGCGATCCTGGACGGCGCGGCGGGCATGGAGCCCCCGCTCCGCCTCGACTACCTGGCGCTCGTCGACCCCTCCGACTTCACCGAGGTCCCCGACGACTACAGCGGCGAGGCCATCCTCGCCGTCGCCGCCAAGGTGGGCACCACCCGTCTGATCGACAACATCCCCCTCACCGTCGGAGCGGCGCGATGACCGGCATACGACTCCATGCCCCCCGCCCCGGCTGGTCCGTCGACGCCGACGTCGTGGTCGTCGGCTCCGGCGTGGCCGGCCTGACCGTGGCGCTGCGCTGCGCGGCGGCCGGCGCGAGCGTCACCGTCGTCAGCAAGGCGCGCCTCGACGACGGCTCCACCCGCTGGGCCCAGGGCGGCATAGCGGCCGCCCTCGGCGACGGCGACACCCCTGAGCAGCACCTCGACGACACCCTCGTCGCCGGCGCGGGCCTCTGCTCGGAGGAGGCCGTACGGACCCTGGTCACCGAGGGCCCCGACGCCGTGCGCCGCCTCATCGCCACCGGCGCCCGCTTCGACACCGACGCCGGCACCGGCGAGATCCTGCTGACCCGTGAGGGCGGCCACCACCGCGACCGCATCGCCCACGCCGGAGGCGACGCCACCGGCGCCGAGATCTCCCGCGCCCTCGTCGACGCCGTGCGCACGGCGGGCATCAAGACCATCGAGCACGCCCTCGTCCTCGACCTTCTCAAGGACGCCGAGGGTCACGCGGCGGGCGTCTCCCTCCACGTCATGGGCGAGGGCCAGCACGACGGCGTCGGCGCCGTCCGCGCCCGGGCCGTCGTCCTGGCCACCGGCGGCATGGGCCAGGTCTTCTCCGCCACCACCAACCCCGCCGTCTCCACCGGCGACGGCGTCGCCCTCGCCCTGCGCGTCGGCGCCGAGGTCTCCGACCTGGAGTTCGTCCAGTTCCACCCGACCGTGCTGTGGCTCGGCCCCGACGCCGAGGGGCAGCAGCCCCTGGTCTCGGAGGCCGTCCGCGGCGAGGGCGCCCACCTGGTGGACGCCGACGGCGACCGCTTCATGCTCGGCGCGCACGAGCTGGCCGAGCTCGCCCCGCGCGACATCGTCGCCAAGGGCATCATGCGGCGCATGCGCGAGACGGGCGCCGAGCACATGTACCTGGACGCCCGCCACTTCGGCCCGGAGAAGTGGGCGCGCCGCTTCCCCACCATCCTGGCAGCCTGCCGGGCACACGGCATCGACCCGGTCACGGACCTCGTCCCCGTCTCGCCCGCCGCGCACTACGCCTCCGGCGGTGTACGGACGGACCTGCGCGGCCGGACGACCGTGCCGGGCCTGTACGCGTGCGGCGAGGTCGCCTGCACCGGAGTCCACGGCGCGAACCGGCTCGCGTCCAACTCCCTCCTGGAGGGCCTGGTCTTCGCGGAACGCATCGCGGCGGACATCGCGGATTCGACGGATTCGGCGGATTCGACGTTCGGGGCGACGGGTGAGCGGGCGGGAGAAACCCCCACCACGGCGGGAGAGCCGGAAACGCTCCTGATCCCCACCGAGGCACGAGCCGAGATCCAGCGCGTCATGACGGCGGGCGCGGGCGTCCTCCGCTCCGCGCGGAGTCTGGAAGAAGCCGCTACGCGGCTGGCCCGCATCCGCGAGGAAGCCACCGACAAATCCCCTGTCCCCGGCACCGAGGCCTGGGAGACGACCAACCTCCTCCTCGTCGCCCAGCTCCTGGTCGCCGCCGCCCTCCGCCGGGAGGAGACCCGCGGCTGCCACTGGCGCGAGGACTTCCCCGACCGCGACGACGACCGCTCCCGCCGCCACCTCCTGGTGACGCTGCGCCCGGATCGCACCCTCGCGGTCTCCACCACCGAGTCGGCCGCCTTCCCGCCCGTAGAGCCCGTATCCGCCTCCGCCCCCAAGGAGAACAGCGTGAGCACCACCGACGACGCCCCCCTGCACCAGATCGGCCGTTCCGGCCGGGAAGCCGCCGAGCCGGAGGCGACCGGGGGCTGCGGCGACGCCTGCGGCTGCTCCGGTGGGGAGTACGACGCGGACGACTTCGAGTGCGGGCTCGACCCCGAGCTCGTACGGCTGCTGGTCGCGGCCGGGCTGGACCCGCTCCAGGTCGAGGACCTCGCGCACCTCGCCATCGAGGAGGACCTCGACGGCGGCAAGGACATCACGACCTTCGCGACCGTCCCCGAGGACGCCGTCGCCGCCGGTGACTTCACCGCCCGCGAGGCCGGCACGGTCGCCGGTCTGCGTATCGCCGAGGCCATCCTCTCCGTGGCCTGCACCGACGAGTTCGAGGTCGAGCGGCACGTCGAGGACGGCGACCGGGTGGAGGAGGGCCAGAAGCTGCTGACCGTCCGCACCCGTACCGCGGATCTGCTCACCGCCGAGCGCAGCATGCTCAACATCCTCTGCCACCTCTCCGGCATCGCCACCGCCACCCGCGCCTGGGCCGACGCCCTGGAGGGCACCGGCGCCGCCGTCCGCGACACCCGCAAGACCACCGTGGGGCTGCGCGCGCTGGAGAAGTACGCGGTCCGCTGCGGCGGCGGCGTCAACCACCGCATGTCGCTGTCCGACGCCGCGCTGGTGAAGGACAACCACGTGATCGCCGCCGGCGGTGTCGCGGAGGCGTTCCGGGCCGTGCGCCAGGAGTTCCCGGACGTGGACATCGAGGTCGAGGTGGACCGGCTCGACCAGATCCCGCCGGTCCTCGACGAGGGCGTGGACCTCGTCATGCTCGACAACTTCACCGTCGAGCGGACCCGCGAGGCCGTCGCGCTCGTCGCCGGCCGCGCCAAGCTGGAGTCCTCGGGCCGGCTGACCCTGGCCAACGCCCGCGCCTACGCCGAGACCGGCGTCGACTACCTGGCCGTCGGCTCGCTGACCCACTCCTCCCCGATCCTGGACATCGGCCTGGACCTCCACGAGGAGGCCTCCTGATGCTGCTCACCATCGATGTCGGCAACACCCAGACCGTCCTCGGCCTGTTCGACGGCGAGGACATCGTCGAGCACTGGCGCATCTCCACCGACCCGCGCCGCACCGCGGACGAACTGGCGGTGCTGCTCCAGGGCCTGATGGGCCGCCATCCGCTGCTGGGCGACGAGCTGGGCGACGGCATCGACGGCATCTGCATCTGCTCGACCGTCCCCTCCGTGCTCCACGAGATGCGCGAGGTGACCCGCCGCTACTACGGCGACGTCCCCGCCATCCTGGTCGAGCCGGGCGTGAAGACGGGCGTGCCGATCCTCATGGACCAGCCCAAGGAGGTCGGCTCGGACCGCATCATCAACGCGGTCGCCGCCGTCGAGCTCTACGGCGGCCCGTGCGTCGTCGTCGACTTCGGCACGGCGACGACGTTCGACGCGGTGAGCGCGCGCGGCGAGTACGTCGGCGGTGTGATCGCCCCCGGCATCGAGATCTCCACGGAGGCCCTGGGCGTCCGCGGCGCCCAGCTCCGCAAGATCGAGATCGCCCGCCCGCGCAGCGTCATCGGCAAGAACACCGTCGAGGCCATGCAGTCCGGCATCCTCTACGGCTTCGCCGGCCAGGTGGACGGCGTCGTCAGCCGGATGGCCCGTGAGCTGGCCGAGGACCCCGACGACGTCACCGTCATCGCCACGGGCGGCCTGGCCCCCCTGGTCCTGGGCGAGGCGTCCGTCATCGACGAGCACGAGCCGTGGCTGACACTCATCGGCCTGCGGCTGGTCTACGAGCGCAACATGATGCGGGGCTGAAAGGCCGGGGCGGCGATGCGGTTGGGGGGCCGGGGCATGCAACCAAACCCCCACCCTTGACGGTCTGACAGCACGCAGACGGACCGGAACCAAGGGCGGGCGGACACGCGTGAAGCCGAAGCGAACAGCGCGTCAGATCGCGGCAGCGGCAGCCGCCCTCACCCTCGCCGCCCTGACGGGCGGCACCGCGGCCGCCGCCCCCCGGCCGTCTCCGCCCGCCGACTACCAGGCCATCGCCCACCCGGTCGCGGGCCGCGTGGGCCAGACGGTCGACGTCGAGGTCGGCGTGCGCAACGGCGGCCCCGGCCCGGCCGCCGCCGACCGCCGGGCCTACGAGGTCACCGCGCCCGAAGGGACCACCATCGCCCCCGGAGGCGACGCCGGCCACCGCTGCGCCCCGCACGACACGGCCGCCCGCGACTACCTCTGCGCCATCGGCGGCGACTTCGCCGCCGGCGAGCGCGAGACGCTGCGCTTCCGGATCCGCATCGACAAGAAGGTCGAGGGCGCGGAGGGCTGGGTCCGGATCGCCGGCCCCGGCAACACCCCCGACCCGGATCCCGCCAACGACAACGCGCCGATCGTCGTCGAGATCACCGGCGCCGCGCCCGGCCCCATGCCCCGCCACCGGCCCATGGACGACGGCGCGGCCTCCGCGACCCTGCTGCTCGCCACCACCTCCGGGACCGCGCTCTCCGCCGGCGCCATAGCCCTGGGCGCCGCCCGCCGCCGTGAGCACTGACCGCCCGCCCTCGCCCCGTTCAGCCCTTGTGCCACGCCCAAAATGACCAGCTAAGCGAATTTTGTCCGCTTAGCACTTAAAGTCGGCCCATGCCCACGCCCTATGGATCCCGCGGCGGCATGGCGTTCAGCGCGGACGAGCTGCGCGTGCTGCGCCGTGCCCTCGACATCGCACTCCGCCCCGATTCCGTTCCCACCCGCCCCGGCCCCGTACGGGACGCCGAGGTCCGGGACTGCCTCCGGCTCGCCGAAGCCATGACCGAGGCCGACCACGAGGCCGGCCGGCTCCGCGCCTTCCTGCTGGCCGAGCTCGCCCGCTACCGCGCCGCCCTGCCCGGTGCCGCGCCCGGCTACGCGCGGCTGCTCCGGGACGCCCTCGCGGACGGCTATCAGCCCGGCTCCGAGGATCTCGCCGCCCTGCGCTCGCTGTGCGCGCTCCCGGTGGGCGGCACCGAGGCCGGTCACCGCCGCGCCCTGCTGCGACGCTGCGAGCACCTCGCCGAGCAGGCCGTACGGACCCGGCCCGCGGTCCGGGCCGCCCCCGCCGTGCCGGGCGTCCCCGGCGCCCGCCCCCAACCGGGGCGCGCCCACTCCTCGTGCGCCCTCCCGGCGCGTACGCGCCTGCTCGCGCTCCCGGGCGGCCGTACCCCGCACACCGACGAGGCCGATCCCCGGCCCGGGGTCGCGTCCCCGGAGAAGCCCGCTCCCGCGCCCCCGGGCAAGCCCGCCCCCACGCCGCCGCCCGCCGCCCCTCAGCCGAAGCCGGCGCAGCCCGGCCGCCCCATCCCGACTCCCGGCGAGGTGTTCCCGCCCCGCCGTAAACCCACCCCACCGCCGGGAGCCGTGTCCGGCCTCCCGGCGGCCCGCCCGGCCTGACCCGGCCCGGCCCTCTCGGCATTCCGGCCGCCCGGCACCCGGGCGGCCCGGGGGAAAAGGCGGATGCGTAATCTGGACGAGTCGCGCAGCCGGCGCGAAACCCCGATCCAGAAGGAGCCGACGGCCATGGACTATGTCGCCGCGCTGGTCCCGCCCGTGGTGATGGCGATCGCCTTCACCGCGCTGGTCGTGACGATCGTCAAAAGTCAGGGTGGTGCGAACAAGGCGAAGGAAGACGCCATCGTCGACGCCGCACTGGCCCGGGTGGAAGCCGCCCAGCAGTCCTCGAAGCCCGCCGGGGCCTGAGGACGCCGCGCGTACGGACGTACAGAACGGGCGCGGGGCGTACGGTCCGGGGCTATTCCCCGGGACGTACGCCCTTTTCGCTGCCCGGATTGCCGCGCTGAACCGCGCCGATAAACCGGCATTCGCGACATCTCCCACTATTATTCGCGTGTGGTTCGACGCCTGGGTGAACTGGAAGACGCCGTGATGACGCGCGTGTGGGAGTGGAACCGGCCGGTCACTGTCAGAGAAGTCCTGGAAGACCTTCAGCAGGAACGGTCCATCGCGTACACGACCGTGATGACCGTAATGGACAACCTGTATCAGAAGGGCTGGCTCCGCAGGGAAGCCGAAGGCCGCGCCTATCGATATGAGGCGGTCTCCAACCGGGCCGCCTACTCGGCCGCACTGATGAACGAAGCCTGGTCCCTCAGCGACAACCCCGCCGCCGCTCTCGTCGCCTTCTTCGGCATGATGTCGGCCGAACAACGGGAAGCGCTCCGCGACGCGATCCGGGTCGTGCAACTCGACGGGCCCGACGAGACCCCGGGAGCGCCGGGGCGATAGCGTCCGGTCATGTCCGCTCTAACTAAAGTCGTCACCGTCCGCAGGGCCCGCACCAGCGATGTGCCCGCCGTCCGCCGGCTCATCAACGCCTACGTGCGCGACCGCATCCTGCTCGACAAAGCGACGGTGACGCTTTACGAGGACATCCAGGAGTTCTGGGTCGCCGAGCGGGACGAGGACGGTACCGTCATCGGATGCGGTGCTCTCCACGTGATGTGGGAAGACCTCGCGGAGGTGCGCACTCTCGCGGTCGACCCCGATGTCCGGGGCGGCGGAGTGGGCCACCAGGTACTGGACAAGCTGCTCCAGACCGCGCGCTGGCTCGGGGTGCGGCGTATTTTCTGCCTCACCTTCGAAGTCGACTTCTTCGCGAAGCACGGCTTCGTCGAGATCGGGGAGACGCCGGTGGACGGTGATGTCTACAGCGAGCTGCTGCGTTCCTATGACGAGGGTGTTGCCGAGTTCCTGGGTCTCGAACGAGTGAAGCCGAACACCCTTGGCAACAGCCGGATGCTTCTGCATCTGTGATCGCGGTCCCTATGTCCGAATCGCGCCCCTATCGAGGACGCCCGGAAGCCATCGTTCCCACGGGGAAGGCCAGCTGAACCTTCCCGGAGGGTTTGTGTTTTTCCGGGAAAGGCGGTTTGCTATTCCTTCGTAATCCTTTTCCGCTGATGAAAGGAATCCCCCGTGGCGCAGAAGGTTCAGGTCCTTCTTGTCGACGACCTCGACGGCGGCGAGGCCGACGAGACCGTGACGTTCGCCCTCGACGGCAAGTCCTACGAGATCGACCTCACGACCGGCAACGCGGACAAGCTGCGTGAGGCGCTCGCGGACTACGTGAAGGCGGCCCGTCGCACCGGCGGTCGCGCTTCCGCGGCCCGCGGCAAGGGCCGTGTCGCCACCGCCGTCGGCAGCCCGGACACCGCGAAGATCCGCGCCTGGGCCAAGGAGAACGGCTACAACGTCAACGACCGCGGCCGTGTCCCGGCCGAGATCCGTGAGGCGTACGAGAAGGCCAACGCCTGATCGTCCGGTTCTTCTCCCGGTCCTCCCGGGCGATCCCCCGGCGGCTGATCCCTGCGCGCCCCCTCGGCGCGCAGCAGTCGGGCCCGATGGCACTCCGTGGCCGCCGCGCCCACGAGCCGCACGAGGTCGGGGGCGCCACCGCTGCCGTCCACGCCGACCACCGGCAGCGTCGGCTCCACCTCGCACCCCGGCTCGGGAGGTCGCACCCAGACGGCCTCGGCGCCCTCCTGGGAGCCGTACGGGCCGCACCGACCGGCCCGGCCCGAGCGGCCGCGCCGGGCGCGTTCCCCGGCCCCGCCGGGATCCGGGCGGGCTCCGGCACCGACAGGAGCCGGAGCGACGATCCGGCCGCCCGCACCCAGGGCGGTCAGCTCCAGGGCCACCCCGCCCCACTCCAGCCAGCCGAGCAGCCCCGGCAGCTCGTCGGCGGTGCCCGCGGCGGTCAGGAACCACATCGTCCGGCTGCCGCGGTCCAGCGCGACCGGACCGGTCGAGGGAACCCGCCCGAGCACCGCTCGACCGGCGTCCGCCGGCATCCCCAGGGCGTCGAACCGGACCCCGGTGAGCAGCTCCACGGGCCGCCCGCCCGCGGTCGGCCCCGTCGGCCAGCCGAGCACGCACTCGTACCACTGGCGCCAGCGGCGCCGCGTGCCCGGATCCCGCGGACCCGGCGCTCCCGGCGGGAGCGATTCGTCCGAGGGGCGGCAGGGGCGCGGGAGGACTACCGTCATGAACGGTGCAACTGTGGAAGACCCCAGAGGTTACGCGCTGTGGACGGTTGAACACTCCGCGTATAACACAAGCGGAGCGCATGGGCGCGCCGGGTGGTGCGGGGGTGTTCGCCCGTAGCGGATGCACAGGGGGTGCGCCGCATGGACTGTCAGTGCTTGCGGGTAAGACATTCCCCGAGGGGAGACGCGGTGCGACGGGCCCCGGAGCGCGCCACCGGGGGTGGTGGCCGGACCGGGGGCGGGCGTGTCGGCCCAGGTGGGCGTTCGCCGTGGGCGTACTGATGGTGGGCGTATATGCCTGGCCTGCGGGAACATCGTCTCCCACCATCAGGTTGGAGCAGATGTCGGCTGTTCGGGGCAGGAGGCCAAGGACGGGTGTCGGCAGTTGGAATGAGCTGTCCCGCCCAGCGGGACTAGCATGCGGAAGGACAGGGAGGGGACCGACCCCTAACTGCCTGACCGCTCTGAGGAGCGATTAACGATGTTCGAGAGGTTCACCGACCGCGCGCGGCGGGTTGTCGTCCTGGCTCAGGAAGAAGCCCGGATGCTCAACCACAACTACATCGGCACCGAGCACATCCTCCTGGGCCTGATCCACGAGGGTGAGGGTGTCGCCGCTAAGGCCCTGGAGAGCCTCGGGATTTCGCTCGAGGCGGTCCGCCAGCAGGTGGAGGAGATCATCGGGCAGGGCCAGCAGGCTCCGTCCGGCCACATCCCCTTCACCCCCCGTGCCAAGAAGGTCCTGGAGCTGTCGCTCCGCGAGGCCCTCCAACTCGGCCACAACTACATCGGCACGGAGCACATCCTGCTCGGCCTGATCCGTGAGGGCGAGGGCGTCGCCGCCCAGGTCCTGGTCAAGCTGGGCGCCGACCTGAACCGGGTGCGGCAGCAGGTCATCCAGCTGCTCTCCGGCTACCAGGGCAAGGAAGCCGCCACCGCCGGCGGCCCGGCCGAGGGGACCCCCTCGACCTCGCTCGTCCTGGACCAGTTCGGCCGCAATCTCACGCAGGCCGCTCGCGAGTCCAAGCTCGACCCGGTCATCGGGCGCGAGAAGGAGATCGAGCGGGTCATGCAGGTGCTGTCCCGCCGCACCAAGAACAACCCGGTCCTCATCGGCGAGCCCGGTGTCGGCAAGACCGCCGTCGTCGAGGGCCTGGCCCAGGCCATCGTCAAGGGCGAGGTGCCCGAGACCCTCAAGGACAAGCACCTCTACACCCTCGACCTCGGCGCCCTGGTCGCCGGCTCCCGCTACCGCGGTGACTTCGAGGAGCGCCTGAAGAAGGTCCTCAAGGAGATCCGCACCCGCGGCGACATCATCCTGTTCATCGACGAGCTCCACACCCTGGTCGGTGCGGGCGCCGCCGAGGGCGCGATCGACGCCGCCAGCATCCTCAAGCCGATGCTGGCCCGCGGCGAGCTCCAGACCATCGGTGCCACCACGCTGGACGAGTACCGCAAGCACCTGGAGAAGGACGCCGCCCTCGAGCGCCGCTTCCAGCCCATCCAGGTCGCCGAGCCGTCGCTGCCGCACACCATCGAGATCCTCAAGGGTCTGCGCGACCGCTACGAGGCCCACCACCGCGTCTCCATCACCGATGAAGCACTGGTCCAGGCCGCCACCCTGGCCGACCGCTACATCTCGGACCGCTTCCTGCCGGACAAGGCCATCGACCTGATCGACGAGGCCGGCTCCCGGATGCGCATCCGCCGGATGACCGCGCCGCCGGACCTCCGCGAGTTCGACGAGAAGATCGCCGACGTGCGCCGCGAGAAGGAGTCCGCGATCGACTCGCAGGACTTCGAGAAGGCAGCTTCCCTCCGCGACAAGGAGAAGCAGCTGCTGGCCGCCAAGGCCAAGCGGGAGAAGGAGTGGAAGGCCGGCGACATGGACGTCGTCGCCGAGGTCGACGGCGAGCTGATCGCCGAGGTCCTCGCTACCGCCACCGGCATCCCGGTCTTCAAGCTGACGGAGGAGGAGTCCTCCCGTCTGCTGCGCATGGAGGACGAGCTCCACAAGCGCGTCATCGGTCAGAAGGACGCCATCAAGGCGCTCTCCCAGGCCATCCGGCGCACCCGCGCGGGCCTCAAGGACCCGAAGCGCCCCGGCGGATCGTTCATCTTCGCCGGCCCCTCCGGTGTCGGTAAGACCGAGCTGTCCAAGACGCTCGCCGAATTCCTCTTCGGCGACGAGGACGCGCTGATCTCCCTCGACATGTCGGAGTTCAGCGAGAAGCACACCGTCTCGCGTCTCTTCGGCTCCCCGCCCGGATACGTGGGCTACGAAGAGGGCGGCCAGCTCACCGAGAAGGTGCGCCGCAAGCCGTTCTCCGTCGTCCTCTTCGACGAGGTCGAGAAGGCCCACCCGGACATCTTCAACTCGCTGCTCCAGATCCTGGAGGACGGTCGCCTGACCGACTCCCAGGGCCGAGTGGTCGACTTCAAGAACACCGTCATCATCATGACGACGAACCTCGGCACCCGGGACATCTCCAAGGGCTTCAACCTGGGCTTCGCCGCCCAGGGCGACGTCAAGACCGGCTACGAGCGGATGAAGGCCAAGGTCAACGAGGAGCTCAAGCAGCACTTCCGGCCCGAGTTCCTCAACCGTGTCGACGACACGGTGGTCTTCCACCAGCTGTCCGAGGAAGACATCATCCAGATCGTCGACCTGATGGTCGCCAAGGTGGACGAGCGGCTGAAGGACCGCGACATGGGCATCGAGCTCAGCGCGGACGCCAAGCTGCTCCTGGCCAAGAAGGGCTACGACCCGATCCTGGGCGCCCGCCCGCTGCGCCGGACCATCCAGCGCGAGATCGAGGACATCCTCTCCGAGAAGATCCTCTTCGGTGAGCTGCGCCCCGGTCACATCGTGGTCGTCGGCATCGAGGGCGAGGGTGAGGAGAAGAAGTTCACCTTCCGCGGCGAGGAGAAGTCGGCCCTGCCCGACACCCCGCCGGTCGAGTCCGCCGCCGGTGGCGCGGGCCCGAACCTCTCCAAGGACGCGTAAGCGGCGTTATCGACGCCTGAAGGGTCGGCCCCGGGACCGTGGAGACACGGTCCCGGGGCCGACCCGTTTTCGGGCCGCGTGCCTTGCCCTGCCCGATACCGGATATCGCGGCCGCAGACCATAGCCGGTCTGATCATCGTCTGGTTAGGCTCACGGTCCATGGCCGTTACAGCTGCTCTGTGGTCCTTCGCCCTGGTCGTAGGGCTCCTCACCATCACCCCGGGCCTCGACACCGCCCTCATCCTGCGCACCGCCGCCCGCGGCGAGCACCGCCGCGCGTGGGGCGTCGTCCTCGGCATCCAGACCGGCACCCTGTGCTGGGGCGCCCTCACCTCGGCCGGCGTGACGGCCCTCCTGGCGGCCTCCCGCCTGGCCTACGAGACGCTGCGCTGGGCCGGGGCGGCATACCTGCTGTGGATGGGCGCGCGGATGCTGTGGGAGGCGCGCGGCCGTTCCGCGGCGATGGCGGACGAGCGGCCGGAGCCCGCCGCCCCGGGCGGCTTCGCCGTCGGCTGGCGGCAGGGGCTGGTCACCAACCTGCTCAACCCGAAGATGGGCGTCTTCTACGTCGCCGTCCTGCCGCAGTTCATACCGGCGTCGGCGCCGCACTTCCTGATGGGGCTGGCGCTCGCGTCGGTGCATGTGGTGCTGGCTCTGGTGTGGTCCTTCGTCCTGGTGGGCTTCGCCCGGGTGCTCAGGGACTGGCTGCGGAGGCCGGCGGCCCGGCGGGTGATGGACCGGGTCACGGGGACGGCGATCGTGGGGTTCGGGGTGAAGCTGGCGGTGGGGGAGTAGGGGTCAGGCGCGGTGGCTGCTCCTGATGGTGAGACGGTCGCCGAGGCGCTCGGCGCCGATCACTTTCAACTGCTGTTGTTCGCTCGTCCACACCTCCAGCGCGACGCGAGATGCGAGCTGATCGGAGACGTCCAGTTCCATGAGGCCCGGGACGGCGGGCCTGAGGTGGAGCTCGTCGAGTTCGGGAAACGCCCGGAACAGTCCGGCAGCCACCCTGAGCTTTTCGGTGAGTGTCAGGCCGAGTGAGCGCACCTGGCGGAGCGGCTTCGCTTTCACGAGGTCCTCGGCCGCCTTGATACGGAGTTCGAGGGTGTGCAGCCGGTGCAGCTCCGCCAGCTTGTCGAGCTCCGCCGGGGACGACAGATCCGCCTCGATGTGCAAGGACCGGAGGCTTGCCAGAGCCGAGATGCCGTCGAGCCGCACAGGATCCCTTTGATGAGAGAGGCTGAGGGTGGAAATCTCCGGAGACAGCGGAGGAATTCTTCCGCCACTGTCGGACGGCAGGCCGAACAGCCGCAGGGATGCGAGGACCGGTAACTCGGCGAGAACGTTCAGGGCAGCGAACGAAAGATATTCTGCCTCCAGCGTCAGATTCTGAATCCCCGAATCGGCCAGGGCTGTCATGTCGCACAGCCTGTAACAGCCGGTAATCCGCATGTTGCGAATCTCCGGATGATCTCGGATGAAATTCAGATTCGATGCGACGAGGTTTTCGGTGAGGCTCAGACCTGCCAGGGGCCGGCCGGAAAGGGACCGGCCGATGTTGTCCGCCGTATGGCCGCCCACGATGTCCAGAGAGCCGATGGGGCCGAGAGCCGGGAGCTGGGCGAGTTCTTCCGGCGAGGAGACGACGAGCCGGATGTCGTCCAGTCGCATGTCCGTAAGGACGTGTTCGACGAAGGCGCGGGCCTCGAAGCGTCTCCATGCGTCCGTCACCTGGCCCCGGACCCGCGCCGACGCGTGCTGGCCGTAGCGCTTGAGGAGCGGTAGCGCGGCGTCCCCGAGCGAACCGAGTACTTTCACGACGTGCTGTGCCGGCTCGATGGCCAGCCTTTCGGGCCCCGGCAGCACCGGCAGGATCTCCGGACCGAATGCCGAGAGGAGTTCCGCCTCCCGCTGAGTGGTCGGCGGGCCGAGTGCCCGGAGCCCGTCCCAGACCGCCTTGTGCAGTTCGTCGTCCAGATACGCCGCACTGATCGCGCACTCCACCGCCAGCGTGCGCAGCGCCCACCGGGCCCACCGCCCGTCGGTCACTTCGACGGCCTCGATCAGCCCCGCGATCACCCGCCGGACCTCACCACGCCCGCAGTGCCCGATGACCAGCCGGATGACGTCCTGCCATTGCTCCTCCGCCGCGTGCCCCAGCAGCTCATCCAGCGAATCGCTGTCCTGGAACTCCTTTGCCGCCAGGTAGTCCTGGAAGGTGCGGTGGATGAACTGAAGGGAATCCGTGGTGCGTTCCTGTAGCAGACCGCTGCGGTTGAGGAGATGCGTCAGGACCTGTTTCGCCGAGCCCTGCTCACGGACCCTGCGCAAGCCCTTCATCGCGTGTTCGAGCTGCCGCACCGCCTGCTCTCGCGAGAGCTCGGCGCGGCCGTTCCGCACCAGCCAGACGGCGATGCGCTGGAGCAGTTGCCGGCTGTCCTCGATCGTGAGGTCGATGCCCTCGGGGCTGCCGACGCGGCGGTGGGCGTCGCGGTTGCCCAGCAGCATGGCGAGCGCGGCCTCGTAGAGGTGCCAGCGGGTGCGGGGGAGGAGGCCCTGGCGCCGCCGGTGGAGGGCGCAGATCACCGCGCACAACAGCGGAGTACGGGCCAGGTCGCGCAGCCCGGCGTTGCGCTGGAACTCCTGGGCGAGGTCGCGTTCGAGGGCGGTGAGGCGGGCGCGTTCGTGCTCGGCGCGCAGCCCGTCGGCGTAGCCGTCGCATTCCAGGCGGGCGGCCTTGTGCCAGGCGGCCACGAAGGACTGGATGTCGCCGTCGCTCATGGGCAGGAGCTGAAGCTCCTCGAAGCCTTCGGGCTCCAGCCAGGCGTTGTCCACGGCGCGCGGTCGCACGGTCACCAGGCAGCGGGTGTCCGGGTACATCCGCAGCAGGTCGGCGAGCCATCTGCGGGCGGTGCCGCGCTCGGCCTTCGGGAGCTCGTCCAGACCGTCGACGAGCAGCAGGGCCCGTCCCGCCTCCAGGACGCGGCCGGCCCAGCCGTCCGGCGCCTCGTCCACCTGTAACCGGGCGATGGCGGGCAGCTGGGCGGGGGTGGGTGTGGTGACGCCCTGGGCGGTGAGGCTGCGCATGGGGATGACGAAGGGGATCAGGCCGTTGAGGGCGGCCAGCTCCTTGGGAAGGGTCCGGCAGGCGGCGTGCGAGGCCAGCCACCACACGAGCGTGGTCTTCCCGGCCCCGGCCTCGCCCCGTAGGACGGCACGCGGCCGTGAGCCCAGCAATTCCTCGACCCGGTGGGGCTCAGGGCGGAGGTTCGCGCTGTCGGGGCGGTCGACGACCCCCGGAGCCAGCGCTTCCAGGCTCAGATAGGCCGTGTCCAGGTCCCAGCTGTTCTCATTGCCGCCCAGGTCGTCGAGGCCGAAGATCTCCATGCGGCTGTAGCGGGCCTTGACGGCTTTGGCGTACCGGTCCTCGTAGGTGAAGTCGGCGGGGTTCTCCGGGCTGAGCACCTCCAGCGCGGGTCGCAGGCCGAGCACACCGGCGGTGGAGGAGAAGCCCGGAGACAGGAGGATCTTCTCGATCGGCACGGCGTCGATGGCAGAGTGCTGCCAGCCCGCGCGGTCCTCGATGGCCATGCCGAGGAGGACGGGTCCCGCGAAGACAGGCCCTCCCGACAGCCCCGCCCACGGCGACCCGTCGCGAAGAGGGCGTGGCGGGTGGTGCTCGCTGTGCAACACGTAGCGCTCGCGCAGCCGGCCCGATGTGGGCATCAGGGTGCACAGGACCTGTACAGCCTCGAGCTGGTCCCCCGCGAACCGCTGCACCTGCGGGAAGCCGAGCACCTGGCACCTGTGCACGGCTCCGGCGCGGGTGAGCGTGCCGTAGCGCAGCGGCGGCATGCTGTCCGTCGGCACGAGGTCGTGCTCGGCGAACAGCAGAGCGGCGTCGCAGTCCCCGGGGGCCCCGGCCCAGACGAGCCTGCAGGACGCCGTTCCGCGCTTGCCGGGTATCGCGACCGTGGCGGTCGAATCACCGGTGAGGACATGCGCCGCCGTCAGCACCAGCCGCGACGTCAGCAGCACTCCGCTGCCCTGCCGCGCCCCCAGCACCGCCACCAACCGGTCCTCGACCGACCGGACCGGTGAGGTCACGGCTCTTCCGCGAGCCCGAACCCGGAAAGCCCGGCCGGCCGGTCGTTGCCGACCTTCCAGCCCTCGCCCGTGCGGCGGTCCTTCGGGGTCAGCTTGAAGGCGACCTTGTGGGTCCGCGTGGACCCCCGCGACGCGTCCGTGCCCGCGTCGACGACCCAGGCCTTCACGCCGCCCCGGCCCTTCACGTCCCGGCGCAGCTCGACCGTGAACTCCATGGCGATCTCGCCCACGTCGAACGTCAGGTCCTCCCCGGCCCCGGCCGCCGCCGCGGCGGTCAGGCCGTCGCGTATGGCCCGGACCGCGTCCGGCAGTTCGATGTCGTCGAAGTCGCTCATCGTGATGCCCCCCGGCACTTCCGTTCCCCATCCGCACAGTCCGTGTGCGCGCGCTGACCCGGAGCGTACCGTCACCGCCGGGACTTTGGTCCCGGAATCCATGGGGCTGTAAGTCCCGGCGCGGTGACAAGACCCACAGGCCGTTTCGCCGCCACTAAGCCGGTTAGTGGAAACCCTCGCGGGAGGAAACACCCGATTCACCCCCGGAGGGGCCCGCCCGCAACGCCCAAGATCATTTCTCTATTACGGCCCGCGCTAGTAGTGCCGCGCTTTGTCAGCACCACCGAACACCGGTTACCAAGGAATGGCGATCCCGGCCCCGACGGCCGGGACCTGTTCTTTTTTCGGAGGTTTTCCCGTATGCCGAAGCCGAAGCGCACCGCTTTCCGTAACTCGAGCAAGACCGCTTTCCGCGCCCGCACCGCCGCTCTCGTGGCAGCCGGGCTCGGAGCGTCGGTCGCGCTCGGTTCCGGGGTCGCGCTCGCGGCAGGCGCCTCCGCCTCGGTCGGTGTCCTCCCCGCCTTCGAGTCCGCCGCGTCGCTGAGCGGCGCGCTGCACGCGCAGGCCGAGACGCAGCTGAAGGCGGCCGAGACGGAGAAGCAGGAGACGGCCAAGCGCGCCGAGGAGGCCCGGAAGCGGGCCGAGGACGCCCGCAAGGAGGCCGAGGCCTCGCGCAGCCGCGCCAATGCCTGGGTGCACCCCGTCGACGGCTATCAGATCGGCCAGCCGTTCGGTAAGGCCGGCAGCATGTGGGCCAACACCCACAGCGGCCAGGACCTGGTCGTGAACTCCGGTACGTCCGTGAAGGCCGTCCACGCCGGTACGGTCGTCAAGGCCGGCCCCAACGGTGGCGGCGACGGCCCCGCGTACGGCAACGCCGTCGTGATCAAGCACGCGGACGGCCAGTACTCGCAGTACGCCCACATGTCCTCGGTGAAGGTTTCCGTGGGCCAGCGGGTCATGACCGGCCAGGACATCGGCCTGTCGGGCTCCACCGGCAACTCCAGCGGCCCCCACCTGCACTTCGAGATCCGTACGACCCCGGACTACGGCTCCGCCGTCGACCCGGCCGCCTTCATGGACGCCCGCGGCGGCGCGCTCTGACCGAAACCCGGTACGGCGTCGTTCAGACGCTGATCACCGGAAAGCTGCTCGTACTCGTCGGCGACGACTCCGGCAGCCACAGCACCGCGATCGCACCGCTGCCGCCCTCGACCACCGGGTCCGCGTTGCGGAAGGTCAGCCGGGCGCCGAGGACCCTGGCCTGGCCGGCCGCGATCGTCAGGCCCAGGCCGTGGCCCTTGCCCGCGCGGTCCTCGCTGCCCGTACGGAAGCGGCTCGGGCCCTCCCGCAGCAGTTCCTCCGGGAAACCGGGGCCGTGGTCGCGCACGCGCAGCACCCGGCCCTCCACCGTGACCTCGACCGGGCCCTTGCCGTGCTTGGCGGCGTTGGCCAGCAGATTGCCCAGGATGCGCTCCAGGCGGCGCGGGTCGGTGGAGACGTACGCCGTCCGCAGGACGCTCACCTCGGCCTCCGGGGCCGCCGCCCGCACCCGGCGCTGGACGAACTCGCCCAGCTCGATGTCCTGCATCTCCGCCCGCTCGGCGAAGCCGTCCAGCCGGGCGACCTCCAGGACGTCCTCGACCAGCGTGCGCATGGCCTGCGCCCGGTCCCGTACGAGCTCGGTGGGCCGGCCCGGCGGCAGCAGCTCCGCGGCGGTGAGCAGACCCGTGACCGGGGTGCGCAGCTCGTGGGCGATGTCGGCGGTGACGCGGCGCTCGGCCTCCAGCCGGTCGCGGAGCGCCTCGGCCATGCCGTCGACGGCCCGGGCGAGGTCGTCGGTCTCGTCGCGCACCCGGCCGCCGATGGCGTCGCGGACGCGGACGTCCGACTCCCCGTCCGCGAGCTTGCGGGCGGCCGTGGCGGCCTTGCGCAGCCGCCGGGAGAGCTGGCCGCCGACGAGGATGCCCAGCGCCGTGCCGCCGAGGACGACGGAGACGGAGCCGATGATCAGGGCCCGGTCGAGGTCGTTGAGGATGTCGTAGCGGTCCTTGAACCGGGTGTGGATCGAGAGGATCTTGCCGTCGCGCAGCGGGGTGGAGGCCCACACCTCGGGTGCTCCGGTGCCGTTGTCCTGGAGGTAGGTGGCGCGCAGCCCGAGCTCGGCGGCCTCGCGCAGCTGCTTGGGCAGCGCCGGGTCGTTGACCTGGGCGCGCAGCATCCGTTTGCCGCCGGTGGACTCGTAGTAGCGCTGCGCGATCTGGACCCGGTCGTCCATCTGGTCGCGGCTGCTGTTGAGCATGGAGACACGGGCCGCGTTGTGGACGACGAGACTGAGCGCGACGGCGACGAGCGCGCCGACGCAGGCGATGGCCAGACTGACCTTCCAGCGCAGGCCACTGCGGAGAGCGAGCTTCACCACGACTTCACCCTGACACGACCGGGCTCTCCGACACGAACGAGCCGGCCGGGACGACCGCCGGGACGACCGCCGGGACGATCACCGGGGCCTCAGCCCCGGAGCTTGTAGCCGAAGCCACGGACCGTCTCGATGCGGTCCTGGCCGATCTTGCCGCGCAGCCGCTGCACATGGACGTCCACGACCCGGGTGTCGCCGCCCCAGCCGTAGTCCCACACGCGCTCCAGCAGCCGGTCGCGGGAGAGGACCGTGCCGGGCGAGGCGGAGAACTCCAGCAGCAGCCGCATCTCGGTGGGGGTCAGGGCGACGGGCGTGCCCGCCTTGCGGACCTCCATGCCCTCCGTGTCGACCTCCAGGTCGCCGAAGCGCAGCACCCCGCCCTCGATGCCCTGGGGCTCCTCGGCCGCGCCGTTGCCCCCGGTGGCGCCGCTGGCGTGCCCGAAGCGGCGCAGCACGGCCCGGATGCGGGCGACGAGCACGGCGCCGTCGAAGGGCTTGGTCACATAGTCGTCGGCGCCGGCCTCCAGGCCCAGCACGACGTCGATGGAGTCGGCACGCGCCGAAAGCATGATCACGGGGACGGTGGACTCGTCACGGATCCGGCGGCACAGGCTGACCCCGTCCAGGCCCGGAACCATCACATCGAGCAGGGCGATGTCCGGCTGCTTGGCCCGGAAGCTCTCCAGCCCCAGCAGTCCGTCCGGCACCGCCGTCACCATGAAGCCGTCGCGCTCCAGAGCGAGCTGCGTCGCCTCGCGGATGACGTCGTCGTCCTCGACGAAAAGCACATGCGTATCGGCCACGCCGCTCTCAGCCCTCCGATCCTTCACTCGGCACCTTGCCGGTGTTGCCGACCTTGTTGTAGTCGGTGTGGGTGCGGCCGGTCTCGTGGAACGTGCCGTCCGACCAGTGGTACGTCAGGACGTCGACCCCCGAGGGGCAGCAGACCGCGTCACCCGGACCGTAGACCTGCTTGGTGATCGTGAGATCCCGGCGGTCGATGTCCGCGTACACGGGCGACTGCTCGACCGTGAACACATTCTCGTACGAGTCCCCCTTGGGACGGTACACATACGAGCCGATGCCGAGGGAATCCCCGCACGTCAGCACGTTCACCACCACATCGGTACGGTCGCTTCCGGTCAGCTGGCCGTAGGTGACGTCGACCGGGTACTGGTCCTTGACGCAGGGCTTGAGGTTCTTCTTGATCTGATCGCTGACCTTGGGGTCGGCCTTGATCAGCTTGATCGCGTCGATCTTCTGGGCCGGGGTCGCGGTCGACGCCGCGGGCGTACGCGAGGCGGCCTTCGCGGCGGGCTGGTTCTGCGCCGGCCCCTCCTTGCGCACCCCGTCGCCGCTCGTCCCGCAGCCGGCAAGCAGAAGACCGGCGGCAGCGGCCATCGCAGTGACCGCTCCACCGGTGATCATGGCCGGCCCGAAGCCGGCCGCGCGCTTCAGGCGGCGCACCGTTCCTGCCCCCGATCGACGCGCTCAAGGGCGTGGAAGTCCAGGTCCCGGCTCTCCAGCTCCTGACGCAGCCGGGCCAGCGCGCGGTGCAGCGTGCTCTTGACCGTCCCGGTCGACATACCGAGCGCCTCCGCGGTCTCCTCGGTACTCATCTGCTCCCAGTGTCGCAGCACGACGACGCTGCGCTGCTTGGGCGCGAGGACCCCGAGGATGTCCATCAGCAGCGCGCGGTCGGCGTGCTGCTCGGTGCCGTCCTCGACGCTGGCGTCGGGGAGCTGCTCGGTGGGCACCTCGTCGAGCTTGCGGGCGCGCCACCACTCCGTACGAGTGTTGATCATGACGCGGCGGAGGTAGGCGTCGGCCAGCGACTTGTCCGCTATCCCGTCCCAGCGTCCGTAGGTGCGCACCAGCGCGGTCTGGAGGAGGTCCTGCGCGTCGATGGGGTCCGGGACGAGACGCCGGGCACTGCGCAGGAGGGCGTCCTGACGGTTGCGCACGTACTCCTCGAAGTCCAGCACCTTGCCGCTGCTGCCCGCCATAACCGCAGCCTCCAATCCACTCGCGTTCCCCGCGCCACGCTGGTGGTCCTCCAGCACGGGTAGGACGCTACGGAGGAGCTGTTGCGGCGCGATGTGCGAGAGCCCGTCGGCTGGTGCACAGCTATCCATAGGTTGTGTAACAGCCGGAGGAATAGATCAAAGAAAGACCGGCTCTGTCCGTTTCGGAAGCAAGGCGGGGGCGGCTCACGACGATGGCTTTGTGAGCGCTGTATGACGGCTGTGCGCACAGCCGTACGCGTGGCCGTTACGTCAGCGGCAGCCGGTAGCGTCCGTCCGCCAGCGGCTCGACCAGCCCGTCGGCCACGAGCCCGTCCAGCGCCCGCGCCCGCTGCACCGGCTCGTGCCACACCGCGTCCAGCGCGGCCTGCGGCACCGGCGCGATCGCCTCGCGCAGCACCGCCAGCAGTTTGCCGCGCACCTGCCGGTCGGTGCCCGCGTACGTCTGGCCCCGGCGCGGCGGCCCGTCGTGGGCGGGCGACCCGGCGGCCAGCCACGCGCACTCGGCGGCGATCGGGCAACTGTCGCAGGAGGGCGTACGGGCCGTGCAGACCAGCGCGCCCAGCTCCATCGTGGCGGCGGCCCAGCGGGCGGCCACCGGCTCCTTCTCGGGCAGCAGGGCGCGGGCGAGCCGGCGCTCGGCGGCGGTCGTGGCGTTCGGCGGGTACTGGGTGCCGGTCACCGCCCGCGCGAAGACCCGGCGGACGTTGGTGTCGAGGACCGCGTGGCGCTGCCCGTAGGCGAAGGACGCCACGGCGGCCGCCGTGTACTCGCCGACGCCCGGCAGCGCCAGCAGCTTGGCGTGATCGCTCGGCACCTCGCCGCCGTGCCGCTCGGTGATAGCCGAGGCGGCGGCGTGCAGCCGCAGCGCCCGGCGCGGATAACCCAGCCGACCCCAGGCACGCACCGCCTCGCCGGGCGGCTCGGCCGCCAGATCGGCCGGGCGCGGCCAGCGGGCCAGCCACTGCTCGTACACCGGCAGCACCCGGCTCACGGGGGTCTGCTGGAGCATGAACTCGCTGACCATCACCCCCCACGGCCCGGCCTCCGGGCGGCGCCAGGGCAGATCACGGGCGTGCACGGTGAACCAGTCGATCACCGGGGCGTGCAACAGGGTGGACGTCTGAGGCGTGGTGGCAGGCATCGCAGTCATGGCACTTCCGATCCTGGCACGCCCGGGCGGAGCGGCGAAACGGCTGGGGCCCGCGTCGGCCATGCGAGCCCCCGGCCGCCCCGATCGGGTGAGCGCCACCACCGCCGACCGGCCCCGCCCGCGCCACTTCGTCCACTTCCCGCACTTCCTAGGCTGATCCCATGACCGACCCGACAGACCGTCCGCACACGCCGCTCACACCGCCCGCCGAGATCCCCGCCGAGATCAGGGACGCTCTCGACGCGCATACGACCCTGACCCTGGCCTACGTGGACGAGGACGGTCCGCAGGCGTGCGCCGTGCTCTACGCGGTGCACGCGGCCATCGGTGAGTCCGGTGAGTCCGTTCCGTCGCTCCTCTTCGTCACCTCCAGCACCACCCGTCACGGCCGCGCCCTGCTCGCCGACGACGGCCGTGTCGCCTTCACCGCGCAGCGCGACGGACAGGACTGGACCTCGCTCACCGGCGTCCAGGGCCGTGGCACCTGCCGCCTCCTGGAGGGCGCCGACCGCGAGGCCGCCTGGCACGCGTACAGCACGCGCTTCCCGTACGTGGAGCGGAGCGACCGGCTGAGGCGGGCGATGGAGCGCACCGGGCTGTGGGAGCTGCGCCCGGACTGGCTGCGGCTGGTCGACAACGGCCGGGGGTTCGGGCACAAGACCGAGTGGGAGCAGACCGTCTGACGAGCTGTCCGGCGAGCCGTACGAACGCTCGCGGACCGTGCCGATGACCGGGCGGACCGTCACCACGGTCCCGGTTGCGGGCAGATGATGGGAAAAGCAGGCACTCCTACGGCGGGTACTGGCTGGTCCCCCGGCCGATCTCTCGTAGAGTTTTCGCGTGGGATCTCTGCGCAATCCGATCGGGCCGCTTCCTTCCTCCATCTACTGGCGGCGGAGGGGAGTTGCGCTTGGCATGCTCGGACTTCTGGTGCTGGCCGTCATCTGGTTCCTCGCCATGGGCGGTGACGGCGGCGGCTCCGAGGGCGACCAGAGCGAGGGAGCCAAGAACGGCCAGGCGCCGTCGGCGGACGCCACGATCACTCCCGGCCCGACGCCATCGGGGCCGCACATCGGTCAACGACCGGGCGGACGCGGCGATTCGGGCGGCGGCGGGTCCACCGGCGGTGGCGGCGGCTCCGGTGACCGTGCTGGTGGCGGCGGTTCCGGGGCGGCCGGTGGCGCGGGCGGCGCGAATGGTGCGGCCGGCGCGGCCGGTGGCTTCGGTGGCGGCCCCGGGCTGGCGGTGACCGGCGACAGCAAGCCGGTGGCGGCCGGGTCGAGCCTGCCCGACTGCACGCCGGGTTCGGTGCGGCTGAGCGTGCGCAGCGTCAAGGACTCCTACCGACCGGACGAGAAGCCCAAGTTCGAACTCGTCGTGAAGAACTCCGGCGGCAGCGCCTGCAAGGTGAACTTCGGGGCGACCGTCGCCACGTTCGTCATCACCGACGACAAGGGCGAGGAGCACGTCTGGAACTCCGGCGACTGCCCCCGGGGCACGGGAGCGGTGCTCTTCGAGGTGCCGGGCTCCGGCGAGACCAAGCGCACCGTGGAATGGGACCGCAGGCGCAGCGCCCCGCAGTGCGCCACGCCCTCCGGCGCCTCGGCCGCGGTGGCGGGGACCTACCGGGTCGAGGTGAAGATCGCCGGGGTCGCCGACCGCACGGAGTTCGTCCTGGAGAAGGCCTGAGCCCCGTAAGGGGCGCGGGGAGCTGCGCGCCCAGCCACAGCGGGCCCGCAGCTACCTGACCGCTCACCCGGCCCGCTGAACCGGCGGAGCTAGACGTACCGCTCCAGGATCGACGACTCCGCCAGCCGCGAGAGCCCCTCGCGCACCGAACGCGCCCGGGCCTCGCCCACGCCGTCCACGGTCTGGAGGTCGTCCACGCTGGCGGCGAGAAGCTTCTGGAGCCCGCCGAAGTGGTCCACGAGCCGCTCGATGATGGCGCCCGGCAGCCGGGGCACCTTCGCCAGCAGCCGGTAGCCGCGCGGCGAGACGGCGGAGTCCAGCGTCTCGGGGGAGCCGCTGTAGCCCAGGGCGCGGGCGACGATGGGCAGTTCGAGGAGCTCGGCGTGGGAGAGGGAGTCCAGCTCGGAGAGGGCCTCGGGGACCGTACGGGTGCGCTTGGCGGTCGGCTCGGGGACATAGTCCCGCACGACCAGCTCCCGTTCGGGCTCGACGCCCGCGATCAGCTCGTCGAGCTGGAGGGAGAGCAGCCGGCCGTCGGTGCCGAGCTCGACCACGTACTCCGCGATCTCCGTGGCGATGCGGCGGACCATCTCCAGCCGCTGGGAGACGGCGGTGACGTCCCGGACGGTGACCAGGTCCTCGATCTCCAGGGCGGACAGGGTGCCCGCCACCTCGTCCAGGCGGAGCTTGTAGCGCTCCAGGGTGGCCAGTGCCTGGTTGGCGCGGGAGAGGATCGTGTTGGACTCCTCCAGGACGCGGCGCTCCCCGCCCACGTACAGGGCGATCAGCCGCATCGACTGGCTGACGGAGACCACGGGGAAGCCCGACTGGATGGAGACGCGCTGCGCGGTGCGGTGGCGGGTGCCGGTCTCCTCGGTGGGGATCGACGCGTCGGGGTAGAGCTGGACGCCCGCCCGGACGATCTTGCTGACGTCCTTGTCGATGATCAGCGCGCCGTCCAGCTTGCACAGCTCGCGCAGGCGGGTGGCCGTGAACTCCACATCGAGGACGAATCCGCCGGTGCACATCGACTCGACGGTCTTGTCCATGCCGAGGACGATGAGCCCGCCGGTGTTGCCGCGGAGAACGCGCTCCAGGCCGTCACGCAGGGCCGTGCCGGGCGCGACGGCGCTCAGCGTGCGCATCAGCCCGTCGACCCCGGAGCCACCGGAGGCGCCTCCGGACTTGCCGGGGCCCGATGCCCGGTCGTTGGCTGCCACTGCACTCCTCCGGTCGCAAGGTCAACGGTGCCGCGTGGCCGCCCTGCTGTCGCGTACGCGCCGTGGTGCACGCCGTGCGCGTCGCGCGCTGTGGTGTGCGGCGGAGCGTACGTGCGGGCGGGACCAGGGAAAGTCTACTGGCGCCCAGCCTATTCGGGAGTGGTCCTCTGGCTCGCCTCCCTGCCCGGCTCCCGGCTCGCCTCCCGGGCAGGCTCCCGGCGGGGGCGCTTGGGCAGCACTCGGAGGGCTTCGCCTATGTCCGAGACCTCCAGCACCTTCATCCCGCTGGGCACCTTGCCCGGATCGGCGGGCACGAGGGCGTGGGTGAAGCCCAGCCGGGCGGCCTCGGCCAGCCGCCGCTGCACGCCCGTGACCCTTCGGACCTCGCCCGCCAGGCCCACCTCGCCGATGGCCACCAGATTCTTCGGCAGGGGGGTGTCGCTGGCGGCACTGGCCAGGGCGAGCGCCACGGCCAGGTCGGCCGCGGGCTCGGAGAGCTTCACACCGCCGACCGTGGCGCTGTAGATGTCGCGCTTGCCGAGGGCGCTGATGCGGCCGCGCTGCTCCAGCACGGCGAGCATCATCGACACGCGCGAGGTCTCCAGGCCCGAGGTCGTACGGCGCGGGGAGGGGATCTGGGAGTCGACGGTCAGCGCCTGCACCTCGGCCACCAGCGGGCGGCGGCCCTCGAGCGTCACCGTCAGACAGGTGCCCGGCACGGGCTCGGCACGCCGGGTGAGGAAGAGACCACTGGGGTCGGCGAGGCCGGTGATGCCCTCGTCGTGCAGCTCGAAGCAGCCGACCTCGTCCGTGGCGCCGTAGCGGTTCTTCACGCCCCGCACCAGCCGCAGCCGCGCGTGCCGGTCACCCTCGAAGGACAGGACGACGTCGACCAGGTGCTCCAGCAGGCGGGGGCCCGCGATGGCGCCGTCCTTGGTGACATGGCCGACCAGGAGCGTGGCCATGCCGCGCTCCTTGGAGGCCCGGATGAGGGCGCCGGCGACCTCGCGGACCTGGGCCATGCCACCGGGCGCCCCGTCGATCTCGGGGGAGGCCACGGTCTGGACGGAGTCCATGATCAGCAGCGACGGCTTGACCGAGTCGAGATGTCCGAGGACGGCGGACAGATCGGTCTCGGCGGCGAGATAGAGATGATCGGACAGCGCGCCGATGCGGTCGGCGCGCAGCCGGACCTGGCTCGCCGACTCCTCACCCGTCACATAGAGCGTGCGGTGCTCCTCGGAGGCCGCCTTCGCCGCCACGTCCAGCAGCAGGGTCGACTTGCCGACGCCGGGCTCGCCCGCGAGCAGCACCACCGCGCCGGGCACCAGACCGCCGCCGAGCACCCGGTCCAGCTCGGGGACGCCCGTGCCGCGCGCGGTGGCCTGACGGCCGTCGACCTGGGCGATGGGCACCGCGGCGGTGGTCACCCTGCCGGGCGCGGTCGTCCGCACGGCGGGTGCGCCGCCGAACTCCTCGACGGTGCCCCACGCCTGGCACTCGGGGCAGCGGCCGAGCCACTTGGCGGTGGTCCAGCCGCACTCGGTGCAGCGGTAGGAGGGCCGGTCCTTGGCGGACGAGCGAGAGGTACGGGCAGCCATGCGGAACACGGTAGCGGTGGCCACTGACAGCGCCGCCGTGACTTCGTCCGTCAGTACGTACCGCCCTGTCCCGAGCTCGGTCAATCGGGGCGGAATGTAGGGCTCCTGTCCCCCTTTGAGGGAGAGGGTCACCCGTATGGGCTAAACCTCTGTGAGCAGGGCGGACGAGGGCGCGGCACCGGCCTACCGTCGCCGGGATGATGACGAGCAGGCCCGAGCCCCCCACGCATGCCACCGGCGCGCACCGCGCACCCAGCAGTGCGCCGCGCGCGGCCCAGCCCCAGGTCGTCGAGAGCACCACCGGGCACACCGGGCACACCGAGGACATCGAGTACGCCGAGGACATCGAGTACGCCGGACAGAGCGACGGCGGCGACGAGGCGGAAGGCCTCGAGAACAGCCCGCACCTCGACGGCCTGTTCACCTACTGCCTGTCCGTGCTGTGCGACCACGGGTCCGCCGTCGCCGCCCTCGGCGAGACCCTGGCGCTCGCCGAGCGCCGCGCCGACCGTGCCCCCGCCGCCCCGGAGGCGCACCGCGCCTGGCTGTACGCCCTCGCCCGCTGGGAGTGCCTGCGCAGGCTCGCCGAGCGCGGCCCCGGCGACCCGCCGCCCACCCCCGACGCGGGCGCCCGCGCGGAACTGGCCCTGCTCGCCTGGCCCGAGGCCGCCGGCACCACCGCCGAGCAGCGCGAGGCCCTGGAACTGGCCGTACGCCACGGGCTCGCCCCCCACGAGGTCGCCGCCGTGCTCCGCCTGGACCTCGACGCGGCGCGCGTCCTGCTCTCCAGCGCCGCCTGCGAGGTCGAGCGCACCCGCACCGCGCTCGCCGTCGTCGAGTCGGGCCGCTGCCCGGTGGTCACCCGCTTCGTGGGCGACCGGGAAGTGCTGCTGGGCGCCGCGCTCCGGCGCGAGCTCGTCCGCCACGTCGACGAGTGCGCCGACTGCCGCCGTACCGCCGAGCGGGCCGTCGCGGGCGAGCCCTGGCCCGGTACGGCCGTGTCCCCGGCCGCCGCCCTGCCCGTCCTCCGCGCCCCCCGCGCCGCCGCGCACGCCGCGATGCGCCGCGCCCTGGACGCACGCCCCCCACGCCGGCGCGCGAGCGCGCAGCGCGCCGGCGCCCCGCGCTTCGACCGCGGCGGCTTCCCCCTCACCCCCAAGGACCGCGCCGCCCGCCGCAGCAGGCTGCGCAGCCGGGCCGTGACCACCACCGTCGTCGCCACGGTCGTCGCCGCGCCCATCCTCGCCCTGTGGGCCGCCTACCGGGGCACCCCGCTCGGCGAGGGCACGGGCGGCGCCCCGGTGTCCGCCACCGAGACCGACAGCCTGGGCGGCAGCCCCCACGAGGGCCTGTACGAGGGCGCCTACGCGGATCCGTACGGGGCGACCGCCCCGGCGGGCCCCACCCTCCCCCAGCTATCGCTGGGAGGTACCCCCATCGTCAGCGGCACCCCGGGGCCCGTCGGCCACCGCTTCCCGGACGTCTCCGTGGCCGTCCTCGGCCCGGACGGCAGCCCCGCCCCGGCCACGCGGTCCGCCGGCCCCACACCCCCGGCCGCCACCGCACCACGACATACCCAGGCCGCCCGCCCCGCCGGACCCGGCCGGCTGACGGTCGAGGCGCAGCCCAGCGGCACGGCCACGCTCATCACGCTCACCGCCGACGGCGGCGAACCGGTCAGCTGGTCGATGTCCGCCGGGGCGCCCTGGCTACGGCTGAGCCAGCCCGGGGGAGTGCTGCGCCCAGGGCAGTCCGTGACGGTCACGGTGCTCGTCGACCACGGCAGGGAGCCCACGGGCCCCTGGAGCGCCCGCGTGGCCATCGCCCCGGGCGGCACGGTCGTCACCATCGAAGGCTGCGGCACCCCCCGCCCGACCCCGACGCCGTACCCGTCGACCACACCCCCACCGCCCACACCGGGGCCGACGACGCACTGGCGCCGGGGCGAAGCCCCCGGCTAGCCCCGGTCGTCCGCCGGATGCGGAGCCATAGGCAGCAGCGAAGCCATCCGCTCCTCGCACAGCTTCACCAGCCGCGCGTACCCCTGCTCACCCATCAGCTCCACCAGCTCCGCCCGGTACGACACGTACACCGGATCCGCACCCACGTGCGCCGACCGCGCCGACGTGCACCACCAGTGCAGGTCGTGCCCGCCCGCGCCCCAGCCCCGCCGGTCGTACTCGCCGATCGACACCTGGAGCACCTGCGTGTCGTCCGGCCGGTCGAGCCAGTCGTACGTACGCCGCACCGGCAGCTGCCAGCACACGTCCGGCTTCGTCTCCAGCGGCTCGCGGCCTTCCCGCAGCGCCAGGATGTGCAGCGAGCAGCCCGCGCCGCCCGCGAAGCCGGGCCGGTTCTGGAAGATGCAGGAGCCCTTCCAGCGCCGGGTCTGCCGCTCCCCGTCCTCGTCCACCTGCGTCCACCCGGAGTCGGCGCCCACCTCGTGGAACTGCCACATCTCCGGCGTGAGCCGCGCCACGTGCTCGGCGACCCGCTGCTCGTCCTCCTCGTCCGAGAAGTGCGCGCCCAGCGTGCAGCAGCCGTCGGCGGCGCGTCCTTCCCGGATGCCCTGGCAGCCGTCGCCGAACACGCACGTCCAGCGGGAGGTCAGCCAGGTCAGATCGCAGCGGAAGACCTGTTCGTCGTCGGCCGGGTCGGGGAACTCGACCCAGGCACGGGCGAAGTCGAGCCCGACCTCGTCGGGCACCGGGGCAGCCTTGGCGGCCTTCACCACTTTGGACCCGAGCTTGTTCTTCTTGCCGGAGCTTCCGGAGCTTCCGGAGCCGTTGACCTGCTTGCTGGAGGCTCTTTCCCGCTCTTTGTCCGGTTTGGCCTTCTTCGTCTTCGCCACCCCTCAAGCCTAAGTGCCCTCGGCCACCGCAGTAGCGTTCAGGCCATGAGACTCGGTGTCCTCGACGTGGGTTCGAATACGGTCCACCTGCTGGTGGTCGACGCGCACCCCGGTGCCCGCCCGCTGCCCGCCCACTCCCACAAGACCGAGCTGCGCCTCGCCGAGCTGCTGGACGACTCCGGCGCGATCACCGACGCCGGGATAGAGCGGCTCATCGGCGTGATCCAGGAGGCGCTCCAGGCCGCCGAGGACAAGGGCGTCGAGGAAGTGCTCCCCTTCGCCACCTCGGCCGTCCGCGAGGCCTCCAACGCCGACGCCGTCCTCACCCGCGTCCAGCGGGAGACCGGTGTCACGCTGCCCGTCCTCACCGGCGCGGAGGAGGCCCGGCTCACCTTCCTCGCCACCCGCCGCTGGTTCGGCTGGTCGTCCGGAAAACTCCTTGTCCTCGACATCGGCGGCGGCTCCCTGGAGATCGCCTTCGGCCTCGACGAGGAGCCCGACGCGGCAGCGTCCCTCCCCCTCGGCGCCGGCCGCCTCACCAAGGGCTGGCTCCCCGGCGACCCGCCCGACTCCTCGGACGTACGGGCGCTCCGCCGCCACGTGCGCACCGAGATCGCGCGTACCGTCGGCGACTTCGCCCGCCTCGGCCCGCCCGACCACGCCGTCGCCACCTCCAAGACCTTCAAGCAGCTCGCCCGGATCGCGGGCGCGGCCCGCTCCACCGAGGGGCTGTACACCCAGCGCACGCTCAGCCGGAAGGCCCTGGAGGAGTGGGTGCCCAGGCTGGCCACGATGAACTCCGGCCAGCGCACCAGGCTTCCCGGCGTCTCCGAAGGACGCGCGCGGCAACTGCTCGCGGGCGCGCTCGTGGCGGAGGCGGCACTGGAGCTGTTCGGCGTGGAGGAGGTCGAGATCTGCCCGTGGGCGCTGCGCGAGGGCGTGATCCTGCGCCGGCTGGACCACTTGCCCACGGCCTGAGCCCACAGCCTGAGCGGACCACCCGGTCCACCCGGTGGGGCGGCCCGGTCCGCCCCACCGTGACGTACCCGACGTACTCGTCGTACGGAACCACCTGCCCGCCGCCGGAGGGGCGGGCATACGCTGTCCCTCGTGACAGAGCCAGTGGTGCGCATTCCGGATGCGAAGGTCGCGCTGTCCACGGCATCGGTCTACCCCGAGTCGACGGCGACGGCCTTCGAGATCGCCGCCCGGCTGGGTTACGACGGTGTCGAGGTCATGGTGTGGACCGACCCGGTCAGCCAGGACATCGACGCGTTGCGTCGCCTGTCCGACTACCACCAGGTGCCCATCCTGGCCGTCCACGCCCCCTGTCTGCTGATCACCCAGCGCGTCTGGTCGACCGACCCGTGGGTCAAGCTCCAGCGCGCCCGCGCGGCGGCGGAGAAGCTGGGCGCGAGCACCGTCGTCGTCCACCCGCCGTTCCGCTGGCAGCGCTCCTACGCGCGGGACTTCGTCCAGGGGCTGTGGCGCATGGCGGGCGAGACCGACGTCCGGTTCGCCGTCGAGAACATGTACCCCTGGCGCTACCGCGACCGCGAGATGCTCGCCTACGCGCCCGACTGGGACGTCACCAAGGACGACTACCGCCACTTCACGGTCGATCTGTCGCACACGTCGACGGCCCGCACGGACGCCCTTGAGATGATCGACCGGATGGGCGACCGGCTCGCCCACATCCACCTCGCCGACGGCAACGGCTCCGCGAAGGACGAGCACCTCGTCCCCGGGCGCGGCAAGCAGCCCTGCGCCGAGGTGCTGGAGCGGCTGGCGACGAGCGGGTTCGACGGGCACATCGTGATCGAGGTCAACACCCGCCGGGCCATGTCCGCCGCCGAGCGGGAAGCGGACCTGGCCGAGGCCCTGGCGTACACCCGCCTCCACCTCGCCTCCCCGACGGGGGTGCCGAGACCGTGACGAGCGAGGAACAGCCGGCCGAGGAACAGCCGGCCGGGGACCAGCCGGCCGAGGACCAGGACCGTCCCCCGGCCGCCCCGCGCCGCCGCGGGCGTCCCGCCCGTACGGACGCGGGCGACGGCCCCGGCGCGCGCGAGCGCATCCTCACCGCCGCCCGCGCCGAATTCGCCGAGCGCGGTTACGACAAGGCGTCCATCCGCGGCATAGCCAGGGGCGCCGGCGTCGACCCCGCGCTCGTCCACCACTACTTCGGCCCGAAGGAACAGATCTTCGCCGCCGCCGTCGAGACGGCCTTCGCGCCCGCCCTCGACGCCCAGGCGGTCGTCGTCCAGGGCCCGCTGGACAGCGCGGGGGAGCGGCTGACCCGCTTCGTCCTCGGACTGTGGGAGGACCCGGTCACCCGCGAGCCGCTGCTCGCGATCCTGCGGTCGGCCGTGGCCAACGAGGCAGCCGCCGCGGTCTTCCGTGATCTGGTGTACACCCGGCTGATGTCCCGCATCGCAGCCGAACTGGAGACCCCCGACGCACAGCTGCGGTCCGAGCTGGCCGCGGCGCACCTGGTGGGCGTGATCATGCTGCGCCACGTCATCAAGATCGAACCGATGGCGTCCACGGACCTCGACCAGGTCGTGGCGATGGCCGCCCCGGCGGTCCAGCGCCACATGACGGGCGACCCGGCACTCTGACGGGCGTCACGCCCCCTGGCAGGCGTCACGTGGGGCATCTCGCATCCCGGAAACCCTGTCCGCTTCGCGGACGAGCGGCGTAGGCTCGGACGTCCGAGACACAAGGAGTGAGCAGGATGCCCGAGCTGAGGTCCCGCACTGTCACCCACGGCCGCAACATGGCGGGCGCCCGAGCCCTTCTGCGGGCCGCGGGCGTAGCGCGCGAGGACTTCGGCAAGCCGATCATCGCGGTGGCGAACAGCTTCACGGAGTTCGTGCCCGGCCACACCCACCTCCAGCCGGTCGGCCGGATCGTCTCCGACGCGATCAAGGCGGCGGGCGGCATCCCGCGCGAGTTCAACACCATCGCCGTCGACGACGGCATCGCCATGGGCCACGCGGGCATGCTCTACTCGCTGCCCTCCCGCGACCTGATCGCCGACTCCGTCGAGTACATGGTCGAGGCGCACTGCGCCGACGCCCTGATCTGCATCTCCAACTGCGACAAGATCACCCCGGGCATGCTCATGGCCGCGCTGCGTCTGAACATCCCCGTCGTCTTCGTCTCCGGCGGCCCCATGGAGGCCGGCCAGGCCACGCTCGTCGACGGCACGGTCCGCAAGCTCGACCTCATCAACGCCATCGTCGACTCGGTGAACGAGAACGTCTCCGACGAGGACGTCCTGCGCATCGAGGAGAACGCCTGCCCGACCTGCGGCTCGTGTTCCGGCATGTTCACCGCCAACTCGATGAACTGCCTCACCGAGGCCATCGGCCTCTCCCTCCCGGGCAACGGCTCCGTGCTCGCCACCCACACCGCCCGCAAGGCGCTCTACGAGAACGCCGGCCGCACGGTCGTGGAGATCACCAAGCGCTACTACGACCAGGGCGACGAGGCCGTCCTGCCGCGCAACATCGCCACCCGCGCCGCCTTCGAGAACGCCATGGCCCTCGACATCGCCATGGGCGGCTCCACCAACACGATCCTCCACCTGCTCGCCGCCGCCCAGGAGGCCGGGCTCGACTACGACCTCAAGGACATCGACGCCGTCTCGCGCCGCGTCCCCTGCCTGGCCAAGGTCGCCCCGAACGTCGCCCCCGGCGGCACGTACTACATGGAGGACGTCCACCGCGCCGGCGGCATCCCCGCCATCCTCGGCGAGCTCTGGCGCGGCGGCCTCCTCGACGAGGACGTGCACACCGTGCACGCGCCCTCACTGGCCGAGTGGCTCAAGACCTGGGACGTCCGCGGCGGCTCCCCGTCCGCCGAGGCGGTCGAGATGTGGCACGCCGCGCCCGGTTGCGTCCGTTCCGCCACCGCCTTCTCGCAGTCCGAGCGCTGGGAGTCCCTCGACGTGGACGCGGCCGGCGGCTGCATCCGCTCCGCGGAGCACGCCTACTCCAAGGACGGCGGCCTCGCGGTCCTCAGGGGCAACCTCGCGGTCGACGGCTGTGTCGTGAAGACGGCCGGTGTCGACGAGTCGATCTGGACCTTCGAGGGCCCGGCCGTCGTCTGCGAGTCGCAGGAGGAGGCCGTCGAGAAGATCCTGTCCAAGGGCATCAAGGAGGGCGACGTCGTCGTCATCCGCTACGAGGGCCCGCGCGGCGGCCCCGGCATGCAGGAGATGCTCTACCCGACGTCCTTCCTCAAGGGCCGCGGCCTCGGCAAGGCCTGCGCCCTGGTGACGGACGGCCGCTTCTCCGGCGGTACGTCGGGGCTGTCGATCGGCCACGCCTCGCCCGAGGCCGCCTCGGGCGGCACGATCGCCCTCGTCCACGACGGCGACCGCATCCGCATCGACATCCCGTCCCGCTCGATCGAACTCCTCGTGCCGGAGGACGAGCTGACGGCCCGCCGCGAGGCCCTCGGCGGCACGTACGCGCCGAAGAACCGCGACCGCAAGGTCTCGGCGGCCCTGCGCGCCTACGCGGCGATGGCGACGAGCGCGGACAAGGGCGCGGTGAGGGACGTCAGCAAGCTGGGATAAGAGACGGGGCCGGGTCCACCGGCCCGTCCTGTCTTCGCCCGCTCCGGCGGGGTGTCGCCCTACCGCCACCCCGCCGGGTTCCGCTCACTCACCGCGAACACCGTCCCGTCCGGCGCGGCGCCAAACACCTTCCCGTCCGCCACCACCGGCTCCGGAAGCAACTCCAGAACCCCGCGCCCCGCCCGCGCCAACCGTGGCGACGTCTGCCCGAGCAGCGTCCCCTGCCCGGTGTCCACGGCCAGCAGCCGTCCGTCGGCGGCGGAGAGGTACAGCCGGCGCCCGTCGCCATCGGCGACCAGCGCCGACGCGTTGGCGACGGACGTCTCCATCCGCCACAGCTCACCCGCGGGCCGCCCGGGCAGCTCCGCCGTGCCGACCGCCGTCAGCCCGCCGTCCGACGACAGGACGTACACCACGTCGCCCTTCGCGATGACGCTCGTCGCGTCCAGGGGCGTACGGAGCGGTATCCGCCGCTCCCGCCCGATCCCCGGGGCGTAGCGGACGAGGGTGGAAACCTGCGTCCGTACGTTGGCCTCGCTGAGATAAACGCTGCCGTTCGGCCCGGTGCCGACGGCCGTCAGCGCACCGTCCGCCGTCCACCGCCACAGCGTCGTACCGCGCACCGGGTCGACACCGACGACGTACGTGTGCCGCCCGTCGGGCGCGAGAGCGACGCCGATGGCGTCACGCCCGTAGAAGGAGAAGACGGGCTTGATCCCACCGGGTAGCGCATGCCGCCACCGCTCCCGGTTCGTCGCCCCGTCGACCGCCGTGATCACACCGTCCCCGGCGACCAGCAGTACGGCGTCGCCCGCGTAATAAACGCGTCCGTCGTACGCGGACACATCGCGCGTCCAGCGCGGCTCACCCGTGGCCGGGTCGAGCGCGGACAGCTCCCGCTTGTCCGGCGACAGCGCGTGCACCAGCCCACCGGACACCCTCGGCGCCCGCGCCCCGCTCACACCGGGTCCGGGCCGGTCGCCGCCCGGGGCCGCCCGCCGCCACGCGACCTTGCCGGACGCGGCGTCTATACGGGCCGCGTGCACGCCCCGCCCCGCGCAGTACAGGGCACCGTCCGCGAACGTACAGAACCCGGCCCGCACCTCACCGTTCCCGGCGGGGTCGGCGAGTACGGACGTCTCCCACGGGCGCCAGGAGGAGCCCGCCGGGGTGGGGCGGCTGGGCGACGGCTGCTTGCCGAGGCCCTCCACCTCCTCCATCACCCAGGCGCCGCCCGCTATCAGCGTGGCGGCGGCCACGGTGGCAACGGCGGCCCGGCGGAGCGACAGAAGCCGACGGGACCGGGTGCGGGAGCCGCCGTCCGCGGAATCCGTAGAAGAGGAGGCCGAAGAAGAGGAGGCTGGAGAAGGAGGAGAGAGGGAACCGGCCTCCGGGACGGGCCCGAGGCCGGTTACGCGCGCGGACACCGGCGACGTCGTCACCGGCCCGGGCTCCGGCGTCGGCAGCATGGCCATGATCGCGTCGGGCGTCGGCCGGTCCGTCGGCTCCTTCGCGAGACAGGCCCGGATCAGCGGTACGAGATCGTCCGGCACACCCTCCAGATCGGGCTCGTCGTGCACGACCTGGTACGCGACGATGTACGGACTCTCCGACTCGAACGGCCCCCGTCCCGTCGCCGCGTGCACCAGCAACGACGCCAACGCGAACACATCCGCCGCCGGCCCCACCTCACGCGGCCGCTGGAACTGCTCCGGGGCCATGAAGGGCGGTGTACCGATCAGCTTGCCGGTCTCGGTGCGCAGCTCGCTGTCGTAGGGGCGCGAGATCCCGAAGTCGATGACCTTCGGACCGTCCTCGGCGAGCAGCACATTGCTGGGCTTGAGATCCCGGTGCACCACGCCCGCCCGGTGGATGTCGCGCAGCGCCTCCGCGAGCCCGGCCGCCAGCCGCCGCACCTCGTCCGGGCTCAGCGGCCCGTTCCGCTTCACCTGCTCGGACAGCGTCGGCCCGGGGATGTAGAGGGTGGCCATCCACGGCCGTTCGCCATTGGGATCGGCGTCCACGACGGACGCGGTGAACGCACCGCTCACCCGTCGCGCCGCCGCGACCTCCTGCCGGAACCGCGCCCTGAACTCGGGGTCCACCGCGTATTCGGCGTGCACCACCTTGACGGCGATGCGCAGCCCCGACGGCGAGCGCGCGAGGTGCACCACGCCCATGCCACCCGAGCCGAGGCGCCCTTCCAGCCGGTACCGACCCGCGTATTGCGGATCGTCCGCTTCCGGACCGCTCCCCGTACTGCGCAGCGGCGGCATGCCCCACCCCCGTGTCACCCGTGTGATTCGACCGCTTTCGGCGGCTTGCGGAGCCTAATCGATGGGGCAAGGGGTACCGGGGAGGCGCAGCCGTGCGTTGCTAGCCTGCACATGTCATTCACCTCACGGGGGAGAGCACCATGGCGTACTACCCGATCGCTCCTGGTCATCAGGTCAATGTCCGCCGGGGCCCCAGCTCCGACAGCGAACTCGTCAAGGTCCTCCCGCAGGGCTCCAGCGTCTCCATCCGCTGCCAGACCCGAGGCGAGACCGTCTCCGGCCCGTGCGGCACCACGGACGTCTGGGACTGCATCGCCCCGGGCCAGTACGTGTCCGACGCGTATGTGAAGACGGGCAGCAGTGGCTACGTGGCGGTCGCCTGCTCGGGCTGACCGCCCCAACCGTCTTGACCGCCGACCCGGCATGCCCGTAATCGACGCATGCCCATAATCGACGTATGAGCGGTGAGCACGAGACGGCCGGCCCCCAGCCCGAATCCATCAGGTTCTTCGGTACGACCTGGGTCGACCATGACGGCGGCTACGCACTGCGCCGGGTCGGGGTCGCCGTGGGCTCCCTGGCCGCGGCGGCAGCGGGCGCGTTCGTCCTGCGTCTGGGATACGAGGGCCTGGCCATCGCCAAGGTGGGCGGCCTGATCAACGCGATGGTCGTCGTGGCCTTCGCCGTCTGTAGCGCCCTTGCCTTCCGTCGTACATGGGAGCGGTTCGTACGCCGCCCGGAGGCCCCGGTGGACGCGGCGGCCGAACGCTCGATGCAGAGCATCATGATGATCGGCTTCCTGGGCACCCTGCTCGCCCACTTCTGCCGCAGCCTCGTGGAGGCCCCGGGCGAGAAGCTCCACCGCGCCGAGTACGACCGGGCCCGCGCCCGCCACGAACGCCTCCGCACGACCCGCACGGGCAACCCGGCGGGCCGGGCGTCCAAGGGGCGGCGCAAGCACCCCTGAACCTCGTGTAGAGTTCTCCGAGTTGCCACGGAGTCCGCGAGGACGACGGGGCGACAACCTCCACTACTTGCATGACTCCCTGAACGGGATGAATTTCGGCGTGTCCGAAATTCGGATCGGGCGCCGATTAGGCGCCGCGGGGGAAATCCGCTAAAGTAGTGATCACGCCGGAAGC
>NZ_JBEZUS010000020.1:0-86284 GCF_040636475.1 Streptomyces sp. NPDC037389
GCCTACGGCGACAATCTGGACGGCTGGATCAAGCAGTCCCTGGACATCCTGAGCTCCAAGGGCATCCCGGCCTCCTACGAGGGCATCAAGCGCAATGTGATGCGTGAGTCGACCGGCAACCCCAACGCCATCAACGGCTGGGACGTCAACGCCGTCAACGGCGTCCCGTCCAAGGGCCTGCTCCAGATCATCGACCCGACGTTCAAGGCGTATCACGTCGAGGGCACGTCCTGGAACATCTACGACCCGGTCGCCAACATCACCGCCTCCTGCGCCTACGCGGCCGACAAGTACGGCTCCATGGACAACGTCAACTCCGCGTACTGATCAGACCGGCAGTCGCGAAACGGCGGCACCCCACTCCCGGGGTGCCGCCGTCGGCGTGTGGGTCACGTCAGGCGACGTTGACCGCCGTCCAGGTGTTACCGACGACCTGGTACTCGGTGCTGCCGCTGCCGTACAGGTCGGCGGCGGCCTGGAGGGTCGCCTGGCGGGCGGCCGCGTAGTCGGTGGTCGACGTCATGTACGTGGTCAGCGCCTTGTACCAGACGGCCAGGGCCTTGTCCCGGCCGATGCCGGGGACGGAGGAGCCGTCGTAGGTGGGGCTGTTGTAGGTGACGCCGTTGATCGTCTTCGTACCGCTGCCCTCCGAGAGCAGGTAGAAGAAGTGGTTGGCGATGCCCGACGAGTAGTGGACGTCGACGCTGCCGGCGTCGGGGCTCCAGTAGTCGAGGGAGGCGCCGTCCTTGCTGGGCTGGTCCATGTAGCGCAGCGGGGTGCCGTCACCGTTGATGTCGATCTTCTCGCCGATGAGGTAGTTGGCCGGGTTGCTGGGGTTCTTCGCGAAGAACTCCACGCCGGTGGCGAAGATGTCGCTGGTCCCCTCGTTGAGGCCGCCGGACTCCCCGCTGTACTCCAGGCCCGCGGTGGCCGAGGTGACGCCGTGGGTCATCTCGTGGCCCGCGACGTCGAGGGAGGTCAGCGGGTGGGTGTTGCCCTGGCCGTCGCCGTAGGTCATGCAGAAGCAGCTGTCGTCCCAGAAGGCGTTCACGTAGCTGTTGCCGTAGTGGACGCGGGAGTAGGACGCGACGCCGTCATTGCGGATGCCGCTGCGGCCGAAGGTCTGCTTGTAGAAGTCCCAGGTCTCCTGCGCGCCGTAGTGGGCGTCGACGGCGGCGGTCTGCCGGTTGCTCGCGCTGCCGTTGCCCCAGACGTCGGAGGAGTTGGTGAACAGCGTGCCGTTGCCGGAGGTGCCCTGGCGCAGGTCGGTGGTCTGGTGCCCGCCGCGCGTGTTGTCGCGCAACTGGTACGAGCTGCCGCTCTTCGTCGTGCCGATGGTGACCCGGCCGTTGTACTGGCCCGTGCCGGTGCCGGTCTCGATGCCGTCGAAGGCGTAGAGCTTCTTGCCGCTGGTGGCGTCGGTGATGACGTGCAGCTGGCTGGGGGTGCCGTCCTTCTGCGTTCCCGTGACCACCGACTCCCAGGCCAGCACCGGCTTCCCGGAGGCGGCCCAGACGACCTTGCGCACGTTGTCCTGGGCCGGGCGGGCGAGGCTGGCGTCGGAGGCGTGCGCGAGCGCGGTCCGCTGCGCGGTGGCGGCGGGGACCTTGGGGGTGGTGCTGGGCACGGCGATGCTCCGGGACGTCGCCTTGGTGACGGTGCGCCGGTCGCCCTTGACGTGCACGACCAGGTCGCCGCCGAGGACGGGCAGCCCCGCGTACGTCCGGTCGTAGCGGGTGTGCACGGTGCCGTCGGCGTCCTTGACGACGTCCCTGACGACCAGCCGCTCCTGCGTGCCGAGGCCCAGCGACCGGGCGGTGGACCCGGCACCGTTCTGGGCGGCGGACATCAGGGCGGTCCGCTGGGCGGGGGACGCCGCGGCGGCACCGGCCGACGCGGTCGCCGTACCCGGCGCGGCGCCGGCGGTGCCGGCCTGGACGCCCACGGCCACCATCGCGGCCGTGGCGACGAACGCCGCGCTCATCCGCGTCCGGCGGGAGGCGCGGGAGGAGCGGAAGGAGGAACGGCGGTCGTCGTCATGGGGGGTGGGTCTCACGCGAACTCCTTGGGCCCGGCCGTTTTTCGACGGCCTGCGCTGGCCCGGCGGCGGACTGTCGCCGGGGTGGTGCCTGCTGTGCGTTCGGTGCGTTCGGTGGGGTTGTTCGAGGCTCGTTCGGACGAGCCGTGGTGAGCGTGCCACCGAATCCGGATGCTTGGCAGGTCCACGACGAAGAGTTGGTCGTGAGTTGACCGATGGATGGGGGAGTGTCACCGATTAACGGACAACGGGGGGTGTGGCCCCGAATCGGGCGGGGAGGCGGGACGAGGCGTGTCCGGACCGTCACCCCGAGTGGGTGGTGAGGGGGTTCGCTGTGAGGCCGCTCATGAGGGCTGGATCACATACGAAGGCGGTTAGTGGGGCGCCGGGTCGTCCGTACGGTGCAAAACGGACATTTCCGGGGTGGTCTGGACCTCGTTCATGGGGGTGTGGGGTAGTAGGTCACACCTTTGCCAGCGGGTCCGGCCGCCGCTAACAATTGCGGAGTCGCAGGGCGCCGTCGATCGAGACGCGGCGCTTTCTTCGCGCCAATGACGGCCACTGCGACTCACGCGATTGGAAGGTTCGGCTCAGTTATGCGCTCCACCATCTCCGGCTATACCGCTCTGCCCAAGGCCCACAAGATCTCCGCCACCGCTGTCCTCGTGGCCGCCGGTGCCGCTGTCGCCCTGGCCGCCGTGCCGGCCACCGCCGCCGGCACCCACGCCATGAAGACCGTCGCGTGGAACGCCGACTCCTTCGGCGAGACCCAGCAGGCCGAGCTCACCCAGCAGACGGACGCCGCCATCGCGCAGGCCAAGGTCGCCGCCGAGGCCAAGAAGGCCACCGCCGACAAGGCCGAGGCCGACGCCAAGGCTCAGGCCGACAAGAAGGCCGCCGACAAGGAGCGTGCCGCCAAGGAGGCCGCCAGCCGCTCCACCGAGCGCAAGGCCCTGAAGCCGGCCGCCCCCGCGGCCCCGGCCGCCAAGGCCTACGGCGACAATCTGGACGGCTGGATCAAGCAGTCCCTGGACATCCTGAGCTCCAAGGGCATCCCGGCCTCCTACGAGGGCATCAAGCGCAATGTGATGCGTGAGTCGACCGGCAACCCCAACGCCATCAACGGCTGGGACGTCAACGCCGTCAACGGCGTCCCGTCCAAGGGCCTGCTCCAGATCATCGACCCGACGTTCAAGGCGTATCACGTCGAGGGCACGTCCTGGAACATCTACGACCCGGTCGCCAACATCACCGCCTCCTGCGCCTACGCGGCCGACAAGTACGGCTCCATGGACAACGTCAACTCCGCGTACTGATCAGACCGGCAGTCGCGACAGGGCGGCGGCACCCCACCCGGGGCGCCGCCGCCCTGTCGTATGCGGTACCCGTGCCTAGACTGAGCCCCCGAGGAACCATGAGGGGGGAGACCGCATGGACCAGCACGAGCTTCGGAAGCGCTGCGCGTCCCTGACCACGGCCCACCTGGCCGACGCGTGCGTACGCGCCCGGGTCCCGGTGCGCTGCGGGCCCGCCGGGCTGAGCGCCGTGGAGCCCGGCGGGCGGCTGGCCGGCCGGGTGCTGCCCGCCCGGCACGTCGGCAGCGTCGACGTCTTCCTGGAGGCGTTCGAGAACGCCGCGCCCGGCGACATCCTCGTGGTCGACAACGACGGACGGCTCGACGAGGCGTGCGTCGGCGACCTCGCCGTGCTGGAGGCCCGCGGCGCCGGGCTGGAGGGCGTCGTGATCTGGGGGCTGCACCGCGACACCGCTGACATCCGGGCCATCGGGTTGCCGGTCTTCAGCCTCGGGGCCGTCCCGACCGGCCCCCTGCGCCTCGACGCCCGGCCCGGCGACGCGCTGGAGTCCGCCACGGTGGGGGAGTGGACCGTGGGCCGCCGGGACGTGGTCGTCGGCGACGACGACGGCGTGCTGTTCCTTCCGGCGGACCGCGCCGGGGAGCTCGTCGCGCTCGCGGAGACGATCCGCGACACCGAGCGACGGCAGGCCGAACGCATCCGCGCGGGGGTGTCCCTGCGCGACCAGGTGCGCTTCGGCGCCTATCTCGCCCGGCGCCGGGAGGACCCGTCCCTGACGTTCCGTGACCACCTGCGGGCCGTGGGCGGGGCCATCGAGGAGTAGCGGTCCCTACTACCCCTTGCCACGGCAAGTGGAACATCGTCCACCGCATTCACCCTATGGTTGACGGACTTGTGTTCGTCCGAGTCGCGCACAGCGGAGCGGTCACGCGCTCTGCCGTGCGACCGGGGGAAGGGTGGTCATGCGGGTCGAGGTGCCGCGCGTCGAGTTCAAGGTGCTGGGGCCACTCGAGGCCGTCGCGGACGGCCGTCCCTTGCCGCTCGGCGGGCCGAAACAACGTACCCTGCTCGCCACGCTGCTGGTCAACGCCAACACCGCCGTGTCCGCGGACCGACTGTGCGACGAGATCTGGGGGGAGAGCCCGCCCGCGTCCGCCCACGCCAACGTCCGTAGCTACGTCGCCGCGTTGCGCAGGGTGCTCGGCCCCGCCTCCGGCGAGGACCGGCTGAGCCTGGGCCACCGCGGCTACCAACTGCGCGTGGACCCCGACGAGCTGGATCTCTACCGGTTCGAGGACCTGATGGCCCGGGGGCGGGCCGCGCTGGCGGAAGGGGACCAGCGCGGCGCCGTCTGCAATCTGCGGGAGGCGCTCGCGCTGTGGCGCGGCGGCGCGTTCGACCGGGTGACGCACCACGAGGCCCTCCAGATCGAGGTGGCACGCCTGGAGGAGGCCCGGCTGACCGCCTTCGAGGACTACGCCGAGACCCGGCTCTCCCTCGGTGAACACCGGGAACTCGTCGGTCAGTTGCTGACGCAGGTGGAACGTGACCCGCTGCGGGAGTCGCTGTGGGCCAAGCTGATGGTGGCCCAGTACCGCTGCCACCGGCCGGGCGACGCGCTCAAGTCGTACGCCCTCGCCCGCGCCGCCCTCCGGGACGAGCTCGGCCTCGAACCCGGCGACGAACTGCGCAGACTGCACCGCGCGGTGCTCACCAGGGACCCGGCGCTGGGCGACGCGCCTGTCCATCCCGTCCAGCCGGTACGGCCCGTGGCCGTCTGGCGGCCGGATCCCCGGCTCCCCTCCGACATCGCCGACTTCACCGGACGCGACCTGGTGATGTCACGCGCCGCCGCGCTGCTCGAACTCGCCGCCGCGCGTTCCATGAGCGCGCTCCCGCCCACCGCCCCTTCCGGCGGCCCGGCTCCGGCCGCACCCGTCGTCGTCCTCACCGGCCCCCCGGGCATCGGCAAGACCACCCTGGCCACCCGCCTCGCCCACCTGCTGCGGCACGCCTTCCCCGACGGCCAGTTGTTCCTCCACCTGGACGGCGCGCGCGGCCCCCGGCGCACGCCCGCCGCGCTCCTGGCGGAGCTGCTGCGGCGCGCGGGCGTCCCCGGCTCGTCCGTGCCCCGGGCGACGGTGGACCGCGTGGCGATGTTCCGCTCCCTGGCGGCCGACCGCAAGGCGCTGGTCGTCCTGGACGACGTGCGCGACGCGGACCAGATCCGCCCGCTGCTCACCGGGGCCCCCGAATGCGCCGTCCTGGTCACCAGCAGGAACCGGCTCTCCGGCCTCGCCGGCGCGCACCTCATCGACGTCGCCCCGTTCGACGACGAGGAGGCGGCCACCCTGCTGCGGCGCATCATCGGCACCCGGCGCCTCGCGGTGGAACCGGAGGCGACCGAACAGGTCCTGGCGGGCTGTGCCGGGCTGCCCCTGGCGCTGCGGGTCGCCGGCGCGGCCCTCGCGAGCCGCCCCCACTGGCGGGTGCGCTGCCTGGCCGACCGCCTCGCCGAGGCCCGGTCGTGCCCCAAGGAACACCAGCACCCGGCGGGAGAACTCACCGCCCACGTCTGGCTCGCCGCGACCTACCGCGACCTGGCGCCCGACGCCGCGAGGGCCTTCCGGGCCATCGGCATGCTCCCGTCCCCGGAATTCCCGTCCTGGGCGCTCACGGCGCTCCTGACGGCCCGGGACGGGGACGCGGTCGCTGCCCCGCGCGGGGTGGGCGGCCCTGACGCGGGCCGCGGCGCGGGGTTCGGAACGGGTCCCGCCACCGGCCCCGGTGCGGCTCTCGGCATGGGGTCCGACGCTGGTCGTGCCGCCGCCCCGGGAACGGACCGTCAGCCCGGCCACGACCCGGGCCACGCCCCGGCGGGCCACGGGCTCCGCCACGACCCCGCCCACGGGGCCGGGGCCCGGCACGACGCGGGCCCCGCCACCGGCCCGGACCCCGGCCATGAGGCCGCCCCCGTGCCCGCCCGTGCCACCGACGCCCTCCTCGCCGCCCTCCTCGAAGCGAACCTCGTGCGGGTCGCCCGTGTCGACGCCCAGGGCCGGCCCCGCTACCGCACGCACGACCTCCTGCACGCCTACGCCGCCGAGCGTGCCCTCGCCGAGGAGACCCCGGAGTGGCGGCGGGCGGCAGTGGCCCGGCTTCTCGACGACTGTCTCGCCCGTGTCCGCGCCGCCGCCGACCGGCTCGTCCGGGCGGGAACCGGCGACGTCGCCGGGCCGGGGGCCGGTGAGGCCCCGGGCACGGCGACGGACGACCCGTTCGGCTGGCTGGAGAGCGAACGGCCCGGCCTGGTCACGGCCGTCGAGTTCGCCGCCGCCTCCGGCTACGGCGCGCAGACGGCCGCACTCGCCGCCGCGATGGAGGACATCTGCCACCTGCGGAACTGGTGGGACGAGTGGGAACGGGTCGCGGAGGCCGCGCTCGACCGGGCCACCGCCGACGGCGACCCCGTCGCCGCCGCGGTCGCCCAGGGCTCCCTGGCCAGGGCCCTGGCCGTGCGGGGGCAGGTGGACGAGGCGGTGACCCGATGGGCCCCGGCCATCGAAAGGCTCGACGAGCTGGGCGAGGAGCACCACGCCGCCCGGCTGCGCACCCACCGCGGCTTCGCCGTCGCCGACCGGGGCATGGACCGGCTCGCCCACGAGGACGCCGAGACGGCCGCCGCCGTCATGGAGCGCCTCGGCGACGCCCACGGCCGGGTCGTCGCCCTGCGCAGCCTGGGCTTCGCCCTGCTGTGCCGGCAGTGCGAGGCGGAGGCCATCGGTGTCCTGGAACCGGCCCTGGAGGAGGCGGAGCGGCTGGGCCACCCGCTCGCGCTCGCCGACGTCCTCCAGATGCTGGCCTGGGCCGAGATAGGGCACGGCAGGTTCGGCCGCGCCGCCCGCCATCTCCACCGTGCCCTGGCGGGGTTCCGCATGGTGCGGCACCGGCCCGGCGAGGCGTACGCCCTGCTGACGCTGGGCCGGATGCACGTAGGCCTCGGCCTCGACCAGGCGCCCCGCGCGCTCGGCCCGCTCGGCGAGGCGGCGTCCATCTTCGCCGAGCTCGGCGAGCGCCGGGGCGCGGCCCTCACCGCGTACTGGCTGGGCCGGACGCACGCCGCGCTCGGGGACCCGGGCCGGGGCGCGGGCCATCTCGCCGAGGCCCTGGCCGGGTTCCGGGGCCTGCGCATGCCGTACTGGGCCGAGCGCGCCCGGCTGGAGATAGCCGCCGCCGCGCGCACCGGCGCCCCGGCACGTCCCCTCGCCGAGGGGACACCCTCGGCATAGGGGGGCGAAACGACCCTCGACACAAGGGGCGAACCGCCCCGTTCACCTCAGCGCGGGGGCGCGGGGGCGGCCGGGCGGGGGGGGGGGCGGGGGGGGCGCGGGCCCCACCGGGCCCGCGCGCCGCGCTGTGCGGCCCCGTGCGGTCCTTGTGCGTTTCTCATGCGCCCGACCGGCACGGTGGGACCCACGTCCACGAAGGGAGACGCGGTGTCCTATCCGGCCGCACCCGATATCGAACTGGCCGCCGTAGAAGTACTCCGGGAGGTCCTGGCCCACCAGCGCAGACTGCGCGACGGAGGCTGCGCCGGACGGATCTGCCTCCGGTGCGTCAGACACCACCTGGACACGGTGTGCAGCGCCATGGAGAGCGGACGGCGCATCGACTTCGTCCTGCCGGCCTTCCCGACGAAGTCCCCCAACCCCGCCAAGGTCCTCGGCCCGCTGCCCGACCTCGCCGAGGAACTCGCCCTGCGCTTCCTCGACGGGCTGTGCGAGCGCATCGCCGCCATTCACCCGCCCGGCGCGGCTATTCTGCTCTGCTCCGACGGCCGGGTCTTCAACGACCTGCTCGGCGTGAGCGACGAGGACGTCACCGGCTACGTCCGGGGCATCGACCAGATGATCAAGAGGATCGGCGCCACCCACCTGGAGCAGTTCACCCTCGACGACGTCTACAGCGGCGCCGGCCACATCGACATGCGCGCCATGCTCTCCTCCGGCTACGCCCCCACGGTCGAGGAACTGCGCGAGGAGGTCCGCGCCGGAGGCGCCCCGCTGGCCATGTACCGGGGCATCACCCGGTTCATGCTGGAGGACCTCTCCGGCCCCGGCTACACCGGCACCCGGTCCGCCCTCCAGCGCCACTGCCGCAAGCTCGCCTACGGCGTCATCCAGCGGAGCAAGGCGTGGGGCGAACTGCTGGGACAGCTCTTCCCCGCCGCCGTCCGGCTGTCCATCCACCCCCAGCCCTGCGCCACTGACAAGATCGGCATCCTGCTCGCCGACACCCCGGACGTCTGGCTGACGCCCTGGCACAGCGTCGCCGTAGAGACCGGAGGCCGCTACACGCTCATGAAGCGGGCCGAGGCCGAGGAGGCGGGCGCCACGCTGGCGTACCGGGCGGGGCGCCCCAGCCACTACGTCCTGGAGCCGGCCGCCGCCGAGGGGTTCCCCGCCCCCGCGCACCGCGAGCCGTGGAACAGGGCCTGCGCGTGAACACCACCTCCACCCTCCACCCCGACGGCGTGCGCGTCGTCGGACTCGCCCCCTTCGGCGTCCTCCTCCGCCCCGGCTCCCTGGGCCGGGACCTGCGCGAGCTCCCGGTGGACACGCTGCGCCGACTCGTCCGCCGCCACCGGCTCGTCGTCCTCCGCGGCTTCGCCGGTTGCGTCGGCGACGGCGAACCGGCCGAGTGGGCGAGCGCCTGGGGGCGCGCCGGAGAGGTCCTGGACACGGACGAGAAGGGCCGCGTGCCCCTGCACTGGGACGGCATGTTCGACCCGTGCGCGCCCGAGTTCCAGATCCTCGACTGCGTCAGCGCCTTTGAGGGCGGCCATGCGGGCCGGGCCCTGTACTGCGATACCGTCCGGCTGCTGGCGGACGCCGGCCCCGGCCCGGCCGGACCGTGGCGGGCGGTGACGGTCACCTACCGCGTCCCCCGGGGACCGCGCGCCGTCCGCCCGCTCGTCGTCCCCCACCCGCGCCACGGGGCACCGACGCTCCGTCACCACGAACCGCCCCGCGAGGACGACCGGGACCTCCTCGACCGGCCCAGCCACCAGTTCGACGGCATCGACGCCACCGCCGTGCCCGCTCTCCTCGACGGGCTCCGCACGGCCCTGTACGACCCCCGGTACCTCTACGCCCACGCCTGGCGGACCGGCGACGTCGTCGTCGCCGACAACCACGCGCTGCTCCACGGCCGCGAGGCCCCGGCCGACGGCACCCACCGCCGCCTCCGCCAGGTCCGCGTCCTGGGCGAACCCCTCCTCACCACCCAAGGAGACCACCATGACCGATGAGCAAGGACCACTCGTCGACCCGCTCGACGACAGCCGCTACGCCGTGACGGCGATCGCCCCCTTCGGCGTGACGATCCACGCACCGGAACCCGGCGTCCACGTCCGCGACCTCGCCGTCGACCCGCTGCGCGCGCTGGTCCGCGAACACGGCGTTCTGCTGCTGCGCGGCTTCGACACCTTCGGCACGCCCGAGGAGCTCTCCGCGTACTGCGGTCGATGGGGCCAGCCGAGCGTCTGGCCGTTCGGCACCGTCCTCGAACTGGTCGAGAAGGAACGGCCCGAGGACCACATCTTCGACTCCAGCTACATGCCGATGCACTGGGACGGCATGTACCGCGAGCAGATACCCGAGTTCCAGATATTCCAGTGCGTCCACGCCCCCGGTGAGGGCAACGGCGGCGAGACCACGTTCTCCGACACCGCCGCCGTACTGCGGAACACCGACCCCGCGATCGTCGCCAAGTGGTCCCAGGTGACCGGCACCTACCACCGCAAGATGGAGTTCTACGACAGCGTCACCGTCTCGCCGCTCGTCACCACCCACCCCGGCAGCGGCACCCCCGTCATCCGCTACAACGAGCCCACGGCCACGGCCGACGCCGGCTTCGTCAACCACCCCGATCTCCACTTCACGGGCCTGCCCGAGGACGGGATCGCCGAGGCGCACCACACCCTGCGCGCCGCCCTGTACGACCCCGCGCACCTGTACGCCCACAGCTGGCGCACCGGCGACCTGGTCGTCACCGACAATTACTCGCTGCTGCACGGCCGGAACGCCTTCACCAGCGGCGCCCCCCGCCATCTGCGCCGCGTCCAGGTGCTCGGCACCCCGCCGCTGGACAACCCGGGGCTGGTGCGATGACCACCCACGACACCCTCATGACGGGCGACGACTACCTGGAGAGCCTCCGCGACGGCCGCCAGGTCTACCTGGACGGCGAACGCGTCAAGGACGTCACCCGCCACCCCGCCTTCCGCAACTCCGCCCTGTCGGTGGCCCGGCTCTACGACGCCCTCCACGACCCGGCCACCGCCGACGTCCTCACCGGCGTCGACGAGGCCACGGGCATCCGCACCCACAAGTTCTTCAAGCCCAGCCGCTCGGCCGCCGAGCTCGTCGAGGCCCGCGAGGCCATCGCCACCTGGGCGCGGATGAGCTACGGCTTCCTCGGCCGCACCCCCGAGTACAAGGCGTCCTTCATGGCGGGCCTCGGCGTCAACGCCGCCTACTACGGTCCGTACGCGGCCAACGCCGACGCCTGGTACCGCGAATACGCGGGCAAGGCGCTCTACCTCAACCACGTCATCATCAACCCGCCGGTCGACCGCAAGCGCGCCGTCCACGACATGGCGGACGTCTACGTCCGCGCCGTGCGCGAGACGGACGCCGGAGTGGTCGTCAGCGGGGCGAAGATGCTGGCCACGGGCTCGGCCATCACCAACGCCGGGTTCGTCGCCCCCGTGGGCTCGGCAGCCCTCGCACCGGGCAAGGCGGAGGCGTTCGCGCTGGTCTTCTTCGTCCGGATGGACAACCCCGGGGTGAAACTCGTCAGCCGCACCCCCTACGCCAAGGCCGGGACGAACCCGTTCGACGCGCCGCTCAGCAGCCGCTTCGACGAGAACGACGCCGTGCTCCTCCTCGACGAGGCACTGATCCCCTGGGAGGACGTCCTCGTCTACCGCGACATCGAGCGCGCCACCGGCTTCTACGCCACCTCCGGCTTCCCCAACCTGTACAACTTCCAGTCCGGTATCCGGCTGAGCGTCAAGCTGGAGCTGATGGCCGGGCTGCTCTCCCGCGGCACCAGGGCCAACGGCACCGATGCCTTCCGCGGCGTACAGGCCGCCGTCGGCGAGATCATCACCATGCGCGACATGGTGTGGGCGCTCACCTCCGCCATGGCGTACGACCCCGAGCCCGGCAGCGGCGGCACGGTCGTCCCCCGCCTGGAGCACGCCTCCGCGATGCGGATGTACAACGCCCAGATCTGGGACCGGGTCCACGAGCTCTTCGAGACGACCCTCGGCGGCGCGCCGCTGGCGGTGCCCTCCAGCGTCCGCGACCTCGCCAACCCCGAACTGCGGCCGCTCATCGACCGCTTCTACCGGGGCTCGGACACCACCGCCCTCGACCGGATCAAGCTCCTCAAGCTGGTCTGGGACGCGATCGGCACCGAGTTCGGCGGCCGTCACGAGCTCTACGAGCGCAACTACTCCGGCAACGGCGAACAGGTCCGGCTGGACGCGCTGCGCTGGGCCGCCAAGCGCGGCAGCCTCGCCCGCTACGAGGCCCTCGTCCAGGACTGCATGGACGACTACGACACCGACGGCTGGCGCCGGGGGCCGTGGCAGGCCCCGGCCGTCGCCGACTGATCGGCCCCGCCCCGCCTCCGACCGCCGACCGCTGACCGAGAAACGGAGACACCACATGTGCGGCATCACCGGGTGGGTCGACTTCACCCGCGACCTCACCGCCGAGCACACGACCGTCACGGCCATGACCCGCACCCTGGCCGCCCGGGGACCCGACGCCGAGGGCGTCTGGCTGGACGCCCACGCCGCCCTGGGCCACCGGCGGCTGGCCGTCATCGACCTGGAGCACGGCACACAGCCGATGCGCACCCCCGAGCGCGGCCCCGGCGACCGGCCCCGCGCCGTCGTCTCGTACGGGGGCGAGATCTACAACTTCCGCGAGCTGCGCGAGGAACTCGTCCTCCTCGGCCACCGGTTCACCACCCGCGGCGACACCGAGGTGGCACTGCGCGCCTACCTCCAGTGGGGCACGGACTTCGTCCACCGCCTCAACGGCATGTACTCGATCGCCATCTGGGACACCGCCCGCGAGGAACTGCTGCTCGTCCGCGACCGCCTCGGCGTCAAGCCGCTCTTCTACCACCCGACCGACGGCGGCGTCCTCTTCGGCTCCGAGCCCAAGGCGATCCTCGCCAACCCCCTGACCGAGGCCGCCGCCGGCCCCGAGGAACTGTGCGACGCGCTGCTGTTCCTGCGCACCCCCGGCCGGGTGCCCTTCCGGGGGATGCGCGAGGTCAAGCCGGGCCACCTGGTGCGCGTCGGCCGCTCCGGGATCGTCGAGGAGCGCTACTGGGCCCTGGAGGCCCGCCCGCACACCGACAACCTGCGGACCACCGTCGCCACCGTCCGCGAGCTTCTCGACGACATCGTGCCCCGGCAGATGGTCGCCGATGTGCCGCTGGTCTCGCTGCTGTCGGGAGGGCTGGACTCCAGCACCGTCACCGCGCTGGCCGCCCGCGCCCGGGCCGCCGAGGGCGAACGCCTCGGCACGTTCTCCGTGGACTTCACCGGCCACACCGAGAACTTCCGGGCCGACGCCATCCGCCCCACTCCCGACGGCCCCTACGCCCTGGAGGTCGCCCGGCACGTCGGCAGCGACCACCACATGATCACCCTGGACCGGGCGCGGCTCCTCGCCCCGGCCGTCCGCAAGGCCGTCCTCGGCGCCTGGGACCTGCCGTTCAACTTCGCGGACCTGGACGTCTCCCTCCACCTCCTCTTCGCCGCCGTCCGCGAGCACGCGACCGTGGCCCTGTCGGGGGAGGGCGCCGACGAGGTCTTCGGCGGCTACCTGTGGTTCTCCGACCCGGAGGCGCGGGGGGCCACCACCTTCCCCTGGCTGAAGCTGGGCGCCCACCGCGGCCTCGACCCCCGGTCGCTGTTCCACCCGTGGTTCGTGGACGGCATCGACCTCGCCGAGTACGAGGCCGACCTGTACCGCACCGCCCTGGCCGAGGTCCCCCGCCTCGCGGGGGAGAGCGCCGAGGACCGGCGCACCCGCGAGCTCGGCCACGTCACCCTCACCCGCTGGCTGCCCATCCTGCTCGACAAGAAGGACCGCATGGGCATGGCCGTCGGCCTGGAGGGCCGGGTGCCGTTCTGCGACCACCGCCTCGTCGAGTACGTCTTCAACGTCCCCTGGGAGATGAAGACCTTCAGCGGCGAGGAGAAGGCCCTGCTGCGCGCGGCCGCCGCCGGCCTGCTGCCGGAATCGGTGCTCCGCCGCAAGAAGGCCGCCTACCCCTCCATCCAGGACCCCGCCTACGACCGCGCCCTCATCACCGGCCTCACCGCGGCCGCCGGCGACGGGGTGCCGTTGAGCCCGTACCTCGACGCCGGCGCGGTGGAGCGCCTCACCGGCAGGACCACCGACGGCAGCCTCTCCGAGTTCGAACGGATCCTCGTCGAGTCCACCGTCCGGTTGGACGACTGGCTGCGCACCTACGACGTCGCACTCACCGATCTGAAGGGAAAGCGCTGATGCACGCCATCGAGATCCGGGAGACCGGTGGACCCGAGGTCCAGCTCTACGTGGAGAAGCCCGACCCCGGGCGGCCCGGCGAGGGCCGGATCCTCGTCGAACTCGCCGCCGCCGGAGTGAACTTCATCGACCTCTACCGCCGCGAGGGCCGCTATCCGCTGCTCGTGCCCTGCGTGCCCGGCGAGGAGGGCTCCGGCGTCGTCCTGGCCGTCGGCCCCGGCGTCACCCGCTTCGCCCCCGGCGACCGGGTCGCCTGGACGACCGTGCTCGGCAGCTACGCCGAGCGGGTCCTCGTGCCCGAGGACAAGGCCGTCGTCGTACCCGACGCCATCGACCTGCGGACCGCCGGCGGCGTCCTCGTCCACGGCATGACCGCCCACTTCCTCGCCCACGACTCCTACCCGGCCCGCGCCGGCGAGACCGTGCTCGTCCACGCCGCCGCCGGTGGGGTGGGCCTCCTGCTCACCCAGATGCTCAAGCGGCGTGGTGTCCGCGTCATCGGCACGGTGTCCACCGTCGAGAAGGAGCGCACCGCCCGCGCCAACGGCTGCGACGAGGTCGTCCGCTACACCGAGACCGATGACCTGGCCGCCGAGGTGCGCGCGCTCACCGGTGGGGAGGGCGTCCACGCGGTCTACGACGGCGTCGGCGCCGCCACCTTCGACGCGAGCCTGGCCTCGCTGCGCACGCGCGGCACGCTGGTCCTCTTCGGGGGCGCCAGCGGCGCGGTGCCGCCCGTCGACGTGATGCGGCTGCTGTGGGGCGGCTCGCTCACCCTGACCCGGCCCTATCTGGAGCACTTCCGGGTCACCGTCGAGGAGTTCGAGGAGCGCGCGGGCGAGGTGTTCCGGGGCATCGTCGACGGCACGCTTTCGTTCACCGTCGCCGGGACGTACCCCCTCTCCGAGGCGCACCGCGCCCACACCGCCCTGGCCTCTCGCGGCACCTCCGGAAAGCTCCTCCTCGTCCCGTAAAGGAGACTCGCCATGGGCGACATCGTCGGCGCGGGCCTGCTCTCGCACGCGCCCGTCATCATGTTCCCCGAGCAGGTACGCGTCAAGGAGAACGGCGGCCGCGACTTCACCCTCGCGACCGGGCTGCGGCGCCTCCGCGAGGAGGTGATCGACACGACCGCGCACGACACCGTCGTGGTCCTCGACTCCCACTGGGCGACCACCACCGAGACGGTGATCACCTCCCATCCGCGCCGGACGGGCCTGTTCACCTCGGACGAGATGCCCGGCGCCATCAACCGGCTGCCCTACGACCTGCCCGGCGACCCGGAACTCGGCCGGGTGGTCGAGGAGTTCGCGGCCAGGCGCCCCCTGTGGCTCGCCGCGAACGACGACCCGTATCTGCCCGTCCACTACGCGACGCTCAACCTCTGGACGTACCTCGGGCGGCCCGGGACGCCCTGGGTGTCCGTCTCGGTCTGCCAGACCGCGACCACCGAGGACCATCTGCGCGCAGGCGAGGCCATCGCCGAGGCGGTCGCCCACCTCGACCGGAGGGTGCTGCTGCTGGCCTCGGGCGGACTCTCGCACCGCTTCCGGCCGCTGGCCGAGCTGCGCGACCGCATGGCCGGGGACCCGGACAACATCGTCACCCCCGAGGCCCGGGCGGCGGACGAGCAACGGATCGCGTGGCTGGAGGAGGGCCGCCACGACCGGGTCGTGGCAACGATGCCGGAGTACCGGCGCTTCGCCCCCGAGGCGCGTTTCGGCCACTACCTGATGCTCGCCGGAGCGCTCGGCGGTGCGGAGTGCGCGGCCCCGGGACGCCGCTTCGGCGCGTACGAGAGCGGCATCGGGACCGGCCAGGTCCATGTGTGGTTCGACCGTCCCGAGGCCGGCTGGCGGAGCGGGAGGGTCCGCATGTGAACCGCGCCGGGGCGGCGGACGGCGGCGGGCCGCCCGCCACCTCGGCGGCAGGCCTTCGGCCCGGGCCCGTCGGGGCGTGATGCGGGCGGGGAGCGGAGGTGGCTGGAGTTGAGCTGTACATGTCTTATATCCGGTGCTGCCATGGACCGCGCGAAGGGCGTCCTGTCGGACACCCCCGACCAGCAGGGAGATCCCCATGCTCAGACCGGCCCTCGTCGGCGGCGCCGCCGTGGTACTCCTCGGTGCCTCCTTCTCCCCCCAGGCCGCCGCGGCGGCGAAGACTCCTCCGCCCGACCGGATCGTCATCGACGTGGTCGCGGTCAACGGCTCGGGCTGCCCCGCCGGGACGACCGCCGTGGCGGTGGCCCCCGACAACACCGCCTTCACCGTTTCCTACAGCAACTACCTCGCCCAGGTGGGCGTCGGCTCCAAGCCCACCGACTTCCGCAAGAACTGCCAGCTCGGCCTGAACATCCACGTGCCGCAGGGCTTCACCTACGCCATCTCCCGGGCGGACTACCGCGGCTTCGCCCACCTGGAGAGCGGTGCGACGGGCCTGGAGAAGGCCAGCTACTACTTCCAGGGCCAGTCCCAGACCGCCTCCGCCAGCCATCGCTTCGCCGGCCCGGTCAGCGACGACTGGCAGACCTCCGACGTCACCGACGTCGCCTCCCTCGTCTACGCCCCCTGCGGCGTGCAGCGCATCCTCAACGTCAACACCGAGCTGCGGGTGGGCGCGGGCACCTCCGACCCGTCGTCCACCAACAGCTTCCTGGCCATGGACTCCACCGACGGCAGCGTCAACACCCTCTACCACTTCGCCTGGAAGGAATGCCCCTGACCGGGGGTCGTCAGGTGCCCGAGCGCGCCCCTAGGCAGTGGGAGGGAACTCGATGTTCGGACCGGTGACGACCGGTGGCGCGGCCGCGGCGCTCCTCGCCGCGACCTTCACCCCGGGGGCGGCGCCCGCACGCGTGGCGCCGCCCCCGGACAAGATCGTGATCGACGTGGTGGGAGTCAACGGTTCGGGCTGCCCGGCGGGGACGGCGCACGTGGCCGTCTCCCCGGACAACACCGCCTTCACCGTCTCGTACAGCGACTACATCGCCCAGGTCGGTGTGGGGGCCAAGCCCACCGACTTCCGGAAGAACTGTCAGCTCAGCCTGAACGTCCATGTCCCCCAGGGCTTCACCTACGCGATCGCCAAGGCCGACTACCGGGGCTTCGCCCGCCTGGAGAACGGCGCCAACGGCCTGGAGCGGGCCAACTACTACTTCCAGGGCCAGTCCCAGACCGCCTTCATCAACCACCACTTCAACGGCCCGCTGAACGACGACTGGCAGGCGTCCGACACCACGGACATCGATCAGCTGGTCTACGCCCCGTGCGGCGCCATGCGCTACTTCAACATCAACACCGAGCTGCGGGTGGAAGCCGGCACCTCCGACCCGACCAGGACGACGAGTCTCATGGCGATGGACTCCACCGACGGCAGCATCAACACCCTCTACCACTTCGCGTGGAAGGAGTGCCCCCGGCCGTGAGGGACCGGCCCTAGGGGCGGGTGGCGTGCGCGACCTCGCACGCCACCCGCTCACGGGTAGGCGGTCACACCCCCAGTGCCGCAGCCGCCAGGGCGGTGCCCTCGACCCGGGCGGCGACCTTGGCGAACGCCGTGTCGCGGGAGGTGGAGGTGTCGTCGGCGAAGGGGGAGAAGCCGCAGTCGTCACACGTGCCCAGCCGGTCGACCGGCAGATGCCGGGCGGCGGTCAGCACCCGGTCCCGCACCTCCTCCGGCGTCTCGACGACCGGGTCGATCGGGTCGGTCACCCCGACGAACACCCTTACGTCGGCGGGCAGATGGTCGGCGATGACGGCCAGCACCTTGTCCGGATCGGGTTCACTCGCGAGCTGGACGTAGAAGTTCCCGGCCCGCAGCCGCAGCAGCCTCGGCAGCAGCTCGGCGTAGTCGACATCGAGGCTGTGGGTGGAGTCCAGGTCCCCGCCGGGGCAGGTGTGCACCCCGATCCGTGCCCGCTCGGCCTCGGTGAACCGCTCCAGCACCCGGTTGTTCAGTGCGATGAACTGGTCCAGCACCCCGCCGGAGGGGTCCAGTTTCAGGGAGAGCCGCCCCTCGGTGAAGTCGAGCTGCACCACGTGCGCGCCGCCCTCCAGGCAGCGCCGGATCTCCGCCTCCGACTCGTTCGCCAGGTCGTCCAGGAACGCCTCGCGCGGATAGCCGTCGATGCCGTCGGACGGATAGAGCAGGCTCAGCGCCGAGGGGGCGATGACGGCCTGCTTCACCGGCACATGAGCATGCCGCCGGGCGGCCGCCAGATACCGGTCGGCGTGGCCGGTGTAGCGCAGCGGTCCGGCCGTCAGCCGGGGGAGCTGCCGTGTGTGCCCGTCCGCGAACGGGATGACCACGCCGTCGGGCGCCAGCCGGTCCAGCCCCGCGACCGGGTAGGTCGCGAAGCTGGGCTTGGCCTGCTCGCCGTCGGTGACGACCGGCGAGCCGGCCGCCTCCAGGCGGTGGACCGTGTCGCGGACCGCGAGGTCCTGGGCCGCCGCGAGACCGGCGTCGTCGAGCTCGCCCGACGCGTGGGCCGCCATGGCCGCGAGCAGCTCCGGGGTGCGGGGGATACTGCCGATGGGTTCCGTGGGAAGAGTCACCCCACGAGCGTAGATAACCCCCCGTACCCCATCAATCGCACAACTGACCAGTTTCGCAAGAGAACTGACGCAACGTCGATTACCGGCCACGGATCAGGCCGACGGCCTTCCCACCCACGGACTTCCCCTCCCGCTCGATCGGCCCCGCCCCCTACCCGTCATACTCCGGAGCTACACGAAAGCTGGCTCCCGGGCGGGACGCCGACCGCACGGCCGTCTCCCTACCTTCCATACCGAACCCCAAAGATCCGGTACGGAAGGACCCACCCATGGCGCCCCGCCCTCGCAGCCGCCGCCTGCGCCGCACCCTGCTCGCGGCCCTCGTCGCCGCCTCGGTGGCCGTTCCGGTGGCGGGCGCGGCCCGGCCCGCGGCCGTACCGGCACCCGCCCCGGCCCCGCTCGCCCCGCTGCGGGACACGGCCCCGGCCACGCTCGCCGAGCGCTACGCCACCGGCCGTGCCGGCGTCCTGGCAGCCGAACGGGCCGCCACCGCGCACGGCGACCACAAGCGCGCCGCCGGCCTCCGCGCCATGGCCGACCCCGCGCGGCACTTCCTCTCCTTCGACGGCCGCGACGGCGGACGCACCACCGAGGTCTTCGGCGACCTCTCCCGCGCCGAACGGATAGCCGTCCTCGTACCGGGCTCCGACACCAACCTGGACTCGTACGGGCGGCTGCGGGCCGGCGCGACGGCCCTCCAGCGGCAACTGGGCGACCGCGCCGCCGTCGTCGCCTGGCTGGGCTACCGGACGCCCACCCTGCTCAGCACCGACACGATCACCCCCGACCTCGCCGACGACGCCGCCCCCGCGCTGCGCGACTTCGTCCGGGAACTGCGCGCGGCCACGCCCACGGCCCGGATCTCCCTCCTGTGCCACTCCTACGGCTCCGTGGTCTGCGGCAGCGCCGCGCCCGGCCTGGACGTCGCGGACATCGTCTTCTTCGGCAGCCCCGGCACCGGTCGCGACAACGCAGCCGCGCTGCGCACCCGCGCCACCGTCTGGGCCGGCCGCGGCGCCGACGACTGGATCGGCGACATACCCCACGCCCGGATCCCGCTCTCCTTCACCAGCGTGGGCTTCGGCACCGACCCCGTCTCGCCCGGATTCGGCGCACGGATCTTCCCGGCGGGCGACGGCGGCCACAGCGACTACCTCAAGCCCGGCTCCCTGTCCCTGACCAACATCGCCCGGATCGCCTCCGGACGGACGCCCGAGGGGACGGCCCGCTGATGTCCCGCACCGCCCTCCGCGACCTCGTCCGGCGCGTCGACGCCGCCACCCCGCCCGGCCGCGACCGCGCCCTCGACGCGCTGCGCGCCCTGGCCGTCCTCGGCGTCGTCCTCGGCCACTGGCTGGTGACCGCCCTGGTCGCCGACAGCGGCACGGTCCACGGCGCGAGCCCCCTGGCCTACCTGCCCACGCTCACCCCCGTGTCCTGGGTGTTCCAGACCCTGGCCGTCTTCTTCCTCGTCGGAGGGCTGGTGGCCGCGCGCGGCCACGCCTCCGCCCGCGCCCGGGGCACCACCTACGGGGCGTGGCTGCGCGCCCGCGTCGCCCGGCTCTTCCGCCCCGTCGTCGCCGTCCTGGCCGTCTGGACCGTGGCGGCGGCCGCCATGCTCGCCGCCGGGACCAGTCCGGACACCGTCCATACGCTGTGCAAGCTGGTGCTCTCCCCGCTGTGGTTCCTGCTGGTCTTCACCGCGCTGACGGCCGCGACCCCGCTGGTCGCCCGGCTCCACCCGGCGTGGCCGCTCGCCGTCGTCCTCACCGTCGACGTGCTGCGCTTCGGCCTCGGCGCCCCCGCCTGGCTCGGCTGGATCAACGTGGCGGCGGGCTGGCTCGTCCCCTACTGCCTCGGCGCCGCCTGGGCCCGGGGCCTCCCGAGCAGCCGGACGACCGGATGGGCCCTGCTGCTCGGCGGCACAGCCGCCACCGCCGCACTCGTCCTGTACGCCGGCTACCCGGCCTCCATGGTCGGCGTCCCCGGCGCCCCCGTCTCCAACCTCAACCCGCCCACCCTCGCCGCCGTCACCTTCGGCCTCGCCCAGTGCGGCGCGGCCCTGTTGCTGCTCGGCCCGCTGCGGCGGCTCCTCACCCGTAGGCCCGCCCTCTGGGCGGCCGTGGCCCTGCTGAACCTCTCCGTGATGACGGTCTTCCTCTGGCACCAGACCGCGATGATGGCGGTCACCGCGACCGGCCTGCTCGCCGGCGGCCCGCTGCCCGGCCTCCACACCCTCCCCGACGGGCCCGGCTGGGTGCTCGCCCGGCTCGCCTGGCTGCCCGTGTTCGCGGCCGCCCTCCTGGTGTGCGTGACCGCGTTCCGCGCGTACGAGCGGGGACGGCCGCGCCGGGACGCCCGGACCGCGGGCGAACTAGGTGCCGGAGGCATCGCCGGAGTGCCGCGTCCGCGGAGCGGAATCCCGGTCCCGTACCGGCGGTGACGATCACCTGCCGCCCGGCACGACCTGTGGGTTATGTTGAGCCGCAGAGTCGAGAAGGGGGCACACCGGTGCGATCAGGGCAGCAGGCACGAGCGCAGGCGTCCGCGATCACTCCCGGCGGGCGGTCCCCGGGGGCGGAGCCGCCCCCGGCGGGCACCGTGCGCGACCTCTTCGGCGGCCACCGGCTGTCCCCCGCCCAGCGGCGCATCGCGCAGTACATCACCGACCACCTCACCGAGGCCGCGTTCCTGTCGATCACGGACCTGGCCGAACGCGTGGGCGTGAGCCAGCCCTCGGTGACCCGCTTCGCCACGTCCCTGGGCTTCAACGGCTACCCCGCGCTCCGGGAGGCGCTCCAGCCCATCGCCCTGAGCGCGGTCGCCGGCGCCCCGGAGGCCCGGGCGGAGAGCCGCCGCAACGAGCTCCAGGCGGCCGTCGACGCCGAGATCGCCAACCTGGAGAGCCTGCGCCGGGTCTTCGCCGACACCGACCGGATCCTGGACGCCGGCCGCGAACTGGCCCGCTCGGTGCCCCTGACCGTGCTGGGGCTGCGGATCTCCGTCTCCCTGGCGGAGTACTTCGCCTACGCGGCCAGGCGCGTCCACCCGGACGTCCGCCTGGTCTCCCGGGGCGGCAGCGTGGCCTACGACGCGCTGCTCCAGTCCCGCGAGGCGGGCGGCACCTGGGTGCTCGCCTTCGCCATGCCCCGGCACGCCAAGGAGACCCTGGCGGCCGTCCGGGCCGCCCGCGGCACGGGCCTGCGCGTCGCGCTGGTCACCGACCTCACGCTCGGGCCCCTGGTGGACGAGGCGGATGTGACCTTCACCGCGCCCACCGGCTCCCGCCTGGTCTTCGACTCGTACGCGGCCCCGGGCGTCCTCTGCGCGGCCCTGCTCCAGGCCATGGCCGACGCCGACCCCGAGCGCACCCAGCTCCGGCTGGAGAAGTACGAGCAGGCGGCGGAGCAGCACGCCTTCTTCCTGGACGACTGAGCGAGCCGCCGACCCGGGCCCGGCCGCGTGGCAGGGGCCCTTTTTCAGGGGCAGACCGGCATGAAATTTTTCATGCCCTTGCGTACTCGGCGGTAAATATATTTACTTCCCCTGGCGCCCTGGTCCGGCGCCACGGTGACGACCACCAGGGACGAGTCCTCCTCATCGCCCCGCGGATGTCGTCCGGGTGGTCCGCTCCCCTCGGATCCCCCTCTTCCGGCGGCCCTGGTCTCCCCCTGGACCCGGGCCGCCGGAAAAAACGTTCAGGCCCGGCGCGCCACCAGCGCCCCGTTGATCAGCGGCGCGTCGACGACCAGCCCGACGCGGCGGATGTCCGTGAATCCCGCCCGGGTCAGCATCCCCGTGTACGCCCCACGGCTGCGGTTGGTGCCGGCGGCCGTCTCGACCAGCATGTTCAGGCCCGCCACGGCACCCGCGACCGGACCGGTGCCGTCGTCGTCCAGGAACGCCTCGCCGATGATGACCTCGCCCCCGGGACCGAGCGCCGCGTGGCACTTCGCCAGGATCCGCGCGCTCTCCTCGTCGCTCCAGTCGTGGAGGATGTTGGTCAGCAGGATGGCGTCGTAGCCGGTGGGCAGGTCGTCGGCGAAGAAGTCCCCGCCCAGCGCGTCCACCCGCTCGCCCACCTCCGTCTCCGCCAGCCGCTTCTCGGCCATCCGGCTGACGAACGGCAGGTCGTAGACGGTGGCTCGCAGATGGGTGTGGTGCGCGCACAGCTCGCCGCAGAAGGAGCCCAGCCCGCCGCCGACGTCGAGCAGCCTCCGGTAGGCGGTGAAGTCGTGCGACAGGGCCATCGCCCGGGCGGTGAAGACCGCGCCGGAGTGCGCGGCCTTGGGGAAGAGCTCCGCCATGTGCTCGTCCTGCGGGTCGAACAGCGTCTGCTCCGTCTCCGGATCCCAGGTGTTGGGCCGGTCGGTGCGCAGGGCGACGTCGAGCTTGGCCCACGCCTCGTACTCGCGCCGGTCGGTGAAGGTGACCAGATCGCCGAAGAAGTAGCGCTTGCCGCGCACCAGGAACTCCTCGGACAGCTCCGAGTTGACGTACCGTCCGTCCCGTTTGTCGAGCAGCCCCAGCGAGGCGCACGCGGTCAGCAGCAGCGTCGCGGGGCGCGCGGCGAGACCCTCGGCGCGGCCCAGTTCCTCGGGCGTGGTGCCCCCGGTACCGCTGAGCTTGGTGAACAGATCGAAGTCGAGCGCGACCGCGAGCACCTTGGCGACGCGGAAGCCGTCCGCCATCGCCATCAGCGGCGCCGGGGTCAGCGGCCGGACCCCGGTGTACGAGTTGGTGTTCATTACGACCTCCCCGGGTGGCCGGCACCCGCCGGTGCCGGCCACCGCATGTGTGGACGTGATCAGCGGGCCTGGCCGGCCCAGGCACCCGCTCCGGCGGCCGCGCGCGCATAGGCGTCGAAGCCGCGGGGCTCACGGCCCAGCGCGTCCCGGACACCGGTGCTCAGGTGCGTGTCGAAGCCGTTGCGGATGGCCGTGAACAGGCCCAGCAGCACCCCGGCGTGCTCCTCCGGGACACCGGCCTCGACCGAGCCCTTGAGGAAGGCCTCGCCGTCGAGGTCCACGAAGCGGATCTCCCGGCCGAGCACCGCCGCGATCTTCGCGGCCGCCTCGCCGAAGGTCAGCGCCTCCGGCCCGGACAGCTCGTAGACCTTGCCGGAGTGCCCGTCGCGGGTGAGGGCCGCCACGGCCACGTCGGCGATGTCCTCGACGTCGATGAAGGGCTCCTTGCCCTCACCGGTGGGCACCGCCAGGACGCCCTCGAGGATCTGCGGGAGGAAGAACGCCTCGCTGAAGTTCTGCGCGAACCACGTCGGGCGCAGGATCGTCCACTCCACGCCCGACCCCTGCACCGCGTGCTCGGAGGTCAGGAACTTGTCGTCACCCGCCGCGTCGATGCCCCGAGCCGACAGCAGCACCAGCCGGCGGACACCCGCCGAGGCGGCCTGCCGCACGAACGGCGGGACGACCTGCCACGCCTGGCTCGGCACGGTCGGTGCCACCAGGTAGACGGCGTGGACGCCGGCCAGCGCCGCCGCCCAGGTCGACTCGTCCTGCCAGTCGAAGCGGGTCTCACCGCTCCGGCTCGCGGCGCGTACGGTCTTGCCCGCCTCCCGCAGCCGGTCCGCCACCCGGCGGCCGGTCTTGCCGGTGGCGCCCAGCACCAAGAATGTCTCGCTCATCATGCCCTTCCCGTGCTCTGCGATCGGTTGCCCGATCTACGGTTTCCTTCGGTGGTGCGCCGGCCCGAGATCGGCCGGACGTCGGGGAGGCCCCTCCCCGCACGGGGGAGGGGCCTTCGATCAGGCGGCCGCCGGACCGGCCGCGCGCAGGACGAGGTCGTTGGCGTCGGGCAGACCCACGGTCAGCCGCACCCCCTCGCCCGGGTAGCAGCGCACCAGCGCCCCGGCCCCGCCCAGCGCCGCCGTCAGCCGCTCGCTCGCGTCCCCGGCCCGGAGCCACAGGAAGTTGCCGTGGCTCGGGAAGCTGTGCCAGCCGAGGCGGGCGAGCCCCTCGCTCAGCCGGTCGCGCTCGCCGACGATCGCGTCGACGCGCTCGGTGAGCTGCTCCCGGGCCCGCAGCGACGCCGCCACCCCGATCTGGGCGAGCGGGCTGATGCCGTACGGCAGCGACGCCTGCCTGAGCCGTCCGGCGAGCTCCGGCGCCGCGACGCAGTAGCCGATGCGCAGGGCGGCCAGCCCGTAGGCCTTGGAGAAGGTGCGCAGGACCAGCAGGTTGGGATGGTCCGCGAGGTGGTCCAGTCCGTCCGGGATCCCGGGGTCACGGGCGAACTCGTGGTACGCCTCGTCCAGGATCACCGTGACGCGCTCCGGGAGGGCGGCGAGGAAGGACTTCAGCGCGGTGCGGTCGAAGACGGTGCCCGTCGGGTTGTGCGGATTGCACAGCACCACGACCCTGGTCCGGGGCGTGACCGCGGCGAGCATCCCGTCGAGGTCCTGCTCGCCGGTGGCCGTCAGCGGCACCTGCGCGGACTCGGCCCCGGCCATCCGCGTGATGATGGGGTAGGCGTCGAACGAACGCCACCCGTACACCACTTCGTCACCCGGGCCGGTGCTCAGGTCGAGGACCTGGAGCGCGATCCCGACCGAGCCGTTGCCGACCGCCACCGCCTCGCGGGCGACGCCCAGCCAGTCGGCGATCATCCCGACGAGCGTGTCCGGGGTGAACTCCGGATAGCGGTTGACCGCGTCCAGCCCTGCCGAGAGGGCCTCGCGGACCTCGGGCAGCGGCGGATAGGGGTTCTCGTTGAGGTGCAGCCGGAACTCGTGTAATCGCGTCATCCTTCTCCGACCTCACTTCACCGGTATCGACTGGGCGTGGCGGAAGACGTCGTGCGGGTCGAAGGCCTGCTTGGCCGCGACCAGGGCCTCGAGGTTGTCGGCGTAGTAGAGCTGGTGGGCCGACAGGCCCGAGCTGTTGTACGCCGGGTCGTCGAGGTCGGTGTCCGGGTAGTTGACGTAGCAGCCGTTGGTGACGTCATTGGGCACGGGCACACCGCCCGTCGGCGCGTAGACGTCCGCGTAGAAGTCCCGCAGCCACTTCAGGTGAGCGGTGTCGTCGGTGCCGGGCGCCCAGGTGGTGACGTAGTGCAGCTCCATCACCGAGTCGCGGTGCGGATACGCGGTCGCCTCCCGGGGGCGGGTGTTGATCTTCCCACCGAAGGTGATCATGAGGAGCCGGGCGGCCGGGTTGGCGTAGGCGGCCTCGCCCCCGAGGTGCCGGTACATGGCCCGCAGCTGCTCGTCCGGCAGGCACGCGCGCTGGTAGGCCGACTTGGCCTTGAAACTGAACGTGGGGGAGTTCGGCCCGGTGATGCCCGGCCACAGCGTGGCGTGGAGCCAGGGCAGAAGCTGGACCTGCGTCTTGGGCGTCAGGCCCGTACCCTCGCCCACCGCCGCGAAGAAGTCGTTCAGCAACTGCTCCGAGTCCGGCCGCGTGGCGTCGAACTGGGCGATCATGGAGAACGAGCCGGCGGCGCGCGGCGTCGGCATGAACTGGCTGTAGAGGGCGGCGTAGGGCGAGTCCGCGGCGCTGTTGTTCTCGCACCAGGTGCTGTAGTTGCGCACCAGCCGGGTGAAGATCTCCTCCGTGACCTCGGCCCACTGCCAGGTGACCGTGGAGACGAAGACCTCCTCGGGCGGCTTGGGCAGCAGCGTGGCGGGGTCGTTCCCGGTGACGCCCGGGGCGCGGAACCAGTAGCGGGTGGCGATGCCGAAGTTGCCGCCGCCACCGCCGGTGTGGGCCCACCACAGCGCGCCCTTGGGCCGGCCCTCCTCCCAGTCCTCGCGGGTGGCCACGACGGTCGTGACCTTGCCCGCGGTGTTGACGGTGACGACCTCGACGGCGTGGAGGTAGTCGACGGTCAGGCCGTGCAGCCGCGACAGCGGGCCGTGGCCGCCGCCGGCGATGTGCCCGCCGATGCCCACCGAGGGGCAGGCGCCGCCGGGGATGGTGACGCCGAAGGCCTTGTACAGCGCCCGGTACACCTCGCCGAGCGTCGCGCCGGGCTCGATCGCGAAGGCGCCGCGCCCCTTGTCGAAGTAGACGGCGTTCATGTGCGACAGATCGAGGAGGATCTTCGCGTCGATGCCGAAGCCCTCGTAGCAGTGCCCCCCGCTGCGGATGGCGATCTTCTTGTCGGCCGTGAACGCCTCGCGGACCGCGTCCTCCACCTGGCGCCGGGTGTGGACGAGACGAATGGACTCGGCGTTCGAGACCCAGCGCTGGTTGTACCCGCGCCGCAGGTCCGCGTACCGGGCGTCGCCGGGCGCGACGGTGACCGCCCCGGCCCGCGCGGCGTCGTCCAGGACCGCGGCGGGCGGTGCCGTCCCGAGCGCGGGGCCGGTGACGGCTTCGTCGGCGTCGACGACACGGCGAGTGTCTTGCTCCATCTGTGTTCTCCCCCTGAGTGTTTCTGGTGCCCGGCCGGTGGAACCGGCCGGCCTTACCGTGTCCGGTGGCCGCCGAGGGGCGGCCACCGGACACGGGCGGTGCTCAGCCGGCGAATACCCGGCTGTCGGAGCGGCGGCCGACGGCGTACGTCGGCTCGTCCTCCGGGAGGAAGGCCGCGAAGGGCGGCACCTCCTCGACCGGGAGCCGCAGTTCGAGAACGCCCGGCAGATGCGCGTGGGCGTCGTGGTAATCGGCGAGCCGGACCTGGAGCTCGTCCAGCGTGCCGGCGGTGCCGACCCAGAGCCGGTCCGGCCCGCCCAGCCCGTACGCCACCGTGGCCACGTCCAGCGACGGATAGCTCACGCACTCCAGCCGCGAGTCGAAGAACGTCTGCTGACGGGTGACACACATGCCGTGCATGTTGTTGTTGAAGACCACGTACAGCACGGGCAGCCGCTCGGCCACGGCGGTGTGCACCTCGAAGCCGTTCATCAGGAACGCCCCGTCCCCGCACAGGACCACCGACCGGGTGCCCGGCGCCGAGCCCAGCTGGGCGCCGATGGCCGCGGCGATGCTGTAGCCCATGCCGCCCATGCCCAGCGCTATGGTCGACGAGGTTCCTTCCGGCACGTGCGACAGATGGATCGCGGCCGAGGCGCAGTTGCCCGCGTCCAGCACGATGTGGCCGTCACGCGGCAGATGGGACTCGATGGCCCGGATCGCCTCGCTCTGTCGCAGGGTGTCACGGGCGGTACGGGGCGTACGCTCCGCGGCCGTGGCGGGCGCCAGGCGCGGACGGTACCGGAGCAGCTCGTAGTCGTCGGGCGGCGCCGCGGTGAACGGCTCGGCGTCGAGCAGCTCCAGCAGCGTACGGAAGACGGCCCCGGCGTCCCGCGCGACGACCAGGCCGGGCGAGGTGGCCCGCTCCGCCTCCCCGGGGTCGATGTTGACCACGGCGAGGCGCGCCGGGTCCAGCGGGCCCAGCGGCCCCCGGGTCATCACACCGAGCCCGGTGCCGACCGCGACGACCAGGTCCGACTCCTTGAGATAGCGGTGCGCGGAGGGGTGCCCCACCACCCCCGCCACTCCCAGGAACAGCGGGTCGTCATTGGGGAACTCGCCACGCGCCGCCATGGTGGCCACCACCGGGACGCCCGCGCGGCGCGCGAACTCGGTGACGACGTCGGCGGCGCCGCTGCGGCGCACCCCGTGCCCGATGAGCAGCGCCGGGCGCTCGGCGACGCGCAGCGCGTCGAACAGCGGGCGGACGGTGTGCGGGGCGGCCTCGGCGGGAGCGAGCAGCGCGGAGAGCTCGGCCGGGAAGTCCTCGGGTCGCGGCCCCACGGACAGTTCGAAGACGTCCCGGGGCAGCAGCAGCGCCACCGGGCCGGGCCGGCCGGTGAGCGCCGCGACCGCGGCGGCGTGGAGTTCGGGCCAGAAGTCGGCCGGGTCCTCGATCTTGGCCACGCGCTTGGTGGTGGCCCTCAGCAGCCCGACCGCGTCGACGGTGCGGCCGATCCCGGAGGAGTCCTGGAACGCGCCGCGCCCCTCCAGCTGGAGCGGCGGCTGCCCGATGAGGGCGAGGACCGGGACCGACTCCGCGTAGGACTCGGCGAGCCCGGCGAGGAGATTGACCATGCCGCCGCCGGAGGTGGCGCAGCAGACGCCGAGGGTGCGGTGGACCCGCGCCCGGCCGTCGGCCATGAACGCGGCGCCGTCCTCGCGCCGGGCCATCACCGACCGCAGCCGGTCGCCGCCCAGCCGGTTGATGGCGTCGTGGACGTGCTCGATGTTGGCCCCGCTGACGCCGAAGACATGGCGGACGTCCCAGTCGCGGAGCGTGCTGACCAGCGCGTCATCCAGTCGCATCGTCAGGCCCCGACACGCTGGGGGAGCCGGCCGGGCCGACGGCGCCGACCGAGAACCGGTGCTCGAGGATGCGCTTGAGGTTCGCCATCTCCACCTTGTGGATCGCGTCGAACTGCGGCCAGATGTCACCGACCCAGTACCGGTCGGAGCGCGCCCGGCCGGCGGCGATGTACTCCGGCACGTCCGTGACCTCGCGGTCGTAGTAGGGGTGGCGGCAGTTGGTCCAGATGATCACCGTGCCGGGACGGCGCAGGGTCGGCCAGGCGTCGATGATCGTGAAGTAGTAGCGCATCCAGAGCTCCTGCCCCTGGTCCCAGGCGCAGGGCCAGACCACCTGGCCGTGCTGGGGACCCTTGGTGACCTCGGCCCGGATGAAGATCTCGGTGTTGGGCTGGATGGCCTCGCGGCCCCGGTAGAGCCCGCCACCGATGTGCCTCAGCTCCCGCATGCTGTACGACCATTCCTCGAGGGAACGGATGTCGGCGAGGTAGTCGAAAACCACGTCGTAGGGGACGTCGATGTGCTCGCCGAGCGTGCAGTAGGGGCCGAATATCTCCTCGTGCGAATAGGTTTCCTTGGTCATTCCGAGCATCACCTTGTGGATCTCTTCCGCATCGGTGTTCTCACAGCGAATGAGATCGAGCCCGGACAGGCCGGAACCGTCGGCAGGCGCGGCGGGATTCGGTTCAGGCGTCATGACGCCTCCTTGAATACTGTGGTCCGGAAAGGTTATGGGAGCGGGGATCGCACGGCCGTAAAGAAGCCGTATGCGTTCTTCGGCGGCATGGTGGATTTCCCCGGTGAATTCCCGGAATCAGCGCGGAGCGGCACACCGGATCCGGTGGTGCTCACGCGCGGGCGGCGGGCCAGCGCAGCGTCATGGCGCTGACCATGTCACCGCCGTTGGAGAAGGTGCCGAGGGCCAGGATGTCACCCGGCTTGACCAGGGAGTTGTCCAGCGCGTCGGCCAGCGTCACCGGGATCGAGCCCGCGAAGAGATTCCCGTACTTGGCCAGCGTGTCATGCGCGCGCGGTGGTTCGATGCCACAGCGCCTGCGCCACTCGGCGAGATATTCGTCGTTCGGCTGGTGGGTGATGAGGAGCGAGACGTCCCGGCTCTCCAGACCGGCCCGCTCAAGGCTGATCCCCACGGCCTCCGGCACCAGGCGCATCGCGTTCGCGCGCAGCGCGTCGACGCTCTCCCGGGTGAAGTTGACCGTGATGGGGCCACAGCCCCGCTCCCAGAATTGCCGGAACTGTCCGTCCACCAGATCGGGTTCGAAGCGCAGCAGCCCGTAGTTCTCCCCGTGCGACCGCTCGTACGTGGAGAGAATCGTTTGCTCACCCGGGGCCAGCAAGGTCGCGGTGGCACCGTCGCCCAGGACGCGCGAGCGCGACGACTTCTGGAACTCCGGGAGCCGCGAGACGAAGTTGGTGACCGTGAGCACCACGACATTGCGGTGCTGCCCGGACTCGATGAAGGCGGCGGCCGTCCGCACTCCGGACAGCCAGGAGCAGCAGCTCGTGTCCACCTGGAGGATCATGGCGCGATCCGCACCGACGGCCTTCTGCACCGCCGGGCCGATGCCCGGCCAGAAGGTGTCGTTGAAGACGCAGTTGTAGATGATGAGATCCACGTCCGTGGCCGCCACACCGGTACGGTTCAGCAGCTTCTCCACGGCGAGCGCCCCGAGTTCGGCGGAGCTGTGGTCCGGCGAGGCGAAGCGACGCTCCGCGACTCCCCGAAAAAATGGATCGCCCCCCAGGTCGTCACCGGCCGACTGCGACCCATTGGTGACGATTCGCTCGGGGAGGTAGTTGACGACATCGATGATCTGGGCAAAGTTCGCCCGGTTGTTGCGCACCCCGTAGTCCCCCCATGTAGCAACTCAGCCGTCGCGGGCACGGGTGAGTGCCCCAGCACCGGCCCCCGACACACTCGAGTATGCGGCGGGCGGCGTCCCCCGGGCCATGACGTACCGCTGTCCTATAGTGACCTGGCAACAACCGGATAGGGGTGTCCTATAGTGGCGTGGCAACAAGCGGAAAGCGTGGGAGCGAACAAGGACATTGAGAATGCCGGGGGGCAAAGTTGACCGATCTGGATTCGGCCTGCGTTTCCGTCTACACGCTGGCCCTGCGACACGGTTCTTTCGACGAAGTCGCGATCATGGAAAAGCTCGGCATCCCGCCGGACGAACTGGCCAGGGCCCGTGAGACCCTCCACGCCATGGGGCTGCTCTCCACGACCGGGGCCGGCGGCCCGCTCGTCCCCGTCCACCCGGAGCTGGCCGAGGCCGTCGTGGTCGCCCCGCTCGAACGCGACATCCACGAGCACGAGCGGCGCATCGCCCACGTCCGCGGCCAACTCCACGCGCTGCTGCCCGTCTACCTCGACAGCGCCCCCTCGCCCCACCCGCCGGACGGTACCCGCACCATCCACGACCCCGAGGAGGTCCGGCGCCAGCTCGACGCGGCCGCCCGGCGCTGCCGCCACGAGGCCGTGATGATCCAGCCGAACGGCGGCCGCGACACGGACACCGTCCGCCACACGCGCGAGTGGAGCCTGGCCCTGCTGCGCAGAGGCGTGCGGATGCGCGTCGTCTACCAGCACGCCGAACGGGCCAGCCTGGCCACCCGCGCCTTCGTCGTCCAGGCCGCCGAGGCCGGCGCCGAGGTGCGCACCAGCGCCGAGGTCTGCGAGTACGTCGTCGTGTTCGACCGGTCCGTCGCCTTCGTACCCCAGGCACCGGAGGACGGCGCCGGCGGCGGCGCGGCGATGGTCACCAACGCGACGGTCGCCGACTTCATGCACCGCCGCTTCGAGGACGTCTGGGTCCTCGCCCAGCCCTTCGCCCCGCGGGAGGCCCGGTACGAGAAGGTCGTCGACGAGCTGAACCGCACCGTGCTGCGGCTGATGGCCGCCGGGCTGAAGGACGAGGTGATCGCCCGCCGCCTCGCCATCTCCACCAGGACGTGCCGCCGTTATATGAAGGCCGCGATGGCGGAACTCGGCGCCGTCAGCCGCTTCCAGGCCGGCGCCCGCGCCGAGCGGACGGGGCTGCTGCGCACACCGGGCGACGGCCCGTCGGCCGGGCCGGGAGCGGCCGCGCCGGTGGGAATGGACTGGTGGGGCCGGACGGGCGAGGCCGCCGGGTAGGCGCGGCCGGATCGGCGGGGGCGCCGGGGAAACCGCGTCCGTATGATCGTGACGATATGTCAGCGATCAATTCCGGAGGCGGTACGACCATGACCGATCAGCGCGTTGTCATCGTGACGGGCGGTGGGACGGGCATCGGCGCCGCCACGGCCCGGCTCCTGCGCGCGGCCGGGCACCAGGTGGTGATATCCGGACGCCGCCCCGAGCCGCTGCGGCGCGTCGCCGAGGAGACCGGGGCCCTGGCCCACCCCTCCGACGCCACCGACCCCGAGGCCGTCACGGGCCTCGTCGACGCGGCCCTGACCGCCTACGGACGGCTCGACGGCGTGGTGCTCAACGCCGGCGTCGGCCGCGGCGGAGCCATCGGCGACCTCTCGGTCGAGGACTGGGACACCGTCATCGGCACCAACCTCACCGGCCCCTTCCTGCTCATGCGCGCCGCCCTGCCGCACCTGCTGGAGACCCGGGGCTCCGTGGTGGCCGTCGCCTCGGTCTCAGCCCTGCGCAACGGCGTCGCCAACGCCGCGTACGCCACCTCCAAGGCGGCCCTCCGCCAGCTCTGCTCCTCCCTCGCCGTCGACTACGGCCACCGCGGGCTGCGCGCCAACACCGTCTGCCCCAGCTGGATCCGCACGGAGATGGCCGACCGCCGCATGACCCGGTTCGCCGAGGAGGCGGGCCTGGGGGAGGGCGGCGCCGACGCGGCGTACGAGGAGGCGACCCGGCTCCTCCCCACGGGGCGCCCCGGTGCGCCGGAGGAGGTGGCCGAGGCGATCGCCTGGCTGCTCTCGCCCGCGGCCTCCTTCGTCAACGGCGCGACCCTCACCGTCGACGGCGGAGCGACGGCGCTCGACCCCGGCACCGCCGCGTTCGGCTTCCGCATCGAGCCGCGCGACGGCGGCACGGCACGCTGACGTCACGTCATTCCGGGGGGACGAGCGAACGGCTGGTCCGAGGGTGAGGTATTGAGGTCCGTTGTCAAGCGGAATACGATGCGCGGGCGCCGACGGGATTCCCGTATGCGCAACTGTGCGCCGTCCAAACGGACTTGCTCCTCCGGTTGCGGGCGTGAAACGGTAACCCGGAACGTTTGCTGCTGAGGCGCGAGCAACTGCGGAGGCGGGAGCGATCGTCCTTGCGTCCGGCTCCTCCGGCATCATCAGTTTCCAGAGTCCCTGGTGGGGAGCCGCCTCCGTGGTGCAGACAACCGTCATCGGTGTCAGTCCTTTCGGGGAGACCGATCCGCGACTCGTCGCGGCCGTCCGCGGAGCCGGTGGGCTCGGCGTCCTCGACCTCGGCGCCGGGGGCCGACGGGCCCGCGAAGCCCTCTCCCTCGCCCGCCGCTGGACCGGCGGCGACTTCGGCGTACGCGTGGCGGAGGACTGCGCGCTCCAGCCGGACGAACTGCGCGACCGGCGTGAGCCGGGGCCGCGCACCGTCCTGCTCGCCCCCGGCGCCGGCCGGCCCGCGGACTGGGGGCGGGACGTCACCGTCCTGGCCGAGGTCCGCTCCCGGGCCGAGGCCCGTGCCGCGGCACGGGCGGGGGCGGCCGGCATCGTCGCGCGCGGCAGCGAGTGCGGTGGCCCGGCCGGCGAACTGTCCACCTTCGTCCTGCTGCAACAGCTGCTCTCCGACCCGGAGTTGAACGTTCCCGTCTGGGCGTGCGGTGGCATCGGGCCGAACACCGCCGCTGCGGCCGTCCTCGCGGGCGCCGCCGGCGTGGTCCTCGACGTACAGCTCGCCCTGCTGGAGGAGGCGGCCACCCCTCCCGCGCTCGCCCGCCTGCTGCGCGCGACGGACGGCACCGGCACGGTCCTCGCCGACGGACGGCGCCTGCTGGACCGCGACCGACCGGGCCTCCCCGCCGAACTGAGGGACCGCCCCGTCCCGCTCGGCCAGGACGCCTTCCTCGCCCGCCGTTTCGCCCGGGACCACCGCACGGTGGGCGCCGCGGTACGGTCCGTGCGCGAGGGCATCGACCGGGCGCTCAGGACCCCCGGCGCGGCGACGGCACTGCTCCCCGGCTCGGCCCTCAGCCGCTCCTTCGGAACCGCACTCCCCGTCGCGCAGGGGCCGATGACGCGGGTCAGCGACCAGGCGCGGTTCGCCGGCGCCGTCGCCGAGGGCGGCGCCCTGCCGTTCGTCGCGCTGGCCCTCGCCGGTCCCGAGCGGACCAGGTCCCTCCTGGAGGAGACCGGGGCCGCGCTCGGCGAGCGGCCCTGGGGCGTCGGCATCCTGGGCTTCGCGCCGGACGACGTGCGCGCCGCCCAGCTGGAGGCCGTGCGCGAGCTCCGGCCCACCCACGCCGTTCTCGCGGGCGGCCGCCCCGCGCAGGCCGCCGCACTGGAAGCCCAGGGCATTCGCACCTTCCTGCAGGTCCCGACCCCCGGGCTGCTCGGCCAGTTCCTCGACGCGGGAGCCCGGCGGTTCGTCTTCGAGGGCGCCGAGTGCGGCGGCCATGTCGGCCCCAGCAACTCCTTCCCGCTCTGGGAGGCCCAGCTGGCCGTCCTGGAGGACTTCCTGGACGCCCGGCCGCGGCACGAAGAGCCACCGGGGATCGAGGTGCTGTTCGCGGGCGGGGTGCACGACGAGCGCTCCGCGACGATGGTCGCCGCCCTGTCCGCCGGGCTCACCCGACGCGGCGCCGCGGTCGGCGTCCTGATGGGCACCGCGTACCTCTTCACCCACGAGGCGGTCGAGTGCGGCGCGGTCCGGCCGGCGTTCCAGCGCACCGTGCTCACCGCCGAGAGCACCGTCCTGCTGGACACCGCGCCCGGCCATGTCACCCGCTGCGTACCCAGCCCCTTCACCGACACCTACCGGACGCACCAGGAGGAGCTGCGACGCCAGGGCGTTCCCAGACGAGAGGCCTGGGAGCGGCTGGAGCGGCTCAACCTCGGACGGTTGCGCATCGCCAGCAAGGGTGTCGAGCGCGTCGACGGCGCACTCCGCGAGGTGGACGAACAGCGGCAGTTCGACGAGGGCATGTTCATGGCCGGGGAAGTCGCCGTGCTGCGCGACGCCACCACGACCGTCGCCGAACTGCACCGCGACGTCACGCACCGCGCGGCCGCCTTCTACGAGCGGCGGGCCGCGGAACTGACCGGCGGGGCGACGGCCGGCACCGCGTCCACGCCCGTGCCGCCCCCGCTCGACGTCGCGATCATCGGCATGGCCGGAATGTTCCCCGGAGCCCCCGACCTGCCCGCCTTCTGGGCCCAGGTGCTCGACGGCACGGACGCCGTGACCGAAGTGCCCGACGACCGCTGGGACCGGGCCCTCCACCACGGCGCGGAAGCGCCCGCGCACGACACCTCGGCCTCCCGATGGGGCGGCTTCCTGCCGGGAATCCCCTTCGACCCGCTGTGCTTCGGCATTCCGCCGTCCTCGCTCGCCTCCGTCGACCCCGTGCAGCTGCTCGCCCTGGAGGCGGCCCGGCGGGCCCTCGCCGACGCGGGCTACGAGCGGCGTGACTTCCCGCGTGCGCGCACCGCCGTGATCTTCGGGGCCGAGGCGGGCAGCGACATGTCCAACGCGACCACGCTGCGCACCGTCCTGCCGTCCTATCTGGGCGGACGGCTCCCGGAGGACCTGGCGGAGCAGCTGCCCGCCCTCACCGAGGACTCCTTCCCCGGGATGCTCGCCAACGTCATCTCCGGCCGGATCGCCAACCGCCTGGACCTCGGCGGGGCCAATTACACCGTGGACGCCGCCTGCGCCTCCTCGCTGGCCGCCGTCGACATCGCCTGCAAGGAGCTGACGACGGGCGCGGCGGACCTCGTCCTGTGCGGCGGCGCCGACCTGCACAACGGCGTCAACGACTACATCCTCTTCTCGTCCGTGCACGCGCTGTCCCCCACCGGCCGCTGCAGGACCTTCGACGCCGGGGCGGACGGCATCGCCCTGGGCGAGGGCGTCGCCTGCGTGGTGCTCAAACGACTGGCCGACGCGCGGCGCGACGGCGACCGGATCTACGCCGTCGTCAAGGGCGTCGGTTCCTCCAGCGACGGGCGCTCCCGCGGCCTGACCGCGCCCCGGCCGGAGGGTCAGCGCACGGCGCTGGAGCGGGCCTACGCCCAGGCCCGGATCTCACCGGCCGGGGTCGGCCTGGTCGAGGCGCACGGCACCGGCACGGTGGTCGGTGACCGTACCGAACTCGAGGTGCTCACCGAGGTGTTCCGGGAATCGGGGGCGGTGCCGGGCGGATGCGTGATCGGTTCGGTGAAGTCGCAGATCGGCCACACCAAGTGCGCGGCCGGTCTCGCCGGTGTGATCAAGACGGCTCTGGCGCTGTACACCGGGGTACGCCCGCCGACCCTGCACATCCGGCAGCCCAATCCGGCGTGGCGGCCGGAGAGCAGCCCGTTCGTCTTCCACCGACGGGCCCTGCCCTGGGCCGCGCCGCCCGGGGAACGGGTGGGCGGAGTGAGCGCCTTCGGCTTCGGCGGCACCAACTTCCACGTGGTGCTGCGAGGGGGTGACGACGGGGCGCCGCCGCGTCAGGCCGCCGACGTCTGGCCCGCCGAGCTGTTCCTGTTCCGCGGCGAGGCGGCGATCGAGGAGCTGTTGCGACTGGCGGAGACGGACGCGGACACGGGTGCGGGCGCGGGCGCGGACCGCGCGGGCGCGGGAACGGCCGTCGCCGCGGACGGGAAGGCCACGACCCACTGGCGGCCGTGGCGGCTCCGCGACCTGGCACGCACGGCGGCGCGCCGGGCCGCGGACCCGGCCGCCGGGCCGGTCACCGCGGCCGTGGTCGCCACCGGGCTCGACGAACTGCCGGGCCTGCTGAGGGCCGCGCTGGCAGGCCGGGCGGCGCCGGGCGTCCTCACGGCCGGGGCCGAGCGGGACGACGACCGCACGGCCACCGCCGGGCGCGGGACCGGCAAGCTGGCCTTCCTCTTCCCGGGCCAGGGCAGCCAGCGGCCCGGCATGCTGGCGGACCTGTTCACGGCCTTCCCGGAGACGCACGAGCACCTGCGCCGGGCCCCGGGCGCCGCGATGTTCCCGCCGGCCGTGTTCGACCCGGCCGGCCGGGAAGCGCAGCGTGCCCGGCTCGCCGACACCCGGCGGGCCCAGCCCGCCCTGGGCGTCGCCGGCCTGGCCGTCCACGACGTGCTGTCGAAGCTCGGAGTCCGCCCCGACATGGTGGCCGGTCACTCCTACGGGGAACTCGTGGCGCTGTGCGTGGCCGACGCGTTCCCCGCCGCGGATCTGCCGGAGCTGAGCGAACTGCGTGCCGGGGCGATGCTGAGCGCGGCCGGGGACGAGCCGGGCGCCATGGCCGCCGTCACAGCCGGGGCGGCCGAGGTGGAAGCCGTCCTGGCCGGGGCCGGGCTCGCCGGCCAGGTGGTGGTCGCGGGCCACAACTCCCCGTCCCAGACGACGGTCGCGGGGCCGAGCCAGGCGGTGCGCCAGGCAGTGGCGGCGTTGAAGAACGCCGGTTTCGGCGTCCAGCCGCTCGACGTGGCGTGCGCCTTCCACAGCCCGATGATGGCCGGCGCGGCGGAGACCTTCGCCGAGGTGCTCTCCTCCCGCCCCTTGCGGGCACCGCAGATCCCGGTGTGGTCCGGGCTGACGGCCACCCGCTACCCGGCGGACACCGCGGAGCTGCGGTCCCGGCTCGCCGGGCAGATCACGGCGCCGGTGCGGTTCGCCGAGCAGATCGAGGCGATGTACGCGGCCGGAGCGCGGATCTTCGTCGAAGCGGGCCCGGGCACCGCGCTCACCGGCCTGGTGCGCGCCACCCTCGGCGACCGGCCGCACCTGGCCGTCCCCTTCGAGCCGCACCCCGGGGCGGGGCTGCGCGGCCACCTGGAGGCGCTGGCCCGGCTGGCGGTCTCGGGCGGCGTCCACGTCGACGCGGAAGCGCTGTTCGCGGGCCGGGACGCGGTGGTGGCCGAGCCCGGGCGGACGCCGGAGCGCCCCGGCTGGATCGTGGACGGGCACCTGGTCCGCACCGCGGACGGCGGGCTGCTTCCCGGAGGCATGCGGCCGGCCCGGCCGATCGCACCGCTGGCACAGGCCCCGGGCGGTGACCGCGCGAACGGGACCGCGGGGGCGGACCGGGCGGTGCTGCTCCAGGACTTCCTGCGCGGCAGCCGTGAGATGATCGCGGCGCAGCGGGACGTCCTGCTGACGTACTTCGGCGAGACGGCGGCCATCCCGCCGCAGGCCCCCGGGCCGGTGACGGAGACGGCCGCCGTTCCGGCGGCGGCGATGGCCGTTCCCGGGGAAGCCGACGAGCCCGACCTGTTGCGCACGGTGCTGGCGGTCATCAGCGAACGGACCGGCTACCCCGTGGAGATGCTCGACCCCCGGCTCGACCTGGAGGCCGATCTGAGCGTCGACTCGATCAAGCGGACGGAGATCGCGGGCGAACTGGTGAAACGGCTGGGAGGCACGGGAGCGCGGATCCCGGACGACGCGGACCTGGAGAGCCTGACCCGCGCACGGAGCGTGGCGTCGATCGTGGAGTGGATGGACGCGCACACGGGTGGTCCGGCAGAAGCCGGGACTCCCACCACGCGCGCGGAGCGGGAGCCGGACGACACCGCGGCCACGGAGCCGACCGGAATCGCGCCCCGGCGGTACGTCCTGCGGAGCGTGGCCCTGGACGGCGCGCCGCCGCCGGACGGCTTCGCCGCCCTGCGCGACACGCACGTCCTCGTGCTCGGCGGCGACGACCGTACCGCCCGGGCCCTCCTCGCCCGGCTCCGGGAGCACGGAGCGCACGCCACCCGCTCCGACGACACGCCCCGGGATCCGGCCGGACCGCTGGACGGAGTGATCCTCCTGCCCGGGCCTGCGCAGTCCACCGGGCCCGTGCTGCCGGGCGCCTTCCCCCTCCTGAAGGATCTGCTCCGGCGAGGCCCGCGCCGTCTGCTGTGCGTCCGGCCGGCCGAGGACGGCGGCCCGGGCGACGGGACGGTCGATGGCATGGGCGGTTTCCTCCGCACCGCCGCCCGCGAGTACCCGGACACGACAGCCCGCCTGGTGTCCGTCCCCGACGGCCGGAACGCCGACGAACTGGCGGACACGGTCATCGGGGAACTCCTCGCACCCGACCGGGAACCCGTCGTCGTCCGCACCGAGGACGGCCGGCGGTTCGGCGTCGAGCCGCGGGAAGCCCCACTGGGCCCGCTGCTCACGGACGACGAGTCCACGGCGGAGCGGGCGGCCACCGCCCTCGGGCTCGGGCCGGAGTCCGTCCTGCTGTTCGCGGGCGGGGCGCGCGGCATCGCCGCGCGCGTCGCCGTCGCCCTCGCGGCGGCCTCCCGCTGCCGGGTCGAACTGCTCGGCCGCACCGCCCTGGCCGACGGCCCCGAGCCGCCCGGGATCGCGGGCGTCACCGGACGCGCCGCGCTGCGGGCCGCGTTCGCCGAGCGCGGCGGGCTCCGCCCCGCGGAGATCGACCGGCAAGCCGGCCTCGTCCTCGCCCGCCGCGAGATCGAGGCGAACCTCGCCGCGATCCGCGCGGCCGGCGGCGCGGGCGGATACCGTTCCGTCGACCTGCGGGACGCGGAGGCCGTCGAGCAGGCGGTCAAGGAGACCCATGCCCGCCACGGACGCGTCGACGGCCTGGTGCACGCCGCCGGGGTCATCGAGGACAGACTCATCGCCGACAAGGACCCGGCGTCCTTCACCCGCGTCCACGAGACGAAGGCGGAGAGCGCCCGCACCCTCTTCGCCGCGCTGCGCCGGCTCCCCACGCCACCCCGCTTCACCGTGCTGTTCGGCTCCGTCGCGGCCGTGTACGGCAACCGGGGCCAGGCGGACTACGCCGCCGCCAACGACGCCCTCGCCGCACTGGGCAGGGCATGGCACCGCTCCACGGGCACACGGGCGTTGACCGTCCACTGGGGGCCCTGGGCCCCGGACGGCACCCACGGCGGGATGGTCGGCCCGGAGCTCGCCCGGGAGTACGCCCGGCGCGGCGTCGGCCTGATCGACCCGAGGGAGGGGACGCTCGCCCTGCTGCGCGAACTGACCTGGGGCGACGACGACACGTGCGAGGTCGTCCACGCGGCTCCGGGGTGGTGACGGTGTACCACGGCCACTCCGGGAACCCCGCACAGGAACCGGTGGCCGTCACCGGCATGGCGGTCACGCTGCCCGGCGCGGACGACCTGGACCGCTACTGGCACAACCTCCGCACCGGCGTGGACGCCATCTCCGAGGCGCCGCCGGGGCGCTGGGACGAGGACGAGTACCACTCCGGTGCCATCTACTGCCGGCGCGGTGGTTTCGTCGACGACCGGCTCACCGGCTTCGACCCCGCCGCCTTCGGCATCATGCCGGACTCCGTCCCGGCCACCGAGCCCGACCAGCTGATCGCCCTGCGCACGGCCGCCGCCGCGATCGCCGACGCGGGCGGCCTCGCCACGGTGGATCCCGCACGGACCGGAGTGGTGCTGGGCCGCGGCGGCTACCTCACGGCCGGGCTGGCGCGACTCGACCAGCGCGTCCGCACCGCCGGCCAACTGACCCGCACGCTGCGGGAACTGCTGCCGGAGCTCGGCGAGGAGCGGCTGGCCCGGGTCCGTACCGCCTTCGAGGAGGCCCTGGGACCGGACAGCCCCGACGCGGTCATCGGCCTGGTCCCCAATTTCGCCGCCTCGCGCGTCGCCAACCGGCTCGACCTGCGTGGTCCCGCCTACACGGTCGACGCGGCCTGCGCCTCCTCCCTGCTGGCGGTCGACCAGGCCGTGGGCGAGCTGACCGCGGGACGCTGCGACGTGATGCTCGCCGGAGGCGTCCACCACTGCCACGACGTGACCCTGTGGTCGGTGTTCGCCCGGCTCGGGGCCCTCTCCCCGACCCAGCGGATCCGCCCCTTCCACCGGGACGCGGACGGTGTGCTGATGGGAGAGGGCACCGCGGTGCTCGTCCTCAAACGGCTCGCCGACGCCGTGCGCGCCGGTGACCGGGTGTACGCGGTGATCCGGGGCACCGGAGTGGCCGGTGACGGGCGCGCCGCCACCTTGGTGAACCCGGACCCGGACGGTCAGACCCGGGCGGTCCGGCTCGCCTGGGAGGCGGCCGGCGTGGACCCGGCCGCCCCCGGCGCGATCGGTCTGCTGGAAGCGCACGGCACGGGAACCCCCAACGGCGACGCGGCCGAGATCACCACGCTGCGCCGGGTGTTCGGCACCCCGCGCGCACCGGACGCGGTGATCGGCTCGGTCAAGTCGATGATCGGCCACACCATGCCGGCGGCGGGCGCCGCGGGCATGGTCAAGGCCGCTCTGGCCCTCCACCACCAGGTGCTGCCGCCCACCCTGCACTGCGACGACCCCCACCCCGGGTTGCTCGCCACCCGCTTCCGCCCGTCCGCGGTGGCCCGCCCCTGGGAGGCGGAGGTGCGCCGGGCCGGGGTGAACGCCTTCGGCTTCGGCGGCATCAACGCCCACGTGGTCCTGGAGGAGTTCCGGCCCACGGCCGGCAGGAGGAGACCCTCGTCCACGGCACTCCACGTCGCCGAGCCCGAACCCGTCCTGCGGATCGCCGCGAAGACCACCGGGGAACTGCGCGCGCTGCTCGACGCGGAGGACGCCCTCCTGCGCGCGGGAGGGGACACCGGCGACGGAGGCGCCCGGCTGGCCGTGGCCGGGCCCGGGGGCGAACGGCTCGCGCTGGCCCGCAAGGCGGTCGCCCGCGGCCGGGCCTGGGGCGGCCGCCGCGAGGTGTGGTTCGCGCCCCGGCCCCTGCTCGGACCGGCCGGCGGCGGCCGCACCGCCTTCCTCTTCCCCGGCCTGGAGGCCGGGTTCACCCCCCAGGGCGAGGACGTCGCCCGCCACTTCGGACTGCCCCGTCCCACCTGGCAGCAGGCCCGGGTCGGCGCCGTGGCCGAACACGGCGCCGGTGTCGTCGACGCGGGCCGCCTCCTGGCCACCGCGCTGCGCCGCGCCGGTGTCACCCCCGACGCCCTGGCCGGGCACAGTGTGGGGGAGTGGACCGCCATGGCCGTCGGCGGAATCTTCGCCGACAAGGAAGTGGACACCTTCCTCAAGGACTTCGACCCCTTGGCCCTGCTGGTCCCGGACCTGGTCTTCGTGGCCTTCGGTGCCCCCGCCGAGCAGGTGGAGGCGGCCCTGGCCGGGATCGGCGAGGTGGTGCTCTCCCACGACAACGCCCCGCACCAGTCGGTGGTCTGCGGCCCTGCGGCCCAGGTGGAGAAGGTGACCGAACGCCTGCGCCGCGCCGGTGTGCTCGGCCGCGCGCTGCCCTTCGCGTCCGGCTTCCACACACCCATGCTGGCGCCCTACCTGGGGCCCATCCGGGAGGCGATGCGGCGCTTCACCCTGCACCGGCCCTCGGTACCGGTCTGGTCGGGCACGACCTGCGCGCCGTTCCCCGACCGTGAGCCGGAGGTCCGCGAGCTGGCCGTACGCCACCTCCTGGAGCCGGTCCGGTTCCGCGGACTCGTCGAATCCCTGTACGCGGCCGGGTTCCGGGCCTTCGTCCAGGCCGGCCAGGGCCAGCTGCCCGCCCTGACCGGGGACATCCTCGCCGGGCGCGAGCACCTGGCGGTCACGGCCGCGGCCACCGACGGCGACGGCCTGGGCCAGTTGCGACGGGCCGTGGCCGGGCTGTGGGCCTACGGGGCGGAGCCCGACCTCGCCGCCTTGCGCCCCCGGGGAGGCCGGGCCACCCGTACCGTGCCGGCACCCTCCGCCGGCACGCCGGGACGGACGGGCGTACGGCTCGGCCTGGACGCCGGACCCGTCCACCTCGAACCCGTCACCCGCGACCGGCTCCGTACGCTGCTGCGCGAGGCGCTCACCGGCGAGGGGATGCCCGGAGTCCCGCAACTCGACGGTGTCGTAGGGCGGTTCCCGGAAGCGGCACAGCTGCGCGCCCTGCTGACCGAGACGGCCGACACGGCCGCGGCCCTCTTCGCGGCGTACGACGGACCGGGGACCACCGCACCGGTCCCCGGGCGGGCGACGGCGATCCCGGACGCCAGCACCTCCGCCCCCGGCCCCGCGACACCGCGCCCCACGGCGGACCCCGGCCGGACCACCACGGTCCGGGTCGCCCTCGACACCATGCCGTACCTCGCCGACCACTGCTTCTACCGGCAGCGGCCGGACTGGCCCGACATCGGCGACCGCTGGCCGGTGGTCCCCGCGACCACCATGATCCGGCACATGTCCGAAGCGGTGGCCGCGCCGCCCGGCACCGGTGTCACCGTCGCCGTCCGCGACGCCCGCTTCCTCGCCTGGCTGGTCGCCGAACCGGCCGTCGACGTGGCGGTGACCGTCCGGGGCGTCCCCGGCCGTCCGGGCCGCCGCACCGTGGAGTTCGGCCGGTACGCGCGCGCGGAGACCGAGACGGCACCCCGCCACCCGGCACCCCCCGCCCGCTGGCCCGTTCCGGCCGGTGAGGAGACGCCCACCGTCTCGGCCCGGCGGATGTACGACGAGCGCTGGATGTTCCACGGCCCGCTCTTCCAGGGCGTCACCACGGTCACCGGGATCGGCGCACGGCACGTCCGGGGCGTGCTCACCGCTCCGCCCGCGCCCGGCGCGCTCCTCGACAACGCCGGCCAGCTGCTCGGCTACTGGCTGATGGCCACCCGCTCCGACCGCACGGTGGTCCTGCCGGCCGGCATCCGCGCCATCCGCTTCCACGGCCCGGAACCCGAGCCCGGCCGGCGCCTCGACTGCCACGTCCGCGTCACCTCCCTCACCGAGACCCTGCTGGCAGCGGACATCCAGCTCAGCCACCACGGAACCGTCTGGTGCGAGATCGACGGCTGGGAGGACCGCCGGTTCGACTCACCGCCCGCCACCGACGCCATCCGGCGCCACCCGGAGCGCGGCACCCTGGCCCGGGTCCAGCCCGGCGGCTGGCACCTGGTCTTCGAGCACTGGCCCGACCCGGCCTCCCGCGAGCTGATGATGCGCAACGTGCTGGGCGGCGCCGAACGGGACGCCTACGCGGCCCGGCCCCCGCGGGGCAGACAGCAATGGCTCCTCGGCCGGATCGCCGCCAAGGACGCGGTACGCCACCACCTGTGGCGGCACGGCGCCGGCCCGGTCTACCCCGCCGAGATCCGCGTACGCAACGACGACAGCGGCCGGCCGTACCCGGAAGGCGTGCACGGCCGGGAACTGCCGCCCCTGGAGCTGTCCCTCGCCCACTGCGCGGAAGCCGCGGTCGCCCTGGTACGCCCGGCGGGCACCACCCCCACCGGCATCGACATCGAAGAGATCACCGAGCGGCCCGCGGCGGCCCGCGACGCGGCCCTGGCCCCCGAGGAGCTCCCGCTCCTCGACCGCCTCGGCGGCGACGCGCGCACCCTCGTCCGCTTCTGGGCGGCCAAGGAAGCCGCGGCCAAGGCCGAGGGAACCGGCCTGCGCGGCAGACCGCGGGACTTCCGCGTCACCGCCGCCGACGGCGACCGGCTGACCGTCCTCACCCCATCCGGCCGCACCCACTCCGTGTCCCTCGCCGAGGCCGGCAACCCGGCGGGCCTGCGCCCCCGCCGCTACGTCGTCGCCTGGACCGAGGACACCCACCGGCAGCACCACGAGGAGACCCCCTCATGACCACCACCCCCACACCCGACGTCGTCGCCTCCCACCCGGAGCCCGGTGAACGCGCCGTCCTCGCCGGGCTCACCGAGGCCCTGCACGCCGTGATCCCCGAGCTCGGCCTCGAAGGCACGGCCGTCACCATGGACACCCGCTTCGTCGAGGACCTCGACCTGGAGTCCATCGACCTGGTCACCCTCACCGCCGAGCTCGGCCGCCGCTACGGCGACCGCGTCGACTTCCCGGCCTTCTTCGCCTCCCTCGAACTCAACGAGATCATCGGGCTCTCCGCCGGCCAGGTGGTCCGCTACATCACCGGGCGCCTGGGGTGACGGCAGTCCGCCGCCCGCGCCTGAACACCGCCCGCGTCGGGCCGCCCGGCCGGGATCCCGTCGTCCTGGTGCACGGCATCGCCACGGACAACCTGACCAGCTACTACTTCACCGTGGCCGCGGCCCTCGCGGCGGCCGGGCACGACGTGGTGATGTACGACCAGCGCGGTCACGGCCGCAGCGAGCGCCCGGCCACCGGCTACCGCCTGGAGGACTTCACCGGCGACCTCGCCGCCGTTCTCGACGACGCGCGCACCACCGGTCCGGTCCACCTGGTCGGGAACTCCTTCGGCGGCACCGTCGTCCTCGACTACGCCCTGCACCACCCCGGCCGGGTCGCCGGCGTCCTGGTCGTGGAGTCCGAACCGCCCACCGCGGCCTGGGCGGCGAAGATGAGCACCCTGCTGGCGGGCGCGGCGCGCCGGCTCCACGACGAGCGGGCCCTGCCCTGGATCGAGCACACCTACGGCGGGCACGCGGCCCGGCTGGTCCGCCAGGCCCGCCCGCTGCTGCACGGGACGACGATCGCAGAGGACATCGCGGCCAGCCGCATACCCCCCGAGGAACGCTGGCGGGACCTCGGCCTGCCCGTCCTCGCGGTGTACGGGGCCACCTCCGACCTCGCCGCCACGGCGCCCCGGATGGAGTCCCTGCTCCCCGGCTGCCGCACCCACCAGGTGCCGGGCCACGGCCACTCCGTGCTGGTGAGCGCCCCGGAGACCATCGGCGCGCTCATGCTCGACTGGGTCCGCGTGGGCCAGCGGCACCACGCGGAGGCCGTACGGGTATGAGCCGGTTCCTCTTCGTGGTGCCGCCGCTCGTCGGGCACGTCAACCCGGCCGTCGCGGTGGCCGCCGAACTCACCCGGCGCGGACACCACGTCGCCTGGGCCGGGCACCCCGGACTCGTCGAAGAGCTGGCGGGGCCCGGGGCCGAGATCCACGCCTGCGCGATGTCCAGCGAACCGCGGCGCCCCCCTGAACTGCGCGGAGTCGCCGCGCTGCGCTTCCTGTGGCAGGACTTCCTCGGGCCGCTCGCCACGGCGATGGCGCCCGGCGTGGAAAAGGCCGTGGCGGCCTTCCGCCCGGATGCGATCGTCACCGACCAGCAGGCGCTCGCCGGGGCCCTGGTGGCCGAACGGCTCCGCATCCCCTGCGCCACCTCGGCGACCACGTCCGCCGATTTCTCCGGCCCGCTCGCCGGGATGCCGAAGGTGGAGGAGTGGATCCGCGGGCTGCTGGGCGAGCTGCGCGCCACGCTCGGCGACCCGTCACGGACCCACGACCCCCGCTTCTCGCCGGACCTCGTCCTCGCCTTCACCACCACCGCCCTCGCGGGCGAGAGCGCGGCCCCTCCGCAGACCCGCTTCGTGGGCCCCGCGCTCACCCGGCGGCCCGACCCGGTCCCCTTCCCCTGGGAGCGGCTGGACCCCGCACGGCACACCGTCCTGGTCTCCCTCGGCACCGCCAACACCGGTCTCGGCGACCGCTTCCTCACCGAGTGCGCGGCGGCCGTACGGGAGCGCGCGGGGCAGGTCCAGGCCGTCGTCGCCGACCCGGGCGGGGCGCTCGACGGCACCGCGGACGACGCCGTGCTGCCCGTACGCCGGGTGCCACAACTCACCCTGCTGCGACGGGTGTCCGCGGTCGTCTGCCACGCCGGCCACAACACCGTCGCCGAGACCCTGCTGCACGGGGTGCCGCTGGTCGTCGCCCCGATCCGGGACGACCAGCCCGTGATCGCCGCACAGGTCACCACGGCCGGAGCCGGGATCCGGATCCGGTTCGGCCGTGGCGACCGCCACACGATCGGCGCCGCGCTGGACGGCGTCCTCACCGCACCCGGATACCGCGCGGCCGCCTGCCGCGTGCGCGACTCCTTCCGCTCGGCGGGCGGCGCCGCCGCGGCGGCCGCACACCTCGAAGCGGTTGCCACACGACAGGGAGAACTATGAACCGGACCCAAGAGGTCGCTCAGCTCCGCATCGCGTACCAGCGCGAACTCGCCGACGGCACGGACCGCTTCCACGCGCCGAGGCGCACCACGTGCCCCTGGTGCGACTCCTCCCGGCTGCGGACCCGGCTGCGCACCGTCGACCTGCTCCAGCACAAGCCCGGCACCTTCGTGATCGACCAGTGCCGCGACTGCTCCCACTCCTTCCAGAACCCCCGGCTCACGCCCGAGGGGCTGGACTTCTACTACCGGGACTTCTACGACGGCCTGGGCGCCGCGCTGGCGGAATGGGTCTTCAACGGCGGTGGCAACCGCAAGCGCTACCTCGCCAGCGCCCGTGCCCTCCTCCCGTTCGGAACCCCTCGCCGCTGGCTGGACGTCGGCACCGGACACGGCCACTTCCCCCAGAGCGCCAGGACGGTCCATCCGGCCACCGTCTTCGACGGCCTCGACATCAGCGAGGGTGCCGAGGAGGCCGAGCGCCAGGGCCGGATCGACGAGGCATACCGCGGCCTCCTCACCGACCTCGCCCCCAAGCTGGAGGGCAGGTACGACGCGGTGAGCATGTTCCATTACCTCGAGCACACCATCGACCCGCGCGCGGAGCTGACCGCCGCCCGCACGGTCCTCGCACCCGGTGGCCACCTGATCATCGAGGTCCCGGACCCGGAGTGCGTGTCGAGCGGGATCCTGGGCCGCTGGTGGATGCCGTACTTCCAGCCCCAGCACCTGCACCTCATCCCGCTCGCCAACCTCCGCCGCGAACTGGAATCACTCGGCTACACCGTCGTCGCCGTCGAACGGCACGAGCCGCACATCCCGTTCGATCTCACCGGCGCCGCGGTCCTCGCCCTCGCCCACGCCCTGCCGCCCGCCGACGACCCCTGGTACCCCGCTCCGCCCAGCGGCCTCCAGAGCAAGGCCCGCGCGGCCCTGTTCTGGTCGTCCGTCCCCCTGCTGGCCGGTGTGTACGGTGCGGAACAGCTGCTCGCCCCGCTCCTGCGCCGGACGCGGCTCTCCAATGCGTACCGGATCGTGGCACGGTACGGAACCGCGGCCTGATCCCGGTGCTCCGTCACCCACACGCCGTCGGCGCGGGTTTCGCCGTACGGGCCCGACCGGTCCGCGAGCCCTACGGGGCCGAGAGCGTCCCGTAGGCCCGCACCCTGGCGGTCGCCGTAGTCGCGCCCGTACGGCGGCCCGTCCCCCGGCGGGCGCCGGAGACCTGGAGGACGGCGCCCGCCGGAGTTCCCCCGTGGTACCGAGCATGGGCCGCGACGGCCTGACTGTCGCGCGGCGGTCCGGTGAGCGGACCGCCGCCGGGGCGGACGGCCAGCGCATTTAGGGCGTGTTTACCCCGTGGGTGTTCACTCGGTCCGGACGGTGGCATACGGAAGGCGCTCTCGGAAGGGGACCGGCGATGGGCAGAACCGCGGCCGGGGGGACGGGCGAGCGGCCGACTCCCGGACGGGGAGTTCTCGAGGGGGCGTTCGCCCTGCTGGAAGCCCTGGGACAGGCGCGGGAGGCCGGGCTGACCGCGCTGTCGGCGGACAGCGGGCTGCCCAAGACCACGGCGTACCGGCTCCTGGAGCAGCTGGTCGATCTCGGCGTCGTCGAACACCACGGCTCCCGCTACCGGATGGGTTCGCGGATGTTCCGCCTGGGGCTGGGCTGGCAGCCACCACCGGGGCTGTGCGCGGCGGCGCGGGTACCGGCGCGCCGGCTGGCGGAGGCCACCGGCGCCTCGGTCGGGATCTGCGTGCTGCGCGAGGGCCGGACCCTCGCCGTCCAGGGCGTGCCCGGCGTGGTGGACCATCTGGCGCCCCTCCGGCCGGGCGCCACCTGGCCCTGGTACGCCGCGGCCGGAAAGGTCCTGGTGGCCGCAGCGTCGCCGCGCGTGCCGCTGGATCCGCTGCCGGCGTCCTGGAGGCGGGAGGCCGCCGTCATCCGCGACGGGGGAGTGGCGGTCGACCGGGAGGAGCTGGTGCCCGGCGTGTGCTGTGTCGCCGTGCCGCTGACGGCTCCGGGCGGTGAGGTCGTCGCCGGGCTGTGCGCGATGGTCGACCCGGCCCATGACCTGGGACGGCTCACCCGCGCCGTCGCCCGGACGGGCCGGGCCGTCGGCGCGGCCCTGCGGGGACCCGCGCTGGGGCGGGCATCGTGAGCCACACGATCCACGCGGACGTCGGCCCCCGCGAGAAGCCCGTCGCGGCGGTCCCGCACGGGGCTCGGGACCGGCGCGACACCGCTGATGCCGCCCCCTACCGCCGCGGCCGCGTGCCCGGCTCCTGGACCGGAGGCCGCTGCGTGGCGCCCGGGAACGTGGGCGCCGGCAGATGGGCGACGTCCCACTCGGCCTGGCGCAGCCGCTCCTCGGTGTCACCCGGCAGCGCGGGCGGGCTCGTGGCGGGGGAGCCGAAGCCGAAGGCCGAGGTGAGGTCGCCGAAGGTACGGCGCCGCCACGCGCTGATGTTGGGCTCCCGTACCCCCGTCCAGCGCTCCAGGAAGCGCAGCACGGAGGTGTGGTCGAAGGCCTCCCCGGCCGCCCAGCCGCCCACCGTCCACGGCGAGACGACCAGGCACGGGACCCGGAAGCCCCCGCCGATCGGCAGGCCGCCCACGAACTCGTCCTTGGTGCCCTTCGGCGGCACGGGCGGGGGCACGTGGTCGAAGAGCCCGTCGTTCTCGTCGAAGTTCAGGATGAAGACGGTCTTCCGCCACACTTCGGGGTTGTCGGCGATCGCCTCCAGCTTCTTCGCGATGAAGTCCGCGCCCGCGGCGGGCATCGAGTCGGGGTGCTCGCAGCCGGCGGTGGTGGGCAGCAGCCAGGAGACGGCCGGCAGCCGGTCGTTGCGCGCGTCGTCCTCGAATGTGCCCTCGGGGGACGTCCGCAGCCCCCGTTCGTACAGCGGGCTGCCCGGTTTCGCGTCCTTGAACTGGCGGAACTGCTCCAGCATGTTGGTGCCGTAGTCGTCCTCCTGCCGGTAGACGCGCCAGCTGACCCCCGCCGCCTCCAGCCGCTCGGGGTAGGTGGTCCAGCGGTACGGCGTGGGGGCGATGTTGTCGATGACCGGGCCGCCCCGGGTGCCCGAGGGGTCGTTGGTGCCGGTCATCCAGTACAGCCGGTTGGGCCAGGTCGGCCCGAAGACCGAGCAGAAGTAGTTGTCGCAGACGGTGAAGGCCTCGGCGAGGGCGAACTGGAACGGGATGTCCTCGCGGGTGTGGTAGCCCATGACGTACGGCGCGTTCTTGCCGTCCGAGTCCGCTCTGCGGTGCGCCGGCATCCAGCGGTCCATCTTCCCGCCGTTCCACGACTCGTGCTGGATCCGCCAGGAGTGGTCGGTGGACGGGATGGCCTGGGCGCGGGTCTTGAGCGTGTCGAGGTGGAAGGGCAACAGATAGCCCTTGGGGTTCTCCGTGTCGGGCTGGTGGAAGACGCTGCGCCCGTCGGGGAGCTTGAGGGCGTCGGGGTCGGCGAAGCCGCGGACGCCCTTGAGGGTGCCGTAGTAGTGGTCGAAGGATCTGTTCTCCTGCATCAGCAGGACCACGTGCTGGATGTCCCCGAGCGAACCGCGCCGCGCCGGACCGGCGGCCACCGCCTGCTGGACGCTCGGCGGCAGCAGCGAGAGCGCCGCCGCGCTCGCGGCCGTACCGACCGCCGTGCCGAGGAGCCTGCGCCGGGTGATGTCGGGCATGGGGATCCCTCCCTGGAGTCGTGCGGTGCCACACGAATGACCGCTACGACTTTCGTGGCGCGCACGTGTCAGGGGCAGGGGGGAGGAAGTGAACAAGGTGTCAATTGGCTGTAAAGAGGCGGGAGATGGCGCATATATCCGCTGGTGTTCGGGCCCCGGGGCGACGACGCCCGAACGCGAGCCCGAGAACGAGTCCGAAAGCGAGCCCGGAACCGCGGGTCCGGCCCGCGCGTGTTGTCACCGCGCCCCGCCTCGCCGCTCTGCCAATGTCGTGATCGACAGCCACCCCGTCGGCCCCTCCGGAGGAGCCTCCCCGTGTCAGCGCCGCTCGCCGCCCTCTTCGCCGTGCTGGCGGCCGTGAGCAACGCCACCGCCATGGTGCTCCAGCGGGCGGCGGCGCGGACCGTGCCCAAGGACGACGCCTTCAGCCTCAGGCTGATCCGCCATCTGCTGCACCAGCCCGTGTGGTTCGGCGGCATCGCCGCCATTCTCTGCGCCGCGGTCTGTCAGGCGCTGGCCCTGACCATGGGCTCGCTGGCCCTGGTCCAGCCGATCTTCGTCACCGAGCTTCCCTTCGCGCTGCTCATCGCCGGCGTGGCCTTCCGGCGCCGGCTGCCGGCCCGGGGCTGGGCCGCCGTCATCGCCGTCACCACCGGGATCGGGATCGCGCTGGCGGCGGCCTCGCCCTCCGGCGGGCGCGCCGGGATCGGCCTCGCGACGTGGGTGCTCACCCTGGCCGTCGCCGCCGGTGCGATGACGCTGTGCGTCGGGGCGGCCCTGCGGCGCCCCCGGGGCCGGGCCCGGGCCGCACTCTTCGGCACCGCCGCGGCCATCGGCTACGCGCTGACCGCCGCGCTGATGAAGTCCGCCGTCCATGCCTTCGCCCTGCACGGCGCCGCCGCGTTCTTCACCACGTGGCAGACGTACGCCTTCGCCGCGTCCGGGGCCTGCTCGCTGTTCCTGCTGTCGAACGCCGTCGAGTCCGGCCCGCTGATCGCCTCGCAGCCCGCCCTCACCCTCGGCGACGCGGCGGTCAGTCTGGCGCTGGGGCTGATGCTGTACGGGGAGCACATCCGCACCGGGTGGTGGCTGCTCCCCGCGGCTGTCGGCGCCCTGCTGGTGACGGCCGGGGTGCTGGCCCTGCCGGGAGTGGAGCCGCAGGCGCCGAAGGGCCCGGCCGATGAGGGCGTAGCCGGCGATGGGCGGAACGATGGACCGGGTGTCGCACCGAAGGACCGGTAAATCCAGTCCTTCTGGGGAGCATTCCATGTTGATACGTTGATATGCACTGTTGTGGGGATCCCGGGGAACTGTCAGGGATCCGTACGGGTGGACCGACGAGCACCAACGAGGGCGGGCAGGAACGTGCCGGAGTCGACCGAGATCAGCCCCGGCGCGCGGGCCGGGGAACCCCAGCGCCCACCCCTCTCCTCCCCTCTTACCTCTGCTCTTACCTCGGCGGCCGTGTCGGCCGTGTTCCTCACGCCCGGTTCACCGGATCTGTACCCGGTGATGAAGCGGCTGCGGGACGAGGCACCGGTGTTCTTCGGCGAAGAGCTGAACATGTGGATCGTGTCGCGGTACGACGACGTCGCGAGGATCCTCAAGGACCCCCGGCGCTTTCCCGCGGCCACCCGGTCCTTCATCCTGGCGAGCTATCCGCCCGAGGTCCGCGAGATCCTCGCCGTCACCAGCACCTTCTCGGCGCCCAACATGGGGTTCGACGATCAGCCGGTCCACGACCGGCTGCGCAGGCCGCTCACGCAGTACTTCTCCTTCCGGGGTGTGTCGCGCCTGGAGGAGCGAATAAACGCGATCGCCGACCGGCACCTCGACGGGATGCCCGGCCGGCCCCCGGCCGACCTGGTCGAGTCGTACGCCCGCCCGCTGGCGAACAGCGTCATCATCGAGCTGGCCGGTTTCCCGGCCGGTGACCGCGACCGCGTACTGCGCGGCCATCGCGCGCTCAACGACTTCTTCTTCGGCAGGCCCGCCCCGGACGTCCAGCTCGGCTACGCCAAGGACATCCGCGCGTGGGAGGAGTATCTGGCCGGAGTCATCGACGAGCGGCGCGGCCGCCCCGGGGGCGATCTGATCAGCCTGCTCACGCGGAAGGTGTCCCACGGGGAGGCGGACTACACCGATGAGGAGCTCATCAGCCTCTTCAGCTTCGACATCGTCACCGCCGGCATCCGGCCGAGCAGCTTCGCCCTGATCAACCTGTGCGACGAGCTGCTCCGGGACCGGCGCCGCTGGGAAGGGCTACTGGCGGAACCCGGCCGCTTCGACGGCCTGTTCGACGAGACCCTCCGCCGCTCCGGCCTGGCCACAGGGGTCTTCCGCGCCACCGCGACCGACGTGGAGATCGAGGGTGTCCAGATCCCCGCGGGCTCGGCCGTCTGGGCCCTGACGGCCTCGGCCAATCGCGACGAACGGCACTTCGCGGACCCGGACTCCTTCGACCCGCACCGCCCGCAGCTCGGCACCAGTCTCCACTTCTCCCACGGGCTGCACTACTGCCTCGGTGTGAACCTCGCCCGGACGGTGACCCGGGCCGGCCTCGCCGCGCTCATGCGGCGCCACCCGGGAATGCGCCGCGTCACGGAGCGGACACCTGCGTACGAACAGGGCATCAACGTCATCGCCCCCGCCCGGTTCACCGTGGAGTGGTGACCCCCGGAAGCGGCGCCGATCGCATTCCGGTTGACCGGTTCCCAGGGTATGCCCCGGGCTTTCCGGGATCCCGTACACCCCGTTGAACAGGGATTTTTGGTGCTTGAGTCGACCATGTGACCGACGGTACGAAAGTTCATGCGAAGATTCCGACTCCCGGTCCGAACGGACCGGGTGACAAGGGGAAACTTCGTGAAGAAGAGAACACTGAGCATCGCCATCGGTGCGACGCTGGCAGTGGGTGCCTCCGCCCTGTTGCTGCCCGGCGCGAACGCCTCCGAAGACCACAAGGTCGACGGTGCCACCACGGCGGCCTTCGGTCGCATCGCCGACGACGTGCTGACCCAGCGCACGGCAGCGCTCGTCGACGGACAGAAGGAGCGGGGCTACAACGCTCCGCGGGAGAAGAAGGTGCGCCTCTCCAGCGGTATGGAGAAGGCCGAGGACCGCGGTGTGTCCTCGCTGTACACCCGCAAGAAGCGCCTCGCCTCCCTCGGTGAGGCGTACTCCGACGCCGACACCAAGGTCACCACGGACAAGACGACCGTCAAGGGCGACCGCGCCACGGTCGAGGTCACCGAGACCACCGTCCTGACCTACAAGAAGGTCCGCGGCGACGAGCCGGGCACCACCGGATTCACCGCCCACCACACCCTCACCTTCACCCGCGGCAAGGGTGGCAAGTGGGAGCTGTCGGACCTCAAGGCCCAGGACGACGGCCCGGGTGCGATCAACCAGCCGCAGACCGCCCCGGCCGCCCCGGCCAAGGACACCGGGGGCTTCCCCCAGGCCACCCCGGCCTCCATATCCTGGGGCGCGCGCCCGGTGCCCAAGTCCCAGAAGGCGGGTGGCTACGACTACAAGGCCATGGCCGCCTACGCCGAGAAGTACTGGCGGAACTACAACCCCCAGTACCGCCAGTACAACGACGCCGGCGGCGACTGCACCAACTTCATCAGCCAGGCCCTGCGGGCCGGCGGCTGGAAGGACGAGCCGGGCTCGGCCTCGGACTACAAGAAGTGGTGGAACAACTCCAAGGCCGAGTCGACGTCCTTCGTGGGCGCCAACGAGTGGTCCTGGTACGCGATGTCGTCGAAGCGGGTCACCAACCTGAAGAACGTCTACCAGATGGACGTCGGCGACATCCTCCAGATGGACTTCGACCGTGACGGTTCGAAGGACCACTCCATGATCGTCACGTACAAGAGCCGCGTCGGCATCCCGTACATGACCTACCACTCGACCAACACTTTCCGTAAGTCGCTGGCGAGCATCATCGCGTCCTACCCGGACGCGGTCTACTACGCCTACCGCACCTGACAGCCCGCCCGGTGGGTCCCGCTCCGGAGGGGCCCACCGGGCGTGTCTAGGCTGTGGCCCATGCCTGAAGAGTCCCCGCCGGTCACCAGCCCGCGCGCGGCCGTCGACGCCGCGCACGGCGACGACCCGGACGACGCCCCCGCCTCCCCCCGGGACGTCGAGAGCACCGCCCTCACCCTCGCCGACGTCGGTGGCATGGACGAGGTCAAGGCACGGCTGGAGGCCGCCTTCCTCGCCCCCCTCCGCAACCCCGCCCTGCGCCGCCTCTACGGCAGGAGTCTGAGCGGCGGCCTGCTGATGTACGGCCCGCCCGGCTGCGGCAGGACCTACATGGCCCGCGCCGTCGCGGGCGAACTCGGCGCCCGCTTCCTGTCCGTGAGCATCGGCGACGTCCTCGACATGGGGACGGGCGACTCCGGGCGCAACCTCCGCCGGCTCTTCGAGACCGCCCGCCGCGACGCCCCCTGCGTCCTGTTCCTCGACGGGATCGACGCGCTGGGCGCCGAGCGCGGCCGGATCCGGCACACCGGCATGCGCACCACGGTCAATCAGCTCCTCGCCGAACTCGACGGCGTGGACGCGGCGTCGGACGACGGCGTGTTCGTCCTCGCCGCGACCGACCACCCCTGGGACGTCGACACCGCCCTGCGCCGCCCCGGCCGCCTGGACCGGACGCTCCTGGTGCCGCCGCCCGACCGGCCGGCCCGCGAGGCGATCCTCCGGCACCACCTCATGGACCGGCCGGTCGCCGGCATCGACCTGGCGGAGCTCGCCCGGCGGACCGACGGGTTCTCCGGTGCCGACCTGCGGCACCTGTGCGAGTCGGCGGCCGAACGGGCGCTGCTGGACCCGGCCCGCACCGGCGAGGCCCGGATGATCGGCACGGCCGACTTCACGGCCGTCCTCGGCGGCCTCCGGCCGTCCACCGGCCCCTGGTTCGCCTCCGCGCGCAACGTCGCGCGGTTCGTCGACGAGGGCGGGGCCTACGACGACCTGCTGGTCCACCTCAAGCGGAAGAAGATGTTGTGAGCACGGGCACGACCGAGCTGAAGGAACGCGCGCAGGCCCTCATGGAGGCCGACCGGTTCGAGCAGGCCGCCGAGCTCCTGGCCCGCTACCTGGCGGACGCGCCCGCCGACGCCTGGGCCTGGGCGAGGCTCGCCCACTGCCGCTTCCGCGCCGGCGACCGCGAGGGCGCCCTGAAGGCGGCGGACGAAGGCATAGCCGCCGACCCCGCGTGCTGGTACGCGTGGGAACGGCGCTCCTTCCTGCTGCCGTTCTTCCTCCGCCTGGACGACGCGCTGGAAGCGGCCCGGGAGGCCGTGCGCGTGGGCCCCGAGGTCGCGGCGACCCACGCCGTGCTGGCCCGGTGCCTGCTCCTGGCGGGCGACCGCGAGGGACGGTACGCCGCGCAGCTCAAGGCGGTCGAACTGGCCCCGGACAGCGCCGTCGCGCACTTCAACCTGGCCTCGGCCGCCGGGGACACAGGCCGCGACGACATCCGTGTCGACGCCCTGCGCACCGCGCTCCGCCTGGACCCGGAATTCGCCGACGCCCGCGCCCAGCTCGCGGACATACGGGCCGACGCCCGCGAGATCAAGCTGCCCGAGCTGGCGGGGGAGTACGCCGCCGCGCTGGGCACCGAACCGGACGCCCGCCACCTCGAACACCGGCTCCAGCTGATCGTCCTGCGGCTGCTGCGCCGCACCCGATGGTTCGCCCTGGGCACTCTGGTGATCGCCGCTCAGGCGTCCCGGGCCTTCCCCACGGGCGACGCCCCGACGGAACTGCCCGTACCACTCGGCATCCGGCTGTGGGCCCTGGTGCTGATGGGAATCGTGTGGGTGCTGGGCGGCTGGTTCCTCACCTACCGCAAGCTGCCGCGCGGCGCGCGGTCCATGGTGTGGTCGCTGCTCCGGCTCCGCTGGTCCGCGCGCCTGCCGGTCGCGCACGCGCTGTGGGGCACGCTGTGCGCGGTGGCGCTGGTGGCGGTCCCCTGGACGGACCGGACGTCCGAGCGGACGGTCGCGCTGGTCGGCGCCGTGCCGGTGGTGCTGGCCATGTGGTACGGGGCCGCCCGGCGCCGCGAGGAGCGCGAGCGCGCGGAGCGGGCTGCCAGGACGACGCGTTCCGCCGAGGCCGCCCCGGCGAACCGGCCCTGAGTCACCCGCCGGCCCGTCCGCCCGTCCGCCCGTCCGCCCGGGCTGACGGGCCGGCAGGTCATGCCGTCGCCGTCAGTCCGTCGATCATGCGGTCGAGGAGACGGTCGAAGACGGCCTCCGGCGAGGAGTCGTCGGCCGGGGCCGCCAGGGCCGCCGCGAGCCGGGGGTAGTCGCCGCCCTCGGCGACGGACCGCAGATGGCGGGCCTGGGCCTCGAAGAAGGCGCCGGGCGCGCCGCCCGTCGCCTCGATCAGCCGCTCCTGGGCGAGTTCGTGCGAGACATGGCTGGCCACGAAGCCGGTGAGGAGGCTGAAGGTCTCCAGCCGGGCCCGGGCGGCCAGGCCCGCGGGTTCGAGCACGGCGAGGACGTACTCCAGGACGGCCAGGGTGTTGGGGCCGAGCGTCTGCCGGACGGACAGGGCCTCGGGCAGCCAGGGGTGCCGCCGTATGATCGCGCGTTGTTCGCGGCCGATCCGCCGGAGGTCGGCGCGCCAGTCCCCGGAGGGCCCGGCCGGCAGGGAGTGGTCGCCGCCGACGTGGTCGATCATGAGCTCCAGCAGCGTCTCCTTGTTCGGGACGTAGCTGTAGAGGGACATCGTCCCGGCGCCGATCCGGGCCGCGACCGCGCGCATGGTGACCGCCGCGAGCCCCTCGGCGTCGGCGAGGGCGACGGCCTCCGCCGTGATCGCCTCGCGGCTGTGGGCCGGCGGCCTGCCCCGGCGGGGACGTTCGGCGCGCGACCAGAGCCGCTCGGGATCTACACCGGCGGGACGGCCGGACGAGCCGGTACGGGCCATGGCGACCTCTCCTTCCTCCTCCGGTCATACCGTCATGAGCTATTACCGTACCCGGTACACGAAAACCCGCGGTGATTCCCGGCCGGAGCGCATCCGCCGGACCTGACGGATCGTTGGGCCGGGCATGAGAAGGATCGTCGCTCTCGGCGTGCTCGGCACCGCCGTGCTCTGCGCCACCGCGTCCCCCGCCCACGCCGCCGGACCGGGTGCCGGGCCGGATCCCGTCGTCCAGCTCGCCGCTCCGGCCGAGGCCGTGCTGTGCCACGGGGAGACGAAGTCCCTGCCGGTGGTGAGCCAGTACTCCGGGGTGCTCCGGAGCGCGTGCGGCGCCCTGCCCCGCTGACGCCCCGCCGGTCAGCGGCAGCGCAGGATGGCCACGAGGGCGGCGTCGTCGGTGAGGTTGCCGCCCGCGTGGCCGAGCAGGTCGTCGTGGAGGCGCTGGACCAGCCGTTGCGGATCGCGTTCCCGCCAGGCGGCGATCCGTTCGGCGATGGGATAGAAGACGCCCCGCGCGTCCCGGGCCTCGCTGACCCCGTCGGTGTAGAGCAGGAGCAGGTCCCCGGTCTCGAAGGGGAAGGTCTCCACCTCGTAGTCGTCCGCCTCCAGGTCCGAGCCCACGCCCAGCGGCAGGGCCGGGTCACGGACCGTCAGCGGGGTGACCCGGCCCTTGTGCACCAGCAGCGGCGGCGGATGGCCGCAGCTGATGAGACGGATCACGGGCTCCTCGTCGGGGATGTCCAGCACCGCGGCGGTGACGAAGCCCTCCATGTTGTCCGGGTCGTCCGAGGGCGCCACGGTGTCCCAGTACACGGTGTTGTGCAGATGGGCGACGAGCCGGGCCAGCGGGGGGTTGCGGTGCGCGGCCGCGTGGAAGGCGCCGAGCAGCAGGGTGGTGGACCCGATGGCGGGCAGGCCCTTGCCCCGCACGTCGCCGATCAGGAACCGGTTGCCGTCCGGGGTGCGCGCCGTCGCGTAGAGGTCGCCGCCCATGCGCGCCTCGGCCTCCGCCGCGACGTATACCGCCGCCACCCGCAGCGGGCCGACGCGCTGGGGGAGGGGGCGCAGCAGATACCGCTGGACGACGTCCGCCACCAGCCGCGCCCGGCCGAGCTGCCGCTCGTGCCGTTCGTGCGCGTAACGGAAGCCCACGACGAAGAGCGAGATCGTCAGCAGGGCGCCGATCTGGGCCTCGTGGTTCGCGGTCGTCAACCCGCCCAGAAGGGTGCTGAGCACGAGCTGCGCGCCCACGGCCAGGGCCGCGACCAGGGCGACGAGCCGGGGGCTGCCGAACGTCGCCGTGATCGCCGGCGCCACCACCAGGAGCGGACCCAGCTGGATGGACTTTCCCGTCCACAGATCGAGCCCCATGATCAGCGCGATGAGACCGAGCGGCACCGCGAGCAGCGCACGGCTGGGGCGCCAGGGCCCCTCGGGCCCCCGCGACCGGTGCCGGAGGTGCATTCCTCCTGCTTACATTTCCCGGCGACCGCCACCCGGCTCCGACACGTCTTTCCGGCGTGCCTTTCCACCCGGTCCCCCCGCCCGCGGGCTCAGGCCGGCCCGTCGGGCAGCAGCCGCAGGGCGCCGAGCGCCACGGCCAGGTCGGCGACCGCGCGCGGGTCGCGCAGGGAACGGCCCGTCAGCTCCTCCACCCTGCGCAGCCGGTAGCGGACGGTGTTGCGGTGGCAGTACAGCGGCTTCGCCGCCTCCGCCGCCGAACCGCCCGCGACGAACCACTGCTCCAGCGTCTCCAGCAGCCGGGCGCGCTCGGCCGCCGGGAGCTCCAGGACACCGGCGAAGACCGTCCGCGCGATCCGCCCGGCCTCCTCCGGGGACGCCGCCACCAGCAGGGAGACCGGACTGTCGTCGAACCGGACGACGCCCGCCGCCCGCCCCCGCGCCCCGGACAGCGCGAGCCGCGCCAGCCGCAGCGCCCGGGGGGTGTCCTGGAGCGCCGCGTACGGCGGGCTGACCCCGACGGGGGAACCGGCGGCCCGGCCCAGCACGCGCAGGGCCGCCTCCGCACCCCCCGCGCCCCGCACGGCGACGACGCCCACCTGGAGGTCGGGCAGCAGCCGCCACGCGGAGCGCGCCTCCTCGGCGAGCAGCCGGGACTCGATGCCGGGCAGCGCCTCCCGGCCAGGGGCGGGCACGTCCGCCGCCACCACCACGAACGGTCCCTCGGTCGGCAGCCCCAGCACCTGGGCCGCCTCCCAGACGGTGGTGCGGTCGGTGAGCATCCCCGTGAACAGGGCCTCGACCAGCGCGGAACGCTCGCGCTCCCGCTGGAGCACCAGCTCCGAGGCCGCCTCCCGGTAGGCGTCCCCGGCCGCCGCCGCCAGGCCCTCGTTCACCCACCAGGCGGCGAGCGAGGCGACGATGTCGACGGTGATGCCGTCGGCGGCCCGCACCAGGGCGGCCAGCTCGGACCACAGGAACTCGGACCCCACGCGATAGGCGTGCAACAGCTCCGCCAGCGGCGCACCCCGGCGGGCGTGCTCACGGCCCGTGTTGCGCGCCGGGGCCAGATCCGACCCCCGGCGGTCGACGAGCTGACCGAGCACCAGCTCGGTGTTGTCCCGGCAGGAAGCGCCCAGCTCCTCGAACGGCACCCGGTCCTCGCTGCCGTAGTAGGCCACCTCGGACCGGATGCGCAGGGCCATGCGCTCGCTCACCTCCCGTGCGCGCCCCAGCAACGTCGCGGCGGCGGGGGCGACCTCGGCGGGGGGAGATGAAGTGCGGTTCATGTACCGCAGGTTACAAACAGAGGTGCGATTCGGGCGACGTTGTGCGCGGGGACAACGGGCCGACGTCATCACTGTGCACCGGTACGTGGCCCACGAGGCGGGAGACCACGACGATATCCGCAACGTTACCGGCCGGTTTCGTCGCCCGCTCAACCTCTCCGTACCCCCCAGGAGGACCTGTGCCCAGAGCAGCGACCCGCAGTAGGAACAGCGGTACGGACGCCCACGGCGGCACGTCCCGCCGGAAGTGGCCCGCCCTGCTGACCGGCTGCGCCCTCCTCGCCACGCCCCTCACCACCGCCGTGGCGCCCCCCGCCCAGGCCACGAGGCAGACCGGCTCCGGTACGTCCTATGTGGCCCTCGGCGACTCCTACGCCGCCGGCGCCGGGATCCCCAACATCTCCGGCGGACTGTGCCTGCGCTCCGACCGCAGTTACGGCCGCCTCGTCGCCGCGAACCTCAAACCGGCCTCGTACACCGACGCCACCTGCGCCGCGGCCAAGGTGGGCGCCCTCACCACGGCGCAGACCGACGCCGGGATCCGCGTCAACGGCCCGCAGCTCGACGCCGTGAAGCCGGGCACCGGGCTCGTCACCCTCACCATCGGCGGCAACAACCTCGGCACCTCGGACCTCGGTTTCGTCGACGTCGTCCTGGCGTGCTCCGGCCTGGCCCTCACCAACCCCTTCGGCGCGCCCTGCCGCGACTTCTACAAGGACACGCTCACCAAGCGCCTGGACGCCGTGGCGCCCCAGCTCGCCGACGGCCTCAAGCGGATCCACGCCAAGGCGCCCGGGGCCAAGGTGCTGGTCGTCGGCTATCCGTCGGTGGTACCCGACGACCCGAGGACCTGCATCGGCAAGATGCCCATCACGACCGGCGACATCGGCTATCTGCGCACCGTCCTCGGCGACCTCAACAAGATGGCCGCCAGGACCGCCGCCGCCAACGACGCCACCTTCGTCGACACCCTCACCCCGACCACGGGGCACGACCCCTGCTCGGCGGACCCCTGGATCGAGCCGCTCATTCCCGGCAGGCCCACCCTGCCGCTCCACCCCAACGCCACGGGTGAGCGCGTCAGGGCCGACGCGGTGCTGAACACCCTCCGCCGCTGACGGCACGGAACGGGCACCCGGGGAAAACCCTTGGACAAGGCCCACGGCAACTGATTGATTGGCCCCGCACGAGACCGTGCGGGGCCACTTCACGAACCACTTCACGAACCACTTCACCACGAATGGAGAGAGCGGGACATCATGCGGCAGGCGACCGGAGCTCCGACGACCAAGGACCGTATGCCCGCACCCATGACTGTGAAGAGCCCGTATGAACAAGCTGAACCTGGGGATCCTCGCCCACGTAGACGCCGGTAAGACCAGCCTCACCGAGCGCCTCCTCCACCGCACCGGAGTCATTCGACACGGTGGGGAGCGTCGACGACGGCACCACACAGACCGACTCCCTGGAGCTGGAACGGCGCCGGGGCATCACCATCCGCTCGGCCGTGGCCGCCTTCGTCCTCGACGACCTCAAGGTCAACCTGATCGACACCCCCGGGCACTCCGACTTCATCGCCGAGGTCGAACGCGCCCTGCGGGTGCTGGACGGTGCCGTCCTGGTCGTCTCCGCCGTGGAAGGCGTACAGCCGCAGACACGCGTCCTGATGCGCACCCTGCGCAGGCTCGCGATCCCCACCGTGGTCTTCGTCAACAAGGCCGACCGCGCCGGAGCGGACACCGACGCCGTGCTCGCCGGGATCCGCCGGCGGCTCACCGGCTCCGCCGTCGCCATGACCACCGTCACGGACCTCGGCACCCCCGCCGTACGCGTCCGCCCGCGCACCCTCGACGACCCGGCGTTCACCGACGGACTCGCGGAGGTCCTCGCCGGGCACAGCGACGCCTTCCTGGGCTCCTGCCTGGACGACACCCGCGCCCTCACCCCCGGCGACTACACCGCGGAACTCGCCCTCCAGACCGCCAAGGGACTCGTCCACCCCGTGTACTTCGGCTCCGCCGCCACCGGCGAGGGCATCGAGGAACTCCTCTCCGGAGTAAGGAACCTGCTCCCCGCCCCGGATGACGCCCGCCCCGGCGGGGAACCGGCCGGCACCGTATTCAAGATCGAACGCGGCCCCCGGGGCGAACGGATCGGCTACCTCCATCTGACCGCCGGCAGCCTCGCCGCCCGCGACGAGGCCGTCCTCCACCGCACCGACCACTCCGGGCACATCACCCGGCACTCCGGCAGGATCACCTCGCTGCGCGTCTTCGAACGGGGCGCCACCACCGTCGAGACCCGGGCCGAGGCCGGGGACATCGCACAGATCCGGGGCCTGAAGGACCTCCGCGTCGGCGACCGGCTGGGCCCGGCGGACGCCACCGGGCACACCGGCGTCTTCGCCCCGCCCGCCCTGGAGACCGTCGTCCGCCCCCTGAGGCCCGAGGCCGCGCCCCGGCTCCACACGGCCCTGACGGCCCTCGCCGAAGCGGACCCCCACATCGAGCTCCAGCAGGACGCGGACACCGGGGGCGCCGTCCTGCGCCTCTACGGAGAGGTGCAGAAGGACATCATCCACACCACCCTCGCGGAGGAGTTCGGCGTCGCCGTCCGCTTCGAGGAGACCCGCACGGTCCACATCGAGAAGCCCGTCGGCGTCGGCACGGCACTGGAGGAGATCGACACCCGCGCCTACGAGAACTACTTCTGGGCGACGGTGGGGCTCCGCGTCGAGCCCGCCGGGCCGGGCGAGGGCGTCGTGTTCCGCCTGGGCGTCGAACTGGGCTCACTGCCCCGGGCGTTCCACAAGGCCATCGAGGACACCGTCCACTCGACCCTGCGGCACGGTCTGCACGGCTGGCAGGTCACCGACTGCCTGGTGACGCTCACCCACACCGGGTACGCCAGCCCCGTCAGCGCCGCGGACGACTTCCGCAAGGTCACACCGCTGGTGCTGATGGACGCGCTGCGCCGGGCCGGCACCGAGGTCCACGAGCCGGTGAACGCCTTCGAACTGGAGCTGCCCGCAGGCGCCCTGAGCCCGGTCCTCGGCAAGCTGGCCGAGGTGGGCGCGACCCCCTTCCCGCCCGTCGCCGACGGTGACGTCTACCGGCTGGAGGGTCTGCTGGCGGCGGGCCGGACGCACGGCTTCGAGCAGCGGGTCCCCGGGCTCACCCAGGGGGAGGGCGTCTTCCTGTCCGCCTTCCACGGCTACCGCCCCGTCCGGGGACGCCATCCGGTGCGGCCGCGCTCCCAGGGCCCGGACCCGCTGAACCGGGACGCGTACCTGCTGCACGTGCTCAAGCGCCTGTAACGCCCACGCCGGACGGCCCGGGCGGATCCGTTCCGCCCGGGCGGTCCGCCGCCGCTCGACGGGAACTCCAGCCCGGGGACGGACGATGCGCGTGACCGACCGTCCCCGAGCACCGAGGGAGACCCCATGACCGGGCATGGACCGGGCGGCCACGGGCCGGAGCCGCTGGAGGTCGCCGACGGCGTGTTCGCCCATGTCCAGCCCGACGGGGGCTGGTGCCTGAACAACGCCGGACTGATCGTCTCCGCCGGCCGCTCGGCGCTGGTGGACACCGTCGCCACCGAGTCCCGCGCCCGGGCCCTGCGGGCCGCCGCGCTCTCCGTCGCCCCGGCCGCCCCCGCGATCGTGGTCAACACCCACTTCCACGGCGACCACACCTTCGGCAACTTCCTCTTCCCCGAAGCCCTGATCGTCGGGCACGAAACCACCCGCGCCTGGATGGCGCGCGCCGGGCTCCACCTGACCGGACTGTGGCCCGGCGTCGACTGGGGCGCGCTGCGCCCGGTCCTGCCGGAACTGACGTTCCGGGACCGCCTCGCCCTGTACGTCGGGGACACGGCAGCCGAGCTCCTGTCCTTCGGCCCCGCGCACACGGAGGCCGACACGGTGGTCTGGCTGCCCCGGCAGCGGGTGCTGTTCGCCGGGGACCTGGTGATGAACGGGGTGACGCCGTTCTGCCCCATGGGCTCCGTCGCCGGTTCCCTGGAGGCGCTCGACGCGCTGCGCGCGCTGGGCCCCGAAGTCGTCGTCCCCGGCCACGGCCCGGTCGCCGGGCCCGGCGTACTAGACGACAACGCGGCGTATCTACGACGGCTGCTCCGGCTGGCCCGTGACGGCCTGGCGGCCGGGCTCGACCCGCTCGGCGTCGCCCGCGCGGCGGGCCCGGGCCCGTACGGCGGCTGGGTGGACGCCGAACGCCTGGTGCCCAATCTGTTCCGCGCCTACGCCGAGGAACGCGGCGAGGCCCGGGGCGGCCGGCTCGACATGGACGAACTCTTCGCCCGCATGGCGGAGTTCCACGGTGGGCCGCCGGTCTGTCACGCGTGAGCGCCCACCGCGGGCGGCAGCTGCCGTACGCCCGAACGGACCGCCCAGAAGAAGACGCCCAGCGCGACGAGGGCGACGGTCAGCGAGTCGTACGGCGCGGGCAGCCGGCCCGAGCCCTTGAAGGTACCGAGCCAGGAGAGCAGCGTCAGCACGGCCAGGTAGAAGATCAGCCAGGCCCCGGTGCGCAGTTCGGCGACGAGCGGGCCGTCCTCGTGGCCCGGGCGCCGCATGGCCAGGAAGATCAGCAGTCCGCCCAGCACGAGCGGCAGCGCCAGCCGCAGGTCGTGCCACCCCGACCAGTACACGAACTCGCTCGACACCACGAAGCTGACGGGCGCGATCCAGCGCAGCCCGGGCACCCAGCCCGCCATCTCCGCGCCCGGCTGCTTCCGGAAGACCGCGGCGGCGACGGCCGACGCGGCATAGATCAGCAGGTACATGTCGCCCATGATGCTGACGATGTGCTGCCAGCCGCCGAAGGGCAGCAGGAAGACCACGATGACGGCGAGGTTCAGCGCCAGCGCCCGGTGCGGGATGCCGGAGCGGCTGTCGACCTTCATCAGCGCCCGGGGCAGGGTGCCGTTCTTGGCGAGGGCGTAGGTGTGGCGGGCGTCGATGGCGACGCCCACGTACGCCGAGCCGCCCGGCGAGACGACCGCGTCCGCGTAGAGGAGCGTGGACAGCCAGTGGAGATTGAAGATCAGCGCCAGCTGGCCGAAGGGCGATTCGAAGTTCACGCCCTTCCAGCCCTCCCCGAGGAGGTCCTCGGGCACGGTGAAGAGAAAGGCCAGCTGGAGCCCCAGATACATCAGCAGGGCCAGCCCGATGCCGGTGAGCACCGAGGCCGGGATGGTCCGGCGGGGATCGCGGGCCTCGCCGGAGAAGTCCAGCGGGGCCTGGAAGCCGTTCACCGAATACACCACGCCGCCCCCGGCGAGCGCGGACAGACAGGCCGCGTAGCCGTAGGGCGCGAAACCGCCGTGGTCGGTCAGCCGCCCCGAGTGCCAGCCGGAGGCGAGCAGCGCGAGCACGGTGACCACGGGCATGACGACCTTGAAGACCGAGACGAGGTTGTTGAGCCGGGCGAACGTCCGTACCGCGAACCAGTTCAGCGCCGTCAGCAGGGTGCTCAGCGCCACGGCGACGCCCAGGCCCGAGACGCTGAGGGTGTGGCCCGTGTAGAGGCCGGGGAGATAGTGGTTGGCGTACTGCATGATCGCGCTGATCTCGGCCGCGGTGCCGCCCACCGACAGCAGCACCGACCAGCCGACGACCGTGCCGACCAGACGGCCGCTCGCGTACAGCGGCCAGCGAACCGTTCCGCCGCCCTCGGGGCGTGACGCGCCGAGCTCGATCATGACAAGGGCGACGAGCCCGCACAGCACGCCCGCGCCGACCCAGGTGAGCAGGGACGCGGGCCCCGCCGTCTGGGAGGCGTACATCGCGGCGAACAGCCAGCCGGAGCCGACGATGTTGGAGAAACCGATTCCGGTCAGCCCCCAGAATCCCAGGTCACGGCGGAGCCGCCGCTCCTGGACGGCCACTTCGGGCGTGCCGGGCTCCACCGGCAGCGAACGGTCCGACACGTGAGAGCCCTCCGGAGACGAGTGAGTGGCTGGCATAGCGCCTTGAAGGTGTGAGTTGAGCCAGTATGTCGGTTAATCGATCTTAATTTGGCGCTATTTGTGGGCCATGATGACGCCACACGGCATCATCACCGTTCCCGCACGTCACTCTGCACCCGGAGGGCATCATGCACAACGAACCATCGATGAATCCGCCCGAGCGGACCGCTCAGGCGACCGCGCCGCGCCCCGAGCCCGACCCGCTCCCCGGGCTGCCGCTGAGCCGCCCCGAGGGCTGCCCCTTCGACCCGCCCACCGAGCTCGCGCGGCTGCGCGACACGGAACCGCTGCGCCGGATGCGCTACCCCGACGGCCATCTGGGCTGGCTGGCCACCGGTCACTCCGTGATCCGCAAGATAGGGGCGGACCGCCGCTTCAGCTCGCGGTACGAGTTATTGCATTTGCCCGTCGCCATCCCCGGGGTCACCACCCTGCCCCCGGCCACCCTCGGGGACCTCACCGGCATCGACCCGCCCGAGCACACCCGCTACCGGCGGCTGCTCGCCGGGAACTTCACCGTCCGCCGGATGCGCGCCCTCACCGCCCGCGTCGAGGAGATCGCCGCCGAGCACCTCGACGCCATGGAGCGCCAGGGCCCGGACCTCGACCTCGTGGCGGCGTACGCCCACCCCGTACCGGCCCTGATGATCTGTGAACTGCTGGGCGTGCCCGAGGACGAGCGCGAGGGCTTCCGGAACCGTGCCGCGACGGTGAACGGCGCGAGCGCGACGGCCGAGGAGCAGCACTCCGCCCTGACCGCGCTCGGGGACTTCGTCCGCGAACTGGTGCCGGTCAAGCGCGCCGCCCCCACCGACGACCTGCTCAGCGACCTGACCGCCACCGACCTCACCGACGAGGAGGTCGCCGGCCTCGGGAGCTTCCTCCTGGCCGCCGGGCTCGACACCACCGCGAACATGATCACGCTGGGCGCCTTCGCCCTCCTGACCCACCCCGAGCAGGCCGCCGCCCTGCGCTCCGACCCCGGCCTCGCCGACCAGGCCGTCGAGGAGCTGCTGCGCTATCTGAGCATCGGTCACACCGGGGTGCGGGCGGCGCTGGAGGACGTCGAGGTGGACGGCACGCTGATCAAGGCCGGTGAGACGGTCACCCTCTCCGTCCAGGCCGCCAATCGCGACCCCGCCCGGTTCACCGACCCCGACACCCTGGACCTGAGCCGCACCGCCACCGGCCACCTCGCCTTCGGCCACGGCATCCACCAGTGTCTGGGCCAGCAACTGGCCCGTGTGGAGCTGCGCGTCGCCCTGCCCGCCCTCTTCACCCGCTTCCCGTCGCTGCGCCTGGCCGTCCCGCCCGAGGAGGTGCCGTTGCGCGACGACATGAACCTCTACGGAGCCCACCGGCTTCCGGTCACCTGGGACCCGACGGAGGAACGATCCGGGTGACCACCATCTCCACGAGCCGGTCCAGCTCGGTGCCGGAGAGCACGTCCGGCAGTGTGAAGTGCTCCAGCAGCACACCGGTCATGGCGAGATAGAGCACGAGCACGGTGTCCGCGTCGCCGGGCAGGCCGGCGTCCAGGTGGAAACGGACGCTCTCCTCCAGGGCGGCGCGGACGGCGCGGTTGAGCTCGGCCTGGAGGGCCGGGCGGCGGGTGGCCTCCAGACGGAGCTCCAGCATGGCCAGATAGCCGGTGCGCTCGGCGGTCATACGGCGCACCAGCCACCGCATGAGCTCCGTCACCAGCTCGCGCGAGGGGGCCGCCCGCATGGCCTCGCCGACCTGGGTGGGGTCGGGCGTCATCCGTACATGGATGCGCCGGCCGGCCTGGGTGAACAGATCGTCCCTGCTGGTGAAGTAGTTGGACGCCGTCCCGACGGGCACCCCGGCCTGCGCGTCGACCGCGCGGAAGGTGAGCCCTCGCGCCCCCTCGCGCGCCAGTACCTCGATGGCGGCGTCGACGAGAGCCGTTCTTCGTTCCGGGTTCCTGGCCATCCGTCATGTCCTCTCGGCGAGCCGCTCGATGAGCCGTGAAAAGGGGCTTGCGCAACCACTACAGATGAAGCACTATATGCGAAGTGGTTCGCACGTCGCCTACGAGAATGAGGAACGCTTTGCGCAAGCTCACCTACTATGTCGCCTGCTCCATCGACGGCTTCATCGGCGACCCGAAGGGTGACGCGTCGTCCATGTACCAGTTCGTCAACGAGGAGTTCCTGGACTACCTGAAGGCGGAATACCCGGAGACCGTCTCCGCCGAGGGCCGCACGGCCCTCGGCATGACGGACCTGGAGCACCGGCGGTTCGACACGGTCGTCCAGGGCCGGGGAAGCTACCAGCTCGCCCTCGACGTCAACATCACCAGCCCGTACGGGCATCTGCGCGAGTACGTGGCGTCCCGGACGCTCGGGGAGTCGCCCGACCCGAACGTCACGCTCATCACGGAGGACGTGCCCGGCGCGATCCGGAAGCTCAAGGCGGAGGACGGTGAGCTCGGCATCTGGCTCTGCGGTGGCTCCCAGCTGGCGGGTGAGCTGCTCGAAGAGGTCGACGAGCTGGTGATCAAGACCTATCCGCAGGTCTACGGGTCGGGCATGCCGATGTTCGGCGCGGACTTCGCGGTCACCGACTTCGCCCTGGAGTCGGTCCGAGCCTTCGACAACGGTGTCCTGGTGCGGACGTACAGCCGCAAGCGCTGACGCCGGGCGCGCACGGCTACGGACGTGCGCGCGGGGCGATCGCGAGGACGGCCACGTCGTCGTGGAGCGCGAGGGTGTGCCGGGGGAGGTCGGCGTCGAGGAAGTCGACGACCTCCTCCGGCTCCGGGGCCGGGCGGCCGCCGAAGCGGTCGCGCAGCCGGTCCAGGAGGGGATAGAAGCCCCCGGCCGCGTCACGGGCCTCGACCAGCCCGTCGGTGCACAGCAGCAGCACGTCGCCGGGCCCGAAGGGGTGGCTGTAGGCGACGGGGGCCTCGTCGGTGAGCGCCGCCAGGCCCAGGGGAAGGGCGGGCGGCCCGGCGAGAGCGCGGACCTCGCCGTCGGAGATCAGGACGGGCTCGACATGGCCGCAGTTGACGATCTCCACCCGCCGCGCGAGCGCGTCGTACTCGACGAGGATCGCGGTGACGAACAGTTCGTCGTCCGGCACCGCCGCCGCCTCGCGCGCGACGCAGCGCTCCATGCTGACGGCGATCTGCGCCAGATGACCCGCGTCGTGGACGACCTGGCGGTAGCAGCCCAGCAGATCGGCGACGGTCCGCACGGCGGCGAGCCCCTTGCCGCGGACGTCGCCGACGACGGCGCGCTCACCCGCGTCCGTCGCCCGGATCTCGAAGAGGTCGCCACCGACCAGGGATTCGGCGGGCCGGTAGACCCCGGCCGCCAGCACCCCGCCGACCTCACGGGGCACCGGCCGCAGCAACGTGAGCATCAGCGCCTTGGCGACCGAGCCGGCCCGCACCAGCCGGGCCGCCTGCCGCCGCCGGTGCGCGGCGAGAACGGTGCCCAGGACGCCGACGACGGCGGTGGAGACGTACGCGCCGACGTAGTGACGCTCCCACAGATCGTGCGAGGGACGCCCCGCGCAGCACACACTGCCGGCCAGGGTGCCCTCCAGCGCGACGGCGAAGACCGTGACGGCGGCGACGCCGGCGGGGCCGTGCGCGAAGGCGGCGATCACGGGAAGGGCGATGAGCAGAAAGCTCACGGGCCACTTCACGGGCGTCAGCGGTTCGAGCAGCAGCACGGCGGCGACGAAGACGGCGGGCAGCCACCGCATCCAGACCGGCGTCTCGGGCGCTTCCAGGCCGGTGGCGCCGCTGAGCCGCACCGGACGCGCGACGTCGGCCCCGCCGGCGTCGTCGCGCTGCCGCTGCCTCACCCGCCGCTCCTCTCGCAAGGTCACCGCGCCGCCGCGGGCACGACGCGCGGCGGCGCGTCCCGCCATTGAGCCACGGAGGCACGCCTGTACGACGAACCCGTCAGCGGCACTCGCCCGTCCGGCCGAACGAGCCCGTTCCATCGGCCGAGGTGGCGACGCCTCCCCGCGCCGCCCACCGGAGGCGACCTGTACGCGCCGGTGCCGGAGCCGTACCCTCGGGCCCGGAGCACCCACGCCCGAGGCACGCACGACGGCCCCGCGACGACGACCTCCGGGACGGGACGTTTACGTGACGACGACACCGCCGCACGGCTATGTCTTCGACAACGAGAACGAGCACGCGGCCGAACAACACCGCTGCCTCGCGGCCGCCTACGACCCCTTCACCACCCGCCGGCTGGCCCGGCTCGGCGTGGACCCCGGCGCCCGTGTGCTGGAGGTGGGCGCCGGGGGCGGCAGCGTGGCCCGGTGGCTGGCAGGACGCGTCTCGCCCACGGGGTCGGTGCTGGCCACGGACGTCACACCGCGGCACCTGGCACCCGCGCCGGGGCTGCGGGTGCTCACGCACGACATCACGAGCGACCCGCTCCCGGAGAACGAGTTCGACGTCATCCACGCCCGTCTCGTCCTGCTCCATCTGCCCGGACGCCTCGATGTGCTCCGGCGGCTCGTCGCTGCGCTGCGGCCCGGGGGCCGGCTCCAGCTCGACGAGTTCGACGAGACCACCTACGGGCCGCTGATCCCGGTGGGGGAGTCCGGCGACGCGGCGCGGGCCGCCTACGGCGCGTACCTCGACGCCAAGATCGCCCTTCTGGACTCCGCCGGAGCGGGCCTGACCTGGGGCCGGGACGCGGCCACCGCCATGCACGGGGCGGGGCTGACCGACGTCGACGCGGAGCCCGAGGTCCAGCGGTGGCGCGCGGACTCGCCGGGAACGGCCCTCCAGATCCACAACACATGGCATCTGCGCGACCGCTTCCTGGCCGCCGGCCTGACCGACGAGGGGCTGGAGGCCGCGCGGACGGCCATGAGCCACCCCGACTTCCTGGCCGCTTCCTGCCTGATGTACTCGGTGCAAGGGAGGAAGCCCGGCACCGCCGGACACGCTTGAGTGATCGCCGCGTCGCCGCGCGCTCGGGCCCGGACATGCGACAGCCCCCGGCGCTCCATCCCCGACCCGCGAATCTCGGTCGTCGCCTCGATCTCGCCGTCGGTTCTGGGCCCTTCCGGGGGCCTGGCCAGTAGCCGAGATGGGGGTCACTCGAATCCGATGAACGTCTCCATCGAACGGTGCGGCTCTCACCGGTTGTCTGGTGTAATCGCCATTTTCCTCCCCGTATATCCCATGTCAAGGGGATACTAGCCGGTAATATCCGAAATGTCCGGACAGGGTTCCGGCCCCCGGCCTCGGCGCCCGGCTCTCAGGCGCGGGCGGCGACCTTCCCGGCCATCCCCGGCAGGAAGTCCGTGAACAGCTCATGCACCTCGCGCACCAGCGGCCTCAGCACCCGGAACCGGGCCAGAGTCACGCCCCGGGCGGTCAGCCGGGCGCCCCGGCCGGCCAGCCGGCGGCTGCGCTCGCCGCCGGCCGAGCGGTCGAAGACCCAGTACATGGTGAGCCCCATCTGGGACAGCCACATCAGCTCCGGCAGCACGTCGGCCAGCTCGGCCGGCACCTTCGCCCTGGAGCCCGTCAGCACCTCGCGGTGAATGGCGATGGCCGCCTCGCGGGCGTGCCCGGACTCGGGGGAGAAGGGGCTGAGGGGGCTGTCGGGGTCGGCGGCGTTCTTGAAGAACTGCGCCGCGAATTCGTGGTACGGCCCGGCCACGTCCAGCCATGCCTCCAGCACCCCGGCCAGCCGTGCCTCCAGGTCGGTCTCCCGGTCCAGCACCTCACGGACAGCCCTCTGGTGGTCGGCGCCGATCCGGTCGTAGAAGCCCTGGATCAGGTGCTCCTTGCCGGCGAAGTAGTAGTACGCGTTGCCGACGGAGACCCCGGCCTCCTTGGCGATGACCCGCATCGTGGTCTTGTCGTAGCCGCGTTCCTGGAACAGTCTCAGCGCTGTCTCCAGGATCAGGGCGCGGGTCTGCTCGCTCTTGGGGGCGCGGGGCTCGTTCTCTGCTGACACGGTCAGAGCCTAGCCGCGCGGCCGGAAGGGGCTACGCCCGGTTCACTGCCCGGCAGGCGTCGCCCATGGACCCTGGGGGCCGGGGTAGCCCTGGGGGCCGGGGTGGCCCTGTGGGGCGGTGTGCCATCCCTGCGGCGGGACCGGCGGGAGCTGCCCGCGGTCCGTCATGCCGCGGCGGCGGAACTTGTTGAGCGCGTACACATTGCCCAGGTGCATCACGCCGAGCACCAGCAGCACGACGCCGAGCTTCCGCGACAGGGTCTCGAACACCCCGCGGGCGTTCGTGACCGCGGAGTCGTCCTGGAGGTAGAGCGCCACGAAGCCCAGGTTGACGAGGTAGAAGCCCACCACCAGCAAGTGGTTGACGGCTCCGGCGAGCTTCTCGTCCCCGTGCAGCACATCGGCCAGGAATATCTGCCCGTTGCGGCTCAGCGTACGGGCGACCCAGATCGTGAGGCCCAGGCAGATCAGCAGGTAGACGGCGTACGAGACGACTGTGAGGTCCACGTCCCATGCCTTTCTTGAACGTGTTCAAAACTTTCTTGATCGGGACTGTAGACCTGTTTTTGAACACGTTCAAGCCGGCGTTCAGGCCGGTGCCCGGCGCAGCCGAGCGGCGAGCAGGGCGATGTCGTCCTCGGCCGGTCCCTCGGTGAGCCGGGACAGCAGCGTGTCGAGGACGCCGTCCAGGGGGCCGTCCAGCGGCAGCCGGAGCCGCGTCAGCCACCGCAACGACACGTCGATGTCCACACCCCGCCGCTCCACCAGCCCGTCCGTGTACAGCAACAGGACGCTCCCGGGCGGCATCCGCGCCGTGAACGCCTCGTACCCGCACAGCGCGGTTCCCAGCGGCGGACCGGCCGGGACGTCCAGCAACTCGCCCTCGCGGTCCGGGCGCAGCAGTACGGGCGGCAGGTGCCCGGCGCGGGCGGCCGTGACCGTGCCCGCGCCGGGGTCGATCAGCGCCAGCAGGCACGTGGCGACACGGTCCAGGCCGATCCGGGCGGCGTCCCGGTCGGCCCGCTCCAGGATCGTGGCGGGCGACGCGCCGGACGTGGCGACGGTCCGCAGCAGCGAGCGGTACTGGCTCATGGCGACGGCCGCCGCGAAACCGTGGCCCATCACATCGCCCATCACCTGGAGGGTGCGTCCGTCGGGCAGCGCCAGCGAGTCGTACCAGTCGCCGCCGACGAGGGCGCTGCGGCCCGCCGGCAGATAGCGCGAGGCCGTCTCGACGTCCGGATGCGGGCTGCCGGGCTCCGACAACAGGGCGCGCTGCAACTCCAGGGCCATGGCGTGCTCATGGGTGTACCGACGGGCGTTGCTCACGGTCACGGCGGCCCGCGCGGCCAGCTCCCGCACCACCACGACGTCGTCCTCGGCGAACGGGGGCGATTCCCCCGCCCGCGACAGGATGAGCGTCCCCACCGGGTGCTGGGGCGCGGGCAGGGGCACCACCAGCAGGGAGTGGATCCCGGCGGCGCGGTAGGCCGTGACGCGCCCGGGGTCCGGGGCCATCCGCCGGAACAGCTCGTCCGAGGCGAGGTTGCCCACCCACGGTTGCCCGGTGTCCAGGCACCGGCGGATCGCCGAGCCCCGCTGGACGTCCACGTGATCCCCCGGCTCGCCGAACCGGGCCAGGTGCCGCATCAGCTCCGGCACCGCCGACAGGGCCATCCGGCGCAGCCGCAGCATGCCCGGCGCCGGGGGTGGCGTCCCGCCGGCCTCCTCCTCGGTGATCTCGACGCTCGCCGCGTCGGCCAGCTCCGGCACCAGGAAGTCGGCCAGCTCCGCGCACGTGGTCTCCACGTCGAGAGTGGTCCCCACGTGGGTGGCGGCCGTGTCGAGCAGGGCGAGCCGCTGATGGGCGGCCTCCAGCTCCGTCACGTACTGGCGAAGGCCGCTCACCTCCACGCCGATGCCGCAGAGGCCCACGATCCGGCCCCCGTCCTCCAGCCGGTGATAGACGGTGCGCCACTGTCGCTGCGCGTAGGTGGAGCGGGCGTGGGTGCGTCCCGTGACGGAGACCTCCCGGGGCAGGCCGTCCGCGAGCACCTGGCGCAGGACGTCCTCGGGCCGCCGGATCTCGGGCAGGACGTCGCCGATGGTCCGGCCCAGGAACGCGGACGCGGGTATGCCGCACATCCGCGCCATCGCCGGGTTGACGTAGAGGTAGCGCAGGCGAGGGTCGAGCACGAAGACGGAGGCCGCGGTGCCCTCCAGCACGTTCCGCAGCAGCCGGTGCTCGCGCGCCCGCGCCGCCTCCTCGTCCGCCCCGCCCGTCGGGTCCGCCTCGGCGGGGAAGAGCCATCGCGGAGGCGGCGTGTCAGCGGCCACCGTCTCCTCCTCGTCTCACCGGCCCGAGGCGGCCACCGTCCATGCTGGCCGCCCGGCCCGGGAGCCGCACGCGCGACGGCCCCCGGCGGCCACCGGCCGAGGCGGGCGACGGCCGGGCGGACGCCCCGGCCCACGCCGGGCGCCCCCGTCACATGGACGAGGGACCGGCGTTCCCGCGAACGGGTGAGACGAGGGCCGGGTCAGTCCAGCGGCTTCTGGAAGTGGAAGGCGGTGACGGCCATCCGCTCACGGTGATAGAAGCGGTGGGCATCCGTCCGATGGGTGCCGGAGTCGAGCGTCAGAAGGCGGCAGCCGGCCGCGCGGGCGTACTCCTCGAGGTGGGCCAGGAGCCGGTGGCCGACGCCGGTCGAGCGCACGTCGTCGGCGGTCACCAGGTCGTCGACGTACAGCGAGCGCACCGTGCTGGTGTTGACGACGAGGCGCCAGCCCGCCGCGCCGACGCACCTGCCGTCGTCCCGGTACGCGGCGGTGAAGCGCAGGCCGTGGCCGTGCCCCTCGGCGTAGAGCGTCCGGAGGAGGTCCTCGTCGAGATGGGGTCGCAGCTGGAGCAGGACGGGGAACAGGTCGGATATGAGCCGCTCGTCGCCGGGCTCCAGGTCGATGATCTTCATGCGCGGCACTCTAGGCCAGGCCGGGGCGCGAGGACAGGGCCGTACCTCTGGCGGGGGGTGCCACACACCGTCGGCATGACGGTGCGCGGTCCGCGTACACCCGGACGGCCGTATTCGGCGCCGCGCCGCGCTTCGGCCGCCGCGACACGGGCACCCGGCGGACATGTCACGCCTTCCCGGCCCCGGCCCCCTTCCCCCCGGCGTCGCCGAGCCGTACTGGACGGCCACCACCGCCCCCACCATGCCCCGCGCCACCGCCCTGACGTCCGACCTCACCGTGGACGTCGCCGTCGTCGGCGGCGGCGCGACGGGGCTGAGCACCGCGTGGGAGCTGATCGAGGCCGGACGCTCGGTGGTCGTGCTGGAGGCCGGGGCCCTCGCCGCCGGGAGCGCCGGCCGCGCCACCGCCCAGGTGACCGCGCTGCACCCCCTCGGCTACGCCGGGCTGGGCCGGAAGCGGGGCGCCGAGGCCGCGCGGCTGTGCGCGCGCTCCATGGCCGAGGCGGTCGACCGGGTCGGCGAGATCGCGGCGGCGCTGCGCGCCGACTGCGACCTGGAACGGCTGCCGGCCCACGCCTACGCCACCGGCGCCACCCGCCACGAGAGCCTGCGGGCCGAGGCAGAGGCGGCCCGCGCGGCCGGGCTCGCCGCCTCGTACACCACGGAGACCGGACTGCCCTTCGCGGTCACCGGCGCCGTACGCGTCGAGAACCAGGCACAGCTCCACCCGCGCCGCTATCTGCTCGCCCTCGCCCACGACATCCTGGCGCGCGGCGGCCGCGTCCACGAGAACACCCGGGTGACCGGGCTGAAGGAGGGCACGCCCTGCCGGGTGACGACCGAGCACGGCGCCGTCGTCACCGCGGCGGACGTGGTCGTCGCCACCCACCACCCCGTCCTCGACCGCGGCCTGCTGTTCACCCGCCTCTCGACACGCCGCGAGCTCGCGGTGGCCGCCACGCTGCCCGCCGAGGACGACCCCGGCGGCATGTACGTCACCGGGGACGACGGCCGCCGGTCGGTGCGCACCGCCCCGTACGGCGAGGGGGAACGCCTGCTCATCGTCACCGGCGAGTGCTCCGCCCCCGCGGAGCCGGACGTGGCCCGGCGGTTCGACCGCCTCGTCCAATGGACCACGGAACGCTTCCCACGCGCCCGGATCCTCCACCACTGGACGGCCCAGGACCACGAATCCGCCGACGCGGTGCCGCTCGTCGGCCTCCGCCGCCCCGGGGCCGCGCACGCCTACGTCGCCACGGGGTTCGGCGGCTGGGGCCTGAGCGGCGCCGTCATGGCCGGCCGGCTGCTGACGGAGCTCGTCGTCGGACGGACGATCCCCTCCTGGGCCGGCCTGTACGACCCGTGGCGACCGGGCCGCGTGGCGCGCGGGGCACCCGCCGCGGTCAAGAACCAGATGGCCTTCGGACGCCGCTTCCTGACGGACCGGCTGCGCGCCGGGCGCCCGGACCCGGAGGCGGACGTCCCGCCCGGCGGCGGAGCCGTCGTCCACGCCGGCGGCCGGCACTGCGCGGTCCACCGGCAGGAGGACGGCACCGTGCGCGCCGTCTCCGCCCGCTGTACCCACCTGGGCTGTCTGGTGGCGTTCAACGCCGTCGAACGGACCTGGGAATGCCCGTGCCACGGCTCCCGCTTCGCACCCGACGGGACCGTCCTCAGCGGCCCCGCGACCCGGCCCCTGGAGGCCCGGGAGATCCCCGGCACCGGCGACCGGTGACCCGGCCCGGCCGCCGGTGGCTTCACAGTGCCGCGAGTTCGCGCTCCAGGTCGTCCAGGCCCAGGGAACCCAGCGCGAGCGCCTTCATGTGCCACTCCTTGAGCGAGAACGCGGCACCGTGCCGGGCACGGGCGGCCGCCCGGCCCCGCAGCCAGGAGCGCTCGCCCAGCTTGTAGCCGATGGCCTGGCCCGGCCTGCCCAGATACCGGGTGATCTCGCTGTCGAGGTAGTCGGCGGAATGGCCCGAGTGGCGGCCGAGGAACTCCCGCGCCAGGCCCGGCGTCCAGCGCTCCCCGGGGTGGAACGCCGAGTGGCGGGGGATCTCCAGCTCCAGGTGCATGCCGATGTCGATGACGACGCGGACGGCACGCATCATCTGCGCGTCGAGATGGCCGAGCCGGTGCGCCGGATCGGTGAGGAACCCCAGCTCGTCCATGAGCCGCTCCGCGTACAGCGCCCAGCCCTCCAGGGTGGCGCTCACCCTGCCCACCTTCGTCTGGTAGCGGGACAGGCTCCCGGCCGCCAGCGTCCACTGGGCCATCTGGAGATGATGGCCCGGCACGCCCTCGTGGTACCACGTCGACACCAGGCCGTGGACGGGGAACCGGGTCCGGCCCAGCGTCGGGAGCCAGGTGCGCCCCGGACGGGAGAAGTCCAGTGCGGGCTGGGTGTAGTACGGCGCGGCGGCACCACCCGGGGGTGCGATGCGCGACTCCACGCGCTTGACCTGCTCGACGAGTTCGAAGTGGGTACCGTCCAGCGCCTCGATCGCCTCGCCCATCAGCTCCTGGAGCCACCGCCGGACCTCCTCGACGCCCTCGACGGCCCGCCCGTGCCGGTCCAGCCAGGACATCGCCTCCCACGGCGAACCGGCGCCGGGCAGCACCGTCTCCGCCTCGGCGCGCATCTCCTCCCGCAGCCGGTGGAATTCGGCCCACCCGTACGCGTAGGCCTCGTCCAGATCGAGGTCCGTGCCGCTCCAGAAGCGGGCGGCCCGTATGTACCGCTCGCGGCCCACCACGTCCGGGGCACCGGCGGCCGCGGCGGCGTAGTCGTCCCGGAACCAGTTCCGCGCCTCCGCCACGGCCGCCGTCGCCACCTCAGCGGCCGCCGCCAGCTCACCGCGCAGGGCCTCGGGGCCGTCGGCGGTGAACACGGCGAACCCCCCGATGGCCAGCCACTCCGTCAGCTGGTCGACATTGGCGGCCACTTGCCGGGGACCGGCGGGCAGCCCCCGTCGCGCGCCCTCGGCGAGCGAGGCGCGATAGCCCTCCAGCGTGCCGGGCACCGCCCGCAGCCGCTGGGCGATCGCGGCCCAGTCGTCCTCGGTGCCGGTCGGCATGAGGGCGAAGACCTTGCGGACGCGGTGGAGGGGTGAGGAGATGTTGTCGACCCGGCGCAGCTCCTCGCCCGCCTCGTACTGGTCGAGCCCGGCGGTCAGCCGCTCGCGCAGCAGCTTCGCGCAGAGCCGTTCCACACCCCGGTCACCGCCCGGGAGGGCCTCGGCCTCTGTGAGCCGCGCGAGGGTGGCGCGGGCGAGGGCGGCCATGGCGTCGTGCCCGTCGGGGGAGAGGTCCGGAAGCCGCCCCGAGCTCAGAGGGTCGCCCATGAACGTACCGACGATCGGGTCGAGCCGGACGAGGGCGTCGACGTGGTCGTCGGCGACCCGCCGGGGAAGCGACACGTCCATGGCTGCGTCGGTCATACCGGCTCCCTGTGTCACCCGGCGGCGCGCCTCGCCGCTCGCGTACTCACCCTGCCCATCCGTCAGGGTGGCGACGCGCGGGCAGGGTCGCGCGGTGTGGATTCCCGCCAGGAGCTCCTGAGTGCGCCCGTGGGCCCGTTGCCCCCCGTGTACGACGGGTGGCTTGGCGGCCGCGGCACGGCGCGGCGCCGGAGCGCGGGGGCTCCGGCGCCGGCGGATTCATCGGCTAGACAGCCGCCGCGACGCCCTCACCGGCCGTTCCGGAGACGGCCTCCGGGGCCTCCGGGGTGGCGACGACGGCGGTGCCGGGAGCCGTGTAGAACACCGACTTCTGCTGCCGTTCGCGCTCCACGTCCCCCGTCGAGACGAGGGACTCCAGTGCGTTGCGCACCACCTGGGTGCTGGCGGCGCGCTCGGGGTGCGCCTCCTCCAGCTCCTTGGTGATCTCGCCGGCCGTCCGCGGCTCGTGGTGCCGGGCCAGGAGCTCCAGGACCAGCTCCCGGCGCGTGGGCCCGCTCCTCCGGCCGTTCCCCGCCTCCTTCGCCTCCTTCGCCTCCTTCGTGTTCGGCTCGGCGACCGCGGACCCGGCCCGTGCCGCCTTCGCCTTGCGGGCGCGCTGACCGGCGGCGGCCTTCTTCGCCCGGCGCGGCCGGGGCACGGTCTGCGGGGCGGCTTCCGGCGCCGGGGCGTCGTCCCCGGCGTTCTCGGCCGGTGCGTCGGCCGACGCATCCGCCGTCGGCCCGGCCTCGGCGGCGGGCCGCTCGTCCCGCGCCGCACCGGGGCCCGTGGTGACCGCGCCCCGCATCGTGGACAGCCACGACGCCTCGGTCTCCAACCGCTCCAGACGCGCCCGCAGTTCCGCGATCCTCGAGCGGATCGCCTCCCGCTCCTTGGTGTTGTTCTCCAGGTCGGCGGCGAACCGCGCCGCGTACCGGTCCTGGATGTTGGTGTCGTCGGATTCTTCGGTCACGGCAGCTCGCTCTCCTCGTAGCCGGTGTTGGTGCGGGATGTTACTCAGCCCGACCAGCCCGCGAGCGGGGTTGACCGAGGTACACCCCCTTTTTCCGGCACGATGGTGTCACCCTTGACGGTTCTTCACCATGGTGCCCGCCGGCGTCAGGACCGGTGGGCGTCGGAGCGCGGGCGTTCCAGGGTGAAGGTGTCGACCGGGGTGAGGTCACCGTGCGGTCCGTCGAACGTGTAGTACGTGACCCGCATGCTGGTCCGGCCGCCGCGGCGGTCGCCCGGGTCGACGTCGAAGGCGGCGAAACCGTGGGTGTACTTGTGGTCCCGCACGGCGGCCCAGGGGGCGTCCTCGGTGACCCACATCGGCTCCTTGTGACCGGAGGACGTCGTCTTGTCGCTCAGGCCCATGAGGACCCGGCCGTGCGGGGTGTCGAACATGTCGTCCTGCGTGGTGGCGATGTTCCCGCCCGCACCGATGATCATGTGGACGGTTCCCTTGCCGGTGTCGATCACGTCGGTACGGGTCGACACGGGGATGGGGGTGCGGGTGTCGTTCGGGAGCGTGCCGCGCAGGGGGTGCGAGCGCTCGTAGTGGTGCTCGTGGCCGCAGACGACCAGGTCGACGCCGTACTGGTCGAACAGGGGGCCCCACGCCTCGCGGATCCCCAGGTCGCTGCCCGCCGACCGGGTGCTGGAGATCATCGGCTGGTGCATGCACACCACGATCCAGTCGATGCCGCGGTCGCCGCGCGCCGCCTTCAACTCGCGCTCCAGCCAGCGGCGCTGGGCGCCTCCGGAGTAGCCGTGGATGTAGGTGTCGCCGCCGTCCTGGAGCGCCACGTCGTCGTTGGCGAGGCTGATGAAGCGCACCGCGCCGACGGTGAAGGCGTACCACATGCCCCGGGTCTCCTCGTCCGAGACGGCGGATGAGCCCGGCAGCGAGAAGTACGTCTGGTAGCCGGCGGCGCCGATGGGCCCGTTGTCCTTCTCGTTCTCGTGGTTGCCCGCGCACGGCATCCAGGGGCGCAGCCGGGTGGAGCGGCTGTTGTTGATGAACCAGTCCGCCCATGTCGCCGGCCGGCTGGTGCCCCACGCGCCCGCGATGGCCGCGTAACAGAGATCGCCGTTGACCAGGTTGAACAGCGGGGCGACCCGCTCCACGGCGGAGACGATGTCCGCGGACGCGGGCGAGCCGACCTGGCTGCTGGTGTGCAGCGGGAAGCGGTTGACGGGGGAGGGGACGCCGTCCGGGAGGTGGATGACCCGGCGCAGGTTGGGCGTCGCCTGGTCGCCGAAACTGGTGAAGGTGAAGGCGCTGCGGCCGCGCGGCGCGGTGGTGAAGGAGCCGGTCTCCGGGGTCGTGCCGTCGTGGCCGGCGGAGTACAGATAGGTGGTCGCCGGGCGGAGGCCGGTGAGCCGGGCGTGGTGGACGTACACCTCCTCCTTCGACAGGCCGTCCCGGTACGTCCTCGTCTCGGCGTCGGCCACCCGGCCGTGCCCGCCGTCGGGCGAACCGAGCCGCACCTGCGGCCGGCGCACGGACTGCGGGGTGATCCAGGAGACGGTCATCTCGGTGGCGGGATCGGTGCCGAACTGGAGGTGCACCCCCAGCACGCCGGGTGCCCCCAGCCGGTGCGGCCTGGACTGCAACAGCGGGCCGGTGGACGGCTGTCCGGCGGGGGACGGCGCGGCGGCGGCCTCCCCGGCGGTACCGACGACCGAGGCCGCCGCCGCGGCGGAGGAGCCCTTGAGCACGGATCTGCGACTGACCGCCATGGAACGCCCTTTTCCGGTGGGGAGGTTGTGGGAGAAGGGCACTGTAGGCGAACACTGCCGGACCAAACCGTGATCGCGGTCACGACAAAACGGGGAATGTGCCCGTCCGTTGTCAGGATTTGACGGGCACCTGCTCGCGCAGCAGCTCGACGAAGGCGCGCATCCACGCCGGGTGGTCGGGCCAGGCCCGGGCGGAGACGAGGTTGCCGTCCACCACGGCCTCGGCGTCCACGAACGTACCGCCCGCCAGCCGCACCTCGGGCGCGCAGGCCGGATACGCGGCCGTACGACGCCCGTCGAGCACCCCGGCCGCCGCCAGGGCCAGCGCGCCGTGGCAGATCTGCGCGACGGGCTTGGCGGCGGTGAAGAAGTGCCGCACGATCCGCAGGAAGTCCTCGTCCAGCCGCAGATACTCGGGCGCGCGCCCACCGGGGATCACCAGGGCGGCGTACCCGTCCGGCGCCACGTCCGCGAACGCGACGTCGGCGCTTCAGGAGTGCCCGGGCTTCTCTGTGTAGGTGTCGAAGCCCTCCGTGAAGTCGTGCACCACGAACTGGAGCTTCTTGACGGACGGCGCGGCGATGTCCACCTCGTACCCCTCCTCCAGCAGCCGCTGATAGGGGTAGAGGACCTCCAGGTCCTCCGCGGCGTCACCGGTGACGATCAGGACCTTGGGCATGGGGGTGCTCCTTCGGCTCGCGGTTCCAGCGGGGCGGCCGGGTATCCCTACCCGGCCGCCCCGGTGGAGATGCCCGGCGAACCCTGACCGCGCCCGGGTCCGCCCCGGTCCGCTCAGCGGAACGACCGTCGCCGGGCGTCGCCGCCGCGGCTACGGTGAACCCCGTCCACACGCCCTCATGGGACGGGAGTGCGCGGTGAAGGAAAACAGCGGCGGCGGCCCCACGGACATCATCTGGGAGATCACCTACGCGTGCCCCCTGCGATGTTCGCACTGCTACTCGGAGTCCGGCAGACGGCCGTCCCGGCACCTCAAGGGTGAGCCGCTCCTGGAGCTGACCGACGCCCTGATCGCCCTGCGCCCCCGGAACGTCGTCCTGGCGGGCGGCGAACCCCTCGTGGTGAAGGGCGTCCTCGACGTCGCCCGGCGCTTCACGGACGCCGGAGTGCGGGCCGCGCTCTACACCAGCGGCTGGAACGTCGACCGGGCGAAGGCCGAAGCGGTCCTGACGACCTTTCAGCGCGTCGCCGTGAGCCTCGACGGCGCCACCGCCGAGGTCCACAACCGCATCCGGGGCCGCGACCGCTCCTTCGACCGCGCCATGAACGCGCTGCGCCTCCTGGACGAGGCCTCCCGCGAGCTCACCTCCCGGGGCGTCGCCCACGGCACGTTCGGTATCGACTGCTCCGTCATGAGGAGCAACCTCCACCAGCTCGACGAGTTCTGCACCCGGATCGCCCCGCTCTTCCCCGCGATGCGCACCCTCGTCTTCGGGCTGACCGTTCCCGGCGGGCTCGCCAGCCGCGAGGAGTTCGCCGAGCACGAACTCCTCGACGACGACCAGGTCGCCCGGCTCACCGACCGGGAACGCACCCGCCACCTCCGCTCCCTCGCCCCGTCCGGGCTGAGCGTCATGGTCGACGACAACATGCGGCTGCTCATGCGCCCCGACGACATCGCCGCCAACGGGGTCCCGCCCGTCCTCCAGGTGGAACCGGACGGCGACATCCGCGCCATGTCGTCCTACCTGGGCACCGTCGCCAACGTGCTGCGCGATGCCCCGGACGTCATATGGGAGCGCGTGGCGGCCCGGTGCGCCGACCCCTTCGTCGTCGAGACGCTCGGAGGCATACGGACCATGCGGGACTGGGCCGCGGCCGCCCGCAGCCTCGACCTGCGCTTCGGCACGCCGGCCGACCGGGCCAGGATCGCCGCCCGGACCGCGACCGACCTGCCGGCCCGCCTCCCGGCCCGGTCCTGAGCACCGGCGCCGGCGGAGGACCCGACGATGGCGCACACGACGACGGGGACGGGCGAGCCGACCACCGGAATTCCCACGACACTCCCCCCGGCACACCCGGGAGACGCCCCGAAGACGGCAGGGCGCGGGGAGACCGCGCTCCAGGACCGCGTCCGGTCCGTCCTCGCCGCCCACCGGCTCGACGACTGGCACGTGAGCCCCGGCGACTTCTGGTGCTCCGTCGCACCACCCGGGGGGACCACCCGCGTCCAGGGCTGGAAACTCCACCTCTCCGCCACCCCGGTGTCCGCCGCCACCGTGCTGGCACGGGCGGCCGAGGTACTGGCCCGCCACCGGTGCGCGTACAAGTTCGCCGCCACACCCGCCCGGGTGGCGGAACTGTGCTCGCGCGCCGCCGACCGCGCGGGCGGCGGAAAATTCCTCACCGTCTACCCCGAGGACGACGGCCCCCGCCTGCGCGCCCTGGCCGCCGAACTGCACGACGCCACCCAAGGACTGGCCGGGCCCGGCATCCTCTCCGACCGCCCCTACCGCCCCGGCAGCCTCGTGCACTACCGCTACGGCGCCCACCGAGGGGTGACCGTCCTCGCCGACGACGCCACCCGCACCGCCATGCTCAGGGCCCCCGACGGCTCGCTGCGCCGGGACCGGCGCACCGCGTGGTTCGCCCCGCCGGACTGGGCACCCCGCGACCCCTTCACCTTCACCTTCGCCGAACCCGAAGAAGGCACCGGGGCCGGCGGCACCGCCGCGCCACGGCCCGTCCTCCTCGACGGCCGCTACGTCGTCGAGGAGGTCATCCGGCACGCCTTCACCGGCGGCGTCTACCGGGCCACCGACCAGCACACCGGCGCGACCGTCGTCGTCAAACAGGCCCGCCCCCACACGGACGCCACCCTCACCGGGCGCGACATCCGTGACGCGCGGCGCCACGAGGCCGCGATGCTGGAGGAGTTCGCCGCCGGCGGCCTCACACCCCGCCCGGTCGCCCTCTTCGAACAGCAGGGGGACCTCTTCCTCGTCCTGGAGGACCTCCCCGGGGTCACCCTCCGCCGCTGGGTCGCGGACCGGCTCACCACCGGCGACGACCATTGGGGCCTGCCCCACGACCTCGCCGTGCGCCTGGCCCTCCACCTGGTGGACCTCGTCGCGTACGTCCACGGCAGGGGCTATGTGCTCCGGGACCTCAACCCCGCCAACCTCCTGGTCACCGAGGACGACGAACTCCGTCTCATCGACCTGGAACTCCTCGTCCGCCACCGGGAGCGCATCACCCGGGCGCACACCCCCGGCTACGCCGCCCCCGAACAGCGCGCCGCCCAGCCCGGCGCCACCGGTTCCTTCGCCTCCGACCGCTACAGCCTCGGCGCCACCCTCTTCCACCTCGTCACCGGGGCGGAACCGCTCCTGGCGCCCGACGAACCACCCGTGCGCACCGAGCACCAGCGGCTGGGGGAGCGGCTCGGCCACCTGGGCCGCGACAACCCCACGGCCCGCCGTCTCGCCCCGCTCGTCCTCGCCCTGCTGCGCACCGACCCGGCCCGGCGCCCCGGCCTCGTGGACGTCCGCCGTGCCCTCACCGGACGGGGAACGCCGGCGACGGTCCCGGCGCCACGGCCGGACCCGGCCCCGCCCACCGAACTCACCGACGGCTGCCTGGCGCACCTCCTCGCGACCATGGACCCGGGCCGCACCGACCGGCTCTGGCCGCCGTCGCCCTACGGCGCGACGAGCGACGCGTTCAACGTCCAGCACGGCGCCGCAGGAGTCCTCGGCGTCCTGGCGAGGGCCTGCCGCGCCGGCTCCGGCCCGGCCGTGCGCGAGGCCACCGCCACGGCCGCCGCGTGGATCACCCGTCACGTCGGGCGCGAACCGCGCGTCCTGCCCGGTCTGTACTTCGGCCGTTCCGGCACCGCGTGGGCCCTGCTCGACGCCGGGGAGGCCCTGGGCGACCGGGCCCTGACCGACGCCGCCGCGGCGCTCGTCCGCCGCGTGCCCCTCGCGTGGCCCAACCCCGACGTCTGCCACGGCACCGCCGGCGCGGGCCTGACCCAGCTCCGTTTCTGGGAGGCCACCGGCGCCCGCGACTTCCTCGACCGGGCCCACGCGGCCGCCACCGCGCTGGCCCCGGCGGCCACCCGCCGCGCCGGGCGCCTGCTCTGGCCCGTTCCGCCCGGCTGCCTCTCGGACCCGGCCGAGGTCGTCCACTACGGCTTCGCCCACGGCACCGCCGGCGTCGGCACATTCCTGCTCGCCGTGGGCCTGGCCACCAGGAACGGCGACCACCTCGCACTGGCCGCCGAGGCCGCCCGTACCCTCCTCGCCGCCGCCGACGTGGCCGACGGCGCCGCGTACTGGCCCGCCGGGCCCTCCGGCGGCCCCCGCCGGACCACCTGGTGCAGCGGATCGTCCGGCATCGGCACCTTCCTGCTGCGCATGTGGGGTGCGAGCGGCGACAGCGCGTTCCTCGACGGAGCCGTCCGGGCGGCGGTCGCGGTCCACCGCTCCCGCCGGCACGCGGGCACCGCCCAGTGCCACGGCCTGGCGGGCGACGGCGAGTTCCTCCTCGACCTCGCCGAGGCATGCGGCGAACAGCGCTACCGCGACTGGGCCGAAGACCTCGCCGGCGCTCTCCACGCCCGGCGCACCCTGCGGGCCGGGCGCGTCCTCGCCCCCGACGAGACCGGGACGTCGGTCCACGCCGACTACGGCACCGGGCTCGCCGGAGTGCTCGCCTTCCTGCTGCGGCTGCGGGACGGGGGTCCCCGCCTGTGGCTGCCCCGAACGCTCACCGGTCCGGGCACGACGGCCGGGCGAGCTCCCACCGCATCGCTCGTGAAGGAGGTGACATGAGATGACGCAGGACGTGACCGCCCTCCAGATGCTGGAGGCCGAGCAGGCCGAGGCCGGCTTCTGGCCGTGCACGGACACCGCCGTGACCGCCGAGGACGAGTGACGACGAGCCCGTCGACGGCCGACCGGACCAGGCGCGCCGGCCCGCCGCCCCGGCCACCCCCGGCGCCGGGCCGCGCGCCCCCGCCCCGGGGCGGGGCGCGGGGGGGCCCCCCCCGGCGACCCCGGCGGGTCCCCCCCGCCGCCGG
>NZ_JBEZUS010000021.1:0-4460 GCF_040636475.1 Streptomyces sp. NPDC037389
GCCTACGGCGACAATCTGGACGGCTGGATCAAGCAGTCCCTGGACATCCTGAGCTCCAAGGGCATCCCGGCCTCCTACGAGGGCATCAAGCGCAACGTGATGCGCGAGTCCACCGGCAACCCCAACGCCATCAACGGCTGGGACGTCAACGCCGTCAACGGCGTCCCCTCCAAGGGCCTGCTCCAGATCATCGACCCGACGTTCAAGGCCTATCACGTCGAGGGCACGTCCTGGAACATCTACGACCCGGTCGCCAACATCACCGCCTCCTGCGCCTACGCCGCCGACAAGTACGGCTCCATGGACAACGTCAACTCCGCGTACTAAACAAACCGGCAGACACGTCGCAAAGGGCGGCGGCACCCCACACCCCGGGGCGCCGCCGCCCTCGCCATATACGCCCGCACGCTCCCTTGGCCCGCCCTCCCGGATGTGGCACCCTCACCGCCCATGGCGGATTCCCTGTCCCACAGCGATCCCACCCTCTACCGCACACCGGCCGAAGCCGTCGCCGCGCCACCGGAGAAGCTCGCCTACGTGGTGGGTTTCGACCGCGCGGCACGGCGACCCGACGCGCTGATGACCGTCGACGCCGACCCCGGCTCGCCCTCCTACGGGCGGGTGGTGAACACGGCACGGTTACCCGGCCTGGGAGACGAGCTCCACCACTTCGGCTGGAACGCGTGCTCCAGCGCGCTCGCCCACGCGTGCCACAGCGACCCCCAGCGACGCTTCCTGCTCCTCCCCGGGCTGCGCTCGTCCCGGCTGCACGTCTTCGATACCCGCCCCGATCCGGTCCGCCCGCGCCTGGTGAAGGTGATCGAGGCCGACGAGCTGGCCGCCAAGGCGGGCTACTCGCGGCCGCACACCCTGCACTGCGGCCCCGGCGGGGTCTTCCTCTCCTGTCTGGGCGGCGCCTACGGGGCCGAGGGGCCGGGCGGCGTCGCCCTGCTGGACCACGAGACGTTCGACGTGCTGCGCCCCTGGGAGACCGACCGGGGGCCGCAGCACCTGGCGTACGACGTCTGGTGGCACCTGGGCCACGACATCGCGGTGACCAGCGAGTGGGGCACCCCGGCGATGGTCGAGAACGGTCTCGACACCGAGCTGCTCCTCCGGCGCGCGTACGGCCACGCGCTGCACTTCTGGGAGCTCGGCACCGGCCGCCACCTCCAGCGGGTGGACCTGGGCGACGAGCACCAGATGGTGCTGGAGCTGCGCCCCGCGCACGACCCCGAGGCGACGTGGGGCTTCGCCGGTGTGGTCGTCAGCGTGGCGGACCTGTCCGCGTCCGTCTGGCTCTGGCACCGGGACGGGCCCGGCTTCGCCGTCCGCAAGGTGATCACGATCCCGGCGGAGCCCGCCGCGCCCGAGGACCTGCCCCCGGCGCTCAAACCGTTCGGTGCGGTGCCACCGCTGGTCACGGACATCAACCTGTCCGTCGACGACCAGTGGCTCTACGTGTCGGCGTGGGGGACCGGCGAGCTCCTCCAGTTCGACGTGAGCGACCCCTTCCACCCCCGGCGGACCGCCTCCGTCCGGCTGGGCGGCATCGCCCGCCGCGAGCCGCACCCGTCGGACACGGACGTCCCCCTCAGCGGAGGGCCGCAGATGCTGGAGCTCAGCCGTGACGGGCGGCGCGTCTATGTGACGAACTCGCTGTATGGGGCGTGGGACGACCAGTTCTACCCACGAGGCGTCGAGCCCTGGATGGCGAAGCTCGACGCGGACACCGGCCACGGCGGCCTGTCGGCCGACCCGCGCTTCTTCCCGCACGGCGACGACTTCCAGGGCCTGCGCGTCCACCAGACGCGCTTGCAGGGCGGCGACGCCTCCTCCGACTCGTACTGCTTCCGCTGACCCGGACACCCCGCCGGACGCCCCGCAGGTCACTCCGCGTGCTGAGGGGCGCCCGGCAGCCGCTCCCGCGACGCTTCAAGGGCGGGGGCGGTGGTGGTACGGCGGGCCCAGGGGTAGTAGACGGCCGAAGTGACGGCGAGGCCGACGATCCAGGAGACGTCCGCGCCGCCGAGCAGGGAGGTCAACGGTCCGGTGTACAGCTTCGTCGCCAGGAACGGCACCTGGGCGAGGATCCCGAGGCCGTAACAGCTCAGCGCCGGAACGTTCCAGCGGCCGTAGCGGCCGTCCGGGTCGTACAGGGCCGGGACGTCGACGCGCTCGCGCGAGACGAGGTAGTAGTCCACCAGATTGATGGCGCTCCACGGTGTGAACACCGTGAGCAGCAGCAGAATGAAGTTCTTGAAGTTGTCGAGGAAGTCCGCGCTGGCCGCCATCGCGATGACCGTGGCCACCGCCGAGAACCCCGTGATGTACGCGACGCGCGCGGCCGGTGTGATCCTCGAACGGCCGTCGAAGGCCGTCACGGTCGTGAGGACCGACATGAAACCGCCGTACGCGTTGAGGCAATTGGCCGTCACCTTGCCGACCAGCACCACCAGATACATGACGTACCCCAGGGCCGCCGGCCCGGCCAGCTCCCCGACGAAGCCGACCTGGTCGGACAGGAACCGGTCCCCGGCGACGGCGGCGATCAGGGCGCCCAGGGACATGGCCCACACGGAGCCGGTGACGGTGCCCGCGAAGGTCGCCCGGAACGTCGCGCGTTCGCTGGTCGACCTGGGCAGATAGCGGGAGTAGTCGGCCACGTACGGGCCGAACGTCAGCTGCCAGCCGGCGCCGAGGGAGACGGCCAGCAGGAACGTCGCGGCGTCGAAGGGCTTGACCCCCACGTGCGCGGGGACGTCGTAGCGGGTGAACACGGCGACCACGAGATAGCCCAGCCCCGCGATGCCGGTCACGGTCGCCACGCGGCCCGCGAGATGGATGAGGCGGTATCCGGCGACGGCGACCACGGCGGTGAGCGCGCCGAACACGGGAATCCCGACCGTGGCGTCGGGCAGATGGAGGATCCTGCGGACGGCCTGCCCGGCCAGCACACTGCCCGTGGCGGCGAACCCGAGGTACATGAGGATCACCAGCACCAGCGGGAGCACGGCGCCGAACACCCCGAACTGCGCCCGGCTGGAGATCATCTGAGGCACTCCCAGCCGTGGCCCCTGGGCGGAATGGAGGGCCATGACGACGCCGCCGAGAACGTTGCCGATCAGCAGGGCGGGGATCGCCCACAGCGCGTCGGCGCCGAAGACCACCGCCAGCGCGCCGTCGACGACCGCCGTGATCTGCATGCTGGCGCCGAACCACAGGGTGAACAGGCCGGCCGGCGAGCCGTGCCGCTCCTCGTCGGGTATCGGGTCGATCGTCCGGCGCTCCATGGCGAGCCGGGAGGGGGACGGGGGCGGTCGCTCCGGCGTCGTCGTCATGGGTGCCACACTCCTGGCTCGCGCGATGTCGCCCAGAATCTGACACGGCGGGAAATCCCACGTCAACGCTTGGGAGCCGGGAGAGGGTTACGGGGTTCGCGGGCCGTCCTCAGACTTCCGCGCGGTGGGTGATGGGCGCCTCGGAGCGGTCGCCCAGGAACTCGTACCAGCGGCGCTGGAGGCAGACGTAGCGGGTGTCGGCCTCGACGAGTTTGAGGAACGCCTCCACCGTCTCGGTGAGGCGTTGCTGATGCCCGGGGTCGGCCAGCGACCCGTCCTCCGCGAAGCTGTCGTACGAGCGGGCGAGGCTGAACATGTCCGGGTAGACGCGTGTGCCGAGGTGCTCCAGGGGCACCCGGAGGGCCCACAGCCCCCTGTTGCCGCCGACGAGCGACGGGGAGGCGGAGACGAGCAGCGCGTGCTTGGTCTTGAACGCCTGCGGCTGTACGCGGGAGACCCAGTCGATGGCGTTCTTGAGGATGCCGGGCACGGAGGCGTTGTACTCGGGGGAGGAGATGACGAGGGCGTCGGCCCCCTCCATCCGTTCGTGCAGCGCGAGCGCGCCGGCCGGGACGCCCTCGGTCTCCTCCGCGTCCCCGTCGTACAGCGGCATGTCGAAGTCACGCATGGTGGCGAGATCGGCGTCGGCCCCGGCCTCGGTGATCAGCCGGGCCACCAGGGAGGCGAGGCGGGCGTTGGTCGATCCGGCCCGCAGCGCGGCGCCGAAGACGAGGACCCGCAGGGGACCGGGGCGGACGTCCGTGGCCATGAATCTGTCCCTCCGGCGGGTGGGGCGTGCGCCCGGCGAGCGCTGTCCGGACCAGTGTGCTCCGGCCGCAGGCCGCGCGCGACGGGGCTGGGCCTTCCGGGCGAGAAAGCCGCGGTCGGGCCCGTGGGCACCGATTTGGTGGAAGGGCAGGGAGGCCGTGTAATGTTCTCCGTGTCGCCAGGGAGACCGCGAGGGAAACCGGCGGACAACAGAACAAGGGGCTATAGCTCAGTTGGTAGAGCGCCTGCATGGCATGCAGGAGGTCAGGAGTTCAATTCTCCTTAGCTCCACAGTGGAGGGAGGGGGCGCCCCGGGACCCGGGGCCGCCCCGGGATGTGGGGGAGGGTGGG
>NZ_JBEZUS010000021.1:4470-80258 GCF_040636475.1 Streptomyces sp. NPDC037389
GCGCGCTGGCTTGCGTTGATGGCGTAAAGTAATAAATTTACCTTTACAACCCCTGTGCCCGGACCGGCCGCCCGGGAACGGGCGGCCTCTCGGCTTTGTGCGTGAGGGTGCGCGTCAGCGCTTCCGGCGCTTCGCGATGGTCGTCATCACCACGGGGAGCAGCAGCTCCAGCGCCTTGGCGACGGTGGCGGGCGGCAGCCCGGTCCGCTTCGCGACGGCCTCGGCCACCGGTCGTGTGATCTTGCCGATGACGCCGGACATCAGCCCGCCGCCCAGGCCGCCCGCCAGACCGCCGCCGAGCCCGCCGAGACCCAGGGCCCCGCCGGGCGGCCCGCCCCCGGTCAGCTCGGCGGGGAGCTCGTCGACCGTGGCCGCCACGACCTGTTTGGCGCCCTCGGTGTCGGTGCCGAGCTCCTGGGCCAGCTCCTCGATCCGGTCGTCCCCCAGCTCGTCGAGCACGTCGGCTCGCAGCGAGTCATCTGCCATGCCGTCGACACTACGCTGGCCCGTCGGCCTCGGTACCCAACGCGCTACCCGCCAAGCCGGTGACGCCCGGGCCCGGGCGTCACGTACGGATCAGGCGCCCGCCGGCGCCCGCTTCCCGCGCCCGAGCGTCAGCAGCACATGGGTGGCGACGCCGAGGACCAGCCCCCAGAAGGCCGAGCCGATGCCGAGGAGGGTGACACCGGAGGCGCTGGCCAGGAAGGTGACCAGCGCGGCCTCCCGGTCCCGCTCCTCCTTGACCGCGCCCGCCAGGCCGCCCGCGAGGGCCCCGAAGAGGGCGACTCCGGCGATCGCGGCGACGAGCTCCTTCGGCAGGCCGGCGAAGAACGCCACGAGGGTCGTGCCGAAGGACCCGACGAGGAGGTAGAAGGCGCCGCACGCGACTCCGGCGACGTAGCGGCGCCGCGGGTCGCGGTGGGCCTCGGGGCCGGTGCAGATGGCGGCGGTGATGGCCGCGAGGTTGACGGCGTGCGAACCGAAGGGCGCGAGGAGCGTCGACGCGATGCCGGTGGAGCCGATCAGCAGCCGGTCCTTCGGCCGGTAGCCCGACGCGGTGAGCACCGCCATGCCGGGCGCGTTCTGCGAGGCCAGTGTCGCCAGGGTCAGGGGCACCGCGATCCCGATCAGGGAGGCGACGGAGAAGGCGGGCGTGGTGAACACCGGCCGGGCCAGCTCGATGTGGTCCAGCCGGATGTGGACGCGCGAGGTGGCCGTGGCGCACAGCGCCCCCGCGGCGAGCGCGAGGAGCACCGCGTACCGGGGGAGCCACCGCTTGCCCAGCAGATAGGCGAGCAGCACGGCGCCGGCGATCCAGGGCGCGGTCCGCAGGGAGGTGAACACACCGGTGCCGAAGGAGAAGAGGATGCCCGCGAGCATGGCCGAGACCACCGCCGTGGGCACCTGCCGCATCAGCCGTCCGAACACCCCGGTCAGCCCGATCAGGCTGATGACCAGGCCCGTGACAACGAACGCCCCGACCGCCTCCGCGTACGAGTAGGCGCCGAGGCTGGTGACGAGCAGGGCCGCGCCCGGGGTCGAGAAGGCCGTGATGACCGGCATCCTCGTGTACAGGCTGAGGGCCGTGCAGGTCAGGCCGCTGCCTATGGATATGGCCCAGATCCAGGAGCCGGTCTGCGCCGTGTCCAGGTGTCCCGCCGACGCGGCGGCGAGCACGATGACGAGGGGGCCGGAGTAGGAGACGACGACGGCCACGAACCCCGCGAGGACGGCGGACAGCGAGATGTCGCGCGAGAGCCGCGGTCGGACTTCCGCCGCTCTGGCGACCGGTGGTGACGTGGCGTCAGGTGCGTCAGGTGCGTCAGGTGCGTCAAGGGTGCCGGTGTCACGGGATTCGGTGCTCACGAGATGTCCTCCGTCGCGCGGTTCCGCTGATTGCCCGGGCCTGTGGCGACCGTCGCACGGCAGCGTAGCGTCACGAACGGCTCCAGCCGGGGTTGTGATCGTTACGTCCGGGGGTTAGGTCCGGGGGTTACGTCCCGGGACGGCCCGGGCTCACCCCACTCGCCGGGCCAGCCACCTCAGCGTCGCCGCACCCTGGGCGGCCTGGAAGGCCCGGAGGGTCGGCAGGCCGGGTGGGTCGGGGAGGAGCGACTGGCGGACGAAGTACCCGGCCAGCGCGGCGAGCACCGCGGTCACGCCCTCCGGGTCGGCGGCCCGGCCCAGGGGGTGCGTGGTGAAGACGGCCTCCGGGTCGGGTCCGCCCTGGGCCGCCACGCTGGGGAGCATCACCAGCAGGTCGAACCAGGGGGCGGCCCGCAGCGCGTGGGGCCAGTCGACAAACACCACCCGGTCGTCGGTGAGCAGGATGTTGTCGGCGCGCAGGTCGCCGTGGGCGAGGCTGTCGCCGGTGGCGGGCTCCGCCCAGCCGGACTCCAGGCCGGCCAGCAGCGCGAGCCGGTCGGCCGCCCATGGGTCGAGGCGCGCGGTGTCGCCCGCGGCGAGCAGGGTCCGCCAGCCCGTGAACGCCTCCGCTTCGCTCTCGGCCACGGCGGGCACCTCGAAGGGGGCCGGGGTCATGGCCCGGCTCAGCCCGTCGACGGCGGCGAGGACCCGGTCCAGTTCGGCGGGGAGCCAGGGGACGCGGGGCTGATGGCCCGCGACGTCCTCGAGGAGCAGGGCGACCCAGGTCCCGTCGTCGTAGGTGCCCAGCAGCCGTGGCGTGGGGGCGCCGGGCGGCATGGCGGCGGTGTTGCGGGCCTCGGCGCGGTGCAGCCGGGGGCTGTGGGCGTTCGTCTCGGCGCTGACGGCCTTGACGAAGGCGCGCCGGCCGTCGGCGAGCCGGAGCCGGGCGGCGACGCCCGGTGAGAAACCGCCGCTCTGGCTGTGCGCCTCGACGACGCGCCCGCCGAGGACGTCCTCCAGGGCGCGGCGGACGTCAGGCGGCAGGTCGGCCCAGGGCCGGCGGACACCGGAGGCCGGGGGTGCGGTCGTCTTCATCCTCGTATGGTTGGCCACGGGGCGGGCGCGAGCCAACGGGTTTTCCTTCCGGCCGCTCAGCCGGCGGGGCGGCCGGGGTCCTTGGCAGCTGTGGCGACGGCGGTCAGGGGGAGCAGGGGCGGGCCGGTCCGCCGGTACGGCCGGGCCCGCAGGAACGACGGCACGGTGTGCGCGATGTGCCAGCCGGCCGGCCGCAGCCCCGAGGCGCGCAGCAGGGCCTCGACCTCGCGCCGGGTGCGCATACGGCCGCGCTTGCGCGCCACGGCGAAGAAGGGCCGCAGCCAGCCGACGGCGAAGTGGTCGGCGATGACGGCGCACCCGTTCGCCCGGAGCACGCGGTGAATCTCCGTCAGCCCCTGCCGCTGGTCCGCCCAGTGGTGGAAGGAGAGGGTGCTGAGGACCAGGTCGAAGGAGGCGTCGGGGAACGGGAGCCGCTCGGCGCGGCCCACCACGTAGTGCTCCCGGCCGGTGGCATGGGCGATGCGCACCATCGACGGCGCGGGGTCGACGCCGGTGAGGGCACTGTCCGGGAAGCGGGCACGGGCCCCGCGCAGCAGTGCTCCGGTGCCGCAGCCGATGTCCAGGACGCTCGGCGGGCGGGTCGCGAGGGACCGCGCGTGGTCGAGGACCACGTGCCGGACGGGGTGGAAGTAGCGTTTCTGGAGCATGCTCGCGTCGTACGTGGGCGCCCAGGACTCGAAGTACCCCACGTCCTTGTCGGCGGGGGAGACGTTCGCCCGGGCCGGGTCGCCTCCGTAGTGGGCGACGACCTTGGGGTCCATCACCCGCCGCCACAGCGGCGGGAACCACGCGAGCGGGATCATGGACAGATATCCGGCGGGCAGTTGCAGGGCCTCGTCGACGTGACACAGCGTCTGGTAGTGGCGTCCGGGGGCGACGTGGTGGTGGGAGTGCCGTGGCGCGTTGCACAGGAGGATGTTGCCGACGAGGGCGTTGCTGTTCCAGCTGTGCCGCAGGGCGGGGCGTTCGTGGCGCCCCGTCGGCCCGGCCCGCCTGAGCAGCCCGTAGTGCTGGATGTAGGAGGCGCTCTCCTGGACGATCAGCGCCAAGGCCGCTTGAACGACCAGGTAGGGCACGGGCCGGGACCCGAAGGCCGCGACGAGGCAGGCGTACAGGACCACGGTCGGCGCCCATGACCGGAAGAGCTCGTTGCGGACGTGCCAGGGCCCCCGGCCCTGACGGGCGAGCCGCAGGGCCTCCGACCGCCACCCCGCGCGGACCCGGCCCGCGAGGACCCGGGGGAGGAAGGCCCAGAAGCCCTCGCCGAGCCGGGCGCTGGAAGGGTCCTCGGGGGTGGCGACGAGCGCGTGGTGGACCCGGCCATGCTCGACGTAGTAGTGCCCGTACGCGAAGGGGGCGACGAGCAGCCTGCCCGCCCACCGCTCCACGCGGAGCCGGCCGTGCCCGAGCTCGTGCGACACGGTGAACGCCACCCCGCCGGCCCAGCCCACGGCCAGCGCCAGACCGAGCCCGTCCGGGATGGGGAGCCCGGGGGCCGCCCACCGGGAGCACGACCAGACCAGGGCGCCGAAGTACACGGGAACGTAGGCGTACAGGACCGCGCGGTGGTACGGGCCGCGGTCGAGCAGCGCGTGGACGGAGTGCCGTGGGCCGGACGCGTCGGCGCCCACCAGCGCCTCCAGGACGGCCGCCCCCACGACGGCCGCCTGGGGTGCCCACCAGCCGTAGCGGCCGAACCCGGCGGCGACGGCCGGGCCGGCGAGGAAGGGCAGGGCCGGTCCGAGCAGGAGGAGGGGCCAGAGGAGTTCCCTCGCTACCGGAGGCAGCCGCGTCCTGTCCACGCTCACCTCCCCGTACGACACCGGGACACGATTGGGCTACCCGCGGTGAAGGGCCGGAATCGCCCTTGATGTCAACGTCCTGTCGTGATTCCGGGGAGGGACGCCGGAGATCCTTGATCGAAGTGACGGGTAGGAAATTTCCTACCTATAGTGGGCTTCATGAACACCACCCACACCCGTTCCGCCTGGACCGAGGTCGCGACCGGGACACCGGAGGGCCGTGTTTTCGCGGCCCTGGCCAGCCCCGTGCGCCGTGAGGTGCTGCGGCTGCTGCGGGAGCGCGGGCCGCGGCCCGTCGCGGAGCTGGCGGGCCACTTCGACATGGCCAGACCCAGCTTCTCCGAGCACCTGCGGGTGCTGCGCGAGTGCGGGCTGGTGAGCGAGAACAAGGTGGGGCGCCAACGCTTCTACGAGCTGGAGGCCGCGCCCCTCTTCGAGGTGCAGGAGTGGCTGCATCCGTACGAGCGCTTCTGGCGCGACAAGCTGTCCGCCCTGCGGACGGTGCTCGACGAAATGGAGGACGAGAAGTCATGAACGAGCGAGGACTCATGAACGAGCACGACGACCTGACCGCGGTACGGGTGGACGAGTTCCTGCCGCACCCGCCCGCCAAGGTGTGGCGGGCCCTGACCGAACCCGAGCTGCTCGCCCAGTGGCTGATGCCCGGCGACTTCCGCCTGGAGGTCGGCCACCGGTACACCATGCGGGCCGTCGCCATGCCCGCCACGGGCTTCTCCGGCACCATCGCGGCCGAGGTCCTGGCCTTCGAGGACGGGAAGATGCTACGGATCGGCTGGCAGGACGCCGATCCGGAGAACGGCGTCGAGGTCGACTGGACGATCACCTGGACCCTTCAGCCGGAGGGCCGGGGCACCCGGCTCTTCCTGGACCACGAGGGCTTCGACCCGGACAACCCGATCCAGCAGAAGGCCCGCGCCATCATGAGCGGCGGCTGGCGCAGCCACGTCATGCGCTCCCTCCGGTCCTGCCTCGACGGTATGGAGGCCGCCTAGTCCGCGATACCGGCGATACCCGCCATACCCGCCGTACCCGCCGGAAAGACCCGAGGCCGGTTCCCGTGCGAAACGGGAACCGGCCTCGGACGTACGGGCGGTGAAAGCGGTGAAAGGCGTGGCGGCCGCGGTCAGCGCGCCGCGACGGCCCGCTGACGCGTGTAGCCCACGACGGCCAGGGCCACCGCCAGGCCACCGGTGAAGTACAGCTGCACCCGGGTGTCGGCGTCGAGGGCCATGAGGGCCAGCGCCCCGGCCACTCCGGCCAGCGTCACCCACGTCAGATACGGGAAGCCCCACATCCGCACCACCAGACGCTCGGGCGCCTCGCGCTCCAGGCGGCGGCGCAGCAGCAGCTGGGAGACGGCGATGAAGCCCCACACCACCAGCACGACCCCGCCGACCATGTTCAGCAACCAGGCGAAGACCGTGGTGGGGTACCAGTACGACAGCAGCACGGCGAAGAAGCCGAACGCGGACGACGCGAGCACCGCGCGCCGCGGCACACCGCCCGAGACCTTGCCCAGCGCCTTGGGGCCCTGGCCGCGCGCGACCAGCGAGTAGGCCATGCGCGAGGAGCCGTAGATGTTGGCGTTCATGGCCGACAGCAGCGCGATCAGCACGACCACGTTCATGATCTGGCCGCCGCCGGGGACGCCCAGGCGCTCGAGCACGGCGGCGTACGGGCCGTCCTCGGTGACGGCCTTGTCGTTCCACGGGATGAGCGTGACGATGGCGAGCATCGAGCCGACGTAGACGATGCCGATGCGCCACATCGTCGTCCGCACGGCCTTGGCCACGCCGCGCACCGGGTCCTCCGACTCGGCGGCGGCGATGGTCACCGTCTCCAGGCCGCCGTACGCGGCGAGCGAGGCCAGCAGGCCGATGAGCAGCCCGTTCATGCCCGTGGGCAGGAACCCGCCGTCGCCGGTGAGGTGCGCCGCGCCGGGGGAGTCAGTGCCGGGCAGGACGCCCAGGACGGCGAGGGTGCCGAGGATCAGGAAGAGCGCGATGGCGCCGATCTTCAGGGCGGCGAACCAGAACTCGAACTCGCCGAAGTGCGCGACCGCGCCCAGGTTGGCGCCGCAGAACAGCGCCATGAAGAGCAGGACCCACAGCCAGGACGGGGTGCCCGGCAGCCAGCCCTGCACGATGTGGGCGGCGCCGATCGCCTCGATCGCCACGCCCACGACCAGCAGGATCCAGAACATCCAGCCCGCGGTGAAGCCGGCCCACGGGCCGATCGCCCGGTCGGCGTGCACGGAGAAGGACCCGGAGGCCGGATTGGCGGCGGACATCTCGCCGAGCATCCGCATCACGAACATCACGAGCAGACCGGACGCGGCGTACGCGAGCACGATCGACGGGCCGGCGGCGGCGATGCCGGCGCCCGAGCCGACGAAGAGGCCCGCGCCGATGACGCCACCGAGGGCGATCATCGAGAGGTGCCGCTGCTTGAGCCCGTTCGACAGCGGGGAGCCCTGCTGAGGGGGGCTCTCCACCGGCGGGGGAGGAGACGGGAGTGTCCGGCTCATGGTCGCTACCTGTCCAATATCCGAGATTGAGGAGTCTCGAGTATGGAGAAGCGGGCGAGGGCCCGGTCGGCGCGTCCGATATCCGGACGGTCGCTTCACACAGGGTGATCGTCGGACAGCGCGCGCATTAATGTGGGGACCATGATCGATGCTGATGACATCCGCCGTATCGCGTTGTCCCTGCCGGAAACCGTGGAGAAGGAGGCGTGGAGCATGCCCACCTTCCGCGTCGCGGGAAAGATGTACATCACGATCCCCGACGACCAGACCTCCTTCGCCGTCCGCTGCCCCAGACACGAGCGGAGCGAACTGATCGCGGCCGAGCCGGAGAAGTTCTGGGTGCCGCCGCACGAGGCGAGCTCCTCATGGGTGCGCGTGCGCCTCGCCGCCCTGGAGGGCATGGACGAGCTGCGCGACATCCTCGTGGACTCCTGGAAGCAGGCGGCGCCCGAGCGACTGCTGGAGACCCTGCCCGCCGCCCTGCGCTCCGGCGACGCCTGACCGGGCCCAGGGGGGAGGGAAACACCATGCGGTACGCCAAGAGCGCCGACGGAGCCCGGATCGCCTACCAGGTACGGGGAGCGGGCGAGCCCCTGCTCCTGCTGGCCGGACAGGGCAACACCCACCACTGGTGGGACGGCGTCATCGACGACTTCGCCACCGCCCACCGCGTCATCACGCTCGACTACCGGGGATCCGGCGAGAGCGACCGACCCGACGAGCCCTACAGCACCGAGGGGTTCGCCCGGGACGCGATCGCGGTGCTCGACGACCTCGGCGTCGAGCGGGCCCATGTCTACGGCACGTCCATGGGCGGCCGCGTCGCCCAGTGGCTCGCCGTCCGCCGGCCGGACCGCGTCCGGGCCCTCGTGCTCGGCTGTACGTCACCCGGCGGACCGCACGCGGTCGACCGCGGCGACGACGTGCGCCGGTCGCTGGCCCGGCCCGCCCCCGAGGGCCTGCGAGCCCTGCTGGACCTGATGTACACACCGGGCCGGCTCGCCACCCACACCGGCCCGTACCACACGCTCGGCGACCCCACCATGACGCCGAAGGACCGGCTGCGGCACCTGGTCGCCAGCGAGCGGCACGACGCGTGGGACGTGCTCCCCGGCATCCAGGCGCCCACGCTCGTGGTGCACGGCGACGACGACCTGCTCAACCCCACCGCGAACGCCGCCCTGCTCGCGGAGCGCGTGCCCGGCGCCCGGCTGTGCCTGATCCCCGGGGCGCGGCACGCCTACTTCGAGGAGTTCCGGTCCGTCGCGGGCCCGCTCGTCCTGGACTTCCTCCGGGAGCACGAGCGGGCCTGACGGATCGCGAGGACGTGGGTTACCGCTTGGGGGCGGCCATCGGTCCGCTCTTCGGGCTGCCGCTCTTGAGCCTGGGCTTGGCCTTGCCGTGCCAGGGGCGGTGGCCCTTGGGGTGACCACTCTTCGGGTGGTGGCCCTTGGGGTGGTGGACCTTCGGCCCGCCGCTCTTCGGGCCCGTGCCCTTGGGGTCGGTGCTCTTGGGGTTCGCGCCCTTGGGGTTCGTGCTCTGCGCCGCGTTGTCCTGGGCGGTCGGGGGCTTGATCCAGCCCTTCTTCACCAACTGGTCGCAGTGCCACTTGGCGTGGTCGGCGTTCTCCTTGTGCTGCTTGACTGCCGCGTCGATGCAGTCCTTGTAGGGCCAGGGCGGGTCGGCGCGCAGCTGGGCCCGATGGTGCGTCTCCCGGTCGACCTGGGCGGCGGCCGCCGGTGTGCTCATGACGCCGACCGTGGCCACCGCGGCCAGAGCGATGCTCATCCAGCGCACAGCGCTTCTCCTTTTCCTCGTTTCCCCGGGGTTCGGGGTGCGGATCGCTCTCGCACAACGAGCCCGGGCGACTGAGGAAACGGGATGGAAGAAAACGGGGGCAAGGGGACGAAGGCGGCGCCCGTTACGCCGAGACGAGCGGGCGCGCCCGCTCCGGGGCGTGGTGGTGCCCCGTCCCGGCCCGGTGCTCGGCCCGGTGCTCGAGCCCGGCCCGTACGCCGGGCCACTCCTCGTCGAGGATCGAGTAGAAGGCCGTGCCCCGGACCATGCCGTCGAGGCCACGGGTGTGGGCGCGGTGGACGCCTTCGAGGGCCGCGCCGAGGCGTTCGATGGCCGCGCGCGAGCGTGCGTTGCGGGAGTCCGCGCGCAGGGACACGCGCCGGACGCCCCAGGTCTCGAAGGCGTGGCGCAGCATCAGGAGCTTGGTCTCGGTGTTGATGCCGGTGCCCTGGGCGTGCGCGGAGAGCCAGGTTCCGCCGATCTCCACCGCGTCGGGTATCGCGGTGAGGGGATCGCCGAGCGGGCCGCGCGGGGCCGGAGGCCACTGCACCGGGCCCTGCCAGTAGTCCAGCTCGCAGAACCGCGTCGAGCCCATGACCAGGCCGTCCGCGATCCGCACGGTGGCGAAGGGCAGTGCCCGGCCCGCGGCACGGGCCGCGAGGGCCTCGGCCACATAGCGAGCCGTGGCCTCCGGGCCGTGCGGCACGGGAGTGAAGGCGTAGCTGCTGCGGTCCTCGGCCGCCGCGGCGGCCAGGCCCTCGATGTGGTGCTCGCCGAGCGGTTCCAGCCGCACGGTGCGGCCGTGGAGGAAAACGGGTACGGGCACGGCGCCGGGATCCTTCAGCGATGGGGGTGACGACAGAGAAAGGGGGGGGCGTCCTGCTGCTTCCGGCACGGTGGTTCTCACGCTCACCGTGGGGCTTGCGGGACGGGTGTCGTCAGTATGGGGTGGGGATACCCCCGCGCGAAGGGCGGAAAGGTAAACAGAGGGAAACGGAACGGTAAATCCGCCGTGCCACCCATGCCTTGTCCGCTATAGGGCCTTCCCCCCGCCCCCGTCAGGCCTTTCGGCTGTCGGTGAGCTCCTCCGTGGCCTCGTGGGCGGCCCGGGTGAGGCGGCGCGTCACCTCCAGCAGGAAGGCGAGCCGCTCGTCGTCGTAGTCGTCCAGGACGTCCAGCACCGTCCTGCCGAATCCGGCGAAGACCTCCTGCATCTCGGCGTCGTGCCGGCCGGTGGCGACCACGACGACCTTGCGCCGGTCGGTCGTGGAGCGCTGTCGCTCGATGAAGCCGCGCCGCTCCAGGCGGTCGAGCAGGGCGGTGACGGCGGAGGTGCTCAGCCCGGTGGCCGTCGCGATCCTCCCGGCAGTCAATTCACCCTCGTGACGGGCCAGGTCGAGGCATTTGAGGTCCGTGAAGTTCAGCCCGAACCGTTCGGCGATCGCGCCGTGGAGCATCAGCCCGCGACCCGCCTGGTCGCGCATGGCCTTCACCAGATCGGCGATCAGCTCGGACCTGTTCTCGGTTGACACGGCACACCTCGGCAGATATATCTCGATGCGATGGATATTTCGATTGATAGGAATATCCGCTTCCTGGGATTAGTCTAGGCTCCTGGAGGGCATCGTGCACACCCGGTCCACCCCTGTCCTGATCGTCGGAGCGGGCCTCGGCGGCCTGTCCACCGCGCTCTTCCTCGGGCTGCACGGCGTGCCCGCGCTGGTGGTCGAGCGCCACCCCGGTACATCGCTGGAGCCGAAGGCCCGCGGCCAGATGCCCGCCACCATGGAGGCGCTCCGCGCCGCCGGCCTGGAGCGGGCCTTCCTCGACGCGGCGCCGCCCGGGCGGCCCGAGATGACCATCGTCATCGCGGAGAGCGTGACCGGGCGGGTGTTCCACAGCATCACCGAGACCATGCCGGACTTCGAGCAGTACTCGCCCGCCCCCACCGGCATGGTCAGCCAGGAGCGCGCCGAGCCGCTGCTGGCCGCGCGCGCCGCCGAGCTCGGCGCGGACATACGGTTCTCCACCCGCCTGGAGTCCTTCACCGACGGACCGGACGGGATCACCGCCGTCCTGCGCGACCTGGCCACCGGCGAGGCCTACGAGGTCGAGGCCGCCCACCTGGTGGGCGCCGACGGCCATCGCGGCGGGATCCGCGAGGCGGCCGGCATCGGCTTCCACGGGCGCGGCGTCATCGGCGAGAACACCAGCCTGCTTTTCGAGGCCGGCCTGGAGGTGTCCCTCGACGGCGCGGCCGTGCAGATGCACTACCTCCAGAACCCCGCGCTGCCCGGCGGGTCGGGCGCGTTCGTCTCCACCGACACGCCCGGCAGGTTCGTGGCCGCCGTCGGGGCGACCGGGGACGACGAGCACGCCCGTGAGATCGTCCGGCTGGTCGCGGGCCTTCCGGAGCTGGAGGTGAACCTGCTCGGCGCGACGACGTGGTCGACCGCCTGCCGGGTCGCGGACCGCTTCTCGTCCGGCAGGGTGCACCTGGTGGGCGACGCGGCCCATGTGATGCCGCCGACCGGCGGCCAGGGCGGCAACACCGCCCTGATGGACGGCCACCACCTCGCCTGGAAGCTCGCCGCGGTCGTCCGCGGCCAGGCCGGCCCCGGGCTGCTGGACAGCCACGACGCCGAACGCAGGCCCTTCGCCGAGTGCCTCGTCGAGCAGCAGTACGCGAACATGGTGCACCGGATGTCACCGGACCTGGCCGACGACACCGTGGCCGAGCGGATCGACCCGGCCCGCCTGCTGTTCGGCTACCGTTGCCCGGCGGGCGCGTTCGTCCCCGAGGCGACGGCCCCCTCGGACGACGTCCTCTTCGAGGACCCGGCCATCCCCAGCGGCCGCCCCGGCACGCGGGCACCGCACGTACCCCTGGGCGACGGGTCCACGCGTGACCTGTACGGCCGCGGCTTCGTGCTCCTCACCGACGACCCGGGATGGCGGGCCGGAGCGGAACGGGCCGCCGAGCGCCTCGGCGTCCCCGTCGCCGTCCCGGCCCTGCACGGGGACTGGGCGGCGGCGCACGGCGTCACCCCGTCCGGGGCGGTGCTCGTCCGGCCCGACGGCCTGATCGCCTGGCGCGGGAGGGCGCAGGGCGACCCGGCGGAGGTCGAGCGGGCCCTGCGGACGGTGCTGGACCGGTGACCGGGCGGCCGGTGGCCGCCCGGCCGGGTCAGCCGTCCTCGATGTCCGAGATGAGCTTGGTGCTCAGATCGCTCTGCACCGCCAGCCGGGTGTGCCCGGCGTCCGGGCCGGTGCCCCAGGTGAGCGTGACCGTGGTGAACAGGTGCCCGGCACCGGAGTCGTGGTAGCGGACCTCCCAGCGGGTGGGCACGTCCTGGGCGCGCAGCACGCCGTCGGCGTGATTGGCCTCCTCCCAGGCGGCCAATCGCTGCCGGAGATCCTCCGTGAGGTAGTGGGCGCGAAGCTCCGCGCCCAGGTCGTCGGTTCCGTCATCGACGGCGTCGATGTAGGCGCCGTAGAAGTCGGCCACCCGGTCGACCGCCGAGTCCGGGCTTCCGCCGCGGACCGCGTCACCTGCCTGATCGTCCGTCATGAATTCCCCCTGAGAGCAATGGTGTTCAGTTCACGCCCTTGATGGCAATCTGCCCCTCTTCTTATGGAAGCAGTCCTTTCAAGTGACATGTCGCTGAACGTGACGGTCTGGCCCCCGGCTAAGTCCCGGGGGAGGGCTACCGCCCCGGTAGCAACCCCGCCGTCTCCAGGTCCCGCCACAGCTCCGGCGGGATCCTGGTGCCCGCCAGTGCGACGTCCGCCCCGACCTCCCCCGCGCTGCGCATCCCCACCAGCACGGACGCCACCGCCGGGTGCCGGGCGGGCCAGGCCAGGGCCGCCGCGGGCAGGGGTACGCCGTGGCGCTCGCACACGGCGGCCAGCCGCCGGGCGCGGGCCACCGTCGGGGCCGGTGCCCGGGCGTAGTCGTAGTACGGGTCCGTGTCCGGGTCGGCCAGGACGCCGCTGTTGAAGACACCGGCGGCCACCACCGCAACCCCCCTCCGCTCGCACAGCGGGAACAGCCCGCGCTGCGCGCCGCCGTCCAGCAGGCTGCACCGGCCGGCGCACAGCACCACGTCCAGGTCGGTCTCGGCGACGAAACGGGCGAGCATCGCCGTCTGGTTCATCCCGGCCCCGATCGCGCCCACGACCCCCTCGTCCCGCAGCCGCGCCAGCGCGGGGAACGCCTCGCCGGCCGCTTGCTCCCAGTGCTCGTCCGGATCGTGGAGGTACAGCACGTCCACCCGGTCCAGGCCGAGTCTGCGCAGGCTCGCCTCGACGCTCCGCAGCACGCCGTCCCGGCTGTAGTCGCGCACCCGGAGCCGGCCCGGGGCGCCGGTGAACTCCGCGCCGTCCCCACCCGGTGACAGGCCCCCGGGCCCGTCGGCGAGCAGCCGGCCCACCTTGGTGGAGACCGTGAACTCCCGGCGGGGAAGCCCCCGCAGGGCGGCGCCGAGCCGTTCCTCGGAGAGACCGGCGCCGTAGTGCGGGGCGGTGTCGAAGTAGCGGACGCCCGTGTCCCAGGCCGCGCGTACGGCCTCCACCGCGTCGTCGGCCGTCACCGGGCGGAACAGCCCGCCGAGCGCCGCGCCGCCGAAGCCCAGCCGGGTGACCGGCACCCCCGACCGGCCGAGCAGGGCCCGTCCGGCGGGACCGCCGGGCAGGGCGAACGGCGAACCGTCATGATCTGATGTGTCGTCAATCATGCGACGATTCCGGCAGGTTCGGAGATGCCGGCGCCAGACGGTTCCCGGTCAGCGCGCCGGCAGGTGCCGGGCGAAGAACGAGCGCACATGGTGACGTACCCACGGCACCGACACGGCGGGGTCGACCGCGCCGACCAGCCGGACCCGGTCCTCGGTGGTCAGCAGTCCCGCCGACCGCAACCGGGGTACGAAGGCGGCGTAGTCGGTGAACACCCCGTGCGCGGCCCGGTCGAGCCGCCGCCGGTCCGTGCGCCAGCCCGGGTGGGCGAGCATGGCCGACCAGGACCGTTCGAGCCGCCGTCGGTCGGGGAAGCCGTCGGTGCCCAGCAGGAGCAGCGGCCGGCCCACCCCGTGGCGGGCGACCGGATACAGCTCTCCCACGCGCCCGGGGCCCTTGGCCGGGTGGTCGAGATAGCCCTCCATGTCGACGGCCGCGTGGACGCGCCGGTCCTCGTACATGACCTCGGCGGCGGCGGTGCCGCCCGCCGAGTGGCCGTACGCGCCGACGCGGCGCGGGTCCAGCGCGAGGCCGAGCCCCTCCGGCAGCGGCCGTCCCGCCGCGTCCGGGTTCCGCCCCGCCGCCAGTGCCTCCAGCGCGTCCAGGATGAAACGCGCGTCCGCGACCCGGGCGTCGATCATGGTGCGGAAGAGCGGCGGGTCCATGCGGGGATCACCCCGGAAGACGGTCTCGCGCCAGGGCTCGGGACGGTGGGCCGTCGTGCCGGGGAACTCGACCACGCCGGCGTCGCCGGGATGATCGACGGTCACCACCGCGTAGCCGTGGCTCGCGAGTTCCTCGGCGAGCCCGGTGCCCATGGTGCGCGGATCGCCGCCGCCCGGGCTGTACAGCAGCACCGGCCGCCGCCCGGCGAGCGCGGGGGCGTCGGCGTACGAGTGGGTCATGGTGGCCGCCCAGTCCACCCCGCTCGTGGGCAGGCCGGGGTGGACGGCGGGGGCGGTCTCCGGGAACCTCGCCGCGGCGACGGCGGACATCTGCGGTGCGACGGACCGGCCGTGGACCGCGCGGGCGGGGTAGGTTACCGAGACCATCAGCTCCCGCTCCGGAATCGAGGGCGTCAAGGGGTCGGGCCGGGAACGGTCGACCAGATACAGCGTGGTGACCCCGGTCCGGTACGGGCCGGTCGGCCCCGGCAGGCGCAGGGCGACGCCGGCCGCGGCACGCGACCGCTGCCGCGCCCGCGCCGGTGCCGCGCCTCCCGAGAGCAGCAGCGCGGCACCCGCCAGTACGGCCGACCCGGCGACGCCCCGCCGGGTCGGCCCGGCGGTCGTTCCCCCGCCGTCGGTCCCCTCGTGAAACGTTCCTGTAAGGAACATGGATCTCCCCTTACCTCTCCGTGAACGCGGCCCTTATGACGCGGCCCTTATGCTGCGGCCCGGAGAGGAGCGGGGGCGAAGGTTCAGGCCCTGACCGAAATGATGGCGCGCCGTGGCCGAGGAGAGCAGTGATCAGGATCCACCTCACGGCCGCCGACTTCGCCGGGATCCGCTTCGCGCCCCGGGCGGCCCCGCTGCTGGAGTTGAACACGGCCCTGATGAAGCTGCTGACCCCCGGCGACGAACTGCTCTTCGGCCGCTGGCGGAGACGGTCGCTCCGCTCCTTGCCGGTCGCCGTCGAGGCACTGGGGGACCTGGTTCCCGCCGGCCGGGCGCCGGGCTTCCTCGACGTGTTCGACGACTCCCTGGAGGAGGGGCTCGACGCCGTCCGGGAGTGGCGCCCCGACGAGGTCCGTTCGGAGATCGAGCGGGTCTACGCCGGGCACCCGGCCCCGCCTCCGCTCTGGGTCCGCGATCTGCACCGCGGCGAAGCCGGCGCCTGGCGCGTCCTGCGCCGCGCCCAGCACGCGGCGTTCGACAGCGTGCTGCGCCCCGTGTGGCCCGTGGTGCGGGACCTCCACCAGCGGGAGTTCACCCGCCACGCCCTGGCGGTGGCCGAGTACGGCCTCGGCGCCGCGCTCGCCGGACTCGTGCCGGGTGCGCGGCTGCGGGGGAGCGTCTGGGAGCTGCCCGGGGCCCGGGAGCGGGACGTCGAGCCCGGCGGACGCGGCCTGGTGCTGCGGCCCACCTTCCACTGGAACGGGCACCCGCTCGTCTCCGACCTGCCGGGCCGCCCGGTGCATGTGACCTTTCCCGCCGGGCCGGGCCTGCCGATCGCCCCGTCCGGGCCGGACGACCCGGACCGCCCGGAGGAGGCGCTGGCGCGGGTGCTCGGGCGCACGCGCTGCGAGATGCTGATCCTCCTCGCGGAGGAGCACACCACGAGCGGCCTCGCCCGGCGGCTGGGCGTGAGCAACGCCACGGCCTCCGCCCATGCCACCGCCCTGCGTGGGGCAGGGCTCGTCACCACGGTCCGCGCAGGGCGGGCGGTCCTCCACCGGCGCACCGCCATGGGAAGCCTCCTGGCCGGGCGGGAAAGGAAATGGGGACACAAGCCGTAGATCGTCGGCATCGTGCTGGGGGCGGTCTTCGCCGCGGCCTTCTCTCCTCCGCCGGCCTGATGCCTCCGTCCGGGGGATGCCCCGTCAGGAGGAGCGTGTCCGATACCCGGTGACGATGCGGCGGAGCGGGCCTCGCGCCATTCTGATTAGGCACGCTAAGCGAGTCGGGCACGGACGACCGTGTCCCTCAACGGGGGTTCGCGAAAAGTGTTTGATTACGTCGGTCACTTCGCCGATCGCATGGAGAAGCTCAAGGAATCCGGGCAGTACCGCACGTTCGTCGAGATCGAACGGCTCGCCGGTCGCTTCCCACAAGCCCTGCACCACGGGTCCCAGGGGACCCGGGAGGTCACCGTCTGGTGCAGCAACGACCATCTGGGCATGGGCCAGCACCCCGACGTGCTGGCCGCGATGCGCAGGACGCTCGACACCTCCGGCGCCGCGGCCGGCGGGTCGCGGAACATCTCCGGGACCACCCCGCACCACGTCGCCCTGGAACGGGAGGTCGCCGACCTCCACGGCAAGGAGAGCGCGCTGACCTTCATCACCGGCTACGCGGCCAACGACGCCGCCCTGTACGTCCTGGGGAAGACCCTCCCCGACTGTGTGTTCTTCTCCGACCGGTTCAACCACGCATCGATGATCATGGCGATGCGGGCCAGCGGCGCCGAGCGCCACGTCTTCGACCACAACGACCCCGCCGACCTCAACCGGCGGCTGAACGACGTGAGTCCCGGGCGCCCGAAGGTCGTGGCCTTCGAGTCCGTCTACTCCATGGACGGCGACGCCGCCCCCATGGCCGAGCTCTGCGCGGTCGCCCAGCGGCACGACGCGTTCGTGTACGTCGACGAGGCGCACACGGTCGGCATGTACGGGCCCGAGGGCGCGGGCATGGCCGCCCAGCTCGGCGTCGGCGACGAGGTCACGCTCCTGATGGGCACGTTCGCCAAGGGATACGGCACCGCCGGCGGTTATGTGGCGGGCCCCGGGCCCGTCGTCGACGCCGTCCGCAGTCTCGCGCCCGCCTTCATCTTCACCCTGTCCATGCCGCCGGCGCTGGCCGCCGGAGCACTGGTCAGCGTGCGGCACCTGCGACGCAGCGACATCGAACGCCAAGGGCTCCACGAGCGGGCCCGGCTGCTGAAGACCCTGCTGCGCGACGCCCGCATCCCGCTGGTGAGCGAACAGAGCCACATCGTGCCCGTGCTCGTCGGGGACCCGGCCCGCTGCCGCGAACTGGCGCGGATCCTGCTGGAACGGCACCGGATGTACGCCCAGCCGATCAACTTCCCCAGCGTGCCAAAGGGCACCGAGCGCCTGCGCATCAACCCGTCCCCGGTCCACCAGCCGCTGGAGGTCCACCGGTTCGCCGACGCGCTCCGCCGCTGCTGGGACGAGCTGGACCTGCCCCGCACCGCACCGGCGCGCGTACGCGCCCGGTCGGCGTGACCGGCTCCGGCCCGGCGACCGGCCTCGCCCCCCGCCTTCCGGCAGGGGGCGAGGCCGTGGTCACCCCATGGGCCCGCTGCGCGCTGCTGTACCTCTTCCTCTTCCTTATGGGGGCCGAGACCTTCCTGGTCTCCCCGCTGCTGCCCACGATCGCCGCCGACCTGCGCGTGGGCACCGGAGCCGCGGCGCAGGTCGTCACCGCCTACGTCCTGACCTACGCGGTGGCGGCCCCCCTGCTCGGCGGCGTCTCCGACCGGTTCCCGCGCCGCTTCCTCATCACCGCGGGAGGCGCGCTCTTCGTCGGCGGCAATCTGCTGTGCGCCACGGCGGACAGCCTCACCGCCCTGACCGCCGCCCGCGCCCTCACCGGACTCGGCGGGGCGACGGCCGCCCCCGCCATGTGGGCCTACCTCTCCGAATCCGCCGCCGGCCACCAGCGCGGCCGCGCCGTCGCCATGGGCGTCTCCTGCTACGCCCTGGGGCAGGTCCTCGGCGTGCCGCTCGGCGGGTTCCTCTCGGACGCGGCGGGCTGGCCGTGGGTGTTCGCGGCCGTCGGCGCGGGGCTGGCCCCGGTCGTGCTGCTCATAGGGTGGCGCCTGAAGGGCCCCCGCCCCCCGGCCGCGTCCGTCTCCCTACTGGCCGGTTTCGCGGTATGGCGGCAGCGGCGCCTGGCGGTGCCCCTGCTCTCCACCGGCTTCCTCCAGGCAGGCCGGCTCGGCGCGTACACGTTCGTCGGCGCGCTCTTCGCGGAGCGCTACTCCTACGACAAGGCGCGCCTCGGGCTCATCGGCCTGCTCGTGGGGGCGGGTTCGCTGACCGGCTCGGTGCTTCTCGGCCAGGTGAGCGACCGGGCGCGGCGGCGCGGCATCGGCGAGAACGCGCTGTCGGCGGGCTGCGCGCTGGTGTTCGTGGGAGCGAGCGCCGTCGCGCTGGTCAGCACGGTCGCGGCGGTCAGCCTGGCCGCGGTGTTCGTGTGGATGATGGCCGGGGGCGCCTTCTACACCAGCCAGCAGACGTACCTCGGCGGCGCCGATCCGGCGCGGCGCGCGAGTGTCATCTCCTGGAACGGCACGCTCGACCACCTGGGTGTGGCCCTGGGAACGGCCCTGCTCAGCCCGTGGGCCGTCGCGGGCCCCGGCTTCGTCGCCGTCACGGCCGCCCTGGGGCTGACGGCGGCCGCGCTCTCGGTGGTGGCGGCGCGAAGGGCGGCCGGATAGGTTCCGCACGGCCTTCAGGAATACCCCTGGGGGTATTACGGTGGAAGGGAGCTCCGAAACTACCCCCGGGGTGCGTCGACCGGTGAGGTCGACCGGTGAGGAGTCGCCGCCGTGCATGCCGTCGAGACCCTCGAACTGGAAGGCCTGGGCAACCGCAGCTATCTGGCGGGCGGTGCCGCCGTCGCCGTGGCGGTCGACCCGCCCCGCGACATCGACCGGGTCATCGCGGCCGCCGCCCGGCGCGGGGTGCGGATCGGCCTCGTCGCGGAGACCCATGTGCACAACGACTACATATCCGGAGGGCTGGAGCTCGCCCGCGTCACCGGCGCCCGGTACCTGGTGCCCGCGGCCGCCGCGGTCTTCTTCGCCCGTACCCCGGTCGCCGACGGCGACACGATCCCGGTGGACGACGGCCTGGCCCTCCGGGCCCTGGCCACCCCCGGCCACACCCCCCATCACACCTCCTACGTCCTTGAGGAGCACGGCCGGCCCGTCGCCGTCTTCACCGGCGGCTCGCTCCTCATCGGCACCGTCGGCCGGCCGGACCTGGTCGAGCCCCGGCTGACCGAGCGCCTGGCCCGCGCCCAGCACGCCTCCGCCCACCGGCTGGCCGACGAGCTCGACGACGACGTGCCCGTCCTGCCCACCCACGGCTTCGGCAGCTTCTGCTCCTCCTCCCCGGCCCGGGGCGGCGCCACGACGATCGGCGCCGAACGCGGGACCAACGCCGCCCTGACCGAGGACGTGGACACCTTCGTCACCGGACTCCTCGCCGGCCTGGACGACATCCCCGCCTACTACGCCCACATGGGCCCGGTCAACGCCGCCGGGCCCGCGCCCGTCGACCTCACCCCGCCCCGGCGGGCCGACGCGACCGGGATCGCCGCGCGGCTGGCGGCGGGGGAGTGGGTGGTGGACCTGCGCCGGCGCGTCGCCTTCGCCGAGGGGCACGTCGCCGGCTCGTTGAACTTCGAGGGCGACGGGCGGCTCGCCACGTATCTCGCGTGGCTGATCCCCTGGGGCAAGCCCCTCACCCTGCTCGCCGCCGGCCCCGAGGAGCTCGCCGCCGCGCAGCGGGAGCTGGTGCGCGTGGGCATCGACCGGCCGGCCGCGGCCGCCACCGGCACCCCCGCCTCCTGGGTCCGCCCGGGAGAGGCGCTACGCTCCTTCCGCCGTGCCACCTTCGCCGACCTCGCGGCCGCCCGCGCGGCCGGCGACCGGATGGTGGTGCTGGACGTGCGCCGGGACTCCGAGCGCGCGGCGGGCTTCGTCAGCGGCTCGGCGCACATCCCCGTCCACCGGTTGCGCGACCGCGTCGGGGAGGTGCCACCGGGAGTGGTGTGGGCGCACTGCGCGGGCGGGGCGCGCGCGGCGATCGCCGCGTCCCTGCTGGACGCCGCGGGACGGAACGTCGTCGCCGTGGACGACGTCTTCGACGCCGCCACGGCCGTGGGGCTCACCGTCCCGGGGCGCGGCGCCGCCTGACCGTTCCCGTCCCATAGGAAGTGATCGAACGATGCTCCCGCAGTCCCTCCACGGCTTCGGCTGTCCCGGCCCGGTGCGCACCCGGCCACAGGAACGCGTCCGCCGCGACCTCGCCACGACGGCCCGGGCCAGGGAAGGAGGGACCGGGAGCGGACTGCCGGCCGCCGGCGGAAGCCTCGGCGACGGCGTCATAGCGTGAGCGCCCTCATACTCGCCCTCGCCGCAGGAGCGGCGGTCGGGCTGGCACTGGGCGCGCTCGGCGGAGGCGGCAGCGTTCTGGCCGTACCCGCGCTGATCTATCTGCTCGGCTTCACCCCGGCGGCGGCCACCACCGCCAGCCTTCTCATCGTCGCGGCGACCTCCGCGACCGCCCTGTACGCGCACGCCCGCTCCGGGAACGTCCGCTGGAGGACCGGCGCGCTGTTCGCGGCCTCGGGGCTCCTCCCCGCCGCGGCGGCCGGAGCCCTGGCGGCCCATCTGCCCCAGCGGGCACTGACCGCGGCCTTCGCGGCGATAGCCACCCTCGCGGCGGTGATGATGCTGCTCGCGACCCGCGAGAGACCCGCCGGGAAGGAACCTGCCGGGAGGAAACCCGCCGAGGAGATACCCGGCGGGGAGGGACCGGCCGACGACGCACGGACCGACGGCACACGAGGCGGCGTACCGGAACGACCGGAGCGGCGTCAAGACCGGGAACCGGAGCCGTCGCGCCGCGCCCCCGCCGGGGTCAAGGCCGCCGGGACCGGGGCCGGTCTGGGCGCGCTCACCGGACTGCTCGGCGTGGGCGGCGGCTTCCTCGTCGTCCCGACGCTCGTCGCGGTGCTGGCCTTCGAGATGCAGGCCGCCGTCGGTACCAGCCTGCTCGTCATCACGACCAACTCCCTGGCCTCCCTGGCCACACGAGGCGCCACCGCCTCGGGCCTCGACTGGTCGGTCATCGCCCCGTTCGCCGCGACCGCGATCCTGGGCGCCTGGGACGGCAAACGACTGGCCGCCAAGGTGTCCGGCACCGTACTGCGCCGCGCGTTCGCGGTGGCTCTGCTGGCCGTGGCCGGCTTCATGCTCGTCGACGCCCTGACGTGAACCGTGCCTCTCCCTGCCGTACGTGTCGGTCACGACGGGTACTACGCCAGGGAGAGGAACAGCTTCTCCAGCCGGTCCCGCATCTTCTCCGCGTCCCCGTCGGCGGCCGTGCCCGCCTCGCCGACGCAGCGCTGGAGGCCCGTGGCGATGATTGCGAACCCGGCCTTGTCGAGCGCCCGGGACGCCGCCGCGAGCTGTGTCACCACGTCCTCGCAGTCCCGCCCCTCCTCGATCATCCTGATCACCCCGGCGATCTGCCCCTGCGCCCGCCGGAGCCGGTTGACCACCGACTTCAGCTCCTTCTCCGCCAACGCCAGTTCCACGGCCCGCTCCTTCGCATACCCCCGCGGGTATGCTACGGCGCCGCGTGGGCGCAACGCTTCCCCCGTTCCGGCGTTACCCACAGCGGCGCGCACCGACGAGGAACGGCGGGGAAGATGGCCCACGACATCCAGGAGTCCTTGCGGGGCTGGAGCAGACTGAGCTCCCATGTCGTCCACCAGGGAGGTCATCTGACCCTGCATCACGATCGAGTCCTGCAACCCGACGGCACGGAAGGGACGTACGACCGCGTCACCGTCGCCGACGGCGCCAGGACCGTCGCCGTCGACGCCCGGGGGCGCGTCGCGCTGGTGGAGGACGCCTGCTACCCGCTGGGGCGACGCCTGCTCCACGTCCCCGGCGGTGCGATCGCCGAGGGCGAGTGCCCGGGGGAAGCGGCGCGGCGCGAGTGCGAGGAGGAGACGGGCCTGCGCCCCGGCACGCTCCGCCCCCTCACCGCCTACCACCCCCTGCCGACCCGCACGTCCGCCGTGACGCACCTGTACCTCGGCACGGACCTGCGCCCGGGAGCCGGGCCCCACCGGGACCCGACCGAAGCCGGTATGACGGTGCGGTGGATCCCCCTCGACGACGCGGTGGCCGCCGTCCGGGCCGGGGAGATCACCGAAGCCGGAAGCGCCATCGGGCTGCTCTTGGCGGTCTCCGCCCTGGCCCGTCAGGAGTGACGCCCCGCCCCAGGAAGAAGCGCAACAGCCGGACCTTGTCCTCGCCCAGGACGGGCACGGCCCGTTCGACCAGCGCGTCCAGCCGGGCGCGCTCGTCGGCGGGCAGCGCCGCGTACGCGCTGCGGGCGTCGGCCGGGCCCCAGCGCAGGACGGCGGTACGGGCTTGCTCGCGAAGGCGGTGGTCGGCGTCGTCCAGCAGGGTCAGAAAGCACCGGAGCTGGAACATCCCGCGCTGCGTGGCGAGCAGCCGGAAGGCCGCCGCCCGGACGTGCCGGGGCCGGCCGGACGCGAGCCGTTCCCACAGCCATGGCTCGGGGAGCCGGTCCCCCGAGGAGAGGAGCGCGGCGGACACCTCACGGGTGACCGCCGCCGAGGGGCTGTCCAGCAACGGCCGCAGGCGCTCGGCGTCGACCGCGCCCAGGGCGCGCAGCGCGGCGACCGCCTGGGTGCGCACCCGTGCGACCGGGTGCGCGAGCAGCGGGTGGAGCAGGGCGGCGTCCCCACGGGTGCCGCACTCGCCCAGACCGGCGGCCGCACCCGGCGGGACGTCCGCCAAGGGGCCGGCGCACAGCTCGCGTAGTACGGCAGCGGGTCGGTGCCCTGCTGCCGCAGCACCCAGCGCGCGCAGGCGCGGACGATGCCCGTGCGGTCGGTGAGGAACACCGTGGCCTCGGCCGAGCGCCCGGTCCGGTGGAGCGCGGTCACCCCGGACGCGCGCACCCGCGCCGTCCGGGCGCGCAACAGCGGTTCGAGGAGCTCACCGTGCCGGCCGTCCTTCGTGTGGGCGAGGACGGCGTCGGCGCAGACGTCCTGGACGACCACGTCGGAGTCCGTGGCCGCGATACGGGCGAGCCGGGCGGGGGAGAAGTGGTTCCGGCGGACGGCGATCCGGTGGCCGAGCCGCCGGGTGGCCGGGTCGCGGCTGTCCAGCAGAGTGTCCGTCAGCTCGGCGTCGGCGTTCTCAAGGATCTCCACGAGCAGGGCGTGGGCGTAGACGCCGTGCTGTCGCGCCGCCGTGCGCAGCACGACAGAGGAGATGAGGGCGACGGTGCGCGGCGCCGCGCCGGCCAGTCCGGCGCGCAGCAGGGACCGGGCCAGGTCGCGGACCGGTCCCACCCAGTCCGAGCAGCGCACGGCCACCAGCGGCAGCAGCGCCGGGTACCCGGCGGCACGCTCCAGGGCGGCCTGGCGTATGCGTCCGTCGGGGTGGCACAGGGCGATGGCCAGGACCGGTTCGTCGGCGGGCGGTTCGCCCGTCCGCAGCCAGACCATGGAGGGCAGGCCGGACGGCCAGTACCAGTTGAGCCGCCGCACTCCGAGGTCGAGAGTGACCCACCGCCCGGGGTCACCGGTGTCGAGAAGCGACTCCAGCGTCGTCCTCTCCTTTCCCTGGCGTTGGGCGGCGGTGGCGACCGCCAGGGCCAAACCGTCGACGTCGGCGCGCCGGGTGTCCATAAGGGGCATTCCTCAGAGAGCAAGGGTGAAAGGGTCATCCTTCACCGGACATCACCCAGTGACCAAATGCTTTCCTTCGCCGTCGGCGGTGACCGGCGGGCGTACCTCAAGGACGACGGCCGTGCCGGCCACGGGCCGTTGCTCGTGCATGGTGAACGGTTGACCGGGCCGGAGATGTCCCCAGAGCGAGGGGGTGAGGGGCGCGATCCGTATGGTGGCGCGTCCGCCGGGCTCCAGGGCGTCCTTGCCCTCGACCCAGAGCGAGGCGATGGCGAACGCCGTCTCACCGGTGGGCGTGCGGTGCCCGATGTCCCACAGCGGCCGCAGCACCCCGGCGCCGGGGACGGGCGTCCGGCGCTGGGGGTCCTCGGCCAGGGCCAGTTCCGCCCGGATGACGCCGTTGCGGGTCTCGTACGCGCGCCACCGGCACCAGGCCGTGCTCCGCTCCATCCGCAGCCGCCCGGCGGCGTCCGCGAGCGTCTCCCAGAAGGCGAGGGGCAGAGCGGGCCCGCCGCGGTGCTCCTCCAGCAGGTTGAGGGCGAACTCCCAGTCGTCCCGGACGAGGCAGTCCCAGACGTCCCGCACCGTGAGGTCGTCGTCGGTGGCGGTGCTCTCGGGCACCAGCAGGGAGGCGGCTTCCAGCAGCCCGGGAACGTCCATCCGCCGATTGTCGTCGATCCGTGAACGAACCGGGGGGCCGTCAGGAGTGCCGCCCCGCGAACGGCATGGGCGTGGCCGCCGCGTGGCGGCGGTAGCCGCCGGGAGGAAGGCCGTACGCGCGCTTGAACGCCTTGGCGAAGGCGAACTCGGAGCCGTAGCCGGTCCGGGCGGCGACGACGCTCAGGGGATGGTCGGCCTCCCGCAGGAGCCGGGCCGCCGTCGTCATCCGCCAGCGGGTCAGATAGGCCAGCGGAGGCTCCCCGACGAGGGTGTGGAACCGGCGGGCGAAGGTGGCCCGGGACGTCCCGGCGCGGGAGGCCAGGGACTCCACGCTCCACCGGGCCGCGGGGTCCTCGTGGATGGCCGTGAGCGCCGGGGCGATCACCGGGTCCCGGAGGGCGGCGGACCAGCCCGCCACCGCCGTCGCCGGCTGCTCCTCCAGCCACGCCCGCAGCACGTACAGCAGCAGCGCGTCGATCAGCGCGGGCACGATGCCGGCCGCGCCGGCCCGTTCCTCCTCCAGCTCGGCGCGCAGGAGCCCGACGGCGCCGGAGAGTTCGGGGTGCCGTCCGTGCCGGGTCTCCAGGTGGACGACCTCGGGCAGTTGACGGACCAGCGGGTGCGGCCGCCCCTGGTCCAGGTGGTAGGCGCCGCAGAGCAGCGTGGTGCGCGGGCCGTCCCCGCCCAGGGAGAGCGCGCCGATCGGCGAACCGGGGCGGAACCGCGCCGGGCCGGCCGCGGCGGCGGGTGTGCCGGGGTCGTCGGCGAGGACGTGGCTGTGGTTGTCCTGGAGGAAGACCACGTCACCGGCGTTCAGGGGGACCGGCTCGTGGCGGGGCGCGGCGCCGTCCGGGGAGAGGAGCCAGCAGCTCCCGCGCAGGACGACGTGGAATCCCGCACCGGCCACCGGCGGCAGGCGCATCCCCCAGGGGGCGCGCCCCTCGGTGCGGACCGAGGCCGGGCGTCCCGTGCGCATCGATCCGAGCACTTCGGTGAGGATGTCCATGTGTGCGGCCCCCGTCCGTCTTCCGCGAATTCCCGCGTGATCGTCTCAGACGGCGGTCTCGTCCCGGACGGTGAGGACGATCTTTCCCTGGGTGCGGCCCGTGCCGAGCAGTTCGTGCGCCTTGGACACGTCCTCCAGGGGGAAGGCCGCGGCGATGTGCGGACGGACGTGCCCGGCGTCGACGAGCGCGGCGATCCCGGCCAGGCCCTCGGCGTCCGGTTCGACGGACACCCCGGCGAAGCGCCGCCCGGCGGCCCGGACGCGAGCGGCGAGCTCCTGGTCGCGGTGCTGCATGATGCTGACGAGTATGCCGCCGGGGCGCAGGACGCGGAGCGAACGGTCGCCCTCGGCGGAGGAGTCGAGGACCACGTCGAGGTCCTCGAACACCTCGCTGAAGTCGGTGGTGCGGTAGTCGACGACCTCGTCGGCGCCGAGGCCGCGTACGAAGTCGTGCTTGGCCCCGCTCGCCAGCGCGATGACATGGGCGCCGCGCGCCTTCGCGATCTGCACCGCGAGGTGGCCGACGCCGCCGGCCGCGCGGTGGATCAGGACCCGGTCACCGGCCTTCACCTCGGCCGCGCCCACCAGGGACTGCCAGGCGGTGAGCCCGGCGAGCGGCAGCGCCGCCGTGTGCGTGTGGTCGAGCGAGGCGGGCCGCCGGGCGAGATGGCCGGACGGCACGGCCACGTACTCGGCGTACCCACCGGCGGCGCGCGGGAAGAGCGGCATGCCGTAGACCTCGTCGCCTACCGCGAACCCCGCGCCCTCGGCGGCCTCCTCGACGACGCCGGAGACGTCCCAGCCGATGCCGAAGGGCGGCTCGCCGAGCAGCGGGAGGAAGCCGGACCTGACGGCGGTGTCCACGGGGTTCAGGGCGGCGGCGTGGACCCGGACGAGTACCTCGCCGGCCTGCGGACGCGGTCGCCCGGTCTCCACCACCTCCAGGACCTCGGGGCCTCCGAAAGCGTTCTGGGTGACGGCGCGCATGGGGTTTCTCCTTGATCGGACGTTGACCGGACCTTGATCGGATCGGCTTGATGGTCCAACCGTAGAGAGATCAAAAGAGACGGAGAATGGCTTTCTGTCTCTCTCTTATGTCCGATCGTCTTGATGTGGGGTGGCGCTGCCGGACACGGTGTGTGGATTGGCAGCCGGGCCCTCGGTGCTCAGCAGGACGAGCACCGACGCCGGTCCGAGCCCCAGCGCGGCACGCCGCGCGTCCGCGCCGGCGCCGGTGAGCGCCGCGCGGACGCCCGCGAGGGAGGCGGCGCCGCAGGGGCCGGAGGGGACACCGAGGGACGCCAGGTCGGCGGCCGCGCGGGCACTGCCGGCGTCCGTGACGGTGACCGCCGCGTCCAGGCCGTCCCGGAGCACCGGCCAGGCGAGATGGGAGACGGTGCCGCAGTTGAGGCCGGCCATGGTGGTCCCGCCGGTGGCGACGGTGACGGGCCGCCCCGCCGCGAGGCTCGCGGCGAGGCCGGCCGCGGCCTCCGGCTCCACCGCCAGCAGCGCCGGGGCCCGCCCGTCCCGGCGGCTCCGGTAGTGGGTGACGACGGCCTGGGCCAGCGAGCCCACGCCCACGGGCACGGCCACGAGCCCGGGCGCCCCCGCCCGGGCGAGCGCGAGCTGGGCGTCGATCTCGGCGCAGAGCGTGGCGTATCCCTCGACGATCCACGCGGGGATCCGCTCGTAGCCGGGCCAGGCGGTGTCCTGCACCAGGACCGCGTCCGGCGCGGCGGCCGCCCCGGCCGCCCGGCGCACCGCCTCGTCGTAGGTCCCCGCGACCCGGGTGACCTCCGCTCCCTCGGCCGCGATGGCCGCCACGGCCTCCGGGTGGACGCCGTGCGCGACGAAGACGTGGGCGCGCTGCCCGAGCAGCCGGGACATCCGGGCCACGGCCCGCCCGTGATTGCCGTCCGTGGCGGTCACCAGCGTCACCGGGGCCGACGCCCCCCGCTCCTCCGTCATCCGCTCGGCGAGGACCCGGCGCACCGCCCAGGACGCGCCCAACGCCTTGAACGCCGGCAGCCCCAGCCGGGACGACTCGTCCTTGACGAACACCCGGCCCACCCCCAACTCGACGGCCAAGGCGGGAAGTTCGGTCAGTGGGGTCGGGGCGTAGCCGGGCAGGGAGGTGTGGAAGCCCCGCGCGTCGGCGGGCGCGGGCTCGCACGTCCAGGACCGGGCGGCAGGGCGGACGAACCACGACGGAGTGCGGGAAGAGGCGAAGTTCTCGGGCATGCCACCAGCGTGCGGCCGACCCCTTCGCACGGTCCAGCGCATGTTTCCCACCTATATTCATCAGAAAAACCGAATGTTCCGGAGGGACCGCGCCACCCATGTTCGACCTCCACCGACTGCGCCTGCTGCGCGAACTCAAGCATCGCGGCACCCTCGCGGCCGTGGCCGCCGCCCTCTCCTACAGCCCGTCCTCCGTCTCGCAGCAGCTCTCCCAACTGGAGTCGGAGGTGGGCGTCCCGCTGCTCGAACCCGTGGGGCGGCGGGTGCGGCTCACCCCGCAGGCGGAGATCCTCGTCGCCCACACCGAAGCGGTCATGGAACGCCTGGAACGGGCCGAGGCGGACATCGCCACCTCCCTCACCGACCTCACCGGCACCCTGCGCGTCGCCGCGTTCCAGACGGCCGCGCTCACCCTGGTGCCGGTCATGCTGGGCCTCCTCCGCGAGGCCCACCCCCGGCTGCGGGTCCACGTCACGCAGATGGAACCGGAACGAGCCCTCCTGGCGCTCCAGGCCCGCGACTTCGACCTGGTCGTCGCCGAGGAGTACCCCGGCCACCCCACGCCCCGGCCCGCCGGCCTCGAACAGGAACACCTGCTCGACGACCCCCTGCGCCTCGCCCTCCCCGCACCACCGGAGGTCGCCGGCGGCCCCACGGCGACCCTGCGCGCCCTCGCGGAACGGCCCTGGGTGATGGAGCCCGAGGGCAGCGCCGCCCGGCACTGGGCCACCACGCTGTGCCGCGCGGCCGGCTTCGAACCCGACGTACGGTTCGAGAGCACCGACCTGCTCCTCCACCTCCGGCTCGTCGAGGAGGGCCACGCCGCGGCCTTCCTGCCCGACCTCGTATGGAACGGCCGTCCCCCGACCGTCGCGCTCCGCCGGCTCCCCCGTGGCCGGGGCGCGCGCACGATCCTCACCGCGGCGCGCCGGGGCGGCGGCCGCCACCCGGCCGTCGAGGCCTGCCGCGACGCCCTCCGGCAGGCCGCCGGGGCGTGAGACGACGCCGACGGCGGCCGGAAGCGGGCAGGGGCGCCTCCTGTCATACGGCGTGACACCAGTGCCTCCACGCGCCCGCACCGCCCGGAGCGGACCGGTTTGTCCGGTGGGGAGATATGAGTACGGGTCCGCCGTCGCACGCCTCGAACGGGTCGTCGGCACCGGGGCCCGAGCCGGGACGGCGGGCGCCGGCCGCCGCGCCGCCGCTCGCCGACGGGAACGAGGTGACCGGGTGCGTACCACCATCGAGGACTCCGGCGACCCGGACCGCCGGCTGGGCTCCGACCCCGTCGCGATCGTCGGCCTGTCCGGGCGGTTCCCCAAGGCCCGCGACATCAGGGAGTTCTGGGACAACATCGTGGCGGGCCGCGACTGCTCGGACACCGTGCCCGAGAGCTGGTGGCGCCCGGACCGGTACTACGACCCCGACCCCTTCGCCGAGGACAAGACGTACTGCCGTCGCGGAGGCTTCCTCACCCCCGAGATCTTCGACCCGCTCGAATTCGCGATGCCGCCGAACACGATGGACTCCACCGGACTCGTGCAACTGCTGAGCCTGGTGGTGGCCAAGGAGACACTGAACGACGCGCGGCGCGGCAGGGACGACTGGTGCGCCCCGTCCCGCACCGGCGTGGTCCTGGGCGTGTGCGGCACCAACTCCACCCTGATCCCGCTCGCCGCCCGCCTCCTGGTCCCCGAGATGATGGAGACCATGCTCGCCATGGGCGTCACGGAGGAACGGGCGAAGGAGATCGTCCGGGCCCGGCTCGCGGCCCTGCCGCCCTGGACCGAGGACTCCTTCCCCGGCATCCTCGCCAACGTCGTCTCCGGACGCGTCGCCAACCGCCTCGACCTCGGCGCCGCCAACCACACCGTCGACGCCGCCTGCGCCAGCTCCCTGGCCGCCGTCCGCTGCGCCGTGGACGAACTGATCTCCCGCCGCGCCGATGTGATGCTCACCGGCGGCTGCGACGCCGACAACTCGATCGTCTCCTTCATGTGCTTCAGCAAGACCCCCGCCCTCTCCCTCACCGGCACGGTCCGCCCCTTCGACACCGAGGCCGACGGCACACTGGTCGGCGAGGGCATCGGCATGCTGGCCCTGCGCCGCCTGGCCGACGCCGAGCGCGACGGCGACCGGATCTACGCCGTCCTCAAGGGCCTGGGCGGCTCCAGCGACGGCAACGCGCAGAGCATCTACGCCCCCTGCGGCGCCGGGCAGACCGCCGCGCTGCGCCGCGCCTACGCCGACGCCGGCTGCCCACCCGCCACCGTGGGCCTGATCGAGGCGCACGGCACCGGCACCCCCACCGGAGACGAGGTCGAACTCGCCGCGCTCAACGACCTCCTGGCCACCCCCGACGACCGGCACTTCGTGGCCGTCGGCAGCGTCAAGTCGCAGATCGGGCACACCAAGGCCGCCGCCGGCGCGGCCGGGCTCATCAAGGCCGCGCTCGCCCTCCACCACAAGGTGCTGCCCCCCACCATCAACGTCACCACACCCCACGCACAGGCCGCCCGCCAGGACGGCGCCCTCTACGTGAACACCACGGCCCGGCCCTGGGTGCGCGACCCCTCCGGCACGGCCCGACGGGCCGGGGTCTCGGCGTTCGGCTTCGGTGGCGTCAACTACCACGCCGTCCTCGAAGAACACCAAGGCCCCCCGGCAGAGCGGGAGTACGCTCTCCACGACACCCCCTCCGCGTACCTCTGGCACGCCCCCGACGGAGCGGAACTGCTGCGACGCCTGGAGCGCGGCGACCCACCCGATCCCGGACCGGCCCCCGCACCGCACGCCCGCCTCGGCTTCGTCGCCACAGGACGACCGGAGTACGAGGAACTGCTCGCCCTCGCCGTCGCCCGATCGCGCGACCACCCCGGCGACGAAACCTGGCACCACCCGCGCGGCATCCACTACCGCACCCGGGCCCTGCCCCCCGGCACCAGAACAGCGGCGCTGTTCGCGGGACAGGGAAGCCAGTACCCCGACATGGGCCTGCGCGCCGCCCTCGCCCTGCCCCCGGTGCGCGCCGCCTTCGACGCCGCCAACGCCCGTTTCCCCGCCGCCGACAACCTGGCCCGCGCGGTCTTCCCCCCACCGGGAACCGGTGACGCCACCCTCCACGGCGAACGACTCCGCCGCACCTCCCACGCCCAGCCGGCCATCGGCGCGCTCTCCACGGGCCAGTACCGCTACCTGCGCGAGCTGGGCTTCACCCCGCACGGACTGCTCGGCCACAGCTTCGGGGAGCTGACCGCCCTGTGGGCCGCCGGCGTACTCGACGACGACACCTTCACGGCCCTGGCCCACGCCCGCGGCCAGGCCATGGCACAGCCACCCCGCCCCGGCCACGACCCCGGCGCCATGGCCGCCGCACGCATGAGCCGCGACGCGCTCGGTGAACTCCTCGCCACACACCCTCAACTGATGGTGTGCAACCACAACGCCCCCGACGAACAGGCCGTCGGCGGCCCGACCGCCGCCGTACGGCACTTCACCGACGAGTGCGCCGCACGCGGCCTGCCCGTACGGCTCCTGCCGGTCGCGGCCGCCTTCCACACCCCGCACATCGCCCACGCCGCCCAGGAGTTCGCGGCGGCCTGCGCCGAGGCCGCCTTCGCCCCGCCCACGCTGCCCGTCCACGCCAATACGGCCGGGGCGTCCTACGGCGACGACCCGGACGCCAACCGCCGCACCCTGGTCGACCAGATGCTGCGCCCCGTCGACTTCGCCGCCCGCCTGGAGGAGATGTACGCCGACGGCATCCGGGTCTTCGTCGAGTTCGGCCCCCGGCGGATCCTCACCGGGCTCGTCGAACGGACCCTCGGGGCCGACCGGGTGGAAGCCGTCGCCTGCGACGCCGGGCCCGGCACGGACGCCTGCGCGGCGCTCAAGCGAGCCGCCGTACACCTGGCCGTCCTGGGCCTGCCCCTCACCGGCGTCGACCGCTACACGGCCCCGCCCCGCCCGGAGCGCCGGACGCCCTCCAAGGTGGCCCGCCGCCTGGACGGCCCGTTCTTCGCCGTGGAGAGGCTGCGCGGCGCCTACGAGGAACTGCCGACCCGGCACTCCGCCGCCAGGGAGCGGGCGGAGCCGGAGAGCGCGCCCGCCCCGTACGCGCCGGCGGCCCGGGCCGAGGAGACCGACCCGCTGACCCGCGCCGCCACCGACCACCTGGCCGCGCACGCCCGCTACATGGACAGCGAGGTCCGCACCACCGGACAACTCGGCGCGCTCCTCGCCCGGGGCGCGGCGGCCGGCCGGGTGGACGCGTCACTGCTCGCGGCGATCCAGGCGGTCGCCGACCACAGCATGGCCCTGGGCGAGACGCACGCCCGCGCGGCCGAAGCGCTCTCCGGCCTCCTGCGCCCACCGGAACAGGGCGACGACCCACCCGTGCTCGTACCGGCGGTGGCCGATGTCGCGGTGGCGGCACCCGGCCCGGACGCCGTACCGCGAGAAGGGAGCCCGCACGCCGAGAGCAGGTCGGCGCTCGCCGAGCTGTGGGCGGCCCAGCAGGGGGAGGCCGCGGCGACCGGCACGACGGACATCGCCACGCTCGACCCCGACGAGGTCGAACGGGTCTTCCGGGCCGTGATCGCCGAAAAGACCGGCTACGACGTCGACATGATCGAGCCCGACATGGACATCCAGGCGGACCTCGGCATCGACTCCCTGAAGCAGGTCGAGATCGGCGCCGAGATGTGGCGCCGCTACCCGGTGATCGCCCGCAGCGATATGTACCGGTTCGGCGAGGCCCGGACGGTGCGCGAGCTGACGGCCATCGCCCAGGAGATCATCACCGACCCCAAGCCCCGGCTGATCTCACCGATGGTGGGCACCGCCCTCGGCAGCGCCTGGGTGACCCCCGAGGACCTGCCCGCCGTCGACGTCCGGGACGGCGCCTACCCGGAGCGGCCCCACGCCCTGCTGATCGACGACGCGGGCGGGCTCGGCCGCCTCCTCACCGACGCCCTCACCACCCGGGGCTGGAGCGTCAGCCGACTGGCCCTCCCCGACGCCGGCACGGAAGCGCCCTGTCTGACGGACTGGGAGGAGGACACCCTGACCGCCCGCCTCGCCGAGCTCCTGGCGGACGGGACGCGTCTCGACCTGTGCGTCCTGCCCGTCAGCCGGGGGACGGATGCCGGCACCGCCGCCGACCGGGTCGTCACCCGCCTCCGCCACGCGATCCTGGTGGCCAAGCACACCCGCCCCGCCCTGGAGGCGGCCGCCCGGACCGGCACCCGTGCCGGCCTGGTGGCCGTCACCAGGCTCGACGGGGCGCTCGGCTACGCCGGTTCGGGCGGCGACACCGCGGCCGCCCTCGCGGGCGGACTCGGCGGACTGGTGAAGGCCCTCGCCCTGGAGGCGACGACCCTGTTCTGCCGCGCCCTGGACCTCGCCCCCGGGCTGTCCGACGAGGAGGCCGGAGCGGCCTTCGCCGCCGAGCTCGCCGACCTCGCCGGCGACGTACGCGAGGTCGGCGTGGACGCGACCGGCCGCCGCACGCCCCGGGTGTCCCGCACCCCGTGGCCCCGGACCCCGGTGGCCGCCGCCGATGTCGAACTCACCGAGAACGACGTCCTGTTGGTCACCGGTGGTGCCGGAGGCATCACCGCCTGGTGCGTCGAGGAACTGGTGCGCGCCCACCGCTGCGGCTGCGTCCTGCTCGGCCGTACACCCCTGGCGGACGAGCCCGACCGGGCCGCCGCGCTCAGCGGCCCGGAAGAGCTGCGCGCCGGCCTGGAGGCCCGGGCGCGCGACTTGGGGGAGGACCCCGGCGAGGAACCGGCGCGCACCCGTATCGAGGACGACCTCGGCCTGCTCGTCCGGCAGCGCGGCATCCGCGCGTTCCTGGACACCCTGCGCTCGTACGGCGCCGAGGCCGAGTACGTGGCGGCCGATGTCCGCGACCCGGACGCGGTGGCCACGGCCCTGGCCCCGTACGCCGACCGGATCACCGGCGTCCTGCACGGCGCGGGCGTCCTCCGGGACCGGCCGCTGGCCGAGGCGGACCCGGACGGCGTCGCCGCGGTCGTGGGCACCAAACCGACCGGCCTGCTGAACGTGCTCGCGACCCTGGACGCCGCACGCCTGCGGCACCTGGTGCTCTTCACCTCCGTCGCCGGCATCTGGGGCAACCTGCGGCAGGCGGACTACGCCCTGGCCAACGAGGCGCTCAACCGCTTCGGCTGCGCCTGGCAGGCCGCCCACCCCCACTGCCGCGTCGTGCCGGTCGCCTTCGGGCCCTGGACCGAGGGGATGGCCGCGGACCTCCACCGGCTCTTCACCGAGGTCGGCGTGCCCGTGCTCTCCAGGGAGGAAGGGTGCGCGCGGTTCCTGGAGCTGATGGCTCCCGGCGGGGGCGGCGGGGTGGCGCTCGTCGGCCCGACCGTGCCGCTCTTCCAGCGGGCCGACCCGCTCCCCGACGCCGGCCTCACCGCGCACCGCATGCTGACGGGGCTCGGCGAGGAGCCCGTCCTGCGGGCGCATCGCGTGGCCGGGGTGCCCATCCTGCCCATGACGGCCGCCGTGGGCTGGGCCCTTGGCACTGTGGAGCGCGTCCACGGGGGAGCCCTGCCGGTCGTCGAGTGCCGGGACGTCAGGATCGCGCATGCGATCACCTTCCCGCCCGGGCACCCCGAGCGGTTCCGCGTCCGGCTGGCCCGGGACGCGCGTCCGGCGGTCGTGCCGTTCGTCCACGTGAGCGTCGACGACGCGGGAGACCAGGGGAAACCGCGCTTCGAGGGCCGCTTCCGGCCGGCGGACGCGCCGGGCGAGGCACCCGTGACGAGCCTGCCGCCGTACACGTTCACCGACGAGCCGCACCCCGGCTACCGCGACGGCCGGCTCTTCCACGGCGCGGCCCTCAACGGACTGCGCGACGTCCTGGACGAGGCGCCCGGCCATCTGGTGATCACCGCCAGGATGCCCGACCCGGCGTTCGCCCACGGCGCGTTCGCGGGACGGCTGTACAGCCCCGCCCTCGCCGACCTGCTGATGCAGGGTGCCCTGCTGACCCTGCTGGCGCTGGCCGACGGCGGGGAGATTCCCGTACCCGTCTCCGTCGAGCGCCTGGAGCTGTTCGGCCCGCTCCCCGACGACGAGCCCTTCGTCATCACCGTCGACGTCGACGAGGCCCCGTCCCCGACGACGCTCTTCTCCCAGTGCGCGCTGACCGCCTGCGCGCCCGACGGCCGGATCCACCAGAGGTGGAGCGGCGTCCGCACGGTGTGGGTGGAGCCGACCGCCCTGGCCGACGGCATTGCCAACCGGGGCGCGGCGGGCCGGGAATGACCAAGGAGGAATCCTCATGGACGAACTCGGATTCGAGGGGATTCCGCTGCCACGACCGGCTGATGCTCCGGCCGTCGCTCCGGCTCCCGGGCCGGAGACCGTCGTTCCGGCGCCCGCTCCGGAGGCCGTCGGCCAGGACGCCGCGTCGTCGCTCACGGCGCGGCTCGCCGAGCGCCTCCAGCACACTCACGCCCACGTCCTGACGGCCCATCAGACCATCATCGCCTGGCAGCTCGCCCGCGCCGTACGCCCGGCGTGCCTCTCCCCGGCCCCCGCCCCGCCCGTACAGCCGCCTGTGCACCCACCCGTACACCCGCCCGTGCCCCGGCCCGCACCGGACCAGCCCGGTGACGCCGTGGCGACGATCCTGTCCGCCGCGGCCCGCGCGCTCCGGGCCGCGGGCACCTGCCCGTACCCGGGGAGCGCGGTGATCACCTGGCTGGACGAAGCGCCCGAACTCCCGGACACCGCGCCGCGCGTCGAGCGCGACGGCCGGGAGTGGCGGATCGGCGACGCCGAGCGGACCTTCGCCGTCCTGGCGCCGCACGGGCCCCAGGACCCCTGGCCCGAGCCTCCGGTCCGGCGCTTCCCGCCCGACCCCCGCCCGCTGGCCCGTGCCACGGTGACCCGGCTGACCGCCGCCGACCTCGACGCGCTCGCCGCCGGTGACATCGCCCGCGTCCTCGGGGCCGCCTTCGACCAGAGCGGCCGGCCATCCGCCGTCCTGCCCGCGCCCTGGCCCGCCCGGCTGCTGGACACGGTCACCCTCGTCGACCCGCGCGGCGGCCGGAGCGCGCAGGGCCTGCTGTACGCCACCACCCGGCTGCCCGACCGCGCCGGGGAGGCCTGGCCCCACTGCGTGGCGGCGGCTCTGGAACTCCTCCGCGTCCACGCCTTCCACCAGGGCTTCCACCTGTGCCTGCCCGGCGCCCGCGCCACCCTCCCGGCCCGGCGGCCCGTCCTGGTGGACGTCCGCGACACCCCCGTCCCGCCCGGCGCGGAACTCCGGCTGGAGGCCGAGCTCACCGCGACCGGCATGCTGCCCAGGCCGTATGTGACCGCCGACTGCGAGGTCACCGTGGCCGGCCATCCCCTGGCACGGCTGCGGGACGTGGGCGTCGTACTCAAGGAGGGGCCGGGACAGGACGCCCTGGACCCCGGCCGGCCCAGCCTCCGCACCAGTACCACCGGCCGGCGCGTGGTCGCCGACGAACTGCACACCGCGATCTTCGCCGAGGGCGACCTGGGCACCGTGCCGCTCCCCGGGAGCACCACACGGGTCACCGGCCGGGTCCGGCCCCGGCTGCCCCGAGGGGACTTCCGCATGCTGGACCGCGTCGTCGACGGGCACGGGGAGTGGGGCGAATACCGCCCCGGCAGCTGGGGCCTCGCCGAGTACGACGTCCCGGCCGACCCCTGGTACGTACGGGAGAACGGCGGGACGATGCCGCAACTGGCCCTCATGGAGACCGCGCTCCAGGCGGCGGGGCTGTTCAGCGGCGTGCTCGGGGTCGCGGGCGCGTACCCCGACGGGCACCTCTCCTGCCGCAACCTCGACGGCAGGGCACGGCTGCTCCGGCCGGTCGACACACCGGGCACCACCGTGGAGCAGCACGTCACCCTGCGGTCGCACTCGCCCCTGCCCGGCGGCGTCATGCACCGCTACGACTTCCGGCTCCGCGCGGACGGCGAGCCCTTCTACGCGGGGGAGGCCGTCCACGGCTTCTTCACCCCCGAGCTGCTGGCCGAGCAACAAGGGCTGGACGGCGGCACGTACCGGCCCCCCTGGCTGGAACGCCACCCGCCCGCCCCCGCCGACGTCCGCCGGCTGGACCTGCGCCGGGACCTCCGGCTCGGGCGCGGCCGCCTCGCGCTGCTGGAGGACGTGACGCTCGTACCCGGCGGCGGCGACCACGGCGCCGGATACGTCCTGTGCGACAAACCCGTGCGGCGCGACGACTGGTTCTTCCACCACCACTTCTTCCAGGACCCCGTGATGCCGGGCTCCGCCGGGGTGCAGATGCTCTACCAGGCCGTGCACGCCTACGCCCTCCACACCGGCCTGCTCGACCACCTCGTCCGCCCCCGCTCGCACATCGCCGTCGGCGAGGAGCTCCACTGGTCGTACCGGGGGCAGATCCTGCGCGAACACCGGCGGGTGCGCGGCGAAGCGCACATCCGCGAGGTTCGCCGGGAGGACCGGCGGGTCCTGCTGCGCGCCGACGGCAGTGTCTGGCGCGACGACCTGCGCATCTACCAGGTGGACAACATCGCGGCCGACATCCGCGGGGAGGCCGCGTGACCACGCGGGGGAGGGGAGCGACGATGACACCCGCTCAGGTGCGGTACGACACCGACGGCGTCCACGCGGTCCTGGCCGACCTGGACCGCCCCTGCTACATCGTCGGCGGCGGCGGCCGCGTGGGCGCCACGAACGCGCCGCCCGTCCCCGGTGACGGCCTCGCCGTCCTGGCCGCCGTCGCCCCGCAGCACCCCGACCGGCTCGGCTCCGCCGAGTTCCGCCACCACCACGGCGTCCGCTACGCCTATATGACCGGCGCGATGGCCGGTGGCATCGCCTGCGAGGAGTTGGTCGTCGCCGCCGCCCGGGCCGGGCACCTCGCCTCCTTCGGAGCCGCCGGACTCCCCGAAGCCCGCGTCGACACGGCCCTGGAACGGCTGGAACGCGCCCTGGGCTCCGCCGGGGTTCCGTACGCGTGCAATCTCATCCACAGCCCCATGGCACCCGGCCAGGAACGCGCCTGCGTCGACGCCTGCCTGCGCCACCGAGTGCACTGCGTGGAGGCCTCCGCGTTCGTCCAGCTCACCCCCGACCTGGTGCGCTACCGCCTCGCCGGGCTCCACCGCGACCCGGGCCCCTCCGGGGTACGGGCCGAGCACCGGGTCGTCGCCAAGGTCTCCCGCCCGGAGACCGCCGAACTGTTCCTCCGCCCGGCCCCCGGGGAGCTGACGGCCGCCCTGGTGGCCGGCGGGCACGTCACCGCCGAACAGGCCGCGCTGGCCCGCACGGTGCCGCTCGCCGACGACATCACCGTCGAGGCCGACTCCGGCGGCCACACCGACCGCCGCCCCCTCGCCGTCCTGCTGCCCGTCGTCATCCGCCTGCGCGACCGCGTCGCCCGCGAGTACCCCGCCACCGCGCGGGTGCGCGTCGGCGCGGCGGGCGGCATCGGCACCCCGGAGGCCGTGGTGGCGGCCCTCGCGCTGGGCGCCGCGTACGTCGTCACCGGCTCGGTCAACCAGGCCGCCACCGAGGCCGGCACCTCACCGGCCGTCAAACGACTGCTGGCGGACGCGGGCCTGGCCGACTGCGTCATGGCCCCGGCCGCCGACCTGTTCGAACAGGGCGTGACCGTCCAGGTCCTCGCCCGGGGCACCATGTTCCCCGGCCACGCCAGCCGGCTGTACCGCCTCTACCGCGACCACGACGGCCTGGCCGCCCTGCCGCCCGAGGAACGCCGCTACCTGGAACAACGCGTCCTGCGCCGCCCCCTCGACGAGGTCTGGCGCGACACGGCGGGCCATCTGGCGGCCCACCACCCGCCGTGGCGCGAGCGCGCCGAGCGGGATGCCAAGTTCCGGATGGCGATGGTCTTCCGCTGGTACCTGGCCATGGCCTCGCGCTGGGCCGTCACCGGAGAGGCCGGACGCAAGGGGGACTGGCAGATCTGGTGCGGGCCCGCCATGGGCGCCTTCAACGCCTGGACGGCCGGCAGTGCCCTGGCCGATCCCGCCCGGCGCCAGGTCACCGCCATCGCCCACCACCTCCTCCACGGCGCCGCCTTCCACGCGCGCGTCACCCAGCTCCGGCTGGCGGGCGTAAGGTTGCCGGCCGCCTGCGCGGAGTACCGGCTGCCCGGGGGGACGTGAGAACACCGTCGTCGTGCTCGTCAGGGACTAGGGACTGACGAAGAAGCCGCTGAACCGCGGGGCGAGCCACGGCCTGCGGCCGCCGGGACGCATCGCACCGCGGACGACCGCCTTCCAGAGAGGGATACGGCGGAAGGCGATCAGCAGGAGGGTCCTCGGGTCGGTCGTGATCCGGCAGTCGTAGGCGCGCGGCGGCGCGTCGCGGGTGACCGTCGCGACCCCGTCGTCGACGACGACCGCCAGCCGCGGCCCGCCCTCGACGGCGAGGTCGTAGGCGATCCGGACGCCCCGCGCCCGCGCCGCGTCGACGGCGAACGGCATCATCGTCGGCATCGACTGCCCGAGCACCAGACGCGCGTCGTCCGGCGCGATCGCCCAGGGCAGCCGGGCGCCACGAGCGATGTCGAGGCCGTGCAGAAGGGTCTCGCTGAGCATCATGCCGGTGGCCGCGGCCAGGGTGATGGCGACGTCCGGCCCGTACCAGGGCGTCGTGACGGGCGCGTCCGGCGCAAGCCCCTCGGTGACCCGCAGGAACGTCTCGCCCCGTTCCAGTACCAGCGCGTCGAGACACGTGCGCGCCTCCTCGCCGATCAGGCCGAGGGCCTTGGCGTTGACCGAGGTGACCCGCTCGGCGAAGGTGCGCTCACCCACCGGCAGCACGCTGTCCCAGTCCTGGAACTCATGCGTGAACGCGGAGCCGTACGCCACGTAGACGGCGCACACATGCGCACCGACGTCGCCCACCGTCCACGGCGGCACCCCCGAGGGCACCCCCGGGTCGGCGACATCACGCAGCAACCCCGCCAGCCGGGCCACCGCGGCCCGCAACGCCGCACGGGCCCTCTCGTGCTCGGCCCCGGCATCGAACCGGCCGGCAGTACCCATGGCCCACCCCTTCGGCGACGGACGGCCCGCAGGGTACCGCGAGGCTCGTGGTCATGACAGAGGAAGCGCGACGGAACGGCTCAAACGCCCGCGCCGCTCCCGCCCTGACGCCGGTAGACGGAGTGCTGGACGTGTTCCTTGGCCGGGCCGGCCGTCCGCCAGCGCACCCGCCATTCGAGGGGAGAGACGACCGTGAAGGTGCCGTCGTAGAGGTCGGCGCCGCACGGGTGGCGCGTGTGCCAGAGGCCCGTGCGGAGGTCCAGGTCGTGGAAGGGACGGCCGTCGGCGAAGGTCACCTCGGCGGTGCCGTCCGGGCCGGGCAGGAGCCCGAGCGTACGGCCGGCGCGGTTGACCGTACCGTTCCAGTCCAGCTCGCCGTCCTCGACGTGGAGCAGACGGGCGCCGTCGCCGTCCGCCCGGAACTCGGCCGTGCCCTGGTACGTCCCGGCCGCCCCAGTGGCCAGGTCGGTGAGCGTACGGTCGACCGTCCAGCGGCCGGTCAGGAACACCAGGACGTCGGGGACCGGGAACACGGCGGACGGCCCTGTCGGCCCTGTCGGCCCGGACGGGGGAGCGGTGGCGGCGGCGGAGCTCATGCCCTCAGTATCCGCCGCCCGGGCGGTCGGCTCGCCCAGGGCGGCCGCCGCTCCGCATGACCGGCCGGCGGGACCGCCCGCCCCCGCTCCCCGTTCGCCCGTGGCGCAACCGGTCCGCTCCTGGCGTACTCCTGTTCCCTCAGCGGCCTCCGCGCGCAGACTCAGCCGCATGAGACTTCTGGTGATCGGTGGATCCGTGTTCCTGGGAAGGGCTTTCGTCGAGGAGGCGCTGCGGCGCGGCTGGGAGGTGACGGTCTTCAACCGGGGCAGGACCCAAGCCGACCCGGACGGCGTCCGGGTGATCCGGGGCGACCGCGAGCGCCCCGAGGACCTCGCCCGGCTCGCCGGGGAGGGCCCCTGGGACGCGGTCGTGGACGTCTGCGGGTACGTCCCCCGCGTCGTGAAGGCCTCGGTCGAGGCGCTGGCCGGGTCGGCGGCCGCATATCTGTACGTGTCCTCCGTCAACGCCCGCCCCGGCTGGCCCGCCGAGCCCGTGGACGAGAGCTCGCCCCGGCACGACTGCGCCCCGGACGCGGGCCCCGACGACGGCGACTACGGCAAGCTCAAGGTCGGCTGCGAACGGGCCGTGGAGGAGGGCTTCCCCGGGCGCGCGCTGATCCTCGAACCCGGCCTGATCATCGGGCCGCACGACCTCGCGCGCCGCCTCACCTGGTGGCTGCGCCGGGCCGCGGCCGGCGGCCGGATGGTCGCGCCGGGCGCGCCCGGCCGCGGGATGCAGCTCGTCGACGCCCGTGACATCGCCGTGTTCGGCCTGGACCGGATCCTGGCCGAGGACGCCGGGACGTACCTGGTCAGCGGTACGCCCGCGAACACGACCTGGGGTGAGTTCCTGGGCACGTGCGTGGCCGTGACCGGCGGCGGGGCGGAGCTGGTGTGGGTGGGCGACGAGACCCTGCTGGAGCACGAGGTCGCCGTCTGGAGCGAACTCCCGCTGTGGGCACCGGAGCACGGGGAGACGGCAGCGGTCTGGCGGCCCAGCTCGGCCAAGGCCGTCGCCGCGGGGCTGCGCTGCCGTCCCGTCGAGGAGTCCATCCGCGACACCGCCGCCTGGCTGTTCGGTCCCGGCGGCCTCGACGAGGCGTTCGGCCCCGACCGTACGGGCCGGGAGGCGCGGCCCATCACACCCGAACGGGAGCAGGCCCTGCTGGCGGCCGCCGGCCGGCCACGCCCGCTCCCCGGAAGCGATCAAGATCGGCGGAATATCGAATAACACCGGGGGAGTTCACGCCTGTTATGCCAAGCTGACGTTCATGCTCGATCACATAGCGATCCAGGTACGGGACGTCGCCGCGAGCGCGCGGTTCTACGACGTCGCCCTCGCGCCGCTCGGCGGCGGGCGCACCAAGACCTTCGGGGAGAACGTCGGCTTCGGCACCACCGGCCACACCCTGTGGCTCGTCCCGGCCGACGGCGACGACGGCCCGGCCCGTGAACTGCACGTCGCCTTCACGGCGCCCGACCGCGCGGCCGTCGACGCGTTCCACGCCGCCGCCGTCGCGGCCGGAGCCGAGTCCCTGCACGCCCCACGGGTGTGGCCGGAATACCACGCGTCGTACTACGGGGCGTTCGTGCGCGACCCCGACGGCAACAACGTCGAGGCCGTCTGCCACACCCCGTAGCCCGGAGCCGCGCTCTTCCGGCGCGGCTCCGGCGGGCTGTACGTTCCGTGCATGCTCGCCCGATCCCGTACCGTCGCGCCGCCCGGGTGGAGTCGCTGGCTCGTGCCGCCCGCCGCGCTCTCCATCCATCTCGCCATCGGTCAGGTCTACGCCTGGAGCGTGTTCAAACCACCGCTGGAGGCCTCGTTGGGTCTCTCCGGCACCGCGTCGGCGCTGCCGTTCCAGGTGGCGATCGTCATGCTCGGCCTGTCCGCCGCGTTCGGCGGCACGCTGGTGGAGCGCAACGGGCCGCGCTGGGCCATGGCCGTGTCGGCCCTCTGCTTCTGCGCCGGGTTCCTGGTGGCCGCGTGCGGAGCGGGCACGCGGCAGTACTGGCTCGTGGTGGCGGGCTACGGCCTCATCGGCGGCACCGGCCTCGGTATCGGCTACATCTCGCCCGTCTCCACCCTCATCAAGTGGTTCCCCGACCGGCCGGGACTCGCCTCCGGCATCGCCATCATGGGTTTCGGCGGCGGCGCCCTCATCGCCTCGCCCTGGTCCACCGCGCTGCTGTCCGCCTTCGGCGAGGACACGGCGGGCATCGCGAAGACGTTCCTGGTCATGGGCCTCGCCTACGGCGTCTTCATGACGCTCGGCGTCCTGCTGATCCGGGTGCCACCGGACGGGGCCGGGGAGGGCGCGGGTGCGGGCGCCGCACCGGCCCGCCCGGCGGCGGCCGCCACGGGCGAGGTGTCGGCCCGTACCGCCCTGCGCACCCCGCAGTTCTGGTGCCTGTGGGTGGTCCTGTGCGCCAACGTCACCGCGGGCATCGGCATCCTGGAGAAGGCCGCACCGATGATCATGGACTTCTTCGCCGAGTCGTCCTCGCCCGTCACGGCCACCGCGGCCGCCGGGTTCGTCGGCCTGCTCTCGCTCGCCAACATGCTCGGCCGGATCCTGTGGTCCTCCGTCTCCGACGTCGCCGGCAGGAAGAACGTCTACCGGCTCTACCTCGGCGCCGGCGCGCTGATGTATCTGCTGATCGCGCTGACCGGCGGCTCCTCCAAGCCCGTGCTCATCGTCTGCGCGGCCGTCATCCTCTCCTTCTACGGCGGCGGCTTCGCCACCGTGCCCGCCTACCTCAAGGACCTCTTCGGCACCTACCAGGTCGGCGCGATCCACGGCCGGCTGCTCACCGCCTGGTCCACCGCCGGCATCCTCGGCCCCCTCATCGTCAACGCCATCGCCGACGCGGGGAAGTCCGCCGGCCACACCGGGCCCGGCCTGTACACCACGTCCTTCTTCGTCATGATCGGGGTGCTGGCCCTCGGGTTCGCCGCGAACGAGTTCGTACGCCCCGTCCACCCCCGCCACCATGAACCGGCGGGTGCGGAAGGACGTGCCGCCGTCGCACCGGACGAGGGAGTCGCGCTGTGACCACCGGCCGTAAGGCACTGTTCGTCCTCAGCTGGCTGTGGGTGGGAGCCCCCTTCGCCTACGGCGTCTACGAACTCACCCTCAAGCTACGGCAGTTGTTCTCCGGCTGAGCATCGCTCACCGTGTGCCCCCGCGACCCGCCCGCCGAGCAGGCACCGCCATCACAGGTCCGGCCGCGGGGCGACGCTGGATGCCCCTGCGACAGTCGGACTCTCGGGTGCCACCTCGCTTTCCTGAGTGGCCGCCCGGTCCCGGCGGCAAACACCCCGAGCGGTCGTTCACGCGTTCGGCGGCAGGAGACGTCGGAGGCCTTGGACCGGCCGCTGCGCGGCGTGCCCGTGCTGTTCCGTCGGTCGCTGCCCATGGACCACCGGCACGGCACGAAGACCGACCGTGCCGCACCGGCCCGCGGGGCGTCCGCCCGGCTCGGGTGAACGGGTGGCCCTGGTGGCGGTCGGCCGGCCGGCTCGCGTGGGCGGCCGCGGACCGCCGTCAGGCCGCGCCGTCCAGCCGGCGCTTGAGCCGCGTGAACAGCTCGCCGACGGCGGCGTCCGCGGCGGCGGACACCGGGAACAGGTTCAGGAAGCCGTGGATCAGCCCTGCGTAGGAGTGGACGAACACGTTCACACCGGCGTCCTGGAGGGCCCGCGCGTAGGCCAGGCCCTCGTCGCGCAGCGGGTCGTACTCGGCGGTGCCGATGATCGCTGGAGCCAGTCCGGCGAGGCTCCGGGCCCGTAGCGGCGACACCCGCGACGATCCGCGCACGGCCGGGTCGTCGCCCGCGTAGAGGTGCTGGATGTCGGCGATGTTCCCGCTGGTGAGCAGGTATCCGGAGCCGTTCTCGGCGCGCGAGGGGTATTCGCCGTCGAAGTCGGTCGCCGGGTAGGCGAGCAGCTGGGCCGCCAGCGGACGGCCCTCGTCCCGGAAGGTCTGGGCGATCACGGCGGCGAGGTTGCCGCCCGCGCTGTCCCCGGCCACGGCGACGCGATCGCGCCGCGCCCCGTACTCCTTGACGTGGTCGGCGACGTGGCGTGCCACGGCGAGGCAGTCCTCGTAGGGGGCGGGGAAGGGGTCTTCGGGCGCCCGGCGGTAGTGGACGGCGACGACGACCGCGCCGGTGTCCCGGCACAGCCGGCGGGTCACGTGGTCGTGGCTGTCGAGGTCGCCGGTGATCCAGCCGCCGCCGTGGAAGTAGACCACCGTGGGGACCGGGCCCTCGTCCGTCGGCCAGTAGATCCGCACGGGGACGTCCCCGGCGGGCCCGGGCACCGCGCCGTTCTGTACGGAACCGACCGCGATGGGCTCGGCCGGCGCCGTCGAGGCGGACAGCCGCCGCTCGGCCTCGCGCAGCGTCTCGGGGTCGGTCGTCCGGACGGGGGCGGCGGCGACGGCGTTGGCCCGGTCGAGGAGGCCGGCGAGATCCGGGTCGAGGGGCATGGACGGTGCCCTTTCCTTCGGACGGGTGAAATGGACGGGCCCGTCCGGAGGAAATTTCCCGGGCCGGCGGCCGCCGGCCCGGGAAGGCGCGGACGCGGCGCATGCCGCCATGATGAACGGCGATCACCCCACGGGCCACTCGTGCGGTCCCGATGGCCCATCACCCCGCGCTTCCGCGCGGCCTTTCGGGGAAATAAAAAAAGGCGACCCCCGGTCGAGTGGTCGCCTTTACGGGCCAGGCGCGCGGCCGGTGCCCCGCCCGAGTCCTTACGCGATGCCGTCGGCGGTCGCCTTGGGGGCCTTGGCGCGACGCTTCTTGGCCTGCTGCGGGAGGGGCTGGGCCTCGCGGGAAGCGTCCAGGAACGGCTTCAGGGCCTCCAGGAGCTTCTCCATGGACTCCTTGCCGAGGTCCACCTCACGCCGCTCGTGGGTCATGCACGGACGGGTGGCCAGCTTGTGGCTGCCGTCCTCGTTCACCTCGTCGGTCTCGTATTCCTCGGTGCCCATGACCGGGGCCAGGATCTCGGCGGTGAAGATGTCCTCCGTCACCTCGGGATCGAGGTCGTCGTGGAAAATACGCCGCCAGTACGTTGTGATTTCCTGCCCGCCGACCGGAACGGAGACCGGCTCGACGCCCGGCGCTTCCTTTTCGGATTCTTCAACCTGCTCGAACTTGACTGCCATTGGGCACTCCTTTTTCGCGGTGTCAGCCCCAAACGATATAAGAAACAGGCGTGTTGAGCCAATCGGCAAGGCGGGCGGAACCTTTGGGGTGAAGGGGGAATTTCGCCGCTCCCGGGAGGCCTGCCGGGAGCCGGATCCGCCGCCCCGGTGCCGTGTCCGGCCGGGGCGACGGTGCGTCTCATCTCCTATGCGCGAGGCCGTATGACGGGCCGACAGACGCGCCGGGGTCGCGTCGGCGGCGCGGGACCGTTCCCGGCCGGTCAGCCCTGCTTCCGCTCCCGTTCCAGCGAGACGCGCACCCGGTCGACCCCGAGGCCGATCTCGTTCTCGTGCGGCACGGGCGGCGGCGTGTCGCGCAGCAGGTTCACCACCGCGTCGAGGTACTTCTGCCGTTCCTCGCGGGACTGCCGAGGCCCGGCCACCCCGGACTGCCAGGAGTCCTCCTTCCAGCGCTCGATGTCCACCTGCTGCTTGACGAACTCCTCGTTGTACTGCTTGGCCCGCTCCACCAGGGCGTCCCGGATCGCCTTGTCGTAGTGCCGCCGGAGCTGCTCCGGCAATTTCTCGACGCGCTCCCGGGCCCGCTTCTCGATGCTCCAGGTGAGGATCCTGGAATTGGCCGACACCCGCTCGCGGTCCGCGTCGGTGGCCGCGTCGGCGCGCGGCCCGGCGAAGCGGCGCTCCACCGCGGCGATCTCCTCGGCGGCGTCGTGGAGGATCACGGCCTTCTCGGCCTCCAGCTGTTCCCGCTCGGTCGTGAGGGCCGACTTGACGAGCCGTTCGAAGCCGTCGGCGCGGAACGCCTGGAAGGCCTCCTCCCACGCCTTGTCCCGCGTCTGCTGGAAGACCGTCACCGAGGGGATCTGCGCCTCCTGCCACTTCTGGCTGAAGTAGCGCGCGCCGTGGACCGTCAGCCCCAGCGGCCACAGCGGCGACACCGTCAGCGCGTCGCCGCCGAGGCAGGCGATGGTGTCCCCGGCATCCGCCCGGCCGTGCTCGGCGTCGGCCCCGGCCTGTGTCCCGCAGCCCACGAACGGCACGATCGCCGTGATGGCCGCGGCCTTGTCGAGGCTGGTGGTGTCCTGCGCGAACGCGTCGTGCACGCCCTTCGCCCACAGCGCGGCCCCGGTCACCAGGAGCGCCCCCTTGGCGGTGCCGCCGGCGCTCTTCAGCTTCGCCCGGACGGTGGCCTTCGCCGCGGGTGACAGGCTGGTGTAGCCGCGGATACGGGTGTGCACGTCGGCGGGCGTGAGCTTCCGGCCGCTTGCCCCGGCCACGTTCAGGGAGTACTTGGCGGCGAGCCGGGCGAAGGCCTCCTCCACCTGTCGGGCCTCCAGCGCCTCCGTGCTCTCGGGAGTGCCGGCCCCGGGCCGCTCCCGGTCCACGGGCGGCTTCGCCGCGTCCTCGCCGGGCGGGGTCCCTTCCGGACGGGTGCCGTCCGGCTCGCCCCTCTCGCACGCACTCACCGAACGCTTCGACCGGCCGCCGGACGGGCCGGTCTCGCAGACGCCATGGCCCTCGGGCCACCCCTTGCCGGCCAGCCAGTCGCCCATTCCGGGATTCCGGGGGTCGTCGACCCCCACGATGAACAGGTATTTGCGCGGGATGTCGCCCTCGTGGGCCCAGGCTCCATTGGTGGACTTACCACCGAGCTTCCCGTTGTCGCCCTTGAGATTGCCGCGGCCCAGCAGACCGCCCTGTTCCTTGAGCTCGTTCCACCGGATCTTCACACGTACGGCGCTGCCGCGCGCCTCGATCTCGTTGGCTCCCTCGATGCCCTTCGGGGTGGTCGAGTCCCACATGAACACATGCCGGTGGTGGTCGAGTTTCACGCTGCCCGGCGCCAGCTGGACACCGAGGTGCTCCGCGGTCCGGAGACCGCTTTCATGAAGTGTCCGCCTGAGACCGTCGAGCCCCGTTCCCTGTTTGTCCACGGCTATGTGCACGTATTCGGGAGCCATGACCTGCCGGCTCGTGCCCCCGTTCTCCGGCCCCGCCGGCGGGGCCGCCTCGGCGACGGCCGCACCGGTCATCGTGAGGACCACGGCCGTCGCCACCGCCGTCATCGCCGTACGACGCGGGGCGAAACGCCCCATCCGATTGTTCATCGTTCCCCTTCTTCAGTCCACGACAGCGGCACCGGAATCCTTTTCGTCGGGCCCCCGTCCTTCCGGGGACACCGAGGCAGGAAAGGGCCCACGACGGCCATGGCAGGCGGCCGTCGTGGAATTCCCGGTGCGGACTTCAGAATTCATGCCGGGTGTGACCGGCGGTAACGGCCGAATGGCCAATGCTCGGATACGACCCAGGGCCCATTTCCCCCGCCGGTCGGCGGGGGTCCCGACACCGATGGGGGGATACGGGGCGACGCCTCGTGCTCACGCGACGGTCAGCCGCCAGAGCGAGGTGACCTCCCCGGCGCGCGCGGCGTGGAAGGGGTCCGCCGTGTCCCGCGCGCGGGGATGCCGGGGCCGGGTGCCGGTCCGCTCCACCACCCTCAGCCCCGCGTCCTCGATACGGGCGAGCAGCTCGCCCCGCGTCCTGAGCCCCAGCCGCTCGGCCAGGTCGGACAGGACGAGCCACCCCTCCCCGCCGGGTACCAGGTGGGAGGCGAGCCCGTCCAGGAAGGCGTGGAGCATTCCGCTGCCCGGGTCGTAGACGCCCTGCTCGACGGCCGAGGCGGGCCGGCCCGGAAGCCACGGAGGGTTGCAGACGACGAGCCCGGCACGGCCGTCCGGGAACAGCCCCGGGGCGCCCATGACCTCGACGCGCCCGGCGAGCCCGAGCCGGTGGGCGTTCTCGCGGGCGCAGGCCAGCGCGCGCGGGCTGTTGTCCGTGGCCACGACCCGCTCGACGCCCCGGCGCGCCAGAACGGCGGCGAGCACACCCGTCCCCGTACCGAGGTCGAACGCCGCCGGCCCGCCGGCCCGTCCACGCGCCGGGGCCGGGAGCGGCGCCCGCGCGACCAGGTCGACGTACTCGCCCCTGACGGGCGCGAACACCCCGTAGTGCGGATGGACGCGCGCGTCGAGCGCCGGTACCTCCACCCCGCTCCGGCGCCACTGCCGGGCACCGAGCACGCCCAGCAACTCCGTGAGGGAGACCGCCGTCGCCCCGCGCGGCGGCCCGTACGCCTCCGCGCACGCCTGACGCGTGTCGGGAGCCCTGCGCAGGCTCAGCGAGTGGTCGTCCTCCAGCAGCACGAGCAGCCTGCCGAGCACCCGGGCCCGGTGTCCGCGGGCCCGGCGGTGCAGGAGGAACGACCGGGCGGGGCTGTCGCCCGGCCGGGGAGGCTTCCGGTCGACGCGGCGGCCCATGGCTTGCAGCAACTGGCGGGCGTTGTGGAAGTCACCGCGCCACAGCAGTGCCGTGCCTTCGCAGGCCAGCCGGTGGGCGGTGTCCGCTGTCATCCGGTCGTCCGCGACCACGACCCGGCCGGGCGGCGGGGTCGCGTTCTCGGAGTGCCAGCGGGCGGAGAAGGGCGTGCGGTACTCGGTCCAGTGGATCGTGGACACGGGGGACTCCTCGTGATCGAACGCGCAAGGGGCACGAAGAGCACTTCGACGAGGAGCGGGAGGAGAACGGCCCGTGCGGGGGCACGGGCGGTCGTGTCAGGGCAGGCCGGGCTACCGCTCCCGCGTCGAAGCGCGAGAGGGGACGTCGCCGAGAACCATGCCGAGTGTCACGAGCAGCCCTTTTCTGTGACTGAGGGGTCGTCAGAGGTTCGCACGGCCGTCCGCCCGCGGGCAAGTGACTTTGCCCGCCGACGCCCGTCGGCGCGCGCCGACGGCGATCACGGCACAGGCCAGGGCCATCGGAGCCGTCGTCAGCAGCGTCACGGTGTTCACGCCGAGACCGGCTCGTTCACCGAGGAGGAAGCCGCAGAGCAGGGAGAGCACCATGTTGTTCCCGCCGTGCGCCAGGGACACCACCCATACGCTGCCGCTGCGGTCGTAGAGCCAGCCGAGCAGCGTCTCCTGGAACAGGAACGACACAGTCCAGACGGCCAGCCCGAGGGGAGCGTCGGAGAACTCGATGTAGTCGGTGAACGCCAACGGATAGTGCCACACCGCCCAGATCAGCCCGGTCGCCAGCGTGGCCCGCACCGGACGCCCCGGGAACAGCCGCTGCCGCAGAAAAGGGACCCAGCCGAACTCCTCTCCCCAGTAGACGGGCGTCAGGAGCGGGACGACCGCCATGAGCAGCGGGACGAACGCCCAAGCGGGCAGCCCGCCGGAGAGGTCCGCGAGCGCGGAGGGACCGGGTATCCGCCACCCCAGCGCTCCCGCCAGCCCCACGGCCAGGGCGGCGAAGACCAGCGGCCCCAGCCACGCGGCGAGGTAGTACGGCCACGCGCTCCGGAACCGGAACCTCAGCCCGGCCCCGGCGAAGCCCTCCCGGGTCACCCGGCGCCGCACCACCACCGCGGCGAGCGCGGGCATGAAACCGAAGGGCAGTTGGACGAACGGGCTGACCAGCGACAGCCCCCACAGCGAATGAGCGGCGTACAGATAGAGCCAGCTCCCCGTGAAACAGATGACCAGAAAGGCCACCACGCCGTTCCGGCCACCCGAATCACCACCCGGCCCCACCTCGCTCGTCGTGCTCACCGCTGCGATCCGCGATGCCATCAAAGAACCCCCGTCTCACGAAGCCGATGCCGAAATCCCGGCAAGCCTCGTGCGCCGGACCGGCCGGCACATCCCGTCGGCGGGGGAGCACACGTATCGCTCGCGCGGGGGAGGCGGGCCGCCGGAAGCCACTGCGATACTCCCGGGCGTGCGTCTCCTGATACGTCCGTTCCGCCCGCCCACGAGCGGCGACACCCTTCGAACCTGGCTCCACGGGCTGCTCGGCGCCGCCGGTGGTCTCCTGCCGCTCGCCGCCGCGTCGCTCGTGGCCGCGGCGGCCCCGCGCGACTGGCCGGCACCGGCCCGGACCACCGTGCTCCTGGCCGTGTGGGTCGCCTTCACCGTCGCCGTCGCCGCCGGCTGCCCGCGCCCGGCGCGGAGCGCCTCCGTCCGCCTGGCCAACGGCCTGCTGGGCACGGGCCTTCCCGCCCCCGTCGCGGCGGCGCGCCCACGCGGCGCCGACCGGCTCCGTACGGGGACGTGGCTCGTCCTGCACACGGTGGCGGGCAGCGCGCTGACGGTCGTGACCGCCCTCGCGCTGGGCACGGCCGTCGCCCTGCCCGCCGTATGGCTGAACGGCGGCGACCGGATCACGGTGGTCCGCCCCCTGGACGTTCCCGGTGGAGCGAGCGGGCTCTGGACGCTCCCGGCGGCGGCCGCGCTCCTCCTCCTGGCCGGCCACGCCTGCGCCGCCGTCTCCGCCCTCTTCCGGCGCGCCGCCCCCGCCCTCCTCGGCCACGGCCCAGCCGAACAACTCGCAGCGCTCGAGTCGCAGATGCGGCGGATGGCCCGGCGCAACCGGCTGGCACAGGAGTTGCACGACTCGATCGGCCACACCCTGACGGCGTCCACCATCCAGGCGGCGGTGGCCAGAAGGCTCATGGACACCGACCCGGCCGCCGCTCGTCGTGCCCTCACCGGCCTGGAGGAGGCCTCCCGCGCCGCCATGGACGACCTCGACCACGCCCTGGGCATCCTCCGCGAGGAGCGCGCGGCCACCGCCCCGCCGCTCACCCTGGCCGACCTCCACACGCTGGCCGACCGGGTCCGCCGGACGGGGACCGACGTCCACGCGGACGTCACCGGCGACCCGGCGGGCATCCCCGCGACCGTGTCCCGGGAGGCCTACCGCATCGTCCAGGAAGGGCTCACCAACGCCCTCAAACACGGCGACCGTTCCCCGGTCCGCCTGCGCGTGACGGTCACACCCGCCCTTCTGGAGCTGGAGATCGCCAACCCGGTCCCGGGCCGCGCCCGGCCGGCCCGCGGAGCACGACGTGGCAGGGGCCTCACCGGCATCCTGGAACGCGTGGACCTCCTCAAGGGCGAGGCCGTCGCGGGCCCGGACCCCGCCGGCACGGGCTGGCTGCTCACCGTGCGCGTCCCGCTGAGGCAGGCGCCGTGACCACGACCGTCACCGTCCTCGTCGCGGACGACGAGGAACTCACCCGTACCGGCCTGCGCACCCTGCTCTCGGCGCTGCCCGGGCTCGACGTCGTCGGCGAGGCTGCCGACGGCCATCAGGCCCTGGCCCTCGCCGAGGAACTGCGGCCGGACGTCGTCCTGATGGACGTCCGGATGCCCGGCATCGACGGTATCGAGGCCACGCGACGGCTCCAGACCGCCCTGCCCGCGCCGCCGAAGGTCGTGGTGATCACGACCTTCGAGAACGACGCGTACGTCTACGACGCCCTGCGCGCGGGCGCGGCGGGCTTCGTCCTCAAACGCGCCCCGTCCGAACAGATCGCCCACGCCCTGCGCCTGGTCGCCACGACCGACTCCCTCCTCTTCCCGGACCGCGTCCGCGGGCTCGTCGCCGCCCGCCCCGGGCCGCCGCCCCGGCCGCCGCGCGGCACCCCCGCCCTCACCGCCCGTGAACGGGAGATCCTCCGTCTGATGGCGAGGGGCCTGGCCAACACCGATATCGCCGGGGCTCTGGTAGTCGGCCTGGAGACGGTCAAGACCCACGTCAGCAACCTCCTCGCCAAACTCGGCGCCCGCAACCGCACCCAGGCCGTGATCCTGGCCTACGAATACGGGTACGTCGTCGCGGGCGCCGGTGACGGACCGGTCAGTGGGGCGGACGGATGGACAGCGCGTGCCGGAACTCGTTCCTCGGGTCCCAGTGCGCCTTGACGCGCTGGAGCCGCGCGTAGTGGCCCTTGTAGTAGAGGGTGTGCCACGGCGTCCCGGACGTGTTGAGCGCGGGGTCGGCGAGGTCGGCGTCGGGGTAGTTGATGAAACTCCCGTCGCTGTCGGTGCCGGGCGCGGGCACGCCGCCGCTGTCGGCGTACACGGCCTTGTAGAGGTCGCGCACCCAGGCGAGCTCCGCCGCGCCGTCGTGCTTCGGGTCCTTCCAGCCCGTCATATAGACCGCCTTGAGGATGGAGTCCCGCTGCGCGACGGCCGTCGCGTCCACCGGGACGGTGTTGACCTTCCCGCCGTAGGAGACCAGCCACAGCGAACCGTCGAGTTCGTCGCCCGCCTTGCCGGTGAGGTGCTCGTGGAGCACCCCGATCTGACGGTCCGTGAAGCGGCGGCGCAGATATCCGGACTTGACCTTGAAGGGCGTCGGCGCCGACTCGGAGACGTTCGCGTGGGCTTCGAGCCAGGGCTGGGTCTGCTGGTTCACCGTGGGCCGGGACCCGATGCCCTGGTCGATCGCGGCCACGTAGTCGTCCATGAGCCGCCGCGCTCCGGGGCCGGTGGAGTCCAGCCGGCCGACCAGGTCGAGGGTGCCGATCTTGCGGGTGTTCAGCATCATCACACTGAACAGCCCCGCGTAGGGCGAGCCGGGCGCGCTGTTGTTCTCGTACCAGGTGCCGTGGTTGCGCACCAGCCGGGCGAAGGAGCGCTCGTCCAGGTCCTTCCACGACCAGGAGGCGGTGAAGGTGAGGACCGACGCGGGCGGGCGGGGCAGCAGACGGGCGGGGTCCGACCCGGTGGCAGCCGGGTCCCGGAACCAGTAGCGGGTGACGATGCCGAAGTTGCCGCCTCCGCCGCCGGTGTGCGCCCACCACAGCTCGCGCAGGGGGCCGGACGAGTCCCGGGTGGCGACGACGTTCGACGCCTTGCCGGAGGCGTCCACGACCACGACCTCGACGCCGTACAGGTGGTCGACGGACAGTCCGTACCGGCGCGACAGGGCACCGTACCCGCCCCCGAGCACATGCCCGCCGACCCCCACCTCGGCGGTGGCCCCCGCCGGGATGGCCACACCCCACTCGGTGAACAGCCGCCGGTACACCTGGCCGAGCAGGGCGCCCGGCTCGACCGCGAACGCTCGCCGCGACGCGTCGTAATGAACGGCGTTCATGGAGGAGAGGTCGATGAGCGCCTTGACGGAGGGGTCGTCGACGAAGTTCTCGAAGCAGTGCCCGCCACTGCGCACGGCGATGCGTCTGCCCTCGCGCACGGCCTGCTGCACGGCCTCGACGACCTGCCCGGTGGTGTCGGCCACCCGGATGTAGTCGGGCTTGCCGACGAAGCGGGCGTTGCTGCCGCGCAGGATGAGCGACGGGTAGCGCGTGTCGTCGGGGCCGACGGTGGCCGGGCCGGACCGGGCCGGCGCGGCGGCGACCGCCTCCGGCGCGGACAGCCCGGCGGCCGTGGCCCCTAACGCCGCCGTGCCCGCGAGCACTCCGCGTCGTGTCACGTCCGTCAAGGCATGCTCCTGTCATTGTTGGATGCGGGGAAACGGCGCATGGCTCAACAGTGGTGGATCCGAGGGGGAGATGACATCGTCCCGGGGGAGTAGGGGGACACCACTACCGGCACGAGGGGGGGAGGGGCGACGCTCGCCGCCGCTCCCCCCGTCGGCCGCTACGGCCGTGCCACCGGGACGGATGCCCGTACGTCGTGCAGGTGCATGACGATGTCGTAGCCCCGGCCCAGCGCGAGCGGCCACGCCGTCCGGTAGGGGTACCGGCCGGGGATCACAAAGGTCGGCCGGGCCGTGTCCAGCCACCCGGCCAGGGCCGGATCGCGGCGCGCCTCGCGCAGGTCGACGTAGAAGTCGCGGTGGCGCACCTGGTCGAGGACGTACTCGTTGCTGCCCGGCGCGGCCGGGCCGAAGGGGAACGCCCCCACGCCGTTCGTCGCCGTGCGGGCCCGGTAGGCGCCGCCGTACGCGGTCGTGCCGACGGCGAGGTACTTCTTGCCGACGAGTTCGCGCAGGTCCGCGCCCATGGTGACGGGGTAGACGTGCGGCAGGGCCGTGTCGTAGGAGATGTGCCCGTCGTGTGCCGAGACGACGATCCGGCCGCCGGTGTTCCGCTGCCACCAGACGGCGTTCTCGGCCATGGTCCGGTCACGGTACCGGTTGGCCGCGAGGGCCTGGGCCGGGTCGTCGCTGTCGAAGGCGTTGGACGTGGCCATCTGCGAGACTACCCGGGCGTCCTGGAGCACCCGGGCGTCCCGCTTGCCGGCCCCCTCCAGCAGCCGGTACGCGGCCCCGGCGTCCTCGGCGATCTTCTTGCGCCCGGCGAGCGGGAGGGCGCCGTACGCGGCCAGCCGCTCGGCGACCCCGCCGCGCACGGCGCGGAGCGCCGCGTACCGCTCGCGCAGTTCGGGGACGAGGGCGGGTGTGTTCTTCCCGGCCCAGGAGAGGATGCCGTCGTACTGCTCCGGGTCGACGTCGGAGAAGTCCATGCCGACGATCCGGACCTGGTGCGCGCCGGTGCGGTTGTGCTCGCGCACCCAGCCGAACAGCCGCAGGTACTCCTCCGTGTCGTCCAGGCCGTACGCGTCCTGGAACTCGTCGCGCATGATCTGCCGCAGATCGCCCTCGCCGGTGCGGACGTAGGCGTCCAGCTTGGCGGCGGCGGACCAGTTGATCTCCATGGCGAAGGCGGAGAACCCCTCGCGCGTCACCAGGTGCCGCAGCAGCCGGTCCTTGAGGGCGAAGACGTCCCCCGAGCCGTGCGAGACCTCGCCGAGCCCGACGACGGAGGCGCCCCGGGTCGCCTTCCCGAAGGCCTCCAGATCCGCGCCGGACCCGCCCGGCCGGACGCCGCGCAGCCGGTGGGCGTACCGGTCCAGTCCGGCGACCACCTCACGGTCCGGCGTCGTGGTCGCGGCAGCGGTGGCGGACGGCGCGGCCTGCGGTCGCGCGACCGCGGTGGCGGCGGTCGCCGGGCCCAGGAGCGCGGTGACGGCGAGGGCCAGGGACGCGGAACGGCGTAAGGTCATGTGTCTCATGCACGCTGTTATACAGGTTGACTTTCGCGGCTATTGGGACAGCTGATGCGTGCGTGCCCGGACGGTGAAGGTGGGGCCAGCCCTACCCGGAAGACGGGGACGTGCCCGATGGCCCCGGCCCCTCCCCGGAGCGGACGCTGGGACGCGTGAAACGAATGAGACATCGTCAAGCGACCGCCCTCCTGACCCTCTTCCTCTGCCTGGGCACTGCCGCGGCCACCACCCCGGCCATCGCGAACACCGGCCCTGACGACGACGGCGTCGTCAGGGCCGTCGAGCGCGTCGCGCACCCGCTGCGGTCCACCGAGCCGTCCGGCCCCTCGGACGACCTGCGGCCCCTGGACCGTATGGTGGGCGACGCGCGCGTCGTGGGAATGGGCGAGGCCACCCACAGCTCCCATGAGTTCTTCACCCTCAAACAGCGCGTCTTCCGCCACCTGGTGCGGGACCGCGGCTTCCGGACCTACGCCCTGGAAGCCCCCTGGAGCACCGGCCTCAGGCTCAACGACTACGTCCTCCACGGAAAGGGCGACCCGGAGCGCGTCCTGCGCGAGGACTTCCAGGACGCCTATCTCTTCTGGAACACCCGGGAATACCTCTCCCTCGTCCAGTGGATGCGCTCCTGGAACGTAGCCCACCCCGGCGACCCCGTCCGGTTCATGGGCAACGACGTCTCCTACTCCGGCCCGGACCTCTACGACCGGGTCCTCGACTACGCCCGCGCCGCCCACCCCGCCCTGCTGCCCGAGCTCACCGGGCTCTACCGCGACCTGCGCCCGACGACGCCCACCGGCCCGTACATGCGCGCCTGTCTGGAGCAGCCGCTCGCCGAACGGCAGGAGAAGGCCGACCGAGCCCAGCGGGCCCTGGACCTGCTGCGGAAGCAGCGGCCGGGCCCGGGCCACGAGGCGGCTGAGGCATACCGATGGGCCGTGCGGAACGCGCTGACACTGCGGCAGACCGCCGAGCAGTACGCCTTCGACTTCGGCCGGCAGGACGGCGTCTCGGCGGCCATGCGCTTCCGTGACCAGGTCATGGCCGACAACACCGCCTGGTGGCAGCGGAACACCGGCGACAAGGTCCTGCTCTCCGCCCACAACGGGCACATCGGCTATGTCAGCAACGACCCCGTGAACTACCCGAAGTCCCAAGGGGCCGTCCTTCACGACCAGTTCGGGTCACGCTATGTCGCCGTCGGACTCTCCTTCGACCAGGGTTCGTTCAACGCGACGGGCCCCGATGACAAGCCGCTGGGGAAGAACGTCAAGAAGTTCGCCCTGGGGCCCGCCGCCCCGGGCAGCAACGAGCACACCCTCGACCGCGTACGCGAGCGCGACTACTTCCTGGACCTGCGCACCGCACCGGCGGAGGCCCGCGACTGGTTCCGCCGGGCCCGGCCCACCTACAGCTTCGGCACGGCCTACCCCTCGCCGCTGCGCCAGGTCGCCCTGGGCCGCGGCTTCGATGCCCTGATCCACCTCCACCAGGTGCGTGCCGCCGACCGCCTTCCGGGTGAGGAGGGCTGACGACACGACGACGGGCGCGTGACCCGGACGGCCGGAATCGCCCCCCATCGTGTTCCGCGCCGTGCGGGCCCGGGGAAGCATGACGCGGACCGGAAGGCGATCAGAAGGGCCGGGGAATGGCGTCGGACATCGCGGGCAGAGCTGACCACTGGGGCAAGAGCAGCTTCGACGACATCTACGACCGGCCCGACCCCCGAGCGTATTTCGCCCGGCTGGCGCCCCTGCGGTACCAGATCCCCCACCACGCCCAGCCCGTCTTCCGGGCCGTGCTCGCCGGCCGGGCCCGCGTCCGCCCCGGCGAGCCGGTCACCATGGTGGACCTGTGCTGTTCGTACGGCATCAACGCCGCCCTGGTCAACCACGACCTCACGCTACGGGAACTCTACGAGCACTACACGAGCCCGCTGACGGCGGAGCTGTCCCTGGAGGAACTCATCGCCACGGACAAGGAGTTCTACGCCACCCGTCGTCGCGCCGACGCGGTCCCCGTCGTCGGCATCGACGCGTCGCCCCGGGCCGTCGGCTACGCGGCGGCCGTCGGCCTGCTGGACACCGCCTTCGCCGCGAACCTGGAGACCGTACCGGCGGGCGCCGCCCTGACCGAGGCGCTCGCCCCGGCGGGCCTGATCACCGTCACGGGCGGGCTGAGCTACATCGGGCCGCGCACGTTCGACACCGTCCTCGCCCCGTCCGGCGGGCGGGCCTGGGTGGCGGCGTTCGTGGTACGGCCCGTCGACTTCCGTCCCGTCGAGGCGGTGCTGCGGCGGTACGGACTGGTCACCCGGCCGTCCGGGGCGTCCCACCGGCAGCGCCGCTTCACCGACCCGGACGAGCGGCGGCGCACCCTGGAGAGCCTCGTGGCGGCCGGACTGGACCCCGCCGGGCGCGAGGCGGAGGGGTACTACCACGCCGTCCTCCACGAGGCCCGGCCCGCCGCGGACTGGGACTGACCGCCGGCGCCTGCAGGCGGTCCGTGGGCTCAGTGGATCAACACGGCCGCCAGGCCGAAGAGGGCGAGCAGCCCGCAGATGGTGAAGTTGACGAGCTTGTGGTTGAGGAAGACCGCGACGAACTCGCGGATCGTCGCGCTCGGCCAGAAGTACGCGGCCGTCGGGGAGCCGACGACCTGGCCGTTGACGCCGGTCTTGCGGGCCATGAGCGCGGCCCGGAAGGCGTGGAAGTTATTGGTGACGATCACGCAGCGGTAGCCCGGCTTGGCCTCCGCCATGATCGCCTTGCTGTAGAGGAGATTCTCCTCGGTGGTACGGGACTTGTCCTCGCGCCGGACGTGCTCGGCCGGGAAGCCGCGTTCGGTGAGGTAGTCGGCCATGGCGTGGGATTCCGGGAGCCGCTCGTCCGGGCCCTGGCCGCCCGAGGTGATGAGGACGGGCGGATTGCCGCGTGCCGCCTGCCGCTCGTACACCTCGCGTCCGCGCTCCAGCCGGCTGGCGAGCAGGGGTGGCACCTTCGCCCCGCCGATGAGGCCGGAGCCGAGCACCACCACGAAGTCGACGTTCCGGCGCGGCCGCATCCAGCCGTACAGGAAGGCGTATCCGATGAAACAGAAGAACAGGAACGACACATAGGCGGCGATCATCACGGTGGTGCCCGTGACGATCGTCAGGTTCCGGGAGCGGGTGGCGGCGGACGCGATCGTCAGGCCGATGAGCCCGAAGATGCCGAGACCGGCGAGGAAGGACAGCAGATTGGCCGGGCGCCGCCCCTCCTTGCGGATCATCTTCACGCCGTTGGCCAGCAGCAGCGCCGGCAGTACGAAGGCGCCGAGGAAGGGGATCAGGAGGAGCCCGGCCGCGATCCACTCCAGGGCGTGCACACCGCGGTCGCCACCCGCCGCGGCCGCGCGCAGCAGACTGAACAACAAGCCGAACAGCAGGCATATACAGGTGAGCCCGAAATGAACCGCGTTGCTGAAGCGTCGCCGGTCGCGCAATACGCCGATGCCGAAAAGGAGAAGGAACAGGGCTGCGGGAGCATACGCGATCACGACTGCATCGTACGCGGTGTGACGATGTGTCTGAACATGGCGGCGCGGCGACCGGAGTCATCGGACGAAATGCCGGGCTGACCAGCCTTCTTGAAGTAAGAGTGCCAGCGCGCCCTCGGACGGGCGAATGGGTCGGGCGGGCCCGCGACGGCCACTAAGTGTTTGCGCATGATCACTTCTCGCGTCCGGCGGCGCGCCGCCGCCGCTGTCCTGGGCCTGGCCGCCGTCATGGCCCCGCCCGTCGCCGCGCCGGCGGTCTCCGCCCCCTCGGCGTCCTCCCACCGCGTACCGCCGGAGCCCCCGGCGGCGGACGCGGTCCGCACCGAGCTGGACGGGCTCAAGGTGGAACCGCCGCACTCGATGACGGGCTACTCCCGGGCCAGGTTCCCGCACTGGATCAAGCAGTACGGGGAGTGCGACACCCGTGAGGTGGTCCTGTCGCGGGACGGCTCGGCCGTCACACAGGACTCGATGTGCCGGGCCGTCGCGGGCAGCTGGTACAGCCCGTACGACGACAAGACTCTCGACTCGGCGTCCAAGGTGGACATCGACCACATGGTGCCGCTGGCCAACGCGTGGCGCAGCGGCGCGGACACCTGGACCACCGACAGACGGAAGGCGTTCGCCAACGACCTCGACAACCCCCAGCTGTACGCCGTCTCCGCCTCTTCCAACCGCTCCAAGGGCGACCAGTCGCCGGACCAGTGGTCGCCGCCCAACCAGGACTACTGGTGCACCTACTCCCGGGCCTGGGGGCACATCAAGAGCCTGTACGCGCTGAGCGTCACCCAGCCCGAGAAGGAGAAGCTGATCGCGATGCTCGACACCTGCGACTGACGGACCGCGGGCCGCGGGCCGGGGGCCGGGGGGCCGCACGGGGAGGGACCGGAATGGGACGGTCCCTCCCCGTCGTGTTGTCGGTATACGGTATCCGTGCAAATCTGGACGAAGGGGCGATCAAGTGGGGAGCGCGTGCCATGACTTTCTCCCTCGACGAATCCCAAGGACTCCACGGGGACCTCAGCCGACTGGCGCACGCGGGCTGGCAGGCACTGCTGGGCGCCGGCATCGCCTCGGTGGCCCTGGGCGCGATCGTGCTGGCCTGGCCCGAGGCGTCATTGACGGTCGTCGGGATCCTCTTCGGCCTCTATCTGCTGGTGATCGGCGCCTTCCAGCTCGCCGGCGCCTTCAGTTCGTACGTCCCCGGCGCCCTGCGCGTGCTGGGCTTCGTCAGCGGCGCCCTGTGCGTCCTGCTCGGGCTGCTGTGCTTCCGCGAGCCCGCCCGGTCGATCCTGCTGCTCGCCCTGTGGATCGGGTTCGGCTGGCTGCTGCGCGGAGTGATGCTGGCGGGCGTGGCACTGTCGGCCAAGGGCATGCCCGCCCGTGGCTGGCAGGTGTTCGTCGGATTCCTCAACATCCTGGCCGGCGTCCTGATGATCGACCTGCCCTTCCGGTCGATCACCGTGCTCACCATGGTGACCGGAGTGTTCCTGGTCGTCATGGGCGTCTTCGAGGTCTTCCACGCCATCCAGCTGCGCGGCCTCCTCAAGAAGGCGACGGGCTGACCCAAGAAGTCGGCGGGCTGAGCCCCGCCCGGCGGGAACGGGCCCGCGCCTCTTCGTAGGCGCGAGGCCCTTCCGCCGTATCTGCACCACACTTCGACCCGATAAACATACTCAGCTACGTACGGATGAACGTGCGCCGCCGATGCTGCGCGGACGCCCATGAGTCCGCCACTCTGCTGCGTGGCCTGGTCGGGGGGTGGCACGGCGGCCGATGGGGGTGACGGTCATGTCCGCACGCCGTCGGGCGGGGCGCCGCACCCGAGAACTCCGGCACCGTGAACGGCCGTTCACGGTGTCCGCACGCGTAGCGAAGGGACCCCCGGATGAACCGGCTCAACGGCGCTGCTCCGCTCGGTGCGGGTACGCCGACCGCCCCCCGCCCGGACGACCCCGCGGCCGCCGCCGAGGCGGCACCGGCCGTCGTCGACGCGCTGCGCGACCTGCTCGCCGGGCCGACGGGGCTGGGCACGTCGGCCGCCCGCCTGTTCCGCACGGAACTCCTCCACGTGGACCTCACCCCGCCCGCGCCGCCCGCCGCCGGGCCCGCCCCCGGGCAGCCCGCGGAAGGGCACTCCGACGGCTCCGGGGACTCCTCGGGCGCCTCCGGCCCCACCGTGCGCGTCCCCCCGCTCTACTGCCCGGACGCCGAGCGCGACGACCCCGCCCTCGGCGAGGAGGTGAACAAGCGGCTCGTCGAATGGGCAGAGGAGGTCGGCATCTTCCGGGGCCGGCTGGAGCGGCTGCGCTCCCACAACTTCGGGCGGCTGTTCATGCTCGCCCACCCCGACACCGACGACCCCGAGCGGATCCTCACCGCCGCCCGCTGCGGACTGTCCGAATGGGCCGTCGACGACCACTGGGTCGACGAGGGCGAGGACACCACACCGGAGCTGATCGGCACCCGCATGGCCCTGGCCCACGCCGTGGTCGACCCCGTCCGGCTCCCGGCCCGCTATCTCGCGCAGTTCGAGAACATCGTGCGCAAGGAGCCCGTCCTGCGCGCCTTCCGCTCCTGCCTCGACCACCTGGCGCGCATCGCCAGCCCCACCCAGGTGGCCCGGCTGCGCCACGAACTGGCCGTGATGTTCGTGGGCTACAACCAGGAGGGGGAGTGGCGCAGCTCCGGACGGCGGCCCGCCGTGTGGGAGTACCTGCTGCACCGCTACGAGAACGCCTTCTACCCGTGCATGGTCCTCATCGACCCCGTCGGCGGCTACGAGCTCCCCGCCGCCGAGTTCGCCGACGCGCGCGTACGCCGCACCTATCTGTACGCCGGTACGGCCAACGTGCTGCTCAACGACCTGTACTCGATGACCAAGGAAGACCCCACCGACACCAATCTGCCCAACCTCATCGCCGCGGAGGACAACTGCTCGCTCCAGGAGGCCGTGAACCGCGCGGCGTGCATCCACGACGAGCTGATGCACACGGTGGAAGCCGAGTGTGCCGTCCTGAGCGCGGCCGGTTCCCCCGAGCTCCGGCGCTATCTCGCCGGGCTGTGGGCCTGGATGGGCGGGAGCAAGGAGTGGCACGCGACCAGCCCCCGGTACCACGGCGCATCGACCCAGTGAATCCCCAACAGTTCATCGGCAAGCGGAAAGAGAAGACACGGTGACCATTCAGGAGATCAGCCCCGCCTCGGTTCTCGCCAGTGCCTACCAGCGGTCCGTCGCGGACTACTGGAACCGGGAGAAGAACCCGGTCAATCTCCGGCTCGGCGAGGTGGACGGCATCTACCACCACCACTACGGCGTCGGCGACGTCGACTGGTCCGTCCTGGAGGGGCCCGAGGAGACCCGCGACGAGCGGATCACCGCCGAGCTCCACCGCCTGGAGTGCGCCCAGGCGGAGGTCCTGCTCAACCACCTCGGTACCGTCACCCCCGACGACCGCCTGATGGACTCCGGGTCGGGTCGCGGCGGCGGCAGCCTCGTCGCCAACCGCCGGTTCGGCTGCCACGTCGACGGCGTCTCCATCTCGGAGACGCAGGTCGCGTTCGCCAACGAGCAGGCCGAGAAGCACGGCGTGTCCGACAAGGTGCGCTTCCACCTGAAGAACATGCTGGACACCGGGTTCGAGAGCGGCCGCTTCCGGGCCATCTGGAACAACGAGAGCACCATGTACGTGGACCTCTCCCAGCTGTTCCCGGAGTACTCGCGGATGCTCCGGCACGGCGGCCGTTACGTGACCGTCACCGGCTGCTACAACGACACCTACGGACTGCCGTCCAGGGCCGTCAGCGAGATCAACGCCCACTACATCTGCGACATCCACCCGCGCAGCAGCTACTTCAAGGAGATGGCGGCCAACCGGCTCGTCCCGGCCGCCGTCGTGGACCTCACCGAGGCCACGATCCCCTACTGGGAGCTGCGCGCCCAGTCGCCGCTGGCCACGGGCATCGAGAAGGCTTTCCTGACCGCGTACAAGGACGGCAGCTTCCAGTACCTGCTGATCGCCGCCGACCGCGTCTGACCCCGGCCGGCCCCTCCGGTCCCCGGCGACCCGCCGCCGGGGACCGGAACGCCCCAACTCCCTTGTTTCCAAGGGAGCTTCGATGTGTTTCGATGACCCGCATGAGCGAGAAGGACGGGATCCCGGGGCCGGAGCTGCTCGCCGAGGCCCGCAAGCTCCTGCCGGACGTCGTGGCCGTGCGCCGCCGCATCCACCGCGCCCCGGAGCTGGGCACACACCTGCCCCGCACCCAGCGCACGGTTCTGGACGCGCTCGCCGGACTCGGCATGACGGCGACCCCCGGCCGGAGCCTGAGCTCCGTCGTGGCCGTGCTCGAAGGGCGCCGCCCCGGGCGGACCGTCCTGCTGCGCGCGGACATGGACGCGTTGCCGCAACAGGAGAACACCGGCCTCGACTTCGCGTCACGGACACCCGGCGTCATGCACGCGTGCGGCCACGACACCCACACCGCCATGCTCGTCGGGGCGGCACGACTGCTCGCGTCCCGCAGGGAACGGCTCGCGGGGCGCGTGGTGTTCATGTTCCAGCCCGCCGAGGAACTCGGCGGCGGCGCCCAGCACATGATCGACGAAGGGGTGCTGGGCGGCACGGACGACCCACCGGTCGACGGGGCGTTCGCCCTGCACATCAACGCCCGTCACGCCTCCGGCACCGTCCGCCTCCGGGCCGGCACCCAGTACGCCGCCGCCGACACCGTACGGATCACCGTACGCGGACGTGGCGGACATGCGGCCGGCCCGCACAAGGTCCTCGACCCCGTTCCCGTCGCCTGCGAGATCGTCCAGGCCCTCCAGACCATGGTGACGCGGACCGTCGACGTCTTCGAACCGGCCGTCCTCACGATCACCACCGTCACGGCCGGCCGCGCGTTCAACGTCATCCCGGAGACCGCCCAACTGGTCGGCACCTACCGCACGCTCTCCGAGGCGAGCCGCCGCACCGTGCGCGAAGGCATCGCCCGGGTGGCCCACGGCGTGGCCGCCGCCCATGCCATGACCGCCGAGGTCGACCTGCCCGAAGGCTACCCTCCCGTGCGCAACGACCCGGCCTTCACCGCCGGCGTCCGGCAGGCGGTCTCCGCCGTCCTGGGGCCGTCCGCCGTGCACGAGCTCCCCCACCCCACCATGGGAGGGGAGGACTTCTCCTACGTGCTGCGCCGCGTCCCCGGGGCGATGGCGTTCCTCGGCGCGTGCCCGCCGGGCGCGGTGCCGGGGACGGTCCCCGACAACCACTCCGACCGCGTGGTCTACGACGAGCGGGCCCTCGCCGTCGGCGTCGCCACGTACTGCGCGGTCGCCGAGGGCTTCCTCGCCATGGCCCCGGGGGCCGCGCCGTGGCACGCTGACCCAAGCGCAGCCACTTGAAAGCCTGAAAGGTCGCCAGGAACAGCCGGAGGAGGATTCGTGCTGTACGCCTTTGGATTCGAGCGTATCGGCGTCGTGGCCAGTGACCTCTACTTCATCGACCCCCACCCCACGCCGGGCCAGGAAGGCGCCGAGCACGGCGTGCGCCTGGAGATCCGGCTGCTCCGGCGAGGCCCCCTGACGGGAACCGTCTACGCCGCACGGCCCATCCTCGTCGACCGCCCCGTATGGCGGGCCGACCTGCTGGAGTCGGCGGACGGCCCCGCCGGAAGCCTGGACCGCGCCCATCACCACCCGAGGTTCGACGACTGGAACCCGGGACCGCGGGTCTTCGACCAGGAGCTGTCGGCCGCACCCCTGGACTGGGTCGCCGGGAAGCTGACGAACCTGGACGCCCTGCTGGCGGAGGCCGGGGTGACGGCGGACGAGGCCGGGCCGCACGACGCGGCGGAACTCCGCAACGCGACGCCCGACATCATGGCGGCCGTGCGCAAGCTGCTCGAAGGCGTGGCCAAGGGAGAGCTGGCCCGCCCGCCGGCCGGGGAGAACCTCACCAGCGCCCGCGTCAGCTGGCTGTGAACGAACGGAGGGCGCCCGGCCGCATACGGCCGGGCGCCCTCCAAGAGGCATGGAACAGGAGCGCTAGCGGCCCTGCTCCTCCTGCTTCTGCTTGTTCTTCTCCTTGATGCGGACCGTCTCCTTGCGGACCTCCGCCTGGGTGGCGCGCTCCTTCTGGAGCCACTCCGGGGACTCCTGCTTCAGCGCCTCGATCTGCTCCGTGGTGAGCGCCTCGGTGACCCCACCACGGGCCAGACCCGAGATCGAGACACCGAGCTTCGCCGCGACCACCGGACGCGGGTGCGGGCCGTTCTGGCGCAGCTCGCGCAGCCACTCCGGCGGGTCGGCCTGAAGAGCGTTGAACTCGTCGCGCGTGACGACACCCTCCTGGAACTCGGTGGGGGTGGCTTCGAGGTACACACCCAGCTTCTTCGCCGCGGTCGCGGGCTTCATGGTCTGGGTGCTCTGGTGCGACGTCATGGTGCCAAGGATATCGAGCGTGTGCGCCACTGAAGACCACGCCCGGTAATCTGGCCGGGTGACAGGCTCGGAAGTACCCCCTACCCCGTTCCGGCTCGCCTACGTACCGGGCGCGACCCCCGCCAAATGGGTGCGGATCTGGAACGAGCGACTGCCGGACACCCCGCTGGACCTCATCGCGACGCCCGCCGCCGAAGTGCCGGACGTGCTGCGCCGCGGTGACGCCGACGCGGGGCTCGTCCGGCTGCCCGTCGACCGTACGTACTTCAGCGCCATCCCCCTCTACACCGAGACCACGGTGGTGGTGATCCCGAAGGATCACCTCGTCGCGGCGTTCGAAGAGGTGGCGCTGGCGGACCTGGCCGACGAGGTCGTGTTCCACCCCCTCGACGACACCCTCGACTGGGAGAACGGGCTGCCGGGCCGGCCCGCGATCGAGCGCCCCGCCACGACGGGTGACGCCATCGAGCTCGTCGCGGCGAACGTGGGCGTGCTCCTCGTCCCGCAGTCGCTCGCCCGTCTGCACCACCGCAAGGACCTCACGTACCGGACGGTCACGGACGGCCCGCAGTCGAGTGTCGCGCTGTCGTGGCCCGAGGAGCGGACCACCGACATGGTGGAGGACTTCATCGGGATCGTCCGCGGCCGCACCGTGAACAGCTCCCGGGGCCGCCGCCCCGGCGCCGAGGAGTCGAAGGACCAGCGCAAGGAGAAGCGTCCGGAGTCGGGTGCCGCCCGGCGGAAGCCCGCGGCGGGCAGGACGGCCGGCAGGAGCGGTACGGGCACCAAGGGCGCCCGGGGCGGCTCCGGCGGCTCCCGTTCCGGTGCCTCCCGGACCGGAAAGCGCGGCAAGCCCGGCCGCCGGGGGTAGCGGCGGCGGCGGGTGGCCGGCGCGGTGCTTGTCAAATGGTCGCGGTGATCGCCGAGTGCTTCTGAAAGCGATTACCAGCTGCATCGAAAGCCTCGCCCCTCCGGGATGAAACCGCAGGTCAGAGGGGTGTTAACGGTATTGGAAACCGATGCCGTTGCAGCCTTTGCGCACCCCGCGACTCATGTTGTTCACTCGCTGGCGAAGCCCCCGACAAGGCAGCCAGGAGGCACCGTGCCCGGCCACACCCATACCCATGAACACACCCCCGGAGGGTCCGCCCACAGCCATGACCACGGCTCCGGTCACGGCGGCCACAGCCACGGCGTCACCGCCGACGCCGACCGCCGCTGGCTGACCATCGCCCTGACGCTGATCACCGTGTTCATGGCCGTCGAGGTCACCATCGGCGTCCTCGCCCGCTCCCTGGCGCTGATCTCCGACGCGGCCCATATGCTCACCGACGCCGCCTCGATCGTGCTCGCGCTCATCGCGATGCGTCTGGCGGCCCGGCCCGCCCGCGGCGGCTACACCTTCGGCCTCAAGCGCGCCGAGATACTCTCCGCCCAGGCCAACGGGCTCACGCTCGTCCTCCTCGCCGCCTGGCTCGGCTACGAGGCCGTGCGCCGCCTGATCAACCCGCCCGATGTCGAGGGCGGCCTGGTCTTCGGCACCGCGCTCGTCGGGATCGTCGTCAACATCGTGGCCGCGTGGTGCATCTCCAAGGCCAACCGCAGCTCGCTGAACGTCGAGGGCGCCTTCCAGCACATCCTCAACGACCTCTACGCCTTCATCGGCACCGCCATCGCCGGTCTCGTCGTGATGCTCACCGGCTTCGCCCGCGCCGACGCCATCGCCACCCTCGTGGTCGTCGGCCTCATGCTCAAGGCCGGCTTCGGGCTGATCAGCGCCTCGGGCCGGATCTTCCTGGAGGCCGCCCCGGCCGGCATCGACCCCGACGCGGTCGGCGACCGGATGGCCGCCGCCGACCAGGTCGTCGAGATCCACGACCTGCACATCTGGCAGATCACCTCCGGCCAGCCCGCGCTGTCGGCCCATGTCCTGGTCACCCCCGGCGGCGACTGCCACACCGTGCGCCGCCACCTCCAGCATCAGCTGCGCGACGACTACGGCATCACCCACGCCACCCTCCAGGTAGACCACCTCGGCGAGGACCAGGGCGAGGAGGCCCTCCTCCAGATCGCCGCCCCCACGGGCCACCGGGGACACACCGAGGACACCCACGGCCCCGTCCACCGGCCAGGTCCCCACGACCACTGAGACGACCCACTCCGCCCGGTGCCCACGAAGCAGGTCTTCGTGGACACCGGGCGGCCGTCATTTCCGGACATGGTGGCGCGATGCCTCCCTTGACGGGGAATTCCCGCCGGTCAATCGTGTGACGGCCGCGCACGCCCGGGGGAGCGGGCGCAGGCCGCAAGGGGCCGGTCGGCCCTGTCCCACGATTTCCGGTACGCGGTTTCCGCATGCCTTCCCGAGGAGTGTCCTTGTCCGCTGACGAGCATCTGCTCAAGGTCTACAGCGACCGCCCGTACGTCCACACCACCACCGTCCGCCACCAGGGCACCGTGGTGGCCTTCGCCATGGACGACCGGCGGCGCGTCGTCTACACCGTGCTCGACATGGCGCGGCACGACGAGAGCAAGGGCGACCTCGACGCCGCCTACTGGTCGGAGAACCCCCTCACCCTGCGCTTCCCGTCCGAGCTGACCGACGTGGGCTTCGCCGCCGCGGGCGTCACCGCCTTACCGGTCGTCAAGAACGGCGGCCGGGTCGAGGCCGCCCCCGGCGAGCGACTGGACGAGGACGAGGTGGACGCCTTCCTCTCCACCACCGCCCGGCTCACCGCCCTCGCCCCCTTCCACATCGTCTCCGACGGCACGCACATCGTGGTGCTGCGCCAGTCCGTCACCGCCGACCACCCCGACGCCGTGCACAAGCTGGCCGGCGGCGGGTCCTCCGGCACGGCGGACCGCGCCGACTACACCCGGGACAAGAACGACGCGAAGGTCCCGGTCGCGGCGGACACCCTGCTGTGCGACCGGTTCCTGCTCGTCGGCGGCGAGCTCAAGCCCGTCCTGGAGGCCCGCTACCGCCGCAGCCGGCACCGGACCCGCCCCGACTCGGCCAAGGACAGCCTGGGCACCACGGACATGGAAGGCCGCCCCTTCCACGAGCCCACACAGAAGCTGTCCTTCGTCCGGCGTCTCTCCGGCGGGCGCTTCACCGCCCTCCTCGTCCCCACCGCCGTCCACGGACAGCAGCGCTGGCAGATCTTCGCGCACAACGACGCCACCGGTCGCGTCGACTCCTTCAACATCGAGCAGGGCCGCGATGGCCTGTTCAGCCTCCAGGGCACCCAGGCCTGGACCAGCCCCGACCCCGCCCACCGCGACGCCGTCCACGAACCCGGCCCCGGCACCTGCCCGTTCACCGGACAGCCGCTCGTCCCGGTCGTCAGCACGGAGGGGCACGCGGAGACCGCGCTGCGCTTCGGGGAGGGGGACGCCCATGTGCGCGTCGCCCAGGGGCCCGGGCTCGGGGGCTCCGACTTCACGGTGGAGTTCTGGGCCCGGCGCACGGCCACGGGCGGCGACGACTTCCTCATCGGGCACGGCAACCAGCAGGGCGGCCCCAACGAGTCCCTGCACATCGGTTTCCGCTCCGGAGGCACCTTCGCCTTCGGCTTCTACGGCAACGACCTGGACTCCGAGCACACGTTCACGGATACCGACTGGCACCACTGGTCCTGTGTCTACGACCGCGCCACCGGCAGGCAGACCGCTTACCGTGACGGCGAGGAGATCGGCAGCCGCACCGCGGGCGGCCACTACGAGGGCAACGGCCCACTGATCCTGGGCAAGGCCCTGTGGTTCGGCAGCGCCCACGCCGAGCTCGACGAGGTGCGGATCTGGAACCGCGCCCGCACCGCCGACGAGCTCCGGCGCGACAAGGGCGTCCGCCTCATCGGGAACGACCCCGGCCTCGTCGCCTACTACCGCTTCGACGAGGGCTCCGGCACCCGCCTCTTCGACCAGACCGACCGCGCCCGCCACGGCGAGCTCACCGGCGGCCCGCAGTGGGTGACTTCCGAGGCCCCCATCGGCGACCACCCCGGCGTACGGCGCGACAGCTTCGCCGTCACCGGCCGCGGCGTCGTCTCCGGCCTGTCGGCCGTCCTCTACCACCAGCAGGAGCAGACGGCCGTCGGATACGGCCAGGAGCCCAAGCCCGCCAAGCGGCAGGCCCGGGTGCTGCTGTCGTACGCCACCTCCGGCCCCGACCCGAGGACCGGCGCGGCGACCGACGAGTCGTACCTCGCGACCGTCGACTTCGGTGTGGGGCGCGACGGACGGCTCGCCCAGATCCCCGACGAGCTGACGCTGCCGGTGCTCGCCGCACCCGACGGCAGCGCCGACGTGGAGACGATCAGCGAGCTGGACGGCCGGATCCGGCAGCTGGTCCAGGACCTCGCCGCCAAGGAGACCGAGGCCGCCGATCTCACCCGGCAGACCGCCGACCTGCCCGAAGTGGAGCGCGTCCGCGAGGCGTACTACTCCAGGTGGCAGGACATCGCCGGCTGGACATGCCGGATCCGCTTCAAGAACACCCGGGACGGCAAGCCGCAGTACCTCGCCGTGCGGGACGACGGCGCCGGGAGCGAACCCCCGCTGATCAGGACCTCCGACAAGGAGGCGAAGTCGGCGCTGTGGGCCGTCCTGATTCCCCCGGGGGCCCACTGGAGCGGCCCGACGCCCTACCACCTGCACAATCCGCGCACCGGCAAGGACATGAACGTCGCCGGTGAGCGCCAGGACAACGACGCGCCCCTGATCGTGTGGCCGCGGAACACCGGTGCCTGGAACACCCACTTCCATATCCTCGACCGGAACGACGGCTACAGCACTCTCGTCAACCGGAACAGCGGGAAGGCCGTCTGCGCCCCCGACCGGCTCGGTGATCGTGTCGTCCAGTACGACTCCGCCGCGGTCACCGAGTCCGGCGAAGGGCTCATCGCCTTCGAGCGGGTCGCCCTCCACGACTTCGGGCACCCCGACATCCGGGAAGCCGGCAAGCGGGTCGAGGCACTCGACAAACAGCTCGCCGAACTCCGTACCCAGCGCGATCTGCTGGACCAGCGCCGCCGCGAGACCGAGGCGCAGCAGGCCGAACTCGCCGCAGTCCGCGACGAGTTGGCCCGGCTCACCGGCGGCCTCAAGGGTGCCGACGACATCGCCCTTCCCATGCCGCAGCTGAGCCTCGACCGCACCGGTCTGAGCGCCTCCGGCGCACTGCTGGCCTTCGCGCGCTCGGCCGACCGGCCGTACCTGCTGGACAGCGCCTCCGGAAACGTCGTGCTGTACTTCCGCGGCGCCAACGAGCAGTTCTTCGCCACCTACTACGACACCACGGTCCTGCGCTCCTCCCGACGCCTGGCGGCGGGCGACGGCACGACGGTCACCTTCACCGCCCGTGACGCCGCCACCGGACTGGGAGCGGTACGGATCAGCGTCACGGCCGGCGGCACACCGGGCCTGTGCGACGTCACGATCGAGCGCGACGGAGAGCGCGAGACCTGGGGCCGGGTGCCGCGCCGGGCCGCCGACTTCGCCGCGATCGTCAACGGCACGCCGGAACAGCCCGTCCGGATCGGCGCGGTGAAGTCCTTCGACGCGACGGACAGGCTTCTCTCCGGTGGCAAGGCCGGCGACGTCATCGGCGGCGTCCTCCAGCTCGCCACCCCCCTGCCGGCCGCCCTCCCCGCCGGTACGCCCGTCACCCTCGGCGGCCACCTCTACCTCACCGAGGCCGAGCGCGAGCCGGGCGCCACCTCGCTCCGGCTCGGCAGCGGCGAAGGCGGCCCCGAGCCGCAGGCGGGGGATCCGGTCGAGCGGCTGCGGTACGACCACCGGCAGGCCACGTCCAGCCGTCCCGGCGTCCCGCTCTCGGCGGGCTCCCGGCTCGTGGTCGCCGACCCCGGCACGGCACGGGAGGTCCCGCTCGGGGAAGTGGCGGACCTGGTCACCGGCAACGGCTGCCGCTGGCGCGCGGACAAACCCGGCCGCGCGTACTCCTTCGACGGGCGGCAGAACGTCCTCACCCTGCCGCAGGAGCGGCTGGACCGGGCCGCGGTGACCCGCGACCTGACCATGGAGGCCTGGGTCAAGCCCGAGGCGGTCTCCGGCGCCGCGCGGATCGTCCACGCCCACGTGGGCGACGCCCCCTACACGCTCGGGCTGCTCGCACCGGACGCCACCGCCGTGCCCGCCCTGGCCTTCGACGGCAAGAGCGGCGTGGCCATGACCGAGAACGGCTTCGGCCTCGCCGACCGGAGCTTCACCGTGGAGTTCTGGGCCCGGCGCACCACGAAGTGGGACGGCAAGGCGCAGCTCCTCGTCGGCCACGGCGCCTCGGACGGCGGCAACAGCCGCGCCCTGCACATCGGCTTCCGCAAGACCAGCGACTTCACCTTCGCCTTCTACGGCGACGACCTCACCACCAACTACGGTTACGACGACACCGACTGGCACCACTGGGCCTGTACGTTCGACGCGGCCACCCGCGAGCAGGTGATCTACCGCGACGGCGTCGAGGAGGCCCGCCGCGTCGCCTCGGGCACATACCGGGGGGAGGGCCTGTTCAGCTTCGGCAGCCACTTCGCGAGCTGGGTGGCCGAATACGCCGCCGTCGAGATGGACGAGGTCCGGCTCTGGGGCACGGCCCGTACCACCGCCGAGGTCCGGGAGCTGAAGAACAAGCGGATCTCCGGCAAGGAGACCGGGCTGATAGGCTACTGGCCCTGCGCCACCCCGCTCGCCCAGGTGGGCGGCAAGCCGGGCGTCCTGGACCGCTCGGGCCACGACCGGCACGTCTACCTGCGCGGCGGCGTCACCACCACGACCGCGCCCGCCGCGCTCGATACGGCGGCGGACGCCACCTACCGGGTCGTCGCCGGGGTCGGCGACCGCCTGGTGGCCACCCGGGACTCCTTCCCGCCGCACGAGTGGTCCCACCTCGCGGCCGCCTACGAGCAGTCCTGGGCCGTCGAGCTCACCGACGGCGCCTACCTGGAGGTCCCGGACAACGACGCGCTCGACATCGCCGACGACCTCACCGTCGAGGTGTTCTGCCGCGTCGACTCCCTCGGTACGACGCAGGGCCTGCTCTCCAAGGGACGCGCCGCCGACGGCTCAGGCGGCAGCCTCCCCTACCGGCTGCTCGTCCTGCCCGACGGCAAGCTGGAGTTCGCCTTCGAGGAGCCCGACGGCAAGCTCGTCCGGTTCACTTCCGCCGAGGCCGTCCGCGCGGGTGTCTTCCACCGGCTGGCCGTCGTCCGCAAGGGCGGCCGCTCGACGCAGGAGCGCAAGGGCAGCAAGGAGATCACCGCGGCCGGGGCCGACGGCAAACCCGTCCGGCAGACCGTCGAGCTCGTCGAGTCCGTCGACGTCCGGGAATGGCAGGACATCCGCTTCTTCATCGACGGGAAGGACGCCGGAACCGCCCGCTACGAAGGGCCCGGCCCCAAGGGCAACAGCGGCACGCTCGACATCGGCCGGGCCCGTGCGGGCACGGAGACCCACTTCCTCACCGGTGTGGTCGCCGAGGTCCGGCTGTGGGGCGCCGCCCGCGACGCCGCGCGGCTCGGCACGCCCGTCTCGGCGCGCGACCGCGGTCTGACCGCGCACTGGACGTTCGAGGAGAACGCGGGGAACACCGCCGCCGACACCACCGGATCCCACTCGGCCCGGCTGCGCGGCGCCCGCTGGGCCCGCAACCCCGACCCGCGCGGCAGCTTCTTCCGCCTCTACCGCAACGGCGTCCCCCTCGCCTGCGACCCGCTGGAGGCGCCCGGCCTCGCCGACTACGGGGACCGGGCCCTCACCCTCGGCGCCCGGCTCAAGGGCGGCACGGCCGACCAGGCGTTCCACGGCGTCCTGGAAGAGGTCCGGCTGTGGCGCGCCTCCCGTACCCAGGAGCAGATCCTCGACAACCTCTTCACCCGCCTCAAGGGGGAGAAGGAGGACCTGCTCGCCTACTGGTCCTTCGACAGCGCCTCCACCGACGACGCCGCCGGCGTCGTCCGCGACGAGGGCCTGCGCGGCAACGGCCTCACACTGTCCGCCGCCCCCGCCCGCCCGAGCGCCGTACTGTCCACCGCGCCCGTCTCCAGCGACGCCGCCCAGGTCCGCTCGGCGCTGGCCGCGATGCGCACCCCCTTCCACGAGACGGTCTCCGGCGCCCCGGCCGTCGCCGAGTACGCCGATATGCAGTACACCGCCAAGGGCGAGGCGTTCGGCGTCCTGAAGCGCGCGTACGGCTACCTGCGCGACGGACGCTGGCACCTGGTCACCGGCTACAAGGTCGGCGACCTGATCAGCGAATGGGTCAGCCAGGTGCAGTTCGACCCGCAGCTCATCGGCTACGTCGAGGGCGCCCCGCCCGTACCGTCCGAGAACCTCACCCCCAACACCGTCGACCCCGACCGCGCCACGTACGACAGCGTCGCCTCCGTGGAGCTCACCGAGGCCGAGGAGGTCGTGCACTCCCTCTCCTCCGCGAAGGAACGCAGCGTGGACGCCGCCTTCGGCTTCGCGCTGTCCAGCGAGGTCGACGTCGACATGTGGATGATCACCGCGCCGCTCGGCTTCGGCGTCGCCAAGTCCATGGCGTCCGCCAAGGTCTCGGCGGGCGTGCGCGGCAGCCTCGAGTTCTCCAACAGCTGGGCCGAGGAGACGTCCGTCTCACAGGGGGTGAACACCGCCCGGTCCATGAAGGTCGAGCTCGCCGGCAGCTGGGAGGACCCGCGCACCCCGCTCAACACCGCCGTCGGCCGCCGCTACGTGCCCGCCAACATGGGCTTCGCGCTCGTGCAGTCGCAGACCGCCGACGTCTTCGCGCTGCGCCTGGCCCACAGCGGCGCGCTCGTCACCTACCGCATCCAGCCCAACCCCGACATCCCCAAGGACTGGAACGTCATCCCGTTCCCCGTCAACCCCCGCTACACCAAGCAGGGCACGCTGGACGGCACCGTCGGCTACGACGAGCGGGGCAAGGTCCTCGACCCGGACTACACGGACGCCCGGGACCGGGGCGAGTACAGCTACTTCAAGCCACGCGAGGCGTACGCCCTCAAGCGCCGCATCCAGCGCGAGCAGCAGCGGCTGCACGGCTACTACGAGACCGTCTCCACCGAGACCCACGCCCCCGACCCGACCGCCGAGCGCGCGGGCCGGGTCCTCGGCGGGGCGATCGGCGGCGACACCGCCCCCGGCCGCGCCCGCGACACGGCGGGCAGCAAGGCCGGTGACGGCTTCTCCCGTCGCGACCTGGTCAACACCTACGTCTGGACGGCGGACGGCGGCTTCTTCGCCGAGACCACCGAGACGACGGACTCCGTCAGCGAGACGACCTCCGGCTCGTACTCGCTGTCGGGGTCGGTGGGCACGAGCGTCGGCACGTCCTTCGACGTCATGGGCATCGGGATCAACGCCCAGCTCGACGCGTCCATCGGCGGCGGTATGACCGCCACCCGCGCCCGCGGCAAGGACGCCTCCCGCTCCTTCGGCCTGTCGGTCGCCTGCGCGCCTTCGGGCAACCTCCAGCAGTACGACGCCAACCGCAAGCCGGTCTTCGACGCCGACGGCAAGCCCGTCAACGCGCCGGGCAAGGTGGACGCCTACCGGTTCCTCAGCTTCTACCTCGGCGAGGACACCGAGCACTTCGACACCTTCTTCCACAAGGTCGTCGATCCCACCTGGCTGGAGAACGCCGGCGACCCCAACGCGGCCGCCCTGCGCCAGGCCCGCCAGTCCGACCGCAAGCCGCCGTGCTGGCGCGTCATGCACCGCGTGACGTTCGTCAGCCGCCTGCTGCCGCCCGTCACGACGGCCGGGGCCGCTCCGATGGAGCGGACGATGCGGCAGCTGGACGTGGACAGCAACTACGAGCTGGTCCGCCGCCTCGACCCGTACGTCAAGGCGTCGGCCACGAGCCTGTCCGCCCTGACCGACGCCGTGCGCACCGCCCTCGCCGATCACCTGCCCGAGCTGAGCCCGCACGCCGCGGACGTGACCGGCTTCCTCGCGCAGTACTACGGAGTGGAGGACTGATCCGCTGACCCGGTCCCGGGCCCGGCCCATGCGGCCAGGGCCCGGGACCGTCCTCTACCGCTCCTGGCGGACGGCCAGGGCCGCCTGCTTGACCGCCGAGGCCACCGCCTCGGTCGCCTTCGCGTTGAAGACGCTGGGGATGATGTAGTTGGCGTTGAGTTCGTCTTCGGCGACGACGTCGGCGAGGGCGCGGGCGGCGGCGAGCATCATGTCGGTG